>JBBISH010000088.1:0-28488 GCA_037441385.1 Myxococcales bacterium
CGAAAGTGGAACGAAAGGGCGGGTTCAGGCTCCGGCTCCGGCCAAGAGTGGCAAGTGGCAATACCTGACACCGCATAACCGCCCCTCGCCCAAAGCGTTGGGGCAGTCGGCGCAGCCGACGGGGTGAGGGCCAATCAACCAAAGATTCAACAGGTTTCCAACACAGATACGGCGCAAGAGCTATCCGGCAACCCCGTCAATGCACCCACTCCGCCGGGTCCACGGTCTGCCCATTGTGCCGAATCTCGAAGTACAAATACCGGCCCTTCAGCGACCCCGACTGCCCCACCTCGGCCATGCGCTGCCGCGACTTGACCACCTCGCCCACCGCGACCTTGATGCCCTCCAGGTGCGCATACACGGTGTGCCAGCCGTGGCCGTGGTCCAGGATGACCGTCAGACCGTAGCCCGTCAGCCAACCGACGTGGGCGACCTTGCCCCAAAACACCGCCCGCACCGGCTGCCCCGGTCCACCGGACGCCCGATAATCCACGCCACGGTGCAGGGTTACGGTGCCAAAGCGGGCGTTGCGGATCTCGCCATACGGCACCTCGATGCGGCCCGACACCGGCGCCAGCAGCTTGCCCTGCACCATCGCAAACGTGTACTTGCGCTCGCCCCACTCTTGCAGCGCTTCGATGCGCTCGGTCAGCTGGCGGTTGGCGATGTCCAGGTCGCGGCCGATGCGCTCGTGGTATTTGCGGTCGGCCTCGATCTCGGCCACCAGCGCCTGTTTGTCGCGGCGTTCCTGCTCGGCGCGCGCCTTCTCGGCGTGCAGCTTCTGCTCCAAGTCCGCCAGCTTCTGCAGCCCGGCGTCGCGCTCGGCCGTCAGGCGCGCCAAGTCGTTGAGCTCTTTGCGGTAGGCGTCCAGGCGCTCCTTGTCGCGCAGCAGCAGCCGCCGCAGCAGCCGATCCTTGGCGACCGACGCCGCAAAATCCTGATGCGACAGCGCAAACCGCAGCGTCGGCAGCTGCGCCAAGCGCAGGATGGCGCGCAGGCGGGCCTGCACCGACAGCCGCATCTTCTCGAGCTGATCCTGGGCCTCGGCGCGCGACTTTTCGGCGGCGTGCAGGGCGTCGGTCGCCGCGGCCATGTCCACCGACAGCCGAACGATCTGGTCGTCCAACTCGCCGGCGTGCTGGTCGATGGCGTCCAGCGCCTGCAGCAGGCCCAATTCCGTTTGCAGTGCCTTGGCATAGCGCCCGGCCAGCTCTTGCCGTTCGGCCGGCTCGGCGCGCTTGGTCTCGGCCGCCTGAGCGGGCACTGTCAGCAAGCACGCCACAGCCAGCAGACACACCACCAGCAGCAGGCGCAAAAAGCCAGCCATCGCCTACACCTTGAGGTAGCGGCCCACAGAGAGCGCGCTCGCCGCCAGCCCCACCGCCGGCCCGCCGATGACCAGCCAGGCAATCATCCCGGGCGGCAACAGCGACCAGCTCACGTTGAGCATGTAGACGTCGCGCACCAACCCGCGCAGCTCCAGGTGCAAAAGCCCCAGCAACGTCGCGGCGATCGCCGCCCCCGCCAGGCCCTGCAGCGCCCCTTCGACCAAGAACGGCAGCCGCACGAAGCCGGGCGTCGCGCCCACCAACGTCTGGATCTCGATCTCGTCGCGCCGCGAAAACACCGCCAGCCGCACGGTGGAAAACACGAAGAACATCGCACTGGCCAGCAACACCCCGCTCAGCACGATGCCGATGGTGCGCGCGATCTCGACCAACGCAAAGAGCAGTCGGAGCTTTTCGGCCCCAAATTCAACGTCTTCCACCGATTGCACGCCGCGCAACGCGCCGGTCCATTTGACCAGCGCGTCCACGTCGCCGCGCGAGGCGAGCTCGGCGTCGATGTCGACCTCGAGCACGGGCTGCCCTGGGATCGACGCCTCGTCCAGGCCCTGCAACAGTTCGGGCGACAACAGCTTCTTGTTGCGGTCGCGGTCCTGTTCGCGCGTCAGGGCGCGGACTTTCTTGATACCGGCATGGGCCTCGAGCTTCTGCCGCACCGCGGTGATCTCGTCCGCGCTCGCGGTGTCGTGCAGGTACACGGACAGCGTCAGCGACTGGCCCAACTCGTGCATCAAGTGCCCAGCGTTGAACATCACCGACGCGAACAGTCCCACCAGCGTCAGCGCCAGGGCAATCGTCAGCGACGACACCCCGGCCAGCCACGGCGAGCCGCGCAGCAGCAACCACGCCTGCCGCAAGACGTAATCAGGTCGCGCGCCGTTCTTCACGGGCCCACCTCATCCGAGCGGAGCTCGTCCGGGATGTCGAGCGGCACCGGCGCTTCGGCCCCATGTTGGCGCGACTCCGTGAGCGCGACCGCCAGAGGATTCAGCCCCGTTTCTCCGGTGATGCGCTGGCCCAGCTGGCGCGGCCGGTCTTCGAGCAGCTGCCCGCGGCCCAGCACCAGCGTGCGCATCCCGTACCGCTCGACCAGGCCGTGGTCGTGCGTCGCGACCAGCACCGTGGTGCCGCGCCGGCCCACGTCCATGAGCAATTGCAGGATGTCGTGGCCTAGCTCGGGGTCCAGGTTGCCGGTCGGCTCGTCGGCCAGCAAGATGGCGGGCTCGTTCACCAAGGCGCGGGCAATTGCCACGCGCTGCTGCTCGCCGGCGCTCAGATCGCCTGGGAAGGCCTGGGCGCGGTGCATCATGCGCAGGCCGTCCAGCAACTGACTGACACGCCGTTCGATTTCCTTGGGACCCAGGCCCATGATCTCCAGCGCAATCGCCACGTTCTCGTAGACTGTGCGCCGCGGGATCAGCCGGAAGTCCTGGAACACCATGCCGATATTGCGGCGCAGGAACGGGATCGACGCGTCGCGCAGCACATGGATGTTGCGGCCGCCAATCAGGATTTGGCCGTCGGTCGCCCGTTCCATCACCATGAGCAGCCGCAGCAGGGTCGACTTGCCGGCGCCGCTGGGCCCGGTCAAGAACACGAATTCGCCTTCGCGCACGCGGAGCGTGACGTCGACCAGGGCATCGGTGCCGTTCGCGTAGCGTTTGTGGACGTGGTAGAGCTGGATCATCGCCGGCAGAACCTATCACAAGGTGGACGTTCTCGGAAGCCAAAGCCGAAGCGGTCGACAAGTCCGGCGGCACGCCCTATCCTCGCGGGCGGCAGGTCCCAGTGGACCGCGGAGTTGCTGTGAGCGCCGACCACCCCGCCCTGGACTCGAGCGAAGCGGCGCGGCCGCGCGTGCGGATCCGCGTCACCGTCAACGGCAAGCTCCGCGAGATCGACGTCGCCCCCATGCAGCGCCTGCTCGACGTCTTGCGCCACGATCTGCAACTGACCGGCACCAAAGAAGGTTGCGGCGAAGGCGAGTGCGGCGCTTGTTCGGTGCTGCTGGGCGGCCGCCCGGTCAATAGCTGCCTGGTCCCCGCCGTGCACGCCGACGGCCAAGAGATCACCACCATCGAGGGCCTGGAAGGCCACGGCGCCATGCACGCGGTGCAATCGGCCTTTATCCAAGCGGGCAGCGCCCAGTGCGGCATTTGCACCCCGGGGATGGTGGTGACGGCGGCTTGGCTGGTCGACAGCCACAAGGGCCAGGCCCTGCCCGAGCCCGAGATTCGCGCCCACCTGGCCGGCAACCTGTGCCGCTGCACCGGCTACGGCCAGATCGTAGAAGCCGTGGTCAGCTCGCTGCAAAAGCAGGCGACGGAGGGCTAGATGCAAGCCAAACTGCTGCGCGAAGGGCAGGGCCCCGAGCGCCACCCGGCCCTGCTGCGCGACGTCGAGGTCCTGCGCCCCCGCTCGCTGGACGAAGCGCTGCGGATGCTCGAGCGTGCCCACCGCGATGGCGTGGCGCTGCGCCCCATGGCGGGCTGCACGGATGTGCTCGTCGACGCGCATTTTGGCAAAGCGCTGCCCGAGCGCTTTGTGGACGTGTGGGGCCTGCGCAAAGAGTTGGGTGGCCTGCAATGGTCGGACTTGGGGCTGGCCATTGGTGCCGGCTGCACCTACGCAGAAGCTCTGGAAGCTAAGCGCTTCGTCCGCGAGTTGCCCGGCCTGGCCAAGGCCGCGAGCCAGGTGGGTGCGCGGCAGATCCAGGCGCGCGGCACCTTTGCCGGCAATATCGAGAACGCCTCGCCCGCCGCCGACGCCGCGCCGATGCTGCTGGCGCTGGATGCGCAGGTCAAGCTAGCGTCGTTGCAGGGGATTCGCACCGTGCCGCTGGCGAGCTACTGGCCGGCCTACCGCCAGACCGTGCGCCGCCCGGACGAGCTCATCACGGCGATCCTGGTGCCGGCCAGCAGTTGGGCGAGCCGCGGTCAGTGGTTCCGCAAGGTGGGCACGCGCGCCTACCAGGCGATCACCAAGGTCGGCTTGGCGGCGCGGCTGGACTGGCAGGGCGGCCAGGTGGCCGAGGTGCGGCTGGCGGCGATCTCGATGGCGGCGACGCCGCTGCGCTGCCCCAAGCTGGAAGCCTACTTACTGGGCCGAACCCTGGCCGCGGTGGACCCGGCCGAGCTGCGGGCCGCGCAGGCGGCCGACCTGCAGCCCATCGACGACGTGCGCTCGACTGCCAGCTATCGGGCCGAGGTGTTCGCCCGGCTGGTCGAGCAGGCCTTGCGCGAGACGCACCTTGCCGCCGCCCACTAGACAAACGTCAAGTCAGAGCCCGGCGACCTGGCCCCTGGATGGCGAGGCACTGCGGTTGCTGCTGCGCCTGCCCGAACTGCTGCCCGCGGGCTGCCGGCCCGCCACGCTGGTGACCGTGCTGGCCACTCAGGGCTCGGCGCCCAGGCGACCCGGCGCGCGTATGCTCTGTCGCGACGGCAAGTTGCTGGGCGGTACCATCGGCGGCGGCCACCTGGAAGATCAGGCGCTGCGCGACGCGGCGGGTCTGGGCCAGAGTGGCAGCAGCGATGCCGACGCGCCGCCGGCCGCCGCCAGCGAGTACGCCGAAGAAGCCGACGAGCAGGGCAACCCGCGCCGCCTGTGCCGCTACAACCTGGGCCCCAAGCTGGCGCAGTGCTGCGGCGGCGTGGTCTGGCTGCATTTTGCCGAGGTGAGCGCCGAGCAGGCCCGCGAACTGGCCCAGCAAGTCCGCGGGGCGCTGGACGAAGGCGCCCAGTGGACCACGCGCTTCGGCGACCTGGAGCTGGTCGAGATCCCGCAACCGCCGCCCACGGTGCTGATTTTTGGCGCGGGTCACGTTGCCGCCGCCCTGTCGCGCGTGCTGCAGCCGCTACCGTGGCGCGTGCAGGTCCTGGACCCACGGCCGGAGTGGGCGCGCCCCGAGCGGTTCGCGCCCGGCACGGACGTGTTGTGCGCCGACCCTTTGCGGGTGCTGGCGGCCTGGGGCTGGCTGGGCCAGGCGGCCAAGACCTCGCAAACCGCCGAACGGCTTAGGCAAACCGTGCGCGCCAGCCTGGGCCGCGAACTGCCTGCGCCGCCTGTGCCCGAGATCGCCCACGCACTGGTGATGACTTGGGATCACGCGCTGGACCGCGACTTGGTCGAGGCCCTGCTCCGCGCGCCCGAAGCGCAAGGCCACGGCGACCGGCCGCTCGCCTACGTGGGCCTGATCGGCAGCAAGTCGAAGATCGCCGCAACCCACCAGCGCTTGCGGTCCCGCGGCGTGAGTGAATCGCAACTGGCCCGCCTGACCGCGCCGATTGGGCTGCTAGTCGACGGCCGACCGATTGGCGGCAATCTACCCGGCGAGATCGCGATCTCGGTGGCGGCGCAATTGCTCAGCCTGCAGCACCGCTTGCCGGCCGCGGCACCGCTTTCAGCCGATGACTAACCGCGCCGCACTGACAGTGCTGGTGTTGGGCGGCGGCCAGGGTCGGCGCGCTGGCGGGCCCAAGGCGCTCAAAGTCCATTCGCAAACGGGCGAATTGCTCTGGCGTTGGCAGCGGCGGCTGATCCTGGCGGATGCCAGCCAGGTGGTGTCCGTCTTGCACCCTGGCGCATGGCAGGGGCTGCAGCCGCCGCAGGCGGACGAGGGGGCGGTGGCTGCCGATCCCGACGCCGAAGCCTTTGACTCGCTGCAACGCGGCCTGGCTGCTTGCGATCCGACGCTGCCCGTGGCGGTCTTGCCGGTGGACTGCCCGTGGCCCGGTCGCGCCGTGCTGGCGGCCCTGCTGCAGCGCGCGGAAGCCCCGACCCTGCCTGTACTTGCGGTGCGTCCCGTGGTGAACACGCCCAGCGGCCCGCGCGGCGGCCACCCCCTGCTGCTGCTGCCGGCGGCGCTGCCGCTGTTGCTTGCGCTGGATCCACAAACCGCCAGGCTGGATCACTGGTTGCGGGATCTGGGGCCGCGGGCCGCTGACGCCCCGGTGAGCGACCCGGCGGTGCTGGCCAACCACAACCTGGACGGCGTAGCGCGGTAGCCGAGGATTGACTTTGACGGCCCGCTGACGCCCCGGTACCATGGGCCACCACGCTGTCCTGCCCGGCGAACGGTCGCTTGAGCATGATTGTGGCAGCAGTGAGCGCCGCCCCACCGCGCGGGCGAGTACAGAGTCGTTTGGGGGAACCATGCGGATTCGGCACTTCTTTGTCACAGCCATGCTCGCGCTGCTCGCTACGGCCGCGACCTCGGCGCAGCCGGCCCAGGCCGCGGTGCCGACCACGGCGAATATCGAAGGCTTGTTGCTGTCGGCCGGCGGCGGCCCCGCCGCGGACGGTAATTACACCATCAATTTCGCCATTTACGCTGCCGAGACCGGCGGCACGCCCGTCTGGAGCGAGACCGGCGTAACCGTGGCGGCCAAGGGCGGCCAATTCACCACCCAGATCGGCGCCAAGACGCCGCTTTCGGCGGCCGCCCTCAACCAGCAGACCGCCTGGTTGGGCGTGCAGGTGGGCACCGACCCCGAGCTGCCGCGCAAGCCTTTGGGCGCCAACCTGTTTGCCCTGCGCGCCGCCGTGGCCGAGGCCCTGGAATGCTCCGGCTGCCTCAAGGCCGGTGCGTTGGATGCCGGCGTGCTGCAACCCTATGCCAAGACGACGGATCTTTCGGTGTACGCCAAGTCCGCCGATCTGGGCGCCTATGCGAAGTCGACCGACCTGAGCGCCTATGCCAAGTCCAGCGACCTTGGCGCCTACGCCAAGGCGACGGATCTGGGCGCCTATGCCAAGACCGCTGACCTGGCCAATTACGTTCAGGCTTCGGCCCTGGCCAAGGTCGCCGGCACGGGCAGCTACACCGACCTGACCAACCTCCCCACGTTCGCCAAGGTGGCCACCACCGGCGACTATGCGGACCTGAAGAACACACCGGCGATTCCCCAGACCAACAAGCTGTGCGGGACCGCGTTGTTCCTCAAGGGCTTCAACGCCGACGGCAGCATCAACTGCTCGCCCATCGTGGCGGGCGACCTGCCCCTCGACGGCATCAAAGGCGTGACCAACGGCCTGCTGACCGATCAGTTCGTCGACCTGCAAAACGGCACGCCCGATGTGCAGATCAAAGACGGTCTGGGCGCGGGCGTCACCGACGTGCTCACGTTCCCCGACATTGGCGTCGCACAGAAGATCTGGATCAACATGAGCATCCAGAACTCGGACCTGAGCGGAGTGCGGGTCGAGCTGTACGGCCCCAGCATCGTCAATCCCTACATCCTGTACGATGGCGGCAAGACCGGTACCAGCCTGACCGCCGCCTTCAACGACAGCACCGCCATCGTCTCGGGCAACATCAACGGCGACTGGGTTGGCAAGAACATCAAGGGTCAATGGTCCGTCACGGTCAAGGACCTCAAGGCCGGCGGCGGCTCGGGCGGCTTCGACGGCAAGTTCAACTGGTCGATCGCCATCCAGACGCTGTCGAACAAGAAGCTGCAGCTCAAGGGCGACCTGATCGTCGACGGCAACATCGTCATGTCGGCCAGCAACACCCTGGCCGAGCGGGTGACCAGCCAGACCAACCGCATGCAGGGCTACATCGACTACTCCGACAACTTCCGCACCGTGCCGGGCTTTGCGTTGCCCTTCATCGCTGGCAGCGGCCCGGTGCAGATTAGCACGTCGCTGCCGTTGGCCTCGGGCTCGCACGGCACCTGCCGGCCGCTCATCGACGGCCTGCCGGCCGGTCTGTACGAGGGCACCGAAACCACCTACAAGTGGCAGGAAGGCTTGACCTACCTGTGGCAGCCCAGCAGTGGCATCTGGCGCATGTGGAACAACACCCGCCTGTTCAAGGGCCTGGCCCCGGGCAACCACGTCGTTTCGCTCGAATGCCTGAACGACTCGACCCAGGGCGGGCCCGTCACCGGCCGCACCGACGCCGTCAACGTGATGAACGTCGTGCCCTACGATGATCCGGCCGCCGCCGAGGTCAAGGCCTACAGCACCACCGCGTTGCCGAATCAGACCATCGGTTCAACCAATGTCTTCACTGTGGTCAATGGCCTGTCGGTCCCGTTCGTGTCACAGGGCGGACCGGTGCGCGTGGCGCTCTCGATCCCGACCAACAGCGGGTCGCACTCCAGCTGCCGGCCGCTGATCGACGGCACCCCCGCCGGCACCGGCGACGTCGACGACACCAGCTACACGTGGCAGGAAGGTCTGCAGTACGTCAGCAGTTGGTGGAACGTCTGGAACCGCACCCGCGTCTACAAGAACGTGGCCGCTGGCAGTCACACCCTGACGGTGCAGTGCTTGACCGACTCGGCGCCCACTTACATTGGCAACAGCCGCGTCGCCGCCCAGGCCATCGTCACCACCTACCTGCCCAACACCGACCCCAACTCGGTGACCAAGGTGTTCTGGGGCAGCGAGAAGAAGTCGTACACGCTCAGCTCCAGCTCGGCGTGGACGGCGCTGAGCAGCAGCGGCTCGGGCACCGGCATCAACATCAAGTTCACTTCGTCGGGCGGTCCGGTCGAAATCGGTGCGTCGATTCCGCTGAACGGCGGCTCGCACAGCACCTGCCGCGCGGTCATCGACGGCAAGGCCGCCCAATCGGGCGAGCCCGACCTGACCAGCAGCTACTGGCAGGAAGGTTTGGTCTACACGGCCGGCTCCTGGCAGATGTGGGACCGCGTGCGCGTGTACAAGGGCCTGGCCAAGGGCGATCACACCTTGTACTTCGAGTGCCATGGCGACGGTGGCGGTACCTCGGCCGGCCACGGCAACATGGTCTCGCACGTGTTCGCTATCGCTTACTAATGCACCCCACCTGAATCACGCCTGTACGGCCTCCCTGTTCTGCTCTGCAACCGGCGAGAATCAGGCGAGGACCCCGCCGCGGGCCCGAAGAATTGGCGCAGTTGGCGATCCAATTCAGACAGTTTCCGCATGATCTGCGGGAGTGTGGCGCTGGCCGATCGAGCCGCGTTGCCACGGCCAGCGCCCCTCCATTTCCAGCTGCAGCGTCCAGCCCAAGAACGTGCGGATCGCGACGATCCCCGCCAACACCGCGATATTGCCCAGGGTGGGCGCCACGGCCACCGTGCGCACCACGTCGGCCGCGACCAACACCTCTAGACCTAGCAGCAGCGTCCGGGCGGTGGCATGACGGAAGTCGATGTACGCGCTAGAACTCTTGCGGGCCAGTGCCAGCAGGTAGCGCAGGGTGCCGGCCGCCATGCCCACGGCGATGACGCCCACGCCAAGCAATTCGCCGCCTTCGCTGACTGCCTGGATGATGGCGCTGGAGTTCATGGGCGCCTCGCACGCTACACCTCCAAGGCAAGCACGGCCGCGCGCGGTGGCAAGGGCCCAAGACGCCAGCGCGGGCCATGCGGCGGTTGACCAGGCCGCGGCGCAGCGCTAGGTTCGCAGGCACACCGACACGGGAGTAGCCATGGCCGGCAAGCGCAAGAAACCGCCCCAGACGCTGCCAACCGCGACGACGCCCGCCGCGGCGATCGCGCAGGCTCTGCTAGAACCCTTTGACTCTTTTGGTATCATCGCCGGAGCGAGCGACCGCTTTGGCGGCGAGGCACTAGCCTTGGCCGCGGTGGCCAAGCTGGCCGAAGTCGCCTCGGACGACGATCCCAGCACCAGCTCGGGCGTCGCTTTGCTCTTGGCCCAGACCGGGTTGCCGGGCGAAGCGGCCGCGGCGCTCGACCGCGCCATGGCGCAGGCCATGGCCAAGGGGCTGGCGCCGCACCTGGACTTGCTGCTGCCGGTGTGCTGCTCGGGCGTAGAGCTGGAGCCGACCTGGCTGGCGCCCCTGGCCCGCGAGCAACGGGCCTTGCTGAGCAAGTTGGTGCGCAACTTGGCGCCGCGGCTAGAAGAATTGCTGGCGTACCACGGCGGCCAGCGGCCCACGAGTTTGGAGCAAACGCTGCAGTCCATCGGGGGCGACTGATACGAATCCCACCTCGTTTGCGCCTGTGTGGCCTTTCGGCCCGTTCTGCAACTAGCGAAAATCAGGCGGGGAACCCGGTTCGGGCTCGAAAAATTCCCGAGTCTCTCGATCCGATTCGAACGGATTCGGCACGCGTTTTCTGCGCGCCAGCCACGCTACTTGCCGGTCAACACGCGCACCCCGTCCCAATCCGCCGGGGGCGCTGCGGCCAGTTCGGCGGCCCACGCGGCCATGCTGCGGCTGGCCCCATCGTGGGGCGCGGTTGCTTGCGCTTGCTCAAAGAACCCACGGGCGCGGTCGAATTCGCCGTGCCGCAGCACCAGCAAGCCATTCGCGTACAACTGTTCCGTGGCTGTGGGCAACGGCGACGGCTGGCTGCGCAAACCGACCACCTGATACAGCACCACAGGTTCGCGCTTGCCCACCACGCGCAGCGTGTCGAGCTCGCGGAAGCGGATAGCCCCAGGTTCCGCCGCCTCGGCCGCCGCCACCGTCGCCGCCGTGCACACGATTTGGGTGCTGTAGAGCTTGTTCACGGCCTCGAGCCGCGCCGCCAAATTGACCGTGTCGCCCACCACCGTGTAGTCCTGCGCCTGCTCGCCGCCGATCGAGCCCACGATGGCCTCGCCGCTGCTGATGCCGATGCGGACCTGCAGTGGTGGCAGATCGCGGCGCAGCGACAAACGCTCCAGCGCCTGCACTTGCGCCAGGGCCGACCGGCAGGCGCGGACCGCATGGTCGGGTCGCGGAATCGGCGCTCCAAAGAAGCCCATGCAGTTGTCGCCCATGAACTTGTCGACCGTCCCGCCGGCCCCTACCGCCCACGCCGCCGCGCCAACAAGGGCGGTGAGCAGCGTCAGCCGCGCGCCAGAGCGCAGCACCGCCCGCCTCAGGCCCGGTCGCACCAGGGTTCGCGCCTCGATCGACAACGTCGGTTCTTCCTTTCGCGACGGCCGCTTGCGCCCCCGCTGGCGCGCGCTCCGGTCCCGGGTCAAATGGCGATGGCCCACATCCAGCGGAACATGCCACTGGCGGCAAATTCTGTGATTCCAGCCACGTAGCCCACGGTGGTCCACAGGCGTCCGTGCGTCCAGCCCAGGCTGGGGCCGGCCAGAACTCCGCCCCGGACGCCCACGGGCGCCTTGGCAAAGTCGGTGCCAAAAAGCTCAAGGCCAACGCGCAGATCGGGCACCACGGCGTACGAAGCGCCGGCACCGTACAGCCCCTGCACACTGCGAACGGCCGCGTCGACTTGGACGCCCGCGTTGGCCATCAAGCGCAGCTTGTCGGTCACATCCCACGACCCGACGAGAGTCAGCTCGCCAACCAGCGCATCGCGGGCCACCAGGCTCTTGCGCACGGCCGCGCGCAGCAACGGCGACCAGCCACCGCTTTCCACCGGGTCGGGCGACCGCAAACGCCAACGCAACTCCGCTCCGTACCAACCGATCCCCACGTGGTCGCGCGCTTGGACCTGGCTCCATTGCAGCGGGATGGCCAGTTCGAGCCGGTCGGTCACACCCACAATGGGCGCCAGCCATACCTCTGTGATGTCGCTGCTTTTGGGATAGATTCGGTCTGTGACCCAGCTCTCGACTTCTACACCGCGCTCGGGAAGCACTTCGGCGTCCCACACCCACGTGTGCGGCCGCCGGCCCGCTTGGGCGGTGACTGCGGCCAGGGTGCCGAGCACGACGACCACAATATGGATCCACTACCGCCGCCACCGCAACGCGCCACGGCGGTCGGCGCGGACCACAGACCCGGCCTACTGCGTTGAACGCTTGAATCGCTGCCCACTTCCGCCATAATCCGGGCGCCGTTCCCGGCCTGTCGATTCGTGCCCCAGGAGCCTGCATGCCAACCAAGCCCTTCTTGATTCGCTCCATCGCCCTGGCCCTGGCCCTGGCCGCCGCTGCGCTGCTTGGGGGGTGCGCTGAAGAGCGACCGCCCATCAACCGCGTGCAGGCCAATGCCCTGGCCAAGTCGTTCTTTGTCGGCAATGGGGCTGATCCCAAGGATGCCCCCGAGTTCTACATGCATGTGTCCGTGGTCGACGTGATGTTCGGCTCGAACTCGGATGGCATCATCTCGAGCGCGGATGGGCAGGCGATGACGCGGATCCGCTGGGAGATCACAGAGAAAGCGCTCTTGGGCCGCCTCCGCTACGAGCTCGTGCAAGACAGCGACAAGAAGGGGCTGCGGCCCACGGCCGATGGGCAGATCGTCGCGGCCTACAGCATCGAGAAGCACTTTGACATCCGCCACGACTACAATTCGACCACGGGCGAAGAGACCAACGTGCTCGTAGAAAACGACACGGACCGGCCGTGGAACCAGCGCGAGCACTTCCGCGTCGACTGGTCCAAGAACCTGATCACCGACGCCTATACCCTGGATACCCTTGCGCAAATCGGGATTCTGTACGCCGTAGAGTGGGAGCCGCTGGCGTATTACGTCAACGACCCAGCCAGCCCGGATGCGCCCGTTTTCAGCAAGGGCGAGGGCTACTTCGACGTGACCAACAAGGTGCTGGCCAAGCCCGGCATCGTCGACAGCGAGTGGGGCAAGTTCCCGGCCTGCTGGCTGGTCGGCGCGTTCCCCGAGCAGAGCTGCAACCCCACGGAAGTCAAGCTGCGCACTTCGTTCTTGCAGGTGCGCGACACCGACTACGAGCCCGTGGATTGGGACGGCGAGCGCATGGACATCGCGGGCATCTTTACCCAGGACCGCTTCGGCTTCGAGAAGGGCTACGGCGTGGTCGACGACAAGTGGCACCGCTTTGGCGCCCGCTGGAACTTGTACCAAAAATCACATACTTCCACGGTCTGCGGCGTGAGCACCCCCTTTGGCAGCAGCGTCCACCGCGACGACAATGGCGACGGCACCGAGGACGAGTGCGCCAGCGTCGGCCGCGGCTCGCGCTGCGACGAGTTCAAGCAGAAGTGCACGATCCCCTTGCGCGACCGGGCGATCAAGACCCTGCCGTGGTACGTGAATCCCGGTTTCCCGTCCGAGCTCTTCGAGGGCACGCGCCAGACGCTGGCCGCCTGGAACGACGCCGTGCGGGTGGGCCTGCTAACGGGGCGCCTGGCCGAGTGCCGCCGCACCGGCGCAGGCAACTGCGAGACGACGCACGGCTGGCCACAGCCCTGGTCCGACGACTACGTGCCCCCAGTTGGCACTGGAGCTGCGCAAATTCCCAACGTTTTTGTGCTTTGCCACAACCCGGTGGCGGCTGGCGACGACGCGGTCTGCGGCAAGGCTGGGCTGGCGCCGCGGCTGGGCGACCTGCGCTACAACTTCTTGAACAATATCGCGGATCCTCAGACTCAGTCGCCGTGGGGGATCATGGTCGACGCCGAAGACCCGCTCAGCGGCGAAAAGATCTCGGGCAGCGTGAACATCTGGGGCGCACGGACCGACCACGCCGCGGCGCAACTGGCAGATTTGCTCATGCTGCAGCAGGGGTTGCTGGACCCGGCCGAGTACGTCAAGGGCAAGAACCTCGCCGCGTGGGTCGCACAACTCAAGGAAGGCGGCCCCAGCGCCCACGCGGGTCGACCGATGGCGCAGGCCGAGCTGCAGCGCCACATGCAAGCCTTTGATCCCAAGGCGCTACTTCCGGTGGTGGGCGACCTGCCCATGCCCGCGGCGCAGCCGGGCGGCAAAGCCATGCACCCAAACCTGGCCCACAAGAAGCGCCTGGAAGCCCTGGCCAATGCGGGCCGGCTGGGCCCCGGCAACGGCGCGCTGGGCGAACGCTTGCGGCGCTTGAAAGGCGGCAGCGTGGAAGCACAGATGATCAGCCCCGAGATGGCGCAGTTGGCGGGCTTCAACCCCAAGGCGCCGGCCACGGCGGACACGGTCAAGCAGGCGTCGCCCTTTGGCCTGAAGAACCCGACCATGCAGCGCACGTTGCACCGGCAAGGGCTGCTGACCCGCGCCCACCACGGCAGCTGCCGCCTGGACCGCAAAGACGTGGAGCCCGACAACCTGATTGGGCTGGGTGCCCTGGCCAAGAAACTGTTCGGCACGCCCGACGCCAAGGACGCGGCCGCCATCCAGGCTTGGCGCAAGAAGATCTACGATTGGGCGCGCGTGGAGTATACCAAGGGTGTGCTGGCCCACGAACTGGGGCACTCGATGGGGTTGCGCCACAACTTTGCGGCCAGCTTTGACGCGCTGAACTACGACACCGCCTACTGGCAACTGCGCACCCGCAACGGCAGCGTGACTCAGGCCTGCGCCGACGGGACCACCGATGGCACGACCTGCATCGGCCCGCGCTGGCGCGACCCGATCAGCACCGAGGAACTAGAGAACAACATTGGCATCTACGCCACCACCAGCGTGATGGACTACCCCGGCGACACGGCCCAAGACACGCGCCTTTTGGGCAAGTACGATCGCGCCGCCATGCGCCTGGTCTACGGCAACGTCGTCGACGTGTGGGCCGCGCCCAACCTCAGCGTCAAGGGCAAGGGCGCTGGCAAGACCCGTGCACTGAAACTCACGGCCTTTGCTTCCAATCCGGGCCTGACGGGCGTCTATCAGTTCCCCAGTGGCGACAGCAAAAACCCGTACCTGAACCTGCACTACTCGCGTTATCAGCAGGAATTCAGTCTATTGCAGGATTGTGCGCCGTCGAGCGCCCCGGGCGCCGTGCTGGGCCAGAAGTGCGCTGAACAGGCGCTGGACGTGGTGGACTACCGCGACATGAAGCCCTTTGCCGAAGATCCGGACTACGCTCAGTTTTCGTGGGGCAGCACGCCGCGCGCCATCGACGCCAGCGGCCGCGTGCGCCGCGGCTACCTGTTCCAGAGCGACGAGTATGCCGACGCCGGCAATGTAACCACCTTTACCGACGATGCCGGCGCCGACGCCTTCGAGATCGTCCGCTTCCTAGAGAGTCAGTACGAACTGCGCTACGTGCTGGACAATTTCCGCCGCAACCGCAGTGCCTTCAATTCGGACTCGGTGGTGTCGCGGGTGCAGAGCCGCTACCTGGACCCGATCCAGGCAATCGCCAAGACGTTTGCTTTTGGGGCGCTGCTGGACGGTGACCCGACTCAGCCGAGCGCAAAGTTCTTGGCCGACGGGGCGTATGGGCCGCTGGCCCTGGCCTCGAGTACGGCCTTTGAGCTGTTTGCCCGGATGCTGACCCGGCCCGAGCCGGGCTACTACTGCTCGAGCCAGGATTGCTACTTTGTGCAGCAGCCGGCAGGGGTGACTGGCACGGTCTACGGCGCCGACCTGGACGCGCTGCCCGACGTATATGGCTACAATTTCAACCTACCGTTGGGCGAAGGCCGCTTTGTGCACAACGACTTCGATTACACCCAAGGCTACTGGTGGGGGGATTACCAAACGCAAGTCGGCGCGTACTATGACAAAGTCTGGGCCACTTACTACTTGGGCGAGGCGTTTGACAGCTTCATCTCGAACTCCCGCGAGGACTTCATCGACGGCCGCTACAAGAACGTCAACTTTGCCACCGTGTACCCCGAGCAGGTGCGGCGCTTATACAACGCGCTATTGACTGGCGATATGGACACCTTTGCTCCGCACGCGAGCGGCTTGGACCAGGCAGCCAACAACCCCGCCGCCAGCAAAGTCCTGTACCCCGATTGGCTGAGTAGCAAGGAAGTTCCTGCATTGCCTTCCAAGACCAAGCTGGTCGACCCCAGCTACGGCTGGAACGAGCGGATCTACGCCATGGTCTGGGGCACGATCTTCTTCCCCACCAACTGGTCGTACGATTTTGTCAATCAAGCGCGCCTTGCCGTGGACCCCAACGAGATGCCCGACTGGAAGCCCAGTGAAGTCCGCACCTTCTATGACCCCAAGAGCGGCATGACCTACCGGGCGCGGTCGACGGGGAGCGAGCTCATCCAAGGCCAGTTGCGTGAGAAGTCCGCCGGGGCGCGCATGGTCGAGTGGGCCAACCGCTTGCTTGCGTTCGCCTATCTGGTCGAGCGCGATGGCAATGGCGCACCGACCACCGATGCCCAGGGGGCGCCGATCCTGGTGCTGGACGGCAATGGCAAGCCACAAGCCGACCCCGCCCACCCTGGCGCGGCGGCGCAACTGCAGGCGTACGTGGATCAGATGAACCTTTTCAAGCAGTTGGTCGATACATTTGGCCAGCCTACCGACGGACTGCCGCAGCCCTAGCCACCGGAGCGCGCTTGCACCCTTTGGCGACTGGCATGGCCCAGCGGCGTTCGCGCTCCGCCAAGCGACACCGTGCGTGGTGTCCAGAGTCGTCTGGAACGGTGAGCCGACCTCCTTGAACTCCCAGACAGCGGCCGCCGCCGTGTTGTTGCCCTTGTGCTCCGCAACATTTCTCCGCAGAATCGGCGGCAAGTGCCTGGTCCGAGGCGCTCGCGACCCATCCCCCGCGCAATGGAGTTCGCATGAACGCAGATCGCCGCCGCCATCCGCGGTTCCCGTGCTTGTTGATGGGCGACGTGGCGCCGGTCGGTGGCGCGGCGACCTCGGTGGTCTGCACGAGCATCAGTCGCGGTGGCGCGTACTTTTCGTGCAAGGTCAGCCAGCAGCCTGGCGCTGAACTGGTCGCGACGATGCGTTCCCAGGGCAGTGCGGGGCTGGCGATCGTGATGGTCGCCGAGGTGATGCGCGTGGTGCCGCGCGGCCAGCCCGAGCCGCCGGGCTTTGGCGTGCGCTGGAAATCGGTCGCCTGCGTCCAGGGCCCCGAGCCGCTGTTGCAGTTCGTGCGCGAGCAGTTGCGGTGGCCCGATCCGCCGCCGCCCGAAGTGGATCCCACTGGATTGGCGCGGTACTTGGTCAACGCCGACGGGGTTTGGATTGGTGCAGGCAAGGCGTCTGCGCCGGCCACTGCCGAGCGGCGCGGCCCAGAGCGCATTTCGCAGGGAACACCCATCGCCCTGGGGGCTGGCCCCTTGGCCCCGCCGCCTGCCGAGTTCCGCGACCGGCTGCGGTTGCCGTTCCAGAGCGCCGCGGACCCGAGCGCCGCGGACCCGAGCGCAATTCGCAGGGCGTCGCGCCCCAGCCTGTCGCCACAGCCTTGGCGGCGGGCCAACCGGCGCCCGCGCACTCGCACGGCACCACACCGGGCACTAGGTTGGATGCCGAGCCGATTGAAGTCGGCTGGGCTGGCCCCAAGTTCGACAGCGGGGCGTGGCCGGACGCCGCCGCCACCGAGCAAGCCCCTCAGGCGCCGCAGGCCGTGTTTGCCGCCCGCCGCCGCGACCCGTCGCAGCCCTACGAACCACTGCAAGTGGTGGCGCCAACTCCAGTTGCCTGGTCGCCGCCGCCGGCCCCGGATGCCGAGCGGACCGTGGCGGTGGCGCCGGCGTTGGCTGCGGCCGCCGCAACCGGCTCGGCGGCGCCTCAGTCCCCGGTGGCAGCCACAGGGGCACCAGCCGTGGCGCTGCCTGGGGCAAGTGCTCGTGCAAGCGGGCAGATGCCGGCAGCCCCCGCCTCGGAGGCGACAGTTGCCTACCAGCGGTCGGCGGCGGCCGGCGCCAGCAATCCCAAGGCAGAATCGCACCTGCCCCGGCCGGCCAGCCGCCCCGAGGTAGTGCTGGTGCCTGGTCCCGCCGCGCGACCACGCACGGATTGGCCTGTAGGCGTGCCGACTTCGCTAGCCAACCGCTACCGGGACCTGCACCACATCGGCCAGGGCGGCAGCGGCGTGGTGTATCGGGCCTTCGACTCGGTGCTAGAGCGACCGGTGGTGCTCAAGTTCCTGTCGCAGCCGCGCATGACCACCGAAATGGCCCATCGCTATTTCGCTCGCGAGATCAAGGTCGCCGCCAGCTTGAACCACAACCACATCGTGCACATCTACGATGCGGGCACGGCCGATGGCGTGCCCTACTACGCCATGGAATTCGTGGATGGCGTCACCTTGAATCAGTACCTGCCAGAGGGCAAGCCCTTGACCGACATGGCGTTTGTCTACTCGGTCTTTGCCGCCTTGTGCGATGCGTTGGACTATGCTCACGGACTGGGGATCCTGCACCGCGACATCAAGCCCGACAATGTGCTGGTGTCGGTCGACGGGCAAATCAAGCTGTTCGACTTTGGTTTGGCCAGGTTGGCCGATCAAGGCTTTGGCGAGAAGTCGGTGCTGCTGGGCACACCCTACTACATGGCTCCCGAGCAGCTGACCGGTGCCCCTACCGACCACCGCGCCGACATCTACGCGCTGGGCGTGACGCTGTACCGCATGCTCACGGGCGTTTTGCCGTTTCGCTCGGGCAACATCTTTGCGGCCCATGTGCTAGAGGCGCCGCCCGACCCGCGCACCTTCAACCCCACGCTGCGGCCGGGTCTGAGCGAATTGGTGCTGAAGATGCTGGCCAAGCAGCCAGAGGACCGCTTCGACGCTTGCCGGCCGATGGCTCTGCGCATGTGGTCGATTCTGTTCGAGTAGTTCGGCTCAGCCTGCCACCCGCCGCGCCAGGCGATCGGCGGTGCCGCTGGTCTGGCCGCGCCACTCGGCCACCAATCGATCCAGCTGGGCCTGGCAAGTGCGCCAAACTAGGGCGTGAAACTCGGCGACCGCGACCGGATCGTCGGCCAAGTGGGCGCCCGGCGGCGGGGCGATCGGCTCGCCAATTTCGTACGTGAACTTCACCGGCAGCGGCAGGATGCCCAGGCCCAGCGACAGCGGAAAGTCGTAGCGCGCCTTGCCCTGACCCACCAGCCGCCGCGCCAGCCAGCGCTCGCGAAACAAGAAGCGGTACGCGTGATCTGGCCCCGCCGCCATGACCGGCACGACCGGCACCTGGGCGCGCATCGCCACCTTGGCAAAGCCCATGCGCTCGTTCCAGAACAGGCGGTAGCGCTGGTCGGGGTCCTTGAACGACTCGGCCGAGCCGCCAGGATAGACCAGGCACAACTCGCCCTGCTGCAGCAATTCCACGGCCGTCTGCGGGTCGCCCGGCACCGCACCTACCCGACCAAACGCGCGCGCCGCCGGCGCCAGGGTGAACAGCGCCCGGTCGGCCAGGCCGCGCGGCAGGCGCCGCAAGTGTTGCCACAGCAAGGGATATAGGCCAAACGAGTCGATGCCCATCAGGCTGTGGTTGCCGGTCAGCAGCGCCCCGCCTGGGGGAACCCGCTCGGCGTGGCGCAGTTCCGGTTGCACGTATTGCAGCACCGTGGCGACTGCGCCCATGCCCAAGTCCAAGTCAGCGTCGGGCAAAAGCGCCCCCGGCGCGGGCGGTTCGCGCTGCAGCAAGTGCTTGGCCAGACGGGCGGCCGGCAGCAGCGGGGCCAAGGGCGACGGGGGCGTGGTCAAGGGGTCAGCCATGTTGCGAGGATGCCGGTCGAGCGGCGCTCGCGTCAAGTCGGGGCCGTGCGTGACAGCACTAAAGGCCGCGCAGCCACTCGGGTTTGAGCATCCCGGCGTCGCGCTTGGCCAGCACAGCGTCGATGGCGCGCAGCATCGGCTGCCGGTCGCGGGCGAGCAGGGCGCGCATCGGCAAGTAGTTCGAGGCGTGGTTCGAGCCGAATTGGCAGGCCGTCAGCTCACTTTCGGCCACCAGGATGCGCAGCTCGCCCAGCAGTCGCCACGGGTCGGGCAGGGCGAAGTCGCCGTTTTGCTGGGCTTGGTACAGCGGCGTGCCCGGCACCGGCGTCACGGTCAGCGCGCCCACGTAGGGCGGATCGATGCGTGACAAAAGCGACGCTGTTTCATGGGCATGGCGGTCACTCCCCGCCACACCGCCGATGCCCAGCAGTACGATCACTGAATGGCGAATGCCGGCCTCGCGCAGGCGATCGGCGGCCTTGATGACTTGCGCGCGCGTCGAGCCCTTGACGATGGCGGCCATCGCTAGGTCATCGCCCGTCTCTACGCCGTGGTAGACCATGCCCAGGCCCAGGTCGGCCAGGTCGCGCAGTTCGGCCGGCGACTTGCGCAGGATCGACCGGCAGTCGCCGTAGGTGGCCACGCGCTGGACCCACGGCAGCCGCGCCCGCAGGTGGCGAAGGGTCGCAACCAGGCGCGCCTGCGGAAGAATCAGGGCATCGCCGTCGCACAGAAACACCCGCCGCGACGGGGCCGGTTGGGCGTGGGCGTAGGCGTCGATCAGCGCCTCGATCTCGGCCTGTGGGCGGACAGCGAAGCGCTTGTCCGTGTACATCGCGCAGTAGCTGCAGCGGTTGTGCGAACAGCCCACGCTGACCTGCAAAAGCAGCGAGTCGGCCTCGCTGGGCGGCCGGTAGACGCTGCCGCCGGGGACCAGGGTGCAGCCGTCGGCCGCGGTGGTGACAAACGGAGCGGGCGACGTCATGGCGAGCCCTCCGCCGGGGCCAAGCCCAGCAACAACCGATTCTTTGGCGTGATCTCCGGCGGAATCTCTTGGGTATGAATCTGGTAGCCCGCGGCCCGCAGCCGCACCGCCCGCTCCACGTCCAGCGCCAGCGGCCCGTCCAGCCAGCCCCCCAGATCGCCGCGCACGGCCAGGTGGTGGCAGCACGGCAGCACCGCCACATGGGCCCTTACGGCCTGTGCCTGCTGCAGAATCTGGTCCGTCAGCCCGCCACAGGCGTGGGCCGAGACCACCACATCGCCGGGCCGCAGTGGGACCTGCTCCAACGCCACTTGTTCAAAGCGTACCCGACCTTGCAGCCTGGGCCACTGTGCCTGCAGCGCCTCTGCGAGCGGCCGGTGGCTGGGCGGCAGGCGCAGATCCGCCGCCAACGCCAGGGGCGACGTGTCGTCCAGCAGCAGCATGAGGTGGGCCAACAGCCCGTGCCCGCAGCACAAATCGACCACTCGCCCGCCGCGCACGCGCCGCCGGACCCGCCGCGCCATCTCCCACGCCTCGTACAGCTCTTTGCGAGGCAGCACGCCCACTTGGCAGACCGTGCGCGCCAAGCGATCGAACAGCCCCTCGCCCGCAAACCGCGCGGCGTGCTGCGGCATCAGGCGGTTGGTCGAGCCCGGCGCATGCATGGTCAACAGAGCCCCAATGAAAACAACGAGTAGAAAATGCCCCCCAAGTTGGCGGGGCTAGACCGCGTCCAGACCGCGCTTGTGCAGCATCGCTGCCACGTCGGGATCGCGGCCGCGGAAGGCGCGAAAGGCCGCCCCGGGCTCCAGCGTGTTGGCGGCGCTGTAGACGTACTGATGCAGCCGCTTGGCCACACCGGCGTCAAAGGGGCTGCCCGCCTCGACAAACGCGCCAAAAGCGTCGGCGTCCAGCACCTCGGCCCAGATGTAGACATAGTAGGCGGCGGCGTATTCCGCGCCCGAGAACAGGTGCAAGAAGTGCGGCAGCCGATGGCGCGGCACCACCTCGGCGGGCATGCCCAGGCGTGTCAACTCGGCTTTTTCCCAGGTATCCAGGTCAGCCAAGTCCAGGCCAGGGTCGGTGTGCAGCGCCTGGTCCAGCAGGGCCGACGACAGGTATTCCACCGTCTCGAGGCCGCCGCCAAACCGCCGCGCCGCCAGCAGGTTGTCCAGCAGGGTCTGCGGCAGGGGCTCGCCGGTGTCGCAGTGGCGGGCGTGCTGGGCCAGCACCTGCGGCTCCAGCACCCAGTGCTCAAAAAGCTGCGACGGCAGCTCGACAAAGTCGCGCAGCACCCGCGTGCCGGCCAGCCGCTCGTAGGTGGCGTTCGACAGCAGTCCGTGCAGCCCGTGGCCAAACTCGTGGAACAGCGTGCGCGCGTCGTCCAAACTGAGCAGGCATTCTTGGCCCGGCGCAGGTTTGGCGAAGTTGTTGTGGTTGCCCACGATCGGCAGCACCGCGCCGCCGGCCTTGCGCTGGAAGCGATACTCGTTCATCCACGCGCCGCTGCGCTTGGTCGGCCGGGCGTAGTTGTCGGTCAGGAACACGCCCACCGGTGCGCCGTCCGCGCCGCGCACCTGGTACACGCGTACGTCGGGGTGGTAGGTCGCGATGCCGTGCTGCTCAACAAAGTCCAGCCCAAACAGGCGCTTGGCGCAGTCAAACATCGCCGCGGTCATCGCCGACAAGGTGAAGTACGGCTTGACCGCGTCGTCGTCCACCGCGTGACGCTGCGAGCGCAGTTGCTCGGACCAGTACCGCCAATCCCACGGCTGCAAGGGCTCGCTTTGGCCGCGTGCGCTGGCCAGTTGCGCCAGCTCGTCGCGCTCGCGCCCCACCTTGCGCAGGGCCGGCTGCCACGCGCGTTGCAGCAGGTCGCTCACCGCCGCCGGGCCGCGCGCCATCGTGTCGGTCAAGGCGAACGACGCAAAATCGCGGTAGCCGTGCAAGCCCGCCAGTTCGTGGCGCAGCCGCAAAATCGCCCGGATCACAGGGGCATTGTCGCGCTGCGGCTGCAACTGGCCGCGGCGGATCCAGGCCCGCCAGGCCCGCTCGCGCAGGGATCGCCGCGGACAAGTCGCCAAGAGCGGCATCACCTGCGAGCGCGACAGGGGCAGGACATGACCGCCGCGCCCGCGATCGGCGGCGGCTTGGGCCGTGGCGGCGCGCAAACCCGGCGACAGGCTGGCCACGTCGTCGTCGCTCAGTTCCACCACGAATTCGCGCTCGTCGGCCAGTACGTTCTGGGCAAAGCGCGTCTGCAGTTCTGCAAGTTCTTGGGCTATCTCAAGCGCCCGCTGCCGACCGGCCGGCGCCAGGCGGGCCCCAGCCAGGCAAAAGTCCAGATGCAAGCGCTCGACCAAGCGCCGCTCTTCGGCGCCCAGGCCGTCGCGTTGCCGAAAGACGGTGTCCAGTCGCGCAAACGCGCCCGGGTGCTGCAGAACCGCAGCATCGTGGCCGGCCAGGAGTGGTGTCACGACGAGCTCGACCGCCTGTAGCTCGGGCGACGCCTCGGCCGCCACCCAATTGCTGAAGAGCAGGGCGATGCGCTTGTAGGCGGCACCTGCGGCATCCAAAGCCAGCGCCGTATTGGCGAAATCCGGCGGATCGGTCTGGGCGGCCAGGGCATCGAGCTGGGTCAGGTGTTCGGCCATCGCCGCCCGCACCGCAGGCTCAAAGTCGCCAGCGCGGATCTGGTCAAAGGGTGGCAGACCAAAGGGACCGGTCCAGGGAGCCAGCAGCAGGTTCATGGCACGCTCGCACGGGTTGCGCCAAGTCGGGCGCAGGCGCGACAGCGTGGCATGGCCGGCAGCGGCGATTCAAGGGGGGCGGCGCGGATCGCTGCGGATCGAGCTCGATCGCTAGAGAGCGGATCAATTTGAGTTCTTCGCCGCGCCGCACCCGCCGCAATTGGAGCGGCGAGTCCCCAACGGGGCGAGCTTGCGACCCACCTGGCAGCGAGAGACCTGACCAGAACATCCAATAACTGAACGAGTGTACCGTAATTGGTCAGGTTTCTAGGGCGCAGCGGCCGCAAACGACCGCCCCCGCGCCTGGTCGATGGCAGCCCGCAGGCGGCGGCCCAGCTCAGGCCCGTTGAACGGTTTTTGCAGGATGTCCGACCGGCTGGGCGCGCCGTCGGCATAGCCCGAAATGAACAGCACCGGCAGGTTTGGATCGATGGCCAGCGCCCGTTGCGCCGCCTCTTGGCCGCCCAGCCGCGGCATGCGCAGGTCGAAGATCGCCGCCGAATACGCGGCCGGGGCGTTGACCAGCCGCTCCAGTGCCGCAAAGCCGTCGCCCGCCTCGTCCACTTGCCAACCCATGCGCTGCAGCATCCGCGCGGTCACGCGGCGCACCAGTTCGTCGTCGTCGGCCAAGAGCACCCGCTCGCCCGGCCGGGCACTCCCCATGGGCTCCACGGGCGCACTACTGGCCTCTAGCACTGGCGGATTCGCCTGTGGCAACCGAATGTAGACGGCAGTACCCGCCCCCGGCGAACTTTCCAGCCAGATGCTGCCTCCGCTTTGGGTGATGATGCCGTGGCTCACCGCCAGGCCCAGTCCGGTGCCGCGCCCCAGCTCTTTGGTGGTGTAGAAGGGTTCGAACACGCGTGGCAGCACCTCGGCCGGGATGCCTTCACCGTCGTCTACCACGCTGATCAGCACGGAAGGGCGCGAATCACGGCCAGTTCCTGTCGGCTCCAGCGTCATGCCCAGCTGCAGGTGACCGCCGTGGGGCATGGCGTCGCGGGCGTTGGTGGCCAGATTGACCAGCACTTGTTCCAGCTGCGCGGGGTCCACACCCACCCACACGGGGCCTTCGGGGACGCGGAGGCTCACGGCAATCGTGCCGCCCAGCAACCGCTCGATCAGCGGGCCCAGGCGCTGCAAGGCCTGCCGCAAATCCAGGGTGAGCGGCCGGGCAGGCTGGCGCCGGGCAAATCCCAGCAGTTGGCGAGTCAGTTCGGCAGCGCGGCGGACCGCAGCTTCGGCGCTCGCCAGATCGGCGCGGATGGACTCGTCGCGGGTGGTCGCCGCAGCCAGCGCCACATGCATACCGATCGCGCTCAGCAGGTTGTTGAAGTCATGGGCAATTCCGCCGGCCAGGGTGCCCAGCGATTCCAGCCGCTGGCGATGCAGTTGTTGCTCTTCGACCAGGTGCTGTTCGGCCTGCTGCAGCTTGCGCTCCGAGATGTCGCGCGAGTTGGTCACCACGCCGCGCACGTCCGGATTCTCGAGCTGGTTGCTGGCAATGGCTTCCATCCACGTCCAGCCGCCCTCTTTGCGCCGGTAGCGGTATTCCACGGTAGCGGTCGCCCCGGGGGTCGCCAAAATACGCACGAATTCTGCTTGGACTCGGGCGCGATCTTCGGGATGGAACAGGTCAAAGGTGTCGATGCCGGCCAACTCGGCGGTGGAAAACCCGCTGATCCGCTCGGCGGCGGGCGAGTTGTAGACCAGCCGACCCTGACCATCCAGCAGCGAAACGATGTCGCCCGAGTGCTCGGTGAGCGCGCGGAACATCGCCTCAGACCAATGCGGCGCGACGGGCGCGGACTCATCGGACATGGTGGGGCTCCTGGGGCCTAAAGGGTGAATCAATTGGGACTTTCGCCGCGGATCCGATCCGTCGAACTCGGCGCGACGAGTCGTTGCGTGCGCTCGCGTGCGCCCCATTTGACCGCGTCGCTGCGAGCTGGGCAGCACGCGCACGGTGCGGCCGTGTGGACCAATTTGCGCTTCCGAGCACGCGAGTATAGATGGTCATGGCGCAAAGACAACCGGGCTTGGCGGACGGACCTTAGCCCGCCGCGGCAGCGGGCCAACCAGCAGGGCTTTCAGACGCACCCCACCTGATTCACGCACCTGATTCGCGACGGTACGGCTTCGCGGATCCACCACGCAACTGGCGAGAATTAGACGGGGACCCCGGTTCGGATCCGCAGAACTGCCGGGGAGTTCGAGCTGCTTCACTGGGATACCGTTCTACTGAGGCACATCGGCCAATTTCTCGCGGTAGAACGGAGTGGCCTGCACCCCGGCCAGGCTGGCTTCCAGCGGGACGTAGGTGCGCAGGTACTCGACCACGCGCGCCTCGGACCGCCGCAGCCAGCCGCTGCTCTGCCCGCGCGACAGTCCAGAAGCCTCACTGTGCAGCGCGTCGGCATGGCGCAGATCGCGCTCCAAGTCGCGCAGACGCAGGCAGGCCGGCGAGTCGGCCGCGGCCAGGCAACCAAACCACTCTTGCGGCATGGTCTTTCGCCAAAGTCCGGTGGGGCCGGTCACTTGCACCATCGTCTCGACCAGCGCATCGACCACGTCGGCTGGGTCGGGCGCCGGCCGCTGCAACTTGTCGACCATCCCGCGGATGAAGACCTTGCGCTCGATCAGCAGCACCGCAATTTCCTTGGCCGTCTTGCCCTCGGGCGTGGTCGGCTCCTGCTCGGCCGCGGGCGCTGGCTCGGCGGCGGGCGGCGGCGCGGCGTGGGGCGCGGGCTTGGCCCCCGGATCCAACAGCGCCGACCGCACGCATTGGGCCTGCCATTTGAACGTGTGGCGCTCCACCGTCTCTTGGGCGCGCACCTTGGCGCCGCCTGCGCCCAGTCGCTCGACCGATTTCTGGCTGGTGGTCACCTCGTCGCGCATCGTCAGGCCCGCCAGCGCGTCGCAGCCGGACCGGCGTGCCTGGTTGCTGAGCGCGACAATCACCTGCGGACGGTCGGCCTCGCCCTTGGTCGTGTCGGTGTGCAGCGTTCCCACCACGGTCACCGGCTGGGCCAGCGCGTCGGCCGTCTCGACGACTTTGATCTCGGACTTGATGGGGAGCGCGGCAAAGCGCGGTACCCCTGGAGTGCGCTCCAAAAGGACGCCAGGGCCACAGCCGGTGACCAGCGCCGCGGCCCACAGCAGGGCCCCCCATACAACGAACTGGCTGATCTTGTTCTGCATCAACCGTCAATCTCCCCTAGCCGGTAGCCGACCTACCCCCGTAGGCGGTCTGTGCCCGGCGAACTGCGGCCGCAAGTATGCTTTTTCTGGCTTGAGCGAGCAAGGCAGGGGCCGACGCCCCGGACGGCATTCGGCTTTTGCGGCCCAGCGGCAAGACCGCTGTTGCGGTCCGGCAGGCGAACCGGCAAAGTACCCGCCATGGCGCGGCGGGGAGCGTGGCCAGCAGCAGTTGGGGTGTCGATGGCGACGAGGCACGCGTTTGGCGCGACGGACCGGCTGGACCAGTTGAACGACGCAACCGCCGTTATCCAAGCGGTGAGTCCAACGGTCGAGAACCTGCTGGCGCGCGCTTCGGAATCGCCGCCGTCGCTGCTGCTGCTGCAGGGCCCAGCGAACCGCATGGGCGAGCTGTGGCGCCTGGATCAGGCGGTGGTGCAAGTGGGGCGGGCGCCAGTCGCCGACATCTACTTGGACGACAAGAGCCTGAGCAAGCTACACTTGGCGATCCACCAGTTTGGCGAGGAAGTGCGCGTGGTGGACCTGGCCTCGACCAACCGCACCCTGGTCAACGGGGTGGCGCTGAAGCCCCACGAACCAGCCGCGCTCAAAGACAACGACCAGATCAAAGCCGGCAACGTGCTGCTGAAGTTTCTGGCCGCCGGGAACGTGGAAGCGCTGGCCGCGCAAGAGGTCTTGGACCGCCTGCGCCGGGATTCGCTGACCGGCACGTTCAACAAAGGCGCGCTACTGGCGCGGGTGCCCGACGTGCTGGTGCGGTCGCGGCTGAACGAGTGGTCGCTGGGCGTGTCGGTCTGGGACCTGGACCACTTCAAGAAGGTCAACGATACCTGGGGGCACGACGCGGGCGACCATGTGCTGAAGGAAATGGCGGCGCTGCTGAAAGGCCTGGCTCGTCCGCAGGATTTTGTCGCGCGCTTTGGCGGCGAGGAATTCGTGGTGCTGCACCAGCAATCCAATCGCGCTGAGGTGGCCGAGATCGCCGAACGCGCGCGCGCCGCCGTACAGGCCCACGATTTCAGCTTCAAGGGCCAGACGATCGCGCTGACTGTCTCGATCGGCGCGGCCATGCTCACTGCGGAGTGCACGGATTGGGATTGCCTTTTCAAGCAGGCCGACCAAGCCCTGTACCGTTCGAAGCATGGCGGGCGCAATCAGGTCAGCTGGGCCGAGCCGTAGCTGGACCAACCTACCGTTTCCCGTCTTGAGCCCGCCGCCATGCTGCGCCACCTGACCGCCGCCGACTATGTACCGCAACGCTGGGCCAATGGCCGCGGCACCACCACCGAGCTGTTGCGCATCGTGCGCGACGGCCAGCTTCTGGTGCGCCTGTCGATGGCGATGGTCAAGGAAGATGGCGAATTCTCTGTCTTTCCTGGCATCGAGCGCAACCTGACGGTGATCGCCGGTCCAGGGTTTCGCTTGGTTGGCCCCGGCCTTGACCTGGCCTGCGCGGCGCTGGTGCCGGTGGCCTTCCCTGGCGACGTGCCCGTGCGCGCGGTGGGTACGCACCGCAAGCAGTCCGATGATTTTGGGGTGATGACCGCGCGCCACCTGCCGCGCCCTGCGGTCACGCTGGAGTGCGACGGCTCGGAGCTGGCCGCGGGCGGGCTGCTCGCCTTGTTCGCGCTGGGCGAGGTGACGGTGGCCGGAATGCCGCTGGCGCGCTACGACCTGCTGCTGACCGACGGCCCGGCCGACGTCCGCGGGCTGTGGCCGGTGATTGCCGTGCGCCTCTGGGGCGTGGAGTACGGCGGAGCGCCCTCTGGCGCGTGATGCCAGAGAACGTTCGACACGCAAGCCCCCTGTTTATCTTAGATTATACGGTTTCCGTCCAAATCGGCTCGAAAACTTCGGCAATTCTTCGGGCCCGAACCGGGGTCCCCGCCTGATTCTCGCCGGTTGCAGACCGGGTCAGAGGAACCGTACAGGCGTGAATCAGACGG
>JBBISH010000089.1:0-26671 GCA_037441385.1 Myxococcales bacterium
CGGCCTGGACTGCAACGACGGCAACCCCTGCACTGACGATAGCTGCGACAAGACCAAAGGCTGCACGCACACCAACAACGGCGCGCTCTGCGACGACGGCAACCAATGCACCGAGCAGGATCGCTGTGCGGGGGGCACCTGCTCGGAGTTCACGCCCAAAGTGTGCGACGACGGCAAGGTCTGCACGGACAACGCCTGCGACCCCAGCAGCGGCAACTGCTCGTACCCCAACAACACCGCGAGCTGCGACGATGGCAGCAAGTGCACGACCATCGACACCTGCGCCGACGGCGCGTGCAAGGGCGCCCAAGATCTGGACTGCAACGACGGCAACCCGTGCACTGACGACAGCTGCGACGCCAACGCCGGCTGCAAGCACGCGAACAACACGGTCAGCTGCGACGACGGCAGTGTGTGCACAGGGTTCGATACCTGCGGCGGCGGCAAGTGCAGCGGCACTGCGATCGTGTGCAGCGACGGCAACTTGTGCACAGACGACAGCTGCGACGCGGTGACGGGCTGCGTGCACACCAACAACACGGTGTCGTGCGACGACGGCAACGACTGCACATCCAGCTCGACTTGCGCGGGCGGCTCGTGCTCCGTCGTCGTCAAGGTGGCCGACGGGACCAGCTGCGGTGGGAGCCAAGACAAGGGCTGCAGCGCTGGCGTCTGCAAATGCAAGCTGTACGCCGCGAGCGAGCCCAATACGTCTTCGGCGTTCTATGCCGTGGCAGCCGACTCGTCGGGCGGCGCGTTCGTGGCCGGCACGTACAAGGACATGACGCTGGGAACGGTTGGTTTCGTGGACCACCGCAACGCGTTCAACGTCTCGACCTCCGGGTGGCCACTGAAGTTGATCTCGTCGGACAAAACCGGCCTGATCACGGTCAACAGCATCGCGGGAACCTTGACAAAAGGGCAGCCATTTTGGGCCGTCGCGGCCAACGAGGTGCCCAAGGTCAGCACGCAGGCGATCGTCTACTCGATCACCGACACGGGAATCTCGACCGTGGGCAAGCCGACAGGCGCTGGCTATGGCGACACGCTGTACGGGGCCGCGATGCTCTCGGACGGGTCGGCGGTGATGGTCGGGGTGGCGTCGCCAACCTACGCGGTCAACGGCTTGCTGCCAAGCGGCGACTCGAAGTTACCGCAGGGCTGGATCTTGAAGTACGCCAAGGGTGGCACCACGCCCTCGGCTAGCAAGCTGTACAAGTCTGGATTTGGCCTGGCGCTGCGTAGCGCTACGCGACTCCTGAGCGACGCCTATGTGATGGCCGTAGGGTGGCAGTACATTACCGATAGCAAGGGATCGCCGGCCACTACGCCCACCTCGGTCATCGACCAGGCCTGCGCCGTCATCATCGACACCTCGACCGGTGTCCCGCAGGCCATCAATGGCGGCGCGGCCATCCAAGTCGCGAACCACAACACCACCGGCAACAGTCAGACCGAGCTGTACTCGGTCGCGCTAGAGAGTGCGAGCGGCTCGACCGCGAAGGTGGTGGCGGCCGGGCAGACCATGGTCAACGGGACGTGGCGGCCGCTCTTGTGGCGGGCCACCTTGACCTACTCAGCGGCGACCGGCGCCTGGTCGGTGACCCAAGACTCGAGCGCAACTCTTTCGGCCACAACGGGCAAAGTATGGTCGGTGGTGGGTCTGGGCGGGACCTACGACGCGGTGTTTGGCAACACGGCCGGGAACCCGTACGGCGGTCGCGTAGACGGCTCTACTTGCGGCTTTGGCGGGAGCGGGCCGGTGTGCGGAGCTGCTACGTGGAGCAAGACTTCAAGTTCGGTCGGCGACGTCAGGGCCGCCACACTGCTGTCTAGCGGATACTTGATGGCGGTGGGCCAACTAAGTGGCATTGGCTCGCTGACGGTCATGATCGCTTCCACGGGTTCAACCACCTGCCCGTAGCGCATGGGCTATCGGCCAAGGGGGGCCAATTGAAGTTCCAAGTGTCCAAGCTGTTCGATCTAGCCAGCTTCTGCTGGGCGGCGCCCCGCATGTTGGCTTGGGCGTTCCTGGCGCTCTTCCTGGCAGCGCCGGCCCCCGCGTGGGCCAAGGGCGAAGCGGCCAAACCCGCAGAGGAAACTACGGCCGGCAAGGCGACCACCAAGGCCGGCCAGGCCATGCTGGAGGTGGCCACGGCGGAGTACAAGGCGGGCGATTTCAAGAAGGCGTCCGAGCACTTCCACGCCTGCTTTGACGTGGACCCCAAGAATCTGGTGTGCCTGTTCAACGCCGCGCGCTCCGAGCAGCGGGCCTTCATGCTGGACAAGGCCGAGGAAGACTTCAACCTTTACCTAAAATTGGCCCCCGCATCCGACGAGCAGGGGCGCAAGCGCGCCAGCGTCCACCTGGACGAAATCCGCGACTTGAAAGCCCAGCTCGCCAAAAAGGAAGAAGAAGCTCGCAAGGCCGCTAATCCCACCGGGCCCGTGGGGCCCGCTGGTCCACCCGTTGAGAAGAAGGTGGACGCCAAGCCACCTGCGGGCAACGTGGTGCGCGAAGTACCCGCTCCAGAAGGGCAATGGAAGCGTACCGGGCGCTGGGTAGCCCTGGGCGGCGGCGCGGCCCTGGTGGCGGCAGGCGCGGCGATCTTGGCCAGCGCCTCGGGCGCGCAGAGCGACCTAGAGGCCGAAATGGGCCCCGCCAACAGTTCTGGCAAGTTCACGGGCGTGGGCTATGCCGACTACAAGTCGCGGCAAGAGTCGATCAACAGCAAAATCGTGATGGCGGATGCGCTGTTGGTTGGCGGCGTGGCCGTCGCAGCGGCAGGTGCCTGGATGGCTTTGACCGCTCCCGACGCGCCCGCTCCCCGCGCCACGCTGCAATTCGCGCCGCAACCTGGGGGCGCGGCTGCCTTGCTGGCGTGGCGGTTCTAGAGACCCGACCCGACCAGGCACGCGCGGTCGCCTCCATCATCGCCTAATCGACCAGGCCACCCGAGTCGTCCTTGGCCTTGCCGGGACGGGATTTTGGCTTGCCTTGTGCTGGGTTGCGCGGTGCCTTGGGAGTTTCTGTGGCGACTGGCGCCGGATCCGCGGCCGGAACGGCGGCCGGGACTGGGGCCGGAGCGGGTGGCGGAGCCGGAGCGGGAACCGGAACCGGAGCGGGAACCGGAACCGGAGCCGGAGCCGGAACCGGAGCCGGAGCGGCGGCCGGAGCCGGAACCGGAGCTGCGGCCGGAACCAGAACCGGAGCGGCCGCCGGAGCCGGAGCCGGAGCCGGAACCGGACTGGGAGCCGAACCGGAGGACGTGAGCGCGATGGCAACGGCGACCGCTGCGCCCACCACGACCACCGCCCCCACGGCCAGGATCGGCAGCTTGGACTTGGCCGGTTCTGCGGCGGGAACTGGCACTTGGACCGCTTGGCCCGCGGGCATGGTGGCCGGCCCAACCGGGGCCGCGCGCATGGTCGCATCGGCGCGCGCCGCCACATCGCTGGCCCGCAGCGCCGTGGTGGCCGCTTCAGTGTCCGTGGCCGGTGGTCGCGGGCGGGGTGCAGGCCTGGGCGCGGGCGCAGGCGGAACCACCGCGTCGCGGCGTTCGGTGACGGCGGTTTGGCGCGCGTCGTCGAGCACAGACTGCAGGGCGGCGGCCATCTCGTCGGCGGAAGCAAACCGCTCGCCGGCATCGGTCTGGATGGCGCGAAACACGATATCTGTCAATGGATTGGGGCATGGCCGCCGCAGCGAGCTGCGCGGGTGCGGTGGCGGTTCGGTCAAGCGCCGCAGCAGCATGTCGATGGGCGACTCGCCGGGGAACGGCGGCGTGCCGCACAGGCCCTCGAACAAGATGCTCCCCATGGCATAGAGGTCGGTGCGGGCGTCGACCCCTTTGCCGCGGGCCTGCTCGGGGCTCATGTACGCCGGCGTGCCGATGATCACGCCCGCGCCGGTCAGTTCGGATGTCTGCTGGTCGCCCACGGTTTTGGCGATGCCGAAGTCGAGCACCTTGACGAAGTCATTCTCGCCGTGGACTTGCTGCAAGAAGATGTTGTCGGGCTTGAGATCGCGGTGCACCAGGCCGCGGCTATGGGCCTCGGACAGCGACTTTAGGACCTGTACGGCGATATGCACGAGGCGTTGCCAATCCAGCGGCCCTTCTTTTTCCAGGTGCGAGCTGAGCGGGCGACCGTCCAAGAACTCCATCGCCAAGTACATACCGCCGCTGGGCAATTCGCCAAAGTCGAACACGCGCACGGTGTTGGGGTGCTTGAGCGCGCTCGTCGCCTGGGCCTCGCGGATGAAGCGCGCCGCCATCTCTTGGTCGGACTGATTGCCGGCGTGGAGCACTTTGACGGCAACGATGTCGCGGGTGGCCGTGTGGCGTGCTTTGTACACGGCCCCAAAGCCGCCAGCGCCGATTTGGCCCAGGATTTCGTAGCGGCCGCCTACGGTGCTGCCCAGCAAGGGGTCGACCGCGTCGGTCTCTGTGCCGCACTGCGGGCAGCGCGACTCGGGCGTGGAAGTGTGGCACTGGGGGCAAGTGCGGGCCATGCGGGTCCTTGGGCTGCGGCACAGAGGCGCCGCTGAAATAGTGCGGCAGATTCGGCCGATTGGCAAAGGCGCCGTGACAGAGACGCAACAGGAGGCAGGGGCAACACCGCGCCTGGACCGGCCCGCGGCGACGACCGGCAGTCCAGATGGTGGTCAGCGCTGCGGAAACCCTTTGTTTTCGGCCAGTAGAAAATGCCCCCCAACTTGCGCAGCGGTCTTGGCTTGCATCACCTGCAGGTTCCAGGGAGACTGCCATCCATGAAGACTGCTCGCCTTGTACGTACCCCGTCTGATTCACGCCTGCGCGGTCTCTCTGACCCGGTCTGCAACCGGCGAGGATCAGGCGGGGCCCCCGGTTCGGGCCCGGAGAATTGCCGGAGTTTTCGGGCCGAATTGGACGGATTCCGCATTACCCTGCTTTTCCATTTCCTATGCGCCGTGTTGCTAGCCAGTTCCGGTGGTTGCGGCAGCTCGGACAGTGCCAAAACCAGCACGGCCAGCGACGTGGTCGCCGATAGCAGCAAACCGGACGACGGGGCCAGCGCAGATGCGCCGGACGCGGCCACCACCACCGCCAGCGGCGCGCCGATCCTGCCGCCTGGGGCGCCGTTGCCGACCGAACGCGGCTGGCAGTGGGGGCGCACGGTGGTGCACATCCACAGCGCGTTTTCGCACGATGCCTGCGACGGCGAGATCGACAAGACGGGCAAGGCCAACCCCGAGTGCCTGCAGCAGTTCCGCGATGCGTTGTGCGCCTCGACCCTGGACGTGGCCTTTGTCACGGATCACCCGGCGCACATGGGCGAATTTCCTTTCGAGAAATTGCTCAATTATCGTGCAGATCTAGGTGACAAGCTGCTAGGACCTGCCGGAGCGCCGCGGGCCAACCTGATCCAGTGCCCGGCGACCAAAGAAGTGCCCGCGCACCCGCTGCTGGTGACGGTGGGCTTCGAGGCGACGCACTTGATGCCCGTGGGCCTGCAACGCCATATATCGCCAACCGAACTAGAGGGCGGCGACCTGTCGGACGAAGTGAGCTTGACCACTGTGCTGGCCCGCGTGGCGGCGGCCAAAGAGGCCGGAGCACTGATCGTCAACGCCCACAGCGAGAAGACCGAAATCTCGGCCAAGCGGCTCGTCGACGCCGGCATCGACGCGATGGAGATCTACAACATCCACGCCAACTTCTTGACGGTCATCGGCGGCGAGGGTGGCAAGCCGAAGCTGGGCAAAGTCTTTGAGCTGGAGCACTTCTTGGGGCCCAAAGAGTCGTCGCCGTGGCCCGACCTGGTGCTGATGATCATGCTGGACATGCAGCCCGAGGCCGCGTTCACCAAGTGGCACGAAGTGCTGGCGGCCAAGCACGTGACGGCGCTGGTAGGCAACGACGTGCACCGCAACGTGAAACTAGAGGCCTATTGCGGTCCGGGCGGCCAGTTCGAGGGCCTGTGCAAGCCGTTTGCCGACAAGTACCCGCATCTGGTCAAGCTGCTGACCGAGGGCGGGATTCCGCAGATGGCCGACGGCGACCGGCTGGACAGCTACAAGCGGATGCTGCGGCAAATCAGCGACCGCGTGTTGGTCAGCGCCGGGACCACGGACGAGGCGCGGGTCGGGGTCTTCCAAGACGCGCTGCGCGGGGGCCGCAACTGGGTCGTGTTCGACCTACTGGGCGAGCCCGACCACTTTGACCTAGTGGCGAAGTCGGGCGGCAAATGGGTCGAGATCGGCGGCACGGCCAAGGTTGGCGACGAACTGTGGATCCGCACGCCGCAGCGCGCCTTCCCGGCAACCTGGATGCCGTGGCAAGAGGCGGATACGCGCAACCCGGCCGATCCCGTAGAGATTCGGACCCTGCTCTGGCGCACCACGGCCGACGGCAAACCCGCCGAAGTGCTGCAGGAATACAAGGGTTTTGCCCAGTCCGCCACCTACAAGATGACCCAGCCCGGGCGCTACCACTTGGAAGTGCGGATGATTCCTCGCCACTTGCGGCCGTGGCTGAAGGCGCTGGGCCAGTACGCCGACATCGAGCAGCGCTGGGTGGTCGGCAACCCGATCGCCGCGCAGTAGCGACCGGCCAGGAAACCGGAATCCGTTCGAGTCGGACGGTCAGAGACAGGAACCCTCCAGAGCTGTCTCGGGGTTCCAGCCTGATTCTCGCGTGTTGCGGGCCGGATCTTGGAACTCGTGCCGGCACGGATCGCCAGCGGAGCGCGGCACCCCCATGCACGGTACCTGCCGTGATCCGCCAGCCAGTGCGCCAGGCCCGCCCATCGTATACACTCGCAGCGCTGCCTGTCTTGGCCCGGAGTCCCCCATGAATCCACCTTTTCCGCACCTGCTCCAGCCGTTGGATCTGGGTTCGATCCGCCTGCGCAATCGGGTCATGATGGGCTCGATGCACACGGGACTAGAGGACCGCTTCTGGAATTACCCCAAGCTGGCTGCCTACTTTGCCGAGCGCGCGGCGGGTGGGGTGGGCCTCATCGTCACGGGCGGCATCTCGGTGAATCGCCGCGGCTGGCTGCTCCCCGGCGGCGGCACCATGAACAACTTGGGCGACGTGGTGAACCACCGCGAGGTGACGCAGGCCGTCCACGCCCGCGGTGGCCACATTTTCATGCAGCTCATCCACGCCGGGCGCTACTCGTACCACCCGTTCAGCGAGGCGCCGTCGGGCATTCAAGCCAAGATCAACCCGTTCAAGCCCAAGGCGATGAGCAACCGCCGGGTGTGGCAGGTCATCGGTCATTTTGCGCGCGCGGCCAAGCTGGCCCGGCAGGCGGGCTACGACGGCGTGGAAGTCATGGGAAGCGAAGGCTATTTGCTTTGCCAGTTCCTGTGCCGACGCACCAACAAGCGGACCGACGAATTCGGCGGCGACATCCAAGGCCGCAGCAAGATGCTGGTCGAAGTGGTCAAAGCGATCCGCCGCGAGTTGGGGCCCGAGTTCCCCGTGATGGTGCGGGTGTCGCTGCTCGACCTGGTCGAAGACGGCAACACGCAAGAGGAAATTCTGGCGACGGCGCTCGCGGTGCAAGACGCTGGCGCGACCCTGATCAATACCGGCATTGGCTGGCACGAGGCGCAGGTCCCCACGATCGTGACCTCGGTGCCGCGCGCGGCGTTCCGGCAGGCCACGGCGACCATCAAGCGCCAGCTGAAGATCCCGGTGGTGGCTTCGAACCGCATCAACACCCCTGAAATTGCAGAGGATATTCTGGCGAGCGGCGATGCGGACATGGTCTCGATGGCGCGGCCCTTGTTGGCCGACCCGGACTTTGTCAACAAGGCGGCGGCGGGCCAGGCCGATCGCATCAACACGTGCATCGCGTGCAACCAGGCGTGTCTGGACCACACGTTTTCGAACAAGCGCGCCTCGTGCCTGGTCAACCCGCGCGCCTGCCACGAGACGGAGTTGGTCTATGCGCGGACGGAGAACCCCAAGAAGATCGCCGTGATTGGCGGCGGCATGGCCGGACTCTCGGCGGCGACGGTGGCGGCCCAGCGCGGCCACGACGTGACGCTGTTCGAGGCGAGCGATACGGTCGGCGGGCAGTTCGACATGGCGGCGCGCGTGCCCGGCAAAGAGGAATTTCGCGAGACGATTCGCTACTTCACCAACTTGTTGGCGGCCACCGGCGTGCGCGTGGAACTGAACCGGCGCGTGCAAAGTGGTGAATTGGACGGCAAGTTCGACGCCATCGTGGTCGCCACCGGCGTCCGGCCGCGCTTGCCCAGCATCGCCGGCATCGATCACCCCAAAGTGTTGAGCTATCCCGACGTTCTGCGGTTTGGCAAGCCGGTAGGCGGCAAGGTGGCGGTCATCGGCGCGGGTGGCATTGGCATCGACGTGTGCGAGTACCTGCTGGCCGAGCACAGCCCGCAGCTCGTGGACGAGTGGACGGCGCAATGGGGCGTGGACTTGCAGTCGCGCACGGCGGGCGGTCTGGTGCCCAAGGCCAAGCGGACGCCCAAGCGGCAAGTGTGGCTGCTGCAACGGAAAACCGGCAAGATGGGCAACGGCCCCGGCAAGACCACCGGCTGGGTGCACCGCGCGGCGCTGCAGCAGCACGGGGTGACGATGCTGAGCGGGGTCGAGTACTTGCGCATCGACGACGCGGGGCTGCACATCCGCGAGGGTGGCAAGGAGCAGGTGCTGCCGGTCGACCACATCGTGGTCTGCGCGGGTCAGGAGTCGGTGCGCGACACCGTGACGTTGGGGCCCGAGGGCAAACCAGTGAACCCGCTGTATCACGTGATTGGTGGAGCGGATTTGGCCGCAGAACTGGACGCCAAGCGCGCGATCCGCCAGGGTGCAGAGCTGGCTGCCCGGCTATAGGCGTCACCGCATCGGCCAAGGCCTTGGCGGCATCCAAAGCATGCGGCGCGGCGCCGCCCAAGGAACACCATGCGCGGCAACCCCTTCTTTGGCCTCCGACTCAGCGCGGCGACCGTGGCGGCGCTTGGCGTGCTCGGCACAGTCAGCGCCTGCGGCTGGCGGGAGGTCCATGTGAAAAGCGACACCACGGCGGCGGCCAGCGGGCCGATCATCGATCATCAAGTCAAGGACCTGCATGGCGCGACGGTGGCGCTCAGTCAGTACCGCGGCAAGGCGATGCTGATCGTCAACACGGCGAGCGAATGCGGTTTCACGCCGCAATACAAAGGCTTGCAGACCCTACACGAGCGGTATGCCAGCAAGGGCCTGGCGGTGCTCGGCTTCCCGTGCAACGACTTTGGCGGCCAAGAGCCGGGCACTTCCGAGCAGATCCAGACGTTCTGCGCGACCAAGTACGCGGTCACGTTCCCGCTGTTCGCAAAGGTGCGAGCGAAAGAGGAAAAGTCGGCACTGTACAAGACGCTGACCGAGGATCTGGAACCGGCATTGCGCGGCGAGATCAAGTGGAATTTCACCAAGTTCTTGGTGGGTCCAGACGGGCGGGTGGTCGCGCGCTTCGAGCCGGCGGTCGACCCGCTGGACCCACAGGTAATCGCCCAGATCGAGGCGAATCTGCCCAAGTAGTTCTGGACCAATTGATCACTTTTGCGTGGCCGTGACCATGCCGGGCGGCTCCGCGGCCACGATCTGCGCATTCGCCTTGGTGTCGCCCAGCAGGTTTTCGGCAAAGAACGCGGCCACGACCCGCGCTGCGATCTGCCGGGCCGCGTCGTTGTCCAGGTAAGTAAAGGGCGATTGGTCGGCCATGCGCTTGCCGTCGCCGCACCCCGCGTCAAAGTTGGGGATGATGCCGGCAATGTCCGCGAACGAGAAGTGCCCCGCATCGGCCACCTGCACGAGCCAAGCCGGTGGGTTGGCGTCGGCAAAGTTCTTGAGCAAAAAGTTGTTGCCGATCTGCAGGATCGAGTTGTCTTCCTGGGCCAGCAGGAAGCCCACGGGGACGTGGATGTCGGCCATCTTGACGCCGGGCAGGATCGGCTGCGCCATCGGGACGGCCATGGCGAAACCGCACTTGAAGCGCGGGTCGTCTTGGATGGCCTTGCCGATGGTCACGCCGCCAAAGCTGTGGCCCAGGGCGGCGACGCGCACCGGATCGAACTTGCCGCGGATCACCTGCGGAATAGCGGGGTTCTGTGGGTCGAGCGCTTGGTCGACGACAAAGCGAAGGTCGTCTTCGCGGGTCTGCAAGAAGGGCGTGCCCAGGGTCGCGGACTTGCCGGCCAAGAAGTCGAACAGCGTGTTGCCGGTGTGGTCCGGTGCCACCACCGCGATACCGTGACTGGCCAACCGCTCGTTCACCGTAGTGTTTTCAAAGCGAAGGCACGTGTGGCAGTGCGAAAACGCCACGAGCGGCCAGGCGTTGCCCGCCGGTTCCGCCCCCGGGGCCGAGTGCGTCTGCGGGCGCACGCACTTGGGCGCCTTGGCCAGTAGCTGGGTCAGCGTGGCGTGTTCGGGCGAGTCCACGGGGTAGAAATCGGCAAGCGAGATGCCCTTTTGAGCCGCACCCTGTGCCGAGGCCGCCGCTGGGTACCACGCCGTCACGCGCAGGTCGCGGTTGCGCGCCGCGTCGTGCAAGACGAAATCGACGTGGCCCACCGGATGCGGCCCGTCTTTGCTCCAATCGCTTGCGGTTTGGGTGTCAGCCGTCCCATCGGCAGCCGCGGCGGCGTCCGACGTTGTCTTGACAGATTCAGCACTTCCACAGGCAGCCAGCGCCAGAAGCAGCGGAAGAATGGCCAAGCTGTAGCGACCAAGCGACGGCCAAAGGGTGTGCCGCATCCTGCTCCTGGCGTGCCGCGAGTGCGGCGTTTGCGGGCTACGGTGTGGCGCAGTTTGGGTCGCGCCGTCAAGGGCCCGGAGGTTGGCCGGGCAAAACTCCCGATCCGACTTGACACTTGCAGCGAGGTCCCTATCCTGACGGCCTCTGGTCGCTGCGCCCAGGCGTTGGGTTCGCGCGCAGCTCCGGGCGCAAGCTCGGCCTCCTCCTACGGATTTGCCGGTCGAAACGACGGTAGGCCCAACAGGGACCAGACCTTCAGGTGCTTTGCCCAAGTGGGCCAGTTGCGGCGCCCTCCCCGTGGGACGGACAGCCGAACCGACTCTTGCAAGTAACTGGAATTTCTGCTCGATCGCCCGCTCCGAGAGGCGGCGGCGAGCACTGCGTGCGTTCGTCCCTGGCAATGGGCCACGGCGAGCGGCGCGGACGGGTGCGCTTCGCGCGGCGAGGCGGCGCCGATGTGTTGGATAGAGAAGGAATAGATGACGGATATCATGATGAAGTTTGAGAATTTGCAGCTGGACGCCAAGCTGTTGCGCGCGCTGCAGACTCTGCACTACGCGACGCCCACGCCGATTCAGCAGCAGGCCATTCCGCCGCTTTTGCAGGGGCGCGACGTGCTGGGCTGCGCCCAGACCGGCACCGGCAAGACGGCCGCGTTCGCCCTGCCGTTGCTGCAGCACCTGCTTCGCCAAGAGCGGCCTGCCGCGGGTCAGCGGTTGCGGGTGCTGGTGCTCGCACCCACGCGCGAGTTGGCGCTGCAGATCGACGAATCCTTTGGCCAATACGGCCAGTTCACGGGGCTGAAGTCGGCGGTAATCTTTGGCGGCGTGGGCCAGGGCCCGCAGGTCGACGCACTGCGGCGCGGGGTGGATATCTTGGTGGCGACACCGGGGCGGCTGCTGGACCTGCAAGGCCAGGGGCTACTGAACCTGAACGCCGTCCGCCACTTGGTGCTGGACGAAGCCGATCGCATGCTGGACATGGGCTTTGTGCGCGATGTGCGCAAGATCGTAGCGATGCTGCCCAAGCGCGGTCAAACGCTGCTGTTTTCGGCGACGATGGCACCCGAGATCCGCGAGCTGGCGAGCGAGTTGCTCAAGACGCCCGTTGAAGTGGCCGTCGCGCCGGCGGCGACCACGGTGGAGCTCATCGATCAGGCCGTGCTGCATGTGCACAAGGCACAAAAGCGCGCGGTGCTGGAGCGGCTGCTGGCCGATCCGGCCGTTACGCGCTGCGTGGTGTTCACGCGCACCAAGCACGGGGCCGACAAGGTCGCCCAGGCCCTGGACAAAGTGGGCATCAAGTCCGCCGCCATCCACGGCAACCGGTCGCAAAACCAGCGCGTGCGGGCTCTGGACGGCTTCAAAAGCGGCGACGTGCGCGTGCTGGTTGCGACCGATATCGCGGCGCGCGGCCTGGACATCGATGGGGTGAGCCACGTGATCAACTTCGAGCTGCCGAACGAACCCGACAGCTACGTGCACCGCATCGGCCGCACCGCCCGCAACGGAGCCAGCGGGGTGGCCTGGGCGCTGTGCGATCCCGAGGAGCGGACGCTGCTGCGCGACATCGAGCGGCGCATCCAAAAGCCGGTGCCCGTCTTGCTGCCGTCGACCTTGGGCATCGAGCTGGCCGACCTGCCGCAACTGCCCGTTGAGATTCGCGAACCGCCACAGCGACGCCACCCGCAGGCACGCCGCGGCCACGAGCCCAAGCACGGTCACGACGGCCGGCACAGCCACGAGCCCAAACACAGCCACGAGCCCAAACACAGCCACGAGCCCAGGAACAGCCACGACGGCAAACCTGGCTCGGCCAAGCCGGCTGCCGGACGCGAAGCGCCGCGCGACGAGCCTCGCGGCAGGTCCGGAAGGGATACGGGGCGCAGCGGGCCGCCTCGGCAAGACCATGGCCGGCCAGCGGCGCGGACGGACGCGCAGCGGCATTCGGGGCAACCGCGGAATTCTTCGGGCGTTCCGGCACCGTACGCGCCGCGGGCCACAGCTGCGCCGACCGGGAACCCGACCCAACGTGTCGAGCGCGACTGGTACTGATGCGAACCCCGGTTCGGCCCTACTATCCGTTCCGTCCGAATCGGACCGAAAAACGCGGGCAATTCTCACGGCCCAAATCGGGGTCCCCGCCTGATTCTCGCCAGTTGCACAAGGGGTCAGAAGAAGCGTATAGGCGTGAATCAGGTGGGGTGCGCATAAGGAATCGCCAGGGTTCTCGAGCCAGTTCAGACGGGTTCCGTGGGATACCCCCAGCTTGACTCGCCGGTCTTGCAGGACGATCCTCTTGCCACCGAGTGCAGTCGCCGTGGCGTGTGGGCATTCGGCTGCAATTCGCGAGGATTCATGCGAAGTTCTGTCCTGTTGGCCCTGGTCATGCTGGGCAGCGCGGCATGTGGCAGCGCGGCGTGTGGCAGCGGCGCGGCCAACCCAAGTTCGGGCGGCCCGGACGCCAAGGCGGGCGACAGCGTGGGCGAGACCGTGTCCGACGCTGCGGCAGCCGACGCGACCGGCACCCCGTGCAAGAACGGCAACGAATGCGGGACCGAGGGCTCGTGCGTGCCCGATAGCACCGGCACGTTGCGCTGCGCCCCGATGCCCGGCGCCGGCCAGAACTGCCTGTTCGAGTGCCAGACCGGCCTGTACTGCAACAAGGGCGTCACCGCGGCCACCTGCCAGCCGCCGATTTGTGAATACTTCTACAAACTCAAATAGTTAAGGAGCGTCCCATGACGGACGGCCAGTTGGGTACCCTGTTGTTGTGCTCGCTTTTGGCGACGCCCGTGCTGGCCCGGCTGGCCGGCGTGGCGACAGCGCGGGCGATGCGGGTGGCACCGGGGCGCGCGGCGGTGCAGATGCCCGGCCTGCCGGCACGCGCGGACGCGACGGGCGAACCGGCGACCAAGTTCGAGGCGCGGGTGCAGCACTGCGAGGCGTTGGTCTTGCGCGCCCTGGCGACCACCCCCGGGCCGTACGAAGAGAGCGCGCTGGCTGCGCAGCTGGCCCAAGATCCCGAGGTGGTGGGCGAGGTTCTGGCCCGTCTGCGCCAGCGGGTGCCGTGCCGGCTGCAGGTGACGCGGACGGGTCAGCTGCTGCACCACTTCCAAGCCGCTGATGTGGCGACGCTGCGGCGGGCGCGGGTGCTGGGTTGGCCCCGGCGGCTGGTGTGGTGGATCTTTGCCTTGCTAGCGAACCTGGGCGCGACCTGGCTGGTTTTCGTGGGTATTTTTGCCGGCCTAGAGACCCTGCGCGAAGTGTGGAAAGCGGCCGAGGACGACCGCTTGGTCACCGCGGCAGAGGGGTTGGGAGCGATGCTGCTGGTCATTGGCCTGGGTGTGCTCGCCGGCTACGTGGTCGAACTGCTGGTGGCGCCTTGGCAATCGGGGCCCAAGCTGGCGCGGCCCTTGCGCGAAGAGCCCAAAGACGCCGACCAAGGCGAGTTGGACGAGGGTGCGGCAACCGATGCCGAAGCCGAGCGACCGGTCAGCAAGCGCGGCGGCCAGGGGTCAAGCAGCTCGAAATCGTCTAAAAGTTCGGGGTTTGGCTGGCTGGATGGCCTCAGCTTGGACGCCGACCTTGGCGAAGGGTGCGGCGGCGTCCTGCTCATCCTGGTCATCGCCGCGATCCTGGCGCTAGTGGCCGGCGGCCTGTGGCTGGTGGTGGTGTGGGCGCGGGCGCTGTGGCGGGCGGTCGCGCGGCTCGGCGAACCGGAACGCGACATTGCCCCGGCGCGCTGGGTGGCCGTGGCGCGCAAGTCGCCGATGATCGAGAAGTTCGTGCCCACCAACGATCTGGCGATGCGGATCATCCGGGCCCTGCGGCGGACGCTGGCGGGCGTGTATGCCGACGAAGCCCTGCCCAGCCGCATCTTGCAGTTGGCTAAGGGACGTGGGGGGCGCGTGGCCGTTGTGGACCTAATGCTGAGCGAAGGCTTGAGCGCCGATGCAGCCCTGAGCGCGGGCGCCCACTTGTCGGGTCGGCTTGGCGGCGAGTTGCAGGTCAGCGAGGCGGGCGATATTGATTTTCATTTCCCCGAATCGGCCTTGCGCGGGCAGGCGCCACGGCGGCAATTCCGGCCTGGTTACGAATACCTTCAGCTTGCTGGCGGCAATCCGCTCCAAAGCCTGCCCGTGAATCTGCCCGGCCTGACCTTGGACCATGTGGTGGGCGCGGCGCGCTTGGCTGGTGGCCCCTTCGCCATGGTCGCCGGGCTGTACGTGGCCACGCAAATCGCCGACAAGACTACACGTTTGAGCGCCATGGAGACGGATCTGGCAGCCGTGTTCTGCGTGCTGGCGCCGGCGACGATGATGCTGGCGGCGGCGACGCGCTATGCGGTGGCCGAGTCGGCGCGGACCGGGCTGCTGCGCGATGCCCGGCGCGCGGCGATGGCGGCGGTGCAGCAAGCGCTAACGGGCAAGGCCGAGTGGCTCGACGCGGCGCGGGTGGCGGCCGAGACGCACGCGCGCATGGCGCTTGCCGATCCAGGCCTGGCGTTGGCCGACGTGGAGCGCGAGGTCCAGATCGCCATGGATGACCTGGGCATGGCTCTGCATGCCGATCCGCACGCGGCCCAAAGCGGGCGACTGCCGCTCAAATTGACGCCGCTGCGGGCGCGGTTGCAGTCGCTGCAAGCCCTGCGCGATGCCGAGCCGAGCCACGCGACCGAGGCGGATCCGATCGTGTTCGACACGGCGACCTAGCGACGGAACCGCCGTAGTTGTCGGCAGCCACACCGGCAAGCTGGACATGGACGGACCGCCCACCTAGCTTGTCGTCCGCCGCGACGTGGGCGGGCGCACACCATCCTGGCGCGACCGCAGCGGCTGAATTGCCCAACCCAACGACACGAGGACACGATGGCGATCTCTTTGACCTACTTTGACTTTGACGGTTCGCGCGGCCTGGAGTGCCGCCTGGCGCTGACGGTGGCCGGCGTGCCGTTCGAGGACGTGCGGCTGTCGCGCGAGCAGTGGCTGGCGCTCAAGCCCAACACGCCGTTTGGCGCGCTGCCGATCCTGGCCGACGGCGACCGCCAATTGGCCCAAAGCAACGCGATCTTGGGCTACATCGGCCGCAGCTATGGTCTGCTGCCCAGCGACGCATGGGACGCCGCCCAGCACGAGTCGATCCTTTTGTCGGTAGAGGACTTGCGCGCCAAGCTGCCCGACGGCAAGGGCCAGACCGAAGACGAGAAGAAGGCCGCGCGCGAGGCGTTCGCCGCGGGCTGGCTGAGCCAGTGGGCCACGACGATTTCGTCCAAGATTGCCGGACCTTTCTTGTTCGGTAGCCAGCTGACGGTCGCCGACCTCAAGCTGTACGTGATCCTGCGCTCGTATCTGGCCGGGACCTACGACCACATCCCGGCGAGCACGCTCGATAAGTTCCCCAAGCTGCTGGCTTTGCACGCGGCCGTGGCGGCCTATCCGGCGGTGGCGGCGTACTTCGCGGCGCGGAAGTAGGGGCTCGGGTTCCGGCTCCGGCTCCGGCTCCGAAAAAGATGTCAAGTGTCAATACCTGACACCCCTTGCTGAGCTGGCGCCGCAGGCGGCGGGGTGAGGGCTAAGTGCCGCGGTTCGCACAGGTTTCCAATACGCTTAGGGTGCTAGTAGCTATCCGGCAAGGCAGGTCGGGCTAGCCGTTGGCCAGGTGCTGCAGCGCGGCGCTCAAGCCCTTGTGAATCTTGGCAACTTCGTCGGGCTGCCAATCGGCCCGCGCCTTACGGACAAAGGTGGTCAGGTCCTCGCGGTTGTCAAAGCGCGACACCGGCAGGTGGTAGACGCGGGTATCGAAGACGCGCTGGCCCTTTTGGTCCACGGCCTCGACCACCTTCTCGATTTGGATGGTACCGGGCTTGCTGGCCTGGCCCAGCAGGTACTCCATGTCGTCGCAGCCGTACTGGCCCAGCATGACCTCCAGCGGCACGCCGTGGTTCAGGATCGAGCTCTGGCCATCGGGCCGGGCGCGCTCGTAGTTCTTCTTGCGGCTCTGCTCGGGCGTCACCCACACGTACAACACGCCGGCATTCTTCAGGATGTCGTTCGACAGCATGGTGATGGTGTACTGATAGCCCTGCGGCGGGGTCAGCGGGAAGGCCGAGCCGTGGCCGCCGCCGCGCGCCATCTCGATGATCACGGTCTTGCCGGTCTTGTCCTGAGCGCTCACCGCGTTCTTTTCGTCTAGCTGGGCGCGGGTTTCGGCCTCCATTGCTGCCGCGACGTCGCGGCGCATCCAGTAGGGGATGCGGTCCAGGGCGCGGCGCTGGCCGACCTTGGCGCGGGCGAGGTCCAAGCGGTCGAACAGGAATTGCGCGGCCGACTCGACCTTGTGCACGCGGTGATTCAGCAGGTCGTCGTAGTCCTCGTTGATCAGCGCGACCAACGCGCCCCAGGTCAGCCCGTCGATGAAGGGCCGCTCGGGGCCAAAGTAGAAGATCGGCTCGCCGCCGCGCGCCACCAACTCGTCGTCGATGCGGTGCATGAAGTGCACGTAGGGATAGTCGTCGAGCTGCAAGGTCGGGCCCATGCACATGTCGGCGCGGCACTGCTCGGGGGTCAGATGCTCCATGTAGCGGCGCACTTCCGACTTGCCGGACGCCGGCAGGGCCAGCAGCAGCACGGTATCAAGAATCTTGGACATGGCGGTCTCCTTTGGACTCGGCAGTGGAATTCAGGCGTTGAGTGGCGCGCGGATGATCCGGGTACGCGCTGGCGAGGCTACGCTGCCGCCCGATGGGCGTCAACGCAGCGGCGCGCCCGATTGTCATTGGAGTACAACAGGATGGCTGCGCGCTTAGGTGCCTACGGGCACTGGGCTTTGGCGGCTGTGCCGGCTTGCACTACCATGCAAAAAGTCGAACGGAGGACTTGCCATGCTGCGCCCCGCCCCAGCCCTGGTGTCTGCCCTGGTGTCTGGCCTGGTGGTGTCTGTGCTGGCGGCCTGTGGGGCCGCGCAACGCGACGGCGCCGACCTGGAGCCGACCAACCGCGCGACCCGCGGCGCGCCACCCGAGCACGCAGGCGAAAAGTGCCAACGTCCCAGCGACTTGACGCCGGCTGAGCGGGGTGTGATCGAGCAGACCAATGCGCTGCGCAGCAACCCGGCGGCGTTTGCCGCCCACCTAGAGGCGCTGCGGCCACGGTTCGACGGCAACCTGCTTTTGCTCAGGCCGGGCGAGTACTTGCGCACGCACGAGGGCCTTGCGGCCGTCGACGAAGCCATCGCCGCCCTGAAGGCCCAGGCGCCCCTGCCGCCACTGCTCGCGTGCCAAGGCCTGGTGCGCGCCGCCCGCGACCACAGCCACGACAGCGGACCCACCGGCCGCGTCGGCCACCAAGGCAGTGACGGCAGCTGGCCCGAAGAGCGCGTGCGCCGCTACGGCAAATGGGTCGCGACCACCGGCGAAAACATCTCGTACGGCTGGGACGACGGCCTGATGGTGGTGCTGCAGCTCCTGATCGACGACGGCGTGCCCAGCCGCGGCCACCGCAGCAACTTGCTCAGCCCCAGTTTTGGCGTACAGGGCGCAGGTTGCGGGCCACACCAGGGCTTTCGCCACCAATGCACCATCGAGTACGCGGGCGATTTCGTCGACTAGTACGCCAAATCTCAAATTCTTTCGGGGTTGCCGTCGTTGGCGTACTAGGCGGCACGAGCCGCACGCGGGGGTCCCAGGGGGCGGCGCGCCCCCTTCACTTGCTGAAAAGGCCAGTACTACAAACCATTCGAAAGGCATAACCCTGAATGAACTTCGGGTTTGTAGTACTAGCCGCTACTCGTCCAGCAGCACCACGTCCACCGGCTGACTCCGCGCCGGATGCCAGCTCAGCAACTCGCCCTGATGACGGCGAACCCGCAGAAACGTGTATTGAACCCGATCGCGCGGCAGCAGCACGTCGTGCGTAAAGACCGCGATCCACGTCCCGGTGTTGTAGTACCAGCCGCGCGAAGTGGGGTGCGGCAGGCGCGCAACCGTTTCGTCGTGCGTGTGCCCAAAGGCGACCAGAGGCACCTCGATCTGGGCGGCGATGCGGGCGGCCGCTTCGGGCAGCGGATTCGGCTCGTCTGCCGGGCGCTCGCGCAAGAGCAGCAGGGTGCCGCCCAGGGTCAAACCGCTGAAAAACACAAAGGTCATCACCACGAACCACAATGTCTTGATCGGCGCACTCAAGTCCGCGTGCTGCAGCAGGTCCAGGGCGAAAAACCACACCGCGGCCACCAACAGCGTGCCCAAAATCGCGATCCCCATCGCGCGCACCAGGTTGCGGGTCAGCGTCTCTACGGCGGCCACTACGTCGCCGCGCAGCTGTTTATGCGCCTCGATGCGGTGCAACTGCTCGCCCAGGCCGCTCTGTTCGGCCAGGGCCGCCAACTCGGCCTGGTGCACTTGCGGCAGCGCACTGGGGGGCTGCAGCTTGCGCAAGGCCAGACGCCGCAACCACCGGAAGGCAAATGGCAACTGCCGGGTCGCCGCGTGAATGAGCAAGGTGGGGTTGTTCAGCAACAGCCAGCGGCCATTGCGGAAATTGGCCCGCGACGACGGCACGATAAACGTGATGGGGCCAAAGCCGTTGTAAAGATAGCGCTGAAAGAAGTTGCCCAGTGGCTGATCCACTTCGGTGTCGTCGGCATCGGCGGGGTTCAGGCCTCCGCGCAAGTACCATTGAAAAGCATTTTCAGGATCGTACTGGCAACCGTGCTCGATCCACACCCGGCCTGGCTCGTAGTAGAACCACGGATGGAAGCTGAGCAATTCCGCGGTGAGCTCGTTGCCGTTGCCGTCCATGCCGTCGATGGCGCTGGCCACGGCCCGCCGCAGTACCTCTTGCACCTGCGGCCACTGCAGCTCGATGTCGTGATTCCCCGGCAAGAACACCAGCGGCAAGCCGCCCAGCAGGGCCGCGGCCAGGGCGTGCACAAAGGTGGGGTGGCCGTCCAAGATGCACTGCAGCGTGCGCGTGGCCTGCTCGGGGGTAAGGTACGGCGGAGCCTGGCGATTCCCAGCCTCGGGCTCGACGCGCAACAGGTCAAACGTGTCGCCGTTGAAGATGAGGCGCGGCTTGTGCGCCTGCCCCTGGGCCGACCGGCACAGCCACTCGACGAACCCCAGGAAGTCCTTGTCGTAGAAGAACGCTTCCAGCGCCCAGAACCGCCCCGAATCCGGGTTCTTGCCGCGGCCCAGGTGGAAATCCGAGACCACGATCAGATCGCGCAGCGCGTCCGAGTCGGCCCGAAGTGGTAGAGGGGATGGATTCATCGGCGCCCGTGGCTGCGCCGCAGTGCGGGATCGGTCAGCCAAAGGCAGGCTAGTCCGCACCGGCAAGCCCGTCAACCGCGGGCGCGATCTGGCCAATTCGCCGATAGCCGCGCGCAATACCCAGGCCACGCAGGGCCAGCCAGCAGGCCAGCGCCGAGCCCAAGATGAGCGCCAAGAACAGGGCCCGCGCGTACACCCCCATGTCGTCAAAAAACGTAGGCAGGGCGCCCACCACCAAGCCCAGGCACGGCAATCCAAACGCCGTGGCCGGATAGCGCGGCATCAGCAAATAGGCCGCCGTCAGGGTCACGGGCATCGTCGCCTGAAAAATGACCAAGCCGGGCAGCAAACCCCACGGCGTAGCGCCAGTGAACGCGATCATCGGCGCCGACAGCAAAAGCGCGCCCACGCTGGTTTCGAGCCAACCGATGCGGTCCGAGACCAGCCCACCCAGCGTCTTGCCCAAAAAGCCCGCGAGCGGGATGCCCATCAGCAAAACCAACGACTTGGGGCAGCCGCGCGCACCGGCAAAACCCACGAACGACCGCACCATGACCGACGCGAGCAACAGGCCCAGCACCGTCCACCACAGCGCCGCCCGCTCGTTGGGGATGAAGGTGGTCGCGGCGGGATCATTGAACTTCAAGGGGTTCTGAGCCCGAGGATTGCGGACGCGCCAAGCCGTGACCATCGCAGCTGCCAGCGCCAAGAAGAGCGGCCACGTCGGCAGGTCGGCGGCTCGCCCCAGCGCCATGCCCAGGCCCAACCCCAGCGCCCCCGGTGCCACGAACACGCCGGCCGGCGCGGCCCGACCGCGAGCGCCCACCAGCACCAAAGCCCCGGCGCCCAAGTGGAAAAGCGCGTTGCCCACGCCGGCCACCACCATCGTCGCGGCGGCCGAGTGCGGCACCAGCGCCAGCCCTACCCCCGACAGCATCAGTCCAGCCAGCAACGCGCCGCGCAACGCCCCCAGGCGGTCGACCACGTAGCCCAGCGGCAGTTGCAGACCAAAGGCCAACAGGTCGTAACCCAGCACCAGCCCAAAGGGACCGAGCACGTCGCCCTCGGCAAAGCCGGCGGCGCGGGTGATCGCCGTCACCGTGGTCAAGTCGACCAGCAAGTGCATTGCCCCGTACACGATGGGCAGTCCGGCGGTCACGGCCGGCGCGGGCGCCACCTGGGCCGGGGCAGCGGAACTCGGGATCGGGACGGCAACAGCGGTCGACATGGCGCGGGTTCCCCCAAAGGACAGACACCTGGGCCCCGATTGCAGCACAAGGCGCGCCGGCCGTCACGCGCATTCCAGGTTGCCTGGCACGGCGGGCGTGGTGTTCAATGGGTCGCGACTGGCGGCCCGCGTCGCCCCTGCTTAGGAGCTCGTCCATGCAGCCCGTCCGGCTCGATTCCCCTGGCCTGCACCTGCGCGGGTTCGCCGGCCCCAACCGCGCGGAGCTGACCGCGGTGGCGCTGCCCTTGGCGACCGACACGCCCGGCGCCGTGGTCCAGCGGTTGCGGGAGGCCCTGGCTCCCTACGCCGCCAAGGTCGTCAAGGCCGACGTGTTTGGCGCACTGGGCCTGCGATCGACCCTGGGCGCCGAGTTGCAGGCCTGGCTGGGCGACGTGCCCGTGACGTGGGTGGCCGGCGAGGGCTGCGGAGTCGAGGCCATGGCCGGCCTTACGGTGCAAGCCGTGACCGGCGACCCGGCGCGCGTCCTCTGGGCCAGCGGCAAGCCAGTGGGCGTGCTGACAGACGATGGCGAGTGCACTTGGCTGTGGCTGGGGGATCTGCATCCGGCGCCTGCGCCGCAGCGGCCGGCCGACCAGGCCAAGGACCTGTTCGATCAGGTGGCGGAAGCCATCCGCGCCGCCGGGCTCCCGTCGGCCAGCCTGGCCAGAACCTGGTTCTACTTCGAGAATTTGCTCAGTTGGTACGGGGACTTCAACGCCGCCCGCACCCACTGCTTTGTCGAGCGCGGTTGGCTCGCGCAACTTCCGGCGAGCACGGGCATCGATGCCGCCAACGCCCACGGCAGCGCGCTGGTCGGCGGAGCCCTGGCGGTGGCACCTACCGCGGCAACCGCGAGCGTACAAGTGCTTGAATCACCGATGCAAGGACCTGCACCAGCCTATGGCAGCTCGTTCAGCCGGGCTGTCGAAGTGCGCTCGGCCGGCCTGCAGCGCGTGTGGATCTCGGGCACCGCCAGCATCGACCGCTCTGGCGTCACCGCACATGCGGGCGACCTGGAAGGACAAATCAGCCTCACGTTTGCGGTGATTCGCGCCCTGCTCCGCTCGCGCAGCCTGGACTGGCCAAACGTGACCCGCGCGGTCGCGTACGTGGACCAGCCCAAGTACGCGGGGCCGTTGCGAGCCTGGTTGGCGCGCGAAAATCTACAGTTGCCGCTGGTCATTTGCCGGGCCGGCATTTGCCGCGACAACCTACTCGTCGAAGTTGAGCTTGACGCCGCAATGGCCACCTGAATTGGAGGTGGACGGATCCGCCGCATCTGGGCAAAATAGCGCCGTGCTGCCAACCCGGTAGCGTCGTGCGTCCGTGGCGGGCGCGCGCAGCCCCAACTGGAGCCCGACTCATGAGTGGAATCAAGTGGATAGCTAGCACTCTGGCCACACTGGCGGCGTGCCTCGCCCTGACCAGCATCGCCTCGGCGGCGGTCCCAACGACCATCGGGATCGAAGGCGTGGTCACCTCTGCAGGCGGTGGGGCTGCGGCCGATGGCGCGTACGGCGTCGCCTTTGCCCTTTACCCCCAGGCCAGCGGCGGCACCGCCGTCTGGAGCGAGACCGGCGGCCAGATCACGGTCAAGTCAGGGTCGTTCACCTACGCCCTGGGCGCCAAAGCGCCGCTGTCGGCCGCGACTTTGGCCGCCGCCAGCGACTTGTACCTGGGCATGTCTGTGGGCAGCGACCCCGAGCTGCCGCGCGTTCCGCTCCGTTCCGACGCCTATGCCCTGGTCGCCGACACCGCGCTCAAGGCCAACGGGCTCGAGTGCTCGGGCTGCATCAAGGCCGGTGCGCTGGACAGCGCTATCCTGCAACCCTATGCCAAGACAAGCGATCTAAGCACCTATGCCAAGGCCGCGGACTTGACCGGTCTAGCCAAGACCGCCGATTTGGCCGCGTATGCCAAGTCCAGCGACCTGGCGGCCTACGCCAAGTCCGCGGACCTGAGCGCCTATGCCAAGTCGTCCGACCTCAGCGCCTACGTCAAGGCCGCGTCGCTCGCCACGGTGGCCGGCACCGGCAAATACTCGGATCTGACTGGGCTGCCGGTGCTGGCGGCGGTGGGTTCGGCGTGCGGCAGCGGCCTGGTGGTCAAGGGCCTCAAAGCCGACGGCAGCATGGACTGCATCAACCCCTTTGACGCGGCCGGGCCAGACACGCTCAGCAAGCTGTCGATGGGCCTGCTCAGCAACAAGTATGCCGAAGTGGTGCCCAGCGCGGCCGCCTTTGACATCAAGGACAACGACCCCACGGGTTCGTCCAACGGCATCATTGCGGTACCCGACCTGGGCAACGCGATCGACCTCACGGTCAGCATCGAGCTGACGACCAAGGACGCGTCGGGGCTGATCTTGCGCCTGTACGACCCCAACAACACCGAGTATGTGCTCTACAACAAGACCAGCACGGGCACGACGCTCAAGCTCACCCTGCCCACGCCGGACAAGCTGGCCTCGGGCGACTTGACCACTTGGGTTGGCAAGAACCCCAAGGGCAACTGGCAGTTGGCAGTGGCTGATACCAAAGCCAATGGCGGCGGTATCGACGGACAGGTCAGCAAGTGGTCGATCAACGTGGGCATCTGGTCCGACAAGAAGGTCGCCCTGGGCGGCAATCTGGTCTTTACCGCCAACAGCCAGGCCTGCAACGCCTGGCAGAAAGGTGCCGTCCGCTGGAACGATCTGGTCGCCGGCCTGCAAATTTGCGACGGCAGCAACTGGTTCCCGCGCCTGCTCGGCACGACCCAGACCGACCCGGGCCTGACCTGCCTGGACATCAAGACGCAAGCGCCCAACGCCAAGTCCGGCACCTACTGGATCGACCCGGACGGCTCGGCCAGTACCATCGCGCCGTTCCAAGTCTATTGCGACCAGGAAACCGGCGACGGCGGCTGGACGCTGGTGGCCAAGGTCAAGGGCAAGGACGCGACCATGAACCGCCTCAACACCGCACAGTGGCGCACCAAGACACCGATCGCCAACCAAGACTGCACCACCACCAAGGACGAGAACGCCCTGTGCTCGGCCTACGACAAGGTGCCGTTCCAAGACGTGATGATCCGTTCGCTGGCCAAGCCCAACCGCAACCTGGCTTGGCGCCACCGCGACACCTACGCCAGCGCTTGGGCCGTGGTCAACGCGGGCGCCCGCGTCATGACGCAGAACAAGCTCTTCGGCTCGGTGAACACGCTGGACTACAACGGCGACCAGTTCTACTTCCGCGACTGCGGCGATCTGGCCTACGGCTGGTTCACCGCGGACTGGTCGCAGAACTACAACGGCATCGCCGGCCACGCCTTGGTCCACGGCCACTCGGGCGGCGTGGTGGGTGCCTCGCTCTTCGATCCGGGCGCCTGGGCCAACGGCAAGACCTACGGCCCCAGCAGCTACTCAACGGTGCACTGCGTCACCGACTTTTCGCTGGGCAGCTGCTACGACAACTGCAACAACGGCGGCAACGATACCTACTCGATCAATGCCCACTGGTGGGGCAACGGCAACGAGTACACCTGGGACTGGAACAGCCACGGTCTGTTCGTTCGGTAGCGCTGCGCGAAACGCTCGTCCAGCTGCAGGCACGTGGCCCTGCCTTATACGCACCCCGGTTCGGGCCCAAAGAATTGCTCGAGTTTTCGATCCGATTCCGACGGAACTGGGATTGCCGGTCGCTTACTCTGCCGCCGCGTCGAATGGCCCTGTCGGGTAGCGGCGCCGGTTGCCCGACGCTCATCGGCATCTCGGCGCAGGCCATGGTTCGCCGCGCTCGAGCTACCTCGCCGCGGTCCAGCCGGACTTGGCGCGAGGCGCTGGCAACTGCGGGCCCACCTTGCAGGTCGGGCTAACCTCGCGCGATTTCGCGCGCAAGGGCCCCACCGCGGCCACATCCCCTGAGCCAGAAAGGCGCCCTCGCCGCGGTTGGTGAGGAATAGACAGGGCGCCAGCCCTGTTGGGTTGTTTCGTACCTCAGGACGTGTGAAGCATGGACCCAACCGCGAACCCCAACGAACTAGCCGACCCGCCACCGTCGGCGCTGCTCCCCGTGCCCGTCGATCCTTTGGCTCAGCCGTCTTCGCGCGCGTGCCGCGCCAGCCACGACCGCCGCCTGGAGCGGATCGCCAAGTCGCCGCGCTGGCTGGGCAAGACCTTTGCCAACACCAACCGCGTCGAGCTGTCGGTCAACCCGCTGGACTTGCGCATGGCCGCCGACTTCGCCTTTGGCGGCAAGAAGCGCGCGCCCAAGGGCACGATCCCCCTGGATCCCACCACCAAAGTGCGACTGGACGGGGCGCCGGCGCGCGGCCTGCGCCTGACTTGGCTGGGGCACTCGACCGTGCTGATCGAGATCGACGGCCTGCGCCTGCTGACCGACCCGGTGTGGGGCCTGCGCGCCAGCCCGGTTTCCTTTGCCGGCCCCAAGCGTTACCACCCCATGCCGCTGGCGCTGGCCGACCTGGGGCGCATCGACGCCATCGTGCTGAGCCACGACCACTACGACCACCTGTGCGCGTCCACTTGGCGCAAGCTGGCCCGCGGCGAGGCGCCGGGCTGGAGCGGCCGCGTCATCACCGCGCTGGGCGTGGGCGCGCACCTGGAGCGGCTGGGCCTGAAACCCGAGCAAATCACCGAGTTGGACTGGGGCGACGGCACCTGGGTCGAGTCTGCCGGGCAGCGCGTGCAGGTGCTGGCGACTCCCGCGCAGCACTTCAGTGGCCGGGCAGCGACCGACCGCAACCGCACGCTGTGGGCCGGGTTGGCGGTGCTGGGCCCCAGGCATCGCGTGTTCTTTTCGGGCGATACGGGCCCCACCGCCGAGCACGCCGACATCGGCGCCAGCCTGGGGCCGTTTGACGCGGTGCTGTTCGAGATCGGCGCCTGGCACCCGGCCTGGGGCGTCATCCACATGGGCCCGGCGGCCGCGTTCCAGGCGTTTGCCGCGATGGGCGCCCGCGCGCTTCTGCCCGTGCACTGGGGCACTTTTGACCTGGCCCTGCACCACTGGGCCGAGCCGGCCGAGACGCTGTGGCAGCTGGCGCAAGCGCAGCAGGCCCAGGTCTGGCAGCCGCGGGTGGGCGCGAGCGTGGAGCCGGGGGCAGTGGTGCAAGAGGCTTGGTGGCGGGAAGTCGGGTAGCTCGCTGAGGCGATGGGGCGCCTGCCAGAAAGCGCAGCGGCTTGATGGCTGTTTGACCCGGAGCGCCTCCAGGCAGAGCTGCCTTCGGGCCGCGGCGCCTAGAGCACCAATCATGATTCTCAAAGCTCCAGAGCAACGGGACAACTCGCAGGCAAAAACTCGTTGCTGCTCAGAGGGTGTGTACAAAAATTTTGACAGATCGCCGGACCGTGCGAAACCACCGCCAGACGAGCGGAGGTCAACATGGGCAAGGCGTACACGCAGGAGCAAAGGCAGG
>JBBISH010000090.1:0-26647 GCA_037441385.1 Myxococcales bacterium
ATGACCCCGCTCACCAACGAGAATGCCTGGCACGCGCGCATCCCCCAGGCGGTGCCGCCGATGGCCAAGCCGCAGTCGTAGCCACCCTGAACTGAGCCAAACTCCTGCTTGAATTCAGAGCTAGCGGTGGTAGGGCAGACCCTTTTGGCGAGTGAGCGCACGGTACAACTGTTCGAGCAGCACAACTTCGGCCAGATCGTGGGGCAGCGTCATCGCCGATAACGACAGGCGCAGGTTGGCACGCGCCCGCACGCGGTCGTCGACGCCGTCTGGGCCGCCCAGTACACAGCAGACCTCGCGCACGCCCTGCTCCGCGCGCGCCGTCAGCCAATGCAGCAGTTGATCGCTGGTCTGGCCCTGCCCGACGACATCGAGCAGAACAACCTGACTTTGCGGTGGAATTAGCTCCAAGATCGCGTCGCACTCCTTGGTGCGAGCCGCGCTATCGACACCAGCGCGGGTGCGGCGGATGGCTTTGCCGGCGCGGCGCTCGAACGGGACGAGCCGGCTGATGCGCTCTTGGAAATCCGCGCACCACTGGATCGCGGCTGGGTGGGTCGGCCGACCTGGGGCAACGACGACAAGGCGCATGGTGAACTAGGCGTGATCGTCGTCGAACGCGTCGTCGGCGCTGGCATCCGAAGCCTTGAACTCTTCGTCGGATTCCTCTTCGTCCATGCTGTCGACTGCGCCTTCGGGAAGGGCGGCCGTGCTCCAGAGCTCGCCCGCGTAGTCAAACGACTCCTCGATGAGCTGGTCGGGGCTGACCTCGGCCACCCACTTGGGCTCTTCCAGGTGCAGCCGCGGAGCGTCGGCGTACAGGCGCTCGAGCTGGTAGTACTCGCGGACCGGGCGCTGGAAGATGTGCACCACCAGGTTGCCGTAGTCGAGCAGCACCCAGCGGCCCCAGGTGCGGCCCTCGACGCTGATCGGCTTTTCGCCCAGTGTCTTTTGCAGGTGTTCCTCGACGTTGTCGGCCAGCGCGATCGCGTGCCGGTCCGAGGTCGCCGAGGCGACCACCAAGTAGTCGGTGTACTGAGCGAGCTCTAGCACTCGCATCGCTACCACGTTGAAACCCTTGCGATCCCAGATGGCCATGGCCGCGGCGCGCGCCATCTCGGCCGAGCGATCCAGGCTGGGGACGTTGGACTTGGGCGACGAGTCACCCTGGTTCTGGGGGAGATTGTTTTGCGTCACGTGCGCACCTGGCCCTGGCCGTAGACGACAAAGCGCTCGGCGGTGAGTGCTTCCAGGCCCATCGGGCCGTAAGCATGTAATTTGGTAGTCGAGATGCCAATTTCGGCACCTAGTCCAAGGCAGCCGCCGTCGTTGAAACGGGTCGAGGCGTTGACGAGCACGCACGACGCGTCGACACCGCCGACAAATGCGCGCGCCGCGTCGAGATCGCGGGTGACGATCGCTTCGGTGTGGCGACTGCCGTAGCGGGCGATGTGATCGAGCGCGCCCTGCAGGCCGTCTACGACCTTGACGGCACAGATCAAGTCCAGAAATTCGAAGCCGAAGTCGCCGTCGGTTGCGGTAACCGCCAGGCCACCGCTGCGCGCGACGGTCTGCGGACAGCCGCGAACTTCCACGCCGCGGGCCGCAAGCGCCCCTACCAAACGAGGCACCGCGGCATCCGCGATCGCCGCGTCGATCAGCAGGCACTCCAGAGCATTGCACACGCCGGGCCGTTGGGTCTTGGCGTTGACGGCCAGATTCTCGGCCATCGCCAGATCGGCGGTCGACTCGACGAATAGGTGGCAAACCCCTTGATAGTGCTGGATGACGGGCACACGCGCACTGCGCATGACGGCATCGATCAGCGCGGTACCGCCGCGCGGAATCACCACGTCCAAGCCCGGAACGGTCGAGACCAGCACATCGACCAACTGGTGATCCAGGTAGGCCGGCGCTTGCACCGCGTCGCCCGGCAGGCCCGCGTCCGCCAGCGCTTCGCGCAACAGATCGACCAGCGCGGCATTGGTGTGTTTGGCCTCGGAACCACCCCGAAGAACGACACAATTGCCAGCCTTCAGCGCCAGCACCGCCGCGTCCACGGTCACGTTGGGCCGCGCTTCGTAGATGATGCCGATGATGCCAAGGGGGACGCGCTGGCGGCGTACCTCCAGGCCGCTGGGGCGAATCTCGCCGTGGGTGATCGCACCGACGGGGTCGGCCAGGCTCAGCACTTCGGTGACCGCTTGGGCCAGGGCCCGCAGGCGCGGCACATCCAGGCGCAGCCGGTCGATCATGGCGCGCGGACGGCCCGCTTGCTCGGCCTCGACCAGATCGCGCTGGTTGATCGCGGCCAAAGCGTCGCAGCGCAGCACAAGCAATTCGGCAGTCTTTTCTAGAAACCGGTGCTTTTGGGCGGTGGTCGCCTGGGCCATGCGCGGCACGGCGGCGCGTGCGGCTAGCAGCAGGTCGCGCACATGGGCGGCAAGGACGGCGTCGTTCCCGCTGCGAGCGGCTGGAGTCGACGCCACGTCAGAATGTGTCAAGGACAAGCTCCCAGTCGACGCGGCAAGATGCCACACGATGCGACGATAGTTTCGCCGGCGCGGCGCGTCAAATCAGCCGGCGATCGTGCGCGCCGGGCTAGTCCCGGTCCGCGCTAGACGTGACGAATATACCACATCGTTTTGCGCCAGACACTTGCCACCAGTGGCGGCTGGACAGTAGCGTACGCCAGCTTTGGGCGACTAGGCCCCAAAATCATGCAAAACGCGGCGAGGACAGCTGGTGGTCAATCGGAAATCGGAAGCGCAAATTCAGAAGATGCGGCTGGCGGGCGCAGTGGTGGGCGACACCCTGCGGATGCTGCGCGGCCTGGCCCAAGAAGGGGTGACGCTGCGCGAGCTGGACAAGGCGGCGGAAGCGTTCATCCGCGGGCGCGGCGGCAAGCCGACCTTCAAGGGCTATCACGGATTTCCGGCTTCGCTGTGCCTGTCGCTCAACCACGAAGTGGTGCACGGCATCCCCAACAACCGCAAGCTGAAGAAAGGCGATATCTTGGCCATCGACTGCGGCGTCACCCTGGACGAATGGGTGGGCGACGCGGCCATCACGATCATGATCGAGCCCGTGGCCGAAGAGGTCCGCCAATTGGTCACGACCACCTACGCCAGCCTGGATGCGGGCATCGAGGCCGCCAAGGTCGGCGCGCGGTTGGGCGACATCGGCGCCGCCATCGAGCGGGTGATCAACCGCCGCGGCTACGGCATCGTGCGCGAATACTGCGGCCACGGCGTGGGCAAGGCCCTGCACGAGGACCCGCAAGTGCCGAACTACGGCACCGCGGGCAGCGGCCCGCGCATCCAGCCCGGCTGGTGTCTGGCCTTGGAGCCGATGGTCAACCTGGGCGGCGACGCGGTCCACACGCTGAGCGACGGCTGGACCGTGATCACCAACGATGGCAAGCCGTCGGCCCACGTCGAGCACTCGATCGCGATCACGGATGCTGGCGTGCAGATCCTGACTTTGTGCAGCGACGGCACCCGGCCCTAGTTCACTAGACCCCATAATAATTCGCGTGTTGCCGCCCTCGTTCGCCTGCAGCCCGCGCGCTGGCGACCGCGAAGCTGCTTTTTCTTGCGGTCGGGCCGCGGCAAAACCGGGCTCCGCGTCGATCACTCTGCTGAGCACAGCCGTGCCCGGAGGATGCGATGACGTGGCGCGAAGCCGTCGATTGGGCGATTGGTGGAGTATTTCAGGGAAGTTGTTGGAGCTGCGGCCTGCCGGCCCGCGTCGGTGAACGCCTCGCGTGGTGCGCGGGCTGCGGCGTGGCAGTCGAGCCCGGTCCCCGCCCAACGGCGGGCGATTGGCCGGTCGCAGGCCTCTACGTCTATGCGGGCGCGGTGGCCGACGCGATCGCCAGCGCCAAGGCGCAAGGGCGGCCGTTGCCGCTGGACATCCTGGGCCGGAACTGGCGGCACCACGTGGCCACGATCGCCCAGCGTCTGGAGGTCGACGCGGTCTGCGCGGTGCCGCCAGAACGGCAGCGCTTGGCCGAGCGGGGTTGGCACCTGCCGGACCAGTTGGCCCGCCGATCGGGTCTGGCCGTGCAAGTCGCGCTGGCCCGGACGGATCACGCGGCGCCACGGCGCCTGGAGCGCGGGACGCCCCCGGTGTTCGCTGCGCGGGTGGGCCGGGGCAGGTTGTTGCTGATCGACGATGTAGTGACGAGCGGCGAAACCCTGCAGACGGCGGCGGCAGCGCTGAGTCGGGCCGGTTGGACCCCACTGGGCGCCGCCGTGCTGGCCGACGCGCGCCCGGCTTCGCTGGCGCAGGTACTGGGTCACGGTGCGTCTTGGGGTGGCTAGAGACTCGACCAATTACTGGATATTCGTTCAGTAATTCACTCTGCCTGTCGCGTCTCCAGCCCCAAGTGGGGCGCAAGCGAGCGATTGCGGCGACTCGCCGCGCCGATTTCGACGGCTCATACGCACCCCACCTGATTCGCGCCTGTACGGCTTCTCTGACCCGTTCTGCAACTGGCGAGAATCAGGCGGGGACCCCGGTTCGGGCCCGAAGAATTGCCCGAGTTTTCGATCCGATTCGGGCGGAATTGGTATCAAAAACGCGGAGAAAGTTTCGCTTGCGACCCGCTTGGTCACGTCGCTAGCCGAAGAGGCCGGCCAGCGACCAACCACCCGCAGCGCCACTGCACAGCCCTGCAGCCGCGAGCCACTGGACCAGCGCCGCCAACCCGGCCCAGCGCGGCGCATCCTGAGCGGCCACCAAGCGAGCGGAGCCCGCGAGCAGGATTGCGGTCAATGACCATACCGCGGGGTCGCGCGGCAAGCTCACCGCCGCGGCATCCCCCGTAGCCAACGCCAAGCCGGCGATGGCCAGGCCGGCCAAAGCCGGGACCGCGACGTCCCATCGCCGGGTGACCGCTCCCTGGGCGTCCGGCGTGCGGTAGAGGACCAAGGCCACGACCGCCAACCAGCGCCAGCCAGCCAAGGCGAACAACCCAAAATCGGCCTGCCACGCGCTGTCTTGAAGCGCCACGATGCCCGTGGGGAGGGCTGGGGCCGTATCGGACTGCCACGCCAGGGCCAGCGATGCGGCGCCAAGCAGGGCAACCCCGACCGCGCCACGTCGGCGCAACAGGCCGTCGCCCAAGACCGCCCACGTCGCCAGCCATGCGCCGCCGCCGGTCAGCAGCAGATTCGGCCAATGGGCCCACAGATCACCGGGGTGCGGGGTCCAGGCGATCCCGGTCACTGCGGCTGCTGCGGTTGAGCCTGGCAGCGTCAGCAAGACCGGCGCCCGCCAAAGAGCCACCGGCACATCGTCCGGACCCCACGGCAAGAACAGCAGCAGCAACACCAAGGCCAACCGCCCAAGGTTGGAACCGCCGGCCAGGCCAACGCCTTGCCAACCCAGCGCCAAAAGCACCAACCCGGCCACGCCCAGCGGGACAAAGCGCGAGGCCAGGACCACGGACGCCGGAGTGGCCACCGCCAGTGCCGCCGCTGCCGCCACGCCCGCCCACGCCAGCCAGCCGGCCGAGCGGTCGCTCCACAGCGCGAGCGCCGAGCCGACCGCAATGCCCGCCAGGACCAAACCCGCGCCCGGGGCGGCTACGTGCCCCAACCCGGCGGCCAGGGACGCGACGGCGGCCGCCAAAGCCAACCGCCGCTGGCCACCGCGAGCCGCGACCGCCAGCAACAGCGCCGCAAGCACTGCAAGTCCTCGCCAAATCATCACTTCGCCGCTCATGGCTGCCCCATTCGGCGCGGTCGCGCACCGGCCACCGCAGCCGCGGCCGCCAAGACCAACGCCAGCCACCACGCGTGCACCGGCCAGCCGACCGGCGCCACCGCGATCCGTACGCGATCGCCAGGCCTAGCTGTGGCCGAGACCGTGGACGATCCCGACAAAATCGGGGAACTCCACCAAGTCAGCGGACCGCCTTCGGCCACCGCCAGCACCGTAGGACCGCCCGCCGCCGACGCCTGCGGAATCCAACGCGCACGAACCGCCTGCGCATCGGCCGCCTTGCCCGCCTGCAACTGCACTTGGACGGGCGCCCCGCCAGCTTGGACGGAGCCGATGAACTGGAAACGATCGGCGACGGGATTGGGAGAGCGCCCGATCCAGGTGAACTGCCAGCCCTGGCGCGTCTCGCTCTGGCCCGCGGCGAGGTGAACTTTTGCAGGCCCTTCTGGGACTTCCAAGCTGCAGTCCAGTTCGCGCCCGCTCGCGTCGGGTGCGCAAGAGCCGACGAAACGCCCTGGTGCGGGAGCCGCGTGGCCCAAGTCGTACGCCCAGGCCTGCGTGGCCGGCTGGGCCGTTTGGACATCGACGTCGAGCCAGGTCACCGCGGGTCGCCCGATGTTCCAAAGCACCCAGATGGCCCAGAACGTGGCGGCTACGAGCCACATGGCGCCCACCGCGCGCTGGCCGCTCCGGACTGCGGTCCCGTCGCCCAGCCAGCCGCTGCGCAGCGCCAACACGGCGACCGCGGCGATCCACCAGAGCATCACAGGGAGGGCAACTGTCAGATCGTCCAGGCCCAAGCTGCCCAACGCCATCAGGTCCGAGCGACCCAAGCCGTCGGCCAGCCAGCGCGGCGCATCGCGTTGCGGCAACTGCGAGCCCAGCCAAGCCAGCAGCGCGCCGGTCGTCAGCACGGCCGCGGGCGCCGCCGGTCCGCGCAGGATCTGCACGAGCGACCACCACAGCGGTGGCGCAGGGGGCAGGCTAGGGCTGGGGGACAAAGGGGAGGTTTCGGGCACGAGGTCTCCCACTGGTCAAGGCTCAGGAGTCGGGGAGAATCGCTGTGGCCTTGCGAAGTTGCACGCACACCGTTGCACATGCAGTGCGCCGCAGCAACCGGCGCGGCCCGGTGGGGGGCTCAGCGCGGCCGCCTTGGTTGGTCTAGGAGTCTGTCGGAGAAATGCGATCAATCTATAGGCCTATTAGGTATAGCTAGTTGATCTTATTACGCTCCGCCAGTTTCCCAGCCATCTTCGTTTGTGCAACCGGCCGAGCATCACCCGAAGTGAATTCGTTCGATTTCTACCAGTTGCCGTCGCGCACGCCGCGGCGCTGGGAGCGAGTCGGATGATCCCGACACGTTCTCAGGCGTCGACGAACTGCACGTTGACGCGCTCGCCGCGAACCGTGGCCGCGGCGTGCACCAGGTTGCGCAGCGCCCGGGCCGTGCGGCCTTGCTTGCCGATGACCTTGCCCACGTCTTCGCGGCGCACGCTGAGGCGCAAGATCGTGCCCTCGGGCGTGGTTTCGCTTTGAACGCGCACGTCGTCGGGGAAGTCGACCAGCAGCACTGCCAGATACTGGAGCAGTTCTTGCGTCATGACGCCCTCACGGTTGGCGGCCTGCCGCGGTCACAGGGCAAACGCCGCGGCGATCCCACGGCTGCCGGACCGCCGGCCGAAAATGGCATGACCACAAAGTTTGGACGAGACCACGAAATGGGGACGGATTTCCGACTACGCGCCCGCGCGCTTGGCCTGACGAACCAGGGCGGCGACGGTGTCGCTGGGCTGAGCGCCGACCGACAGCCAGTAGTCGTAGCGAGCCTGCTCGAGCTTGAGCGCCGCGGGCTTCTGCAGCGGATCGTAGCTACCCAGCTGCTCCAGGAAGCGGCCGTCGCGGCGCGCCTCGCTGTTGGCCGCGATCACGCGGTAGTAGGGGGACTTCTTGCTGCCGTAACGAGCGAGACGAATGCGAACCGCCATGGGACTCCAGATGATCTCCGCCGCAAGGGCGGTCTGCCGGCCGAGTCGCGTCGTAGCGACAAGGGTCCAGGAATTGCTAGGTTTCTTCAGGCCTGAGGCCGGTGCGCGACCCAATGTCGGGCACCTGAGGGCCAGGGATTGTAAGGTCCGGGTGGACCAGCGTCAAGGCAAGGATCGCGACAAGCCGCGGCCGCGCAGCCTAATTCGCCGCCAGCAACGAGGCAACCGCCGCGTGGGTGGCCTGACGCAGAGGATCGCGATCGGCGTACTGCAGCCCCGCGGTCGAAATCGGCGGATGGACGTGGACGTGCAACGTGCCCGGTCGAATGCGGTTGGAGTGCGCGGGCATCAGCTCGTGGCTGCCGCGGATCGCCACGGGCAGGATGTCGACCCCCGCCGCGATGGCCAGCACAAAGGCGCCCTTCTTGAACGGCTGCAATTGACCATCGCGCGACCGTGTACCTTCGGCAAAAACCAGCACATTTTGGCCCTCGCGCACCCGTTTGGCCGCGTCTTGCATGGCCTGGTGCGAGCGATCGTGGTCGGTGCGCGGCACGAACACCGCCCCGGTACGCTTGACGATCGGGCCAAACACCGGCACCGACAACAGCTCGATCTTGGCGACATAGGTCATCCCGATCGGCAGCGCGGCAAAGAGAGTCGGCGGATCCAGCAGCGACGCGTGGTTCGAGACGACCACGTACGGCCGCTTGGGATCGATGTGTTCTTGGCCGTGGACCTGCAGGTCGATGCCCGCGGCCCGCAGAATGCCTTCGCCCCAACGGCGTTGCTGGTACTCGACTTCGCGCATATCGCCGCGCATGCCGGCCGGGACGGCGAACATGCCGCGTCCCAGTGTCTGACCTACGGCCATCGACCAAGCCAAGGTAGAATGCCACACCATGCTCTCCTCGTTGCTTGTTGCGCAGCTTGCGCGGCTTGCGCGGCTCTGGCCCCTGGGCGCCCGCGCACGGGTGATCGGTGGCCGAAAATGGTGATCCGTCGACGGTTTTTTGCCATGCCGCGCGATTTGACCGCGGCCGCCCAGGTCGGGTACGTTGTATGAATTGGGCTGCTTGTCGCCCCGCATCCCCTGAGGCGCGTCTTGATCGCGATGAATACTGGTACTTGTCTGAATAGCCTACAGATTTTGGGCCGGCGCGGCAGCCGTCGGCGTGGACTCGTCACGGGGAGCGCGGTGGCGCTGGCCACTCTGCTCAGCTTGGCCTGCAGTTCGACCACGGACAAGCCTGCCAGCGACGCCAGCAGTCACGCCGATGTCAGCGGCGACGGCGCCGTGCTGGGCGACGGCATGGTCTGCAAGCCGGGCACCACCGACGGCTGCCAGACCTCGTCGCACGTCAAGAAGTGCGCGGCCGACGGCTCGGGCTGGGTGGTCGAACTCTGTGTCGACGACTTTGGCAATGCCACCCAGTGCAAGAATCCGGGCGTCTGCTCGGTGTGCGAACAAGGCACGCAGCGCTGCAATCCAGACGACGCTCTGCACGTGCAAACGTGCAACGAGAAAGGCACTTGGGACGACAGCAAGACCTGCGACGCCGCCGCGGGCCAAATCTGCGTAGGCGGCGGCATCTGTCAGAAGGCGTGTGATTTCAACGCAAAAGCTAAGAGCTACGCTGGCTGCTCGTTCTGGGCCGCCGATTTGGACAACGCGTTTGTGCCCGGCGGCGGTCAGTCGTACTTTGACGCGGCCAACGCGCAGTACGCGATCGTGGTGGCCAACACCTCGGACAAGCTGCTGTCGACCATCGAAGTGCAGAACAACCTTGGCAAACAGCTGTTGGACTCGCAAAACGTCGCCCTGGACTATACGCCGCTGCAACCCGGCGATCTGCGCGTCTTCAACCTGCCGCCGCAGAATGTGAACGGTACCGTACAATCGCCCCTGCCGTGGCGGGTCCTGTCCACGGCCCCCGTGGCGGCGTACCAGTTCAATCCGCTAGAAAACGTCAATGTTTACAGCAACGACGCCTCGCTATTGCTGCCCGACGAAGTGCTGGGCAAGTACTACATGGTCATGTCGCGCGAGCAGTCGTTCTCGGTGCTGCGCGGGTTCGTCACGGTCATTGCGACGCGTTCGGGCAAAACCAAGGTGACGATTACGTTTTCGAACACGACCATCGCCACGCTGCCCGGCAAGATCACCAAGCTCGACACCTCGGTCGACCCGCCCAAGGTCGTGCAGCTGGACATCAAGAGCTACAAGTCGGGCGACGCCGCCACCTTTGAGCTGGAGCAGTGGGACCTGCTGAACATCGAGACCGACGTGGTCGGCGCGGATATCACCGGTACGGTCGTGCAAGCGACGCAGGCTGTTGCGGTTTTCGCGGGCAGCGAGGCCGCCAACGCCCCCAATACCAACCACTGCAACGTGGACGCTTGCACCGACGCGCAGCTGGCCAAGGGCGACACCTGCGGCGTTTGCGAATGGGACAGCAAAACCCCGTGCAACAACAACGATCAATGCAGCCAGTTCATCACCTGCTGCGCCGACCACCTGGAGATGGAGATGTTCCCGGTCAAGAACTGGGGCGCGCACTACGTGGCCGTCAAACTGAAGAACCGCGGCCAAGAAAGCGACAACTGGCGCATCATCGCCGGCACCGACGGCACCAAGATCGCTCTGGTACCGCCGCAGAAAGACCCGCACACCGGCAAAAGCATCAACATTCCGGTGCTGAATGCGGGCGAATGGTTCGACTTCGAGGCCGGCAAAGGCCCCGAGGGCGGCAGCTTTGAGATCCTGGCCCAGCATCAAGACGCCTCGCCGGCGCCGATCATGGTTGGCCACTTCATGCAGAGCCAGGACGCGCCGGGCCCAGGGGCGCAGCAGGGCGACGCCGGCACCGGTGACCCTGCGTTCTTGCTCGCGATTCCGATCGAGCAGTGGCGGTCTGACTATGTGTTCTTGACGCCGAACAAGTATGCCGAAAACTACGTGTCGATTGCGGCGGCCGTGCATCGATCCTGCGCGCCGAATTCGCCCAAGAAGGGCGCCGACTGCGCCACCGACGAAGAGTGTGTCGACGCCGGCCTGCCGCCCATCACGGGCGCTTGCGGCGACGATGTGGTGGTCACGTTCGACGGCGAGCCGATCGCCCCGGATCTGTGGCAGCCGATCAACAAGAACTTCAAGTTGACCAGGCTGTTCGTGCAACCTGGTGTGCACAAAGTGCTGGCCCAACCCGTCAAGGATCAAAGCGGCGTACCGCGGGCGCGCACCGTGGCGGTCGACGCGTACGGCTACGATCAGTACGTGTCGTACGGCTATCCGGCGGGACTGGATCTCAAAGATTTGACGTTGTTCAAGGAGCCCGGCGAGTAGCCGGCAACCAGCGAGGGCGCCATGCAAGGTCTGCGGGGCAAGGGAACGAATCGTCGGTGGTGGCTGGGCTTGGCCCTGGCGGCGACCGTTTGGGCAACGGGCTGCTCGGACGACGCGGCCAGCGGCAAGTCGCCCGCCAAGACCGCGACGGACGCGGCCCAGGGCGGCGACAGCAGCGACGGCAGCGCCCTGCCCGCAGACGGCACCGCGACGAGCAGCGCGACGCAGAAACTGACGATCGGGGCGCTGGATCCGGCGCAGGGGCGCACCAGCGGCGGCGAGACCGTGACCATCACCGGCACTGGTTTTGCCAGCACGGTGTCGGTCCTGTTTGGCGGCACACCGCTGCAGGCGGACGCGATTTTTGTCGTGGATTCGCAGACGTTGCAGATCACGACCCCGCCGCACGAGGCCGGGTTGGTGTCGCTGCAAGTCAGCCTGCCGGGGGCCAGCGCGGGCGATCCGCCGATCACCGCCAAGTTGGACAATGCCTTCCTGTACTTCAACGACCTGGTCCTGACCAAGGTAGAGCCGGGCGAAGGTCCGGTGGCCGGCGGCACCCCCATCGCCATCGCGGGCACCGGCTTGTCGGGCAAGACGCAAGTGCTGATCGGCGGCAAGCCGGCGATCGGCGTGCAGGTCGTGGGCGACGATCAGGTGCTGTGCACCACCCCGCCGGGGCTCTATGGGCCGCAACCGGTTCACGTCGTCAACCAGCGCGGCGCGGGCCTGCTCAAGAACGGCTTCTTCTACACGGCGGCGCCGACGATCACCTCGCTGAGCCCGTCGGCGGGGCCGACCTTGGGCGGCAGCCCGGTCAGCGTCTACGGCACCGGCCTGGACAAGAACACGCAACTCCGCTTTGGCGAAGCGCTTGCCACCATCACCGAGGTGGGCAAGGGCTATCTGAAGGTGGTGACGCCGCCCGGCCAGGGCGCGGTGGACGTGACCGCCAAGTCCAAGTACGGCCAGGCGATTCTTGCGGGCGGCTACGTGTATCTGGACGACGCCGGCACCGCCGCCACCAAGATCCTGTCGATTGCCCCGGCTTCGGGCCCGCTGGGCGGCGGGGGTCAGGTGGTGATCGTCGCAACGGGGCTGATCGCCGCTTCGGACACGACCGTGCTCATCGGCAGCAAGACCGCTGAAATTGTCAGCGTTTCGGCCGCCGATCACGCCGCGATCGTCCGCGCGCCCAAGGCCGCCACCGCTGGCGCGGTCGACGTGACCGTGATGACCGGCAAGGGCAGCGATACCAAGAAACAGGGCTATGCGTATACGGATTCCCTGGCGCTGGTCAGCATCGCGCCCGCGTCGGGTCCGCCCGAGGGCAATACCAAGGTCGTCCTCAAGGGCAGCGGCTTTGCCAAGGGCCCGGTGACGGTCAAGATCGGCGCACTGCCGGCCAGCGCAGTGGCCGTCGTCAGCGACAGCGAAATCCAGGCCGTGACGCCCAAGGGCTCGCCGGGCTACGCCGACGTGGCCGTCGCCATCGGCGCCGAAAAGGCCGTCCTCAAGGGGGCCTACACCTATACAGCCAAGGATCTGCAGCTGTACGTGCCTTACCCGGCCACGGGTGCCCAGGCCGGCGGCACGTTGGTGCAGATCTACGGCAGCGGCTTTGTCCCGGGCATGGAGGTGCGGTTTGGCGGCAACCTGGCCACGCACTTCAGCTTCGTCGACTCGGGCCACGTGGCGGTCAAGACGCCGCCCGGCAAGGTCGGCGCCGCCGACGTCGAAGTCTCGGCCGGCGGCCTCAAGTCGATCTTGGCCAAGGGGTACACCTACTTCAACCCGATGAGCGCCTACGGCGGCACCTGGGGCTCGGGCGTGGATGGCGCCATCAACCTGACCGTACTCGACGCCAAATCGGGCGCGCCCGTGGCCGACGCCTTTGCGATGCTCTGGACCAGTCCGGCCACGCCCTACCAGGGCTACACCAACGCCGACGGGCAAATCACCTTCTCGGGCGACGATATCTTTGGCAAGCAAATGGTTTCGGCCAGCAAGACCGGCTACGAGTCGGCGTCGATCGTGCTGTTCGACGCCAGCAACGTCACGCTGCTGATGACGCCGATCCCGCCGCCCAGCCCCGGCTCACCGCCGCCCGGCACGCCGCCGCCCACGGTGTCGGGCAAGGTGGTGGGCCTGGACAAATACGTCTTTGTGCCCGTGGGTTCGTGCAGCAATGCCCAGGCCAAGGGCCAGACCAGCGGCGGCGTGTGCAATTCGTGCACCAGCGACGCGAGCTGCGGCGGCAGCGACCTAAGTTGCATCGACATCGGCGGCGGCAACGGCAAGCGCTGCGTCAAGTCCTGCGCCGCGGGCTGCGGAACCGGGTTCAAGTGCTACGCTTTTGGCGATGTGGGCGCCTGCGCTCCCACGGCCGGCGACCTGACCGCGGTCTGCTACCACAGCAAAGACACGATCCTGTCGCAAGACAACTACCCGCCCGAGGGCGCCGGCTTTGAGGCCACACCGGCCAAAAACTACAAGTACAAGATCATCACCAGCATGGGCGAGCAGGCGATCGTGTGCTTTGGCGGCTACAAGCAGCCGGGCGCCGCACTGACGGCGGGCGATGCCACCTCGATGCAAGCGTTCACGGCGACGGTGATGGGCGTGCGCCGTCACCTGATGGTGGTGCCGGGCGAGAAGTTCGAAAACATCGACGTGTTCTTGAACATCCCGCTGACCGCCAAAGCCAATGTTCGGTTGGATCGGCCGCCCGTATGGCCCGTGGGCCAGACCTCCTACGGTGTGACCGCGGCCTGGGCCTACTTGGTTTTTGGCGGCGACGGCGCCATCAAGATGCCCAATCAGGATCAGAAGTTCATCGCGCCGTTCCAAGACACCGATCCCGACAAGCTCGAGATCGCGCAACTGCCGTCGGCGCTGGCCGGGGATATCCACGACGCCAGCCTGTCGATGCTGGGCCTGGACGTTGAAATTCGCGACAACGGCACGCAAGTGCCTGTGAGCATTACCATCAAGAACGGCATCAAAGAACTGGGCAACGACGCGATGCTGCGGCGCCTGGCGGGCAGCGACTTCGAGGCCGTGCCGACCGGCGTGCCCAAGAACATCTACGGCCTGTGGGGGGCCGCCAAAGACGACCTGTACGCGGTGGGCGCGGCCGGCACGCTGGTGCACTGGAACGGCGGCGGTTGGACCGTGCAGGCGTCGCCGGTGGCCGGAACCGCGGATCTGCATGGCATTTTTGGCACCGACGCCAAACATGCCTGGCTGGTCGGCTGGAACGGCGCCATGGCCGCCTTTGATGGTCTGGGCTGGCAGGTGCTGCCGATGCTGTCGGGCACCGCCAACTTGAATTCCGTGTTCGCCTCGCCCAAGGCCAGCGGCGGTCACGACGTGTGGGTGGCCGCAAGCTCGGGACTGTATCGCGTGGTGAACAATGGCGGGCAACCCGGCTTGCAGAAGTACAATCCGTCGCCGTACGGCAACTACCTGGGCATCCACGGCAGCGACGCCGACCACGTCTGGGCGGTGGGCATGTACGGCTCGGCGGCGATGTGGGACGGCAATGTCTGGAAATCGCAAGCCTCTGGCACCAGCATCGCCCTCCGCAGCGTCTGGGCCGCCGGCCCCGCGGACGCCTTTGCCGTCGGCGAGAGTGGCCAGATCCTCCGCTACGACGGCCAAGCCTGGAAGTCGATGTCCAGCCCGACCACGCAAACCCTTTACAGCGTTTGGGGTTCCAACGCCTCGGACGTGTGGGCGGCGGGCGCGGCGGGCGTGCTGCTGCACTTTGACGGCAAAAAATGGACCAAGCAGAACGTGGGCAAGGTCGACAAGAACTTGCTGGCGGTGTGGTCTACGGCGGCCGGCGATGTGGTGTCGATGGGCGAGCAAGAACTGCTGCTGGGGCCCATGCTGTATCCGCCGCTTGCGGTCAACCCAAAGGAAGACGGCAACTTGCAGGGCAACAGCTTGGAGTGGCAGGTGGACCCCAGTTGGCCCGAGCCGCACTTCAACTACGTGACCATCGGCATCCCCGGCATGGGCGGCGACACGCCGGTGTGGAACATCATGACCAAGGGCTCGGTCACCAAGGTCGACCTGCCCGACTTCCCGACCATTCAGGGCACGCCGGGCATCCCCAAGGGCACGCCGCTGCACCTGACCGTGATCCGCGGCTACAAAGAAGGCTTCGACATCGACCACTACGACATGACGGACCTGGATACGCTCAGCTGGCGCTCGTGGGCGCTGCACAGCTATATGTTCGTCCGCCCGTAGCCGCCGCAAATAAGGATTTGGAATGGCACGTACTTTTGCCCGTCGCGCGCTGTGCTCCTGGACCCAGGCCGCCGGAGCGCTGATCTGGGTCGCCGGCACCCTGGCCGCCTGCAGCAGCCCCGAAGGCACCGCCAGCGACACCGGCGCCACCTCAGACAGCAAAGTGTCGGACACAACGAGCGAAGTCAGCGGAGGTGACGGCGGCAGCGACAGCAAGGTCGACACCGGCGACACGTCCAGCGGCAAATCGGTCTTGACGCCGCGGCCGCTGCGGTTTGAAGAAGACCTTTTTGGCATCTGGGGTTCCAGCCCAAGCGACATGTGGATCGTGGGCCAAGGCGGCCGGCTGCTGTATTGGAACGGCAAGGTCTTGCTGCCGCGCGACTCGGGGACGACCGCCGACCTGTACGGTGTGGGCGGAACGGGCAAGAATGACGTGTGGTTCGTGGGCGCCAAGGCCAAAGCGCTGCACTGGAACGGCGCCAAGGTGGCCGATCAATCGCCGCCGCTGGGCGACCTGACCCTGCGGGCCGTGGGCGGCGCCGCGGGAGGGGCGACGGTGCTGGTGGCCGGCGACGCGGGCACCGTCTACCGCTTCCAAGAGGGCGGCTGGAAGCCCGAAAACACCAAAAGCTCGTTCAACTTGCGCAGCATCGCCGTCTCCAGTTCGGGCAACGCCTGGGCGGTGGGCGACCAGGGCGTGGGCATCAAGCTGTCTGGCGGCAGCTGGAGCAGCCAGAACCTGCCCAAAGCCAACGTGACGCTCCGCGCTGTTTCCCTAAGCCCCGCCGGGCGTTGGTACGCGTGCGGCGACACCGGCTACTTGGCGGCCACCACGGCCGGCACCTGGGAAGCCACGTTGGCCAACGACACGCAAGCCCGCGACGCCTATGGCTTGTGGGGCGTGTCCGACAGCGAAGCCTGGGCCGTGGGCCAAAAGGGCGTACTGCTGCACCTGGTGGGCAAGAAGTGGCAGCTGGACGACATCGCGGGCACCTACATGAAAGACGCGACCTTGCGCGCCATGTGGGGCCACACCGGCGACGACTTGCCGCCGGCAGGCTTTGCGGTCGGCGACGCCGGCAGCGGCATCCGCTTTGACCCCGCCACCAGCACTTGGCAAGACTTCCGCGCCGAGACCACCTCGGACCTGCGCCAGGTCGTGGCCATGGCGGATGGCTCGCTGTACGCCTGCGGCAGTGGCGGTGCGGTGTTGCGGGCCACCGATCGCAATGCGCCGTTCTACGATCTGGCCGCGCCGATCACGGCGGCGGATCTGTGGGACTGCACGACCAGCGGCACGGCGCTGTGGGTGGGCGGCGAAGCCGGCCTGGCGGCGCGCTGGAGCCAGGCCGACGGCTGGAAAGTCGAGAGCACCGGCTTGCAGGGCGCGGTGACCGGCCTGGCCCCGCTGAGCGACGGCATGCTGGCGGTGGCCGACGACGGCAGCGCGGCCATGCGCAAGGCCGATGGCGCCTGGACCATCGAAAAGACGTTGAATCAGCTGCCTTTGCGCTCCGTAGCCGTAGCCGGCGGTCAGGCCTTTGCCGTAGGCGACGTGGGCACCGTGCTGCGCCGCGACGCGGCGGGCAAGTGGACGGCCGAAGCGATGAGTGAGACCGGCGACCTGCATCGCGTCATCGCCTGGGGCGACGGCGAAGCGATGGCCGTAGGCGACTTTGGCGCCATCTGGCTGCGCAGCAAGGGCGCGTGGACCAAGGCGTTCGAAGCGCCGGAGTTGCCGCTGTACGGCGCCACCCGCAAGGACGACGGCACGCTGATCGCCGTGGGCTGGCAGGCCACGCTGGTGGTACAAAAGCCAGGCGGTGCCTTTACTTTGGTGCCTTCGCAGACCGCGGGCGTGCTGCGCGGCGTAGTTTCGACCAAGCAAGGCACGCTGGCGGTAGGCATGAAGGGTGCCGTGTTCGGTGTGGCGGAGGCGCTGCCATGAGCCGCGGGCATGCAAACCTTGCCAAGGCGGCGCTGGCCCTGGCGATCGCGGCACTGGTGCCCGTGGTCGGCTGTGGCAGCTCAGCCAGCGGCTCTGGCCAAAAGACGGCCGACACAGCGGGCGATGCTGCGGCCGCCGACCTGCAGGGCGACGTCACCGGCACGGCCGACGCGGTGACCCCCACAGCGCTGCCGGGCATTTGGACGCAGATCAAAGTGCCGGGGGATCCGGCGGTAAGCCTGCATGGGGTCTGGACCGACGGCCCCACCCGCAGCGTCGCCGTGGGCAGCGACGGAACCATTTTGCAGAACAACGGCTTGGGCTGGAAGGTCGCCAGCGCTGGCGTGTTCCCGACGCTCCACGCCGTCAGCGGCGCCCCCGGCGGCAACCGGGTCTTTGCCGTGGGCCTGGGCGGCACCATCGTCCAAAACATCGGCGCCGGCGGACAGTTCGGCAGCACCTGGGGCCCGCCCGGCGGCTGCACCAAGGCGGGCGACTGCAACGACGGCGACCCCTGCACCGCCGACAGCTGCGAATCCGGGCTATGCAGCCATCTGCCCGCAGGCGGGGCAACTTGTTGCGGCGGCTCTGCTTTTGCGGACTCCTTTGACAAAGGCCTGGGCAACTGGACGGTGAGCGACACCAGCAGCGGTGGCATCGTCTGGTCCGCCGCCAGCATGAAAAGCGTTGACGGCACGTCACGTTACACCAGCGCCCCCAACGCCGCCTACTTTGGCCGGACCGACGCGGTCTGCCCCAGCGGCGAGGGCTTTTGCCCCACCTTTGACAACGGCAAGACCGTGGCGTCGACCATGATCTCGCCCGCGGTGCAGCTGCCATCGGCCAAGAAAATCACCCTATCGTTCATGGTGCTGCTGGACGTTGGCTCGGGCATCTTTGACCAACTGCAGATCCAGGTCGCCCAGCCGAGCGGCGCCAAAGAAGTGGTGTGGGACAAGCAAAAGCAGCTGACCACGGGCTCGACCGGCGGGCAGTTCGTGGCGCAGACCGCCGATCTCACCAAGTTTGCCGGTCAGAAGATCCATCTGGAGATCAGCTTCAACTCCTTGGACAAGAACAACAACGCCGGTGAGGGCGTCTACTTGGACGATCTGGCGATCACCTCGCAGTGCAACCCACCCGCGGCGACCAGCGGCAGCCTGACCTCCAGCACGCTGTTCAGCGTGTGGGCGGCCGGCGACGACGACGCCTGGGCCGTGGGCGAGGGCGGTTTCACCGCGCACTGGGACGGCACCGCTTGGACGGCCGGCTCGGGCAGCAAGACCGCGGACTACGACACCCTCGGCGGCAGCAGCCACTTCGCGCTGCTCGGCGGCACCGGCGGGTTCTTGGCACAGGTCTCGGCCGGTGGAGTCAAGGGCCAAGCCAGTGGCACCCAACTAGAAATCACCGCGACCGCCGTGCGCGAGAACGCCGAGGGCACCGCCATCGCCCAGGCCATGGCCGTGGGCACCAAGGGCCTAGTCCTGTACTTTGACGGCAGCGTCTGGAAGAAGGACGCCGCGTCACCGCTTGCGGGCCAGGACTTGCGCGGGGTGGCAGCTTTTGGCGACGGCACCTGGGCGGCCGTGTCCAGCAGCGGCAACGTGTGGCAGCGCAATGTGGCGGGCACCTGGGAAAAGGCGACCTCGACCGGCCTGCCGCTGTACGCGGTGGTGGCGACCGGCAAGGACACCGGCTACGCCATGGGCCTGTCGGGAGCGCTGGCCGAAAGAAACGGCGACACCTGGCAAGTGAGCCAGCTGGCGGGCGGCGGCTCGGCGCGGGCGGCCTGGGCCGACGACAAGGGCAATGGCTGGGCGGTCGGCGACGGCGGCAGCGCCTGGAAGCTCGAACAGGGGAACTGGAACACCGCGCAAACCGGCATGTTTGTCACCCTACAGGCCGTGTGGGCGGCCGCACCCGACGACGTGTTCGCCGCCGGCCAAGGCGCCACGATTATCCACTACGACGGCACGGCCTGGACCCCGATGGCAGGACCCGTGGCGGGCGATTGGCGCGGACTTTGGGGCAATTCTTCCACGGATGTCTACGCGGTGGGCACGGGCGGCGCGGTCGCACACTGGAACGGCCAGGACTGGTCGCTGCTGTCCGAGCCCGTCACCGCCACCTTGCGCGCAGTGTGGGGCCTGTCCGGCAGCGACATCTGGGCCGTCGGCGAAGGCGGAAACATATACCATTACAGCGGCTTGGGATGGAAGCTGACGCCCATCGAGCCCTACCAACCGGATCCGAATCAGAAGGCCTACAAGGTGAAGTCGACGCTGCTGGCGGTGTGGGGACCGACGAGCGGCGACGTGTGGGCCAGCGGCGAACCCGATGGCGACGGCCGCGGCGTGCTGGTGCACTGGGACGGCCAGACCTGGACGTACGCGCCGCTGCTCCAAGAGTGGGGCCACCCGGTGCGCGCGATCTGGGGCTGGGGCCCGGCCGACATCCTGCTGGCCGGCACTGGCGGCGGCGTGCTCCACCTGGACAGCACGACCAGCGAGTGGAAGGCCCTGCAAACGGGCACGATCGCCACCTTGTTTGGGATCGCACCGTTTGCCAAGGATGCGCTTTTGGTGGGCGACATCGGCGTGGTGTTGCGCTATACCCCACCCGTCCACCCCAGCGGCGGAGGCGAAAAATGATACTGAAATTCAATACCAAGTGGCTCGCCTACCTCGCAGTGCTGGGGCTCGCCGCCGCCTGCAGCACCAACACGGTGCAGGGCTCGGTCTACCAGGCCGACGCGGGCGGCAGCCCCGACGGATTCCTGTTCGGTGACGGCAGCTACGACTCGAAGACCGCGGCCGACAATGGCGGCGGCGAAGTCGCAGCGAGCGACGCCCCAGGGAGCGAGACCGCCATCGGCAACACGTTCCAATACGCCGTAGGCAAAGACGATTTTGGCGGGACGTGCGATACGCTGTGCGCGCTGATGGTCAACCAGAACGCGACGCGCAAGGTCAAGGTGCGCTATCAGATCGCCGGCCAACCGGCGCCAGCCGGCCTGCCGATCACCTTCGAGATGGCCGACGCGCAGAGCACCTTGGGCGTGGTTCTGACGCCGGGCGTGATGACCGACGACTTGGGCGAAGCCGAGGCGGAGATCAAGGCCAACGGCACCGTGGGCAAATTCGCCGTGGTCGCCAAGGTACCCGATGACGCCACGGTAGCGCCTCTCACCTTCGATTTCACCGTAGTGAGCAAGGCCAAAGGGCCGCTGACCATCACCGCCCACTACAAGGGCACGTCGATGCCCGCCGAACTGGGCAACGTGCAAGTCAGGCTCACCAAGCAGGTTTCCGGCGCGCCGGCCTGCAAGTCGCTGGACCTGGGCGACACGCTGCCGGTGGCCGCCTGGACCAGCCCCAACCTGGCCTGGGACAAGCCGTGGGGCCTCAGCTTCCCCAGCTTGGCCGGATGGGTGCAAAAGGAAGCGGGCCCCGATGGCGTGGTCACCTTTACCGCCATCGGCGTCGCGTTCCCGTCCAAGGGCGGCAGCAAGCCCGTGGCCGGCGGCTGCGTCGACACCGGCGTCACCATGAAGGTCAACGGCCAAGGCGTGGTCGAAGGCGATGATGTCATCGTCGATTTCTACGACCTGCCGCCGCGCCTCAAGGGCACCTACGACCTGATCAGCCACTTCGATCTGCTCAGCATCCTGCCCGATCCGGTGGAGTTGGTGCTGAAGACCGTGCTCGACATCGTGACCGATCCCGTGGCGGGCATCCTGGGCCTGACCTGCAAGCTGGGCGGCAACACCTTGGAGTCCATGTGCAAGTACGTGTTCATGGACCCGGCAAACCCGCAGATCAAGGACCTGACGGCGGTGGGCAACATCGTGGTCAAGTTCCTGGACGCGCTCCTGCTGTCGTACCTGCCGCAGAACATCAAGACGGGGCTGAACACCGGCGCGGACTTGAACGAGATTCTGACCAACCTGGAGGTGGGCGGCACCATCGAGATCAAGGCCGAGCCCGACAGCACCGGCTTCTTGCCCGCTGCCCAGACCAAGGAAGTGTGGTCGACCGTCACCTACAAGTGGACGCTGGGCCAGACCTGCGACCCCAAGGACCCCAATTGCGGCAAGAAGACGTTCAATGTCGAAGCCTTCCAGGCTGACGCTATCATCGGCCAGTTCGACCTGTGGCGCGATGCGCTGAAGTCGCAAGTCAAGATCGGCAAGCACGCCCTGAAGGTGAAGTGGGGGGCGCTGCTCAACTACATCGTGCAAAAGCAGCTGCTGCCGGCCATGACGGGCACGGCGGGTGGCAGCGGGCCGGTGGTCGACAGCTACGCCAAGCTGTTGAAATCGCTGCTAGCGCCCACCGGCAAGCAATGCTTGGTCAAAGACAGCTGCTGCGACGATTTTGCCGCCAAGCTGGCCACCCAGCAGAGCGTCATTTCGGCGGGGTTCCTGTCGTCGACATGCGAAGCGCTGATCACGCTGGGCACCGGCTACCTAGAGGCCACGCTCAACAATCTGGACGGCACCAGCGGCGATCCCAGCAAGGGCTCGGGGCTGCTCTTGTCGGCCAATGCGTGCAACATCTTCGAAACCAATCAGGATCAGCTGATCGATCTGTGGGGCGGTCCGATGCCTGCCGACCAGTGCGTGTGGGACATGACCATCACCGTGGGCGGCAGCCCGCAGACCCTCAAGGGCACGTTCTACGCCAAGCGCCAGCAGTAGCGGCCAAAGCAGCAGCAAGACATGACCATAGAACCCAAGGATCTCCGGACACTTTTGATCCGGCTGGCGCTGGTGACGATTGCCCTGCGCGCCGCGCCGATGTTCACGGCCGATCTGGCGCCCAGCGAGGCCGCGGCTGCCCTGGGCCTGGCGGCAGACGGTCCCTCGGGCGAGCCGTGGTTGGTGCTGGGGCGCGCCTGGAATGTGGCGACGGCTGGGCAGGCCGGGATGCTGCGACTGGCGGCGCTGGCAGCCGAACTGGCTTTGCCTCTGCTGGCCGTGGGTTACGCGCGCATCGCCGGTTGGGGCACGCTGCCTGGGTTGATTGCCGGCCTGGCGCTGGCGCTGGCGCCGTGGACGATGCAGGCGGGCCACCGCTTTGGCGCGGGTAGTGCCGTGGCGGCCGCGGCCCTGCTGGCGCTCGTGCTGCTGCGCGGGGGACTGAAAGACGGGCAAGTGGCGCGGGTCGCGGCCTCGGGCGCGGTGGTTGCAGGGCTGGGCGCGCTGGCGTCGCCAGCTTTGGCCATTGTGCCCGCGGGCTTGTATATCGTGATGCGGTCGGTGGTCGAGCCGCGCGCCAAGGTGCAGGCGATCGCGGCCTGGACGATCGGGGCGCTGCTGGGCCTGGGTGGCCGCCTGGCCGCCTTGGGCTACCTGCTTCCGCAAAGCGACGGGGCGACGGCTTGGTGGGCCACGGCCCAGGCCGGCGAATCAGCAGGCTGGGCGGCTACTTCGCCGGTCGTCGCGGCCGGACAAGTGCTGGCCACGGCGGGGCCGCTGGGGCCGCTTGGTGCAGTGGGGCGCCTGCTGGACTTGATCGAGGCGCCGGTGGTGTGGCAAGTGGGCGCGGCCGCGGTGCTGCTGCTGGCGGCGGTGGGCACGTGGCGTGGCCTGGTGCAGGCGGATCCGCCGGTCGAGCGGGCGGCACTGCGCTCGCCCCTGGCCCGCGACGACCGCGAGCAAACCGGCGCAGCTGCGGCCGATGGCTGGCGGACTCTGGGCGTGGCCCTCCCCAACTTGCCGCGCAGCCTGGGGGATCGCGATTGGGCCCCGCCGCTGCTCGCCGCTGCGACGGCGGCTGCGGTGGCCGGCGGGCTGGCGCACCGGGGCACGGCAGATGGCGTGGGCGAGGCGGTGGCGGTCGCGCGCGTTGGCCTCGCCCTGCCGCTGGGGGCCGGTCTGGCTGCCCTGGCACTTCCGGCCAAAAGTCTAAGCAGCGGTGCCGAGTTGCTGGTCAAGCGCCGCGCCTACTGGACCCTTGGCGCCGTGGCCCTGGCCCTATTTGCCGTGGGTGCTTGGCACCTGTTGGCCCAGACCGAGCGTATCGACCGCATCTCGGCGCGCAAGGTGGCTCGCTTTGCCCGCGACTCGGCCACCGAAATAGCGAACGATTCTGCCGCCATGCTGGCGGTGGGGCCGCGCGGACTGGCCGTGGCGGCGCAGCTGGACCCCATGGGCACCTGGCCGCGGCTGCGGCGGGCCCAGGCCGAAACCGGGGACGCGGCGGCGCATTTGATCGCGCTGTTGCAGCAGAAGCCCGGCGCCGTGCTGCTCATGGGCGATCGCGCGGCGCTGGGTGCGGCCGAAGACGCCAACCCCGAGCAGCTCGCGGTCCTGCGCACGCTCGATAAGACCCTGAAACTATCCGGGTTTAGTGAAGTGGACGACTCACACAGGCAGATCGGCGCCACTGCGGTGATCGCCTACCAACCGGCCGGGGCCTCCAGCGGAGATCCGCGCAGCGTGCGCCCGCAACTGGCCCCCGGCGTCGCACCGTGACAGCAGCCCTGGCGAGTTCGCGTCAACGGCCGGCGACCAGCCCGGCTGCGGGAGGATCGCGCGCGCTTGGCCGCATGGGCGGACTGTGGGTGGGGCGACCGTGAGCGCGCTGGCGGCCCTGAGTCATCTTCAAGACATCTTGCCCGGTTACGAGGTTCGACCTGGACAGGCCAGCATGGCCGCCGCCGTCGAGACTTCGATCGCCGCGCGGCGCGACCTGCTGGTCGAGGCGGGCACTGGGACGGGCAAGACGCTGGCGTACCTGATCCCGGCCCTGCTGGCGCCACAGCGGGTGCTGGTGTCTACCGCGACCCGCACCCTGCAAACCCAGATTCTGCAGAATGATCTGCCGGCAGCACAGCTGGCCTGCGGCGTTCAACGCAGCGTGGCGGTCCTCAAAGGCCGCGCCAACTACCTGTGTCCACAGCGGATCGACGTGGCCATGCAGCGTCGCCGGTTCTTAGGCGCCGTGCTTTCGCCCGAGCTGGCGGCCATCGAAGCGGTGGCCCGGACCAGCGACAGCGGCGACCGCGCCGAGGTGTTTGGCATCGACGACGGCCACGCGCTGTGGGCCGAAGTAACCTCCACGGTCGACAACTGCTTGGGGAGCCAGTGCCCGCGCCTGGACAGCTGCTTTGTCGCCCGCGCCCGCCGCCGCGCCGCTGCCGCCGACGTGGTGATCGTCAACCACCACCTGCTACTGGCCGATTTCGCCGTCCGCGAGCGATGGGCCGGCGGCGGCCTGTTGCCGGGCGGCGGGACGATCATCTTGGACGAGGCCCACGCCCTGGCCGACACCGTGACCAGCTTCTTTGGCGCGACGGTCAGCGAGCGGCGGCTGACCAATCTGCTCAAAGACTTGCGCCCTGCCCAGCGCACCTTGGGCGATCCGCTGCTGGCGGCCGGTTTGGCCGAAGCCCTGGACCTGCTGGAGCAAACGTCCGAACACTTGTGGCAGGCCCTGCGGCAAAACCGCCACGGCGAGTCCTTGCGCGGCGAGCGGTTGCACGAGCTGCAGCCCCTGGCCGGCGAGGTCGACAGCGCCCTGGCCTGGACGCACGACCTGTGCGGCACCGAGGAAGCCAGCCGCGACCCCGTGCTCGCCAAGGCCAGCGAGTCGCTGTGGGCGCTCCGCAGCGACCTGGACACCTGCGTGCCGGCCGGGGCCGCGCGCCCCGAATACGTCCGCTGGGTCGAGCAGCGCCCGCGCGATGTGGGGCTGGTGGCGCGACCGATCGACGTGGCGGCCATCTTGCAGCGGACCCTGCTCGCGCTGCCGGCCACCCGGGTCTTTACCTCGGCAACGCTGGCCGTGCAGGGCCGGTTCGAGCTGGTGCGCGAGCAACTGGGCTTGGCGGCGGACACGCCGGCCGTCACCGTGCCCAGCCCGTTCGATTTTGCCCAGCAGGCGCTCCTGTACATTCCAGAAGACATGCCGGATCCGCGGGACGCGCGCCGCGATGTCCAGGTCGCCAAGGTCGTGGCCAACCTGGCGCTGGCCGCGGGTGGTGCGACCATGGCGCTGTTCGCCAGCCACCAAGCACTGCAAAGGGCCGCCGAGCGGATACCGCCGCAGCTGCCGTTCGCGGTGCTGTGGCAAGGTCAAGAGCCGCGCGAACGCTTGTTGGAGCGGTTCGTGGCCGAGCAACCGGCGTTGCTGTTGGCGACCATGGGGTTTTGGCAGGGCGTGGACCTACCGGCCGAGGCGCTGCGGGTGGTGGTGCTGGACAAGATCCCGTTTCCACCACCCGATGAGCCGCTCATGGTGGCGCGCAGCGAGCGGCTGCAAGAGGCGGGTCGCTCCCCATTTGCCGAGTTGTGGCTGCCGGCGGCCAGCCAGGCCCTGCGCCAAGGTTTTGGTCGATTGGTCCGCAGCCGCCGCCATGCGGGTGTGGTCGCCGTGCTGGATCCGCGCCTGTGGAGCATGCGCTACGGAGCCCAGCTGCGGGCCAACCTGCCGCCGGCCATGGTGGCGCGCAACTGGGGTCAAGTGTTGAACTTTCTATCAGAATTGAGCACCATCGACTAGTCGGCGCTCAGGGCGGCGGGCCCGGGGCGGCGGGTCCGGGCGCACCTGACTTCGGCTCGGCGCGGGCGGCGGGCGGCGACGCTTGGGCTGGTGGCAACGGGGCGGTGGCGGGCGGCGGCGTGGCGGGGTCAACCTCGGCACAACCGGTCCACTTGGCGACCACCGCCCGCGGCATATGTGCGGCCACTTTTTGGGTACCCAGCTGCAGGACGGGCAAGGCTGTCTGGCCCAAGGCAGCGCACTCGGCTGGGCGGTTGCCGCAGTCGATCAGCAGCTGGCGCCCCCCGGGACCCAGCTCGGCCAACTGACGCTGGGTGGCCGGCTGGCCAGGATCGCCAAACAAGTGCAGGCCCTTGCGCGCCAAACAGGCACCAAAGCCGTCTTCGCCCAGAGCCGGAACCGCCAGAGCGGCCCCCAGCCGCTGCGCCGACGGGAACAGCAGCGACAAGTCCCGGGTGACGAACACTTCCATCGGCTGCACGCCAACCGCGGTCGGCTGGACCACTACGCGGAACACGCCCGAAACCCACTCGATCGACGGAATGTTGACCGGGCCGACGCGCGGCGCGAGCTGCCGCTGCACGAGCTGACCGGCAGCGATGCGCTCGGCGTCGGCGACGGGCGCGAACTCAGCCGCAGCGGCGCGTGCGGGCGCGGCGGCCTGGGCCGTGGGCGCTACGGCAGTTGCGACGGCCGTGGTCGGCTTGAGCGCGGCGGTCCGCGGCGGCGACGGCGCATTGCAGGCCACTGCAAGAACAGCCAAAACGAGAGGGAGTAGACGCACGAATTCCTCGGCGGTAGGGCTCGGCTGGCCAGCCAAGGGGCAATGGCACCGTGGTCGACCTGGCCCAAGGCGAGCCTACGC
>JBBISH010000091.1:0-26534 GCA_037441385.1 Myxococcales bacterium
GGGCACTCGCCTACCCGCCGATAGCATACCCAATCGACTCCAGCCCGCGCGTCTCGGGCGCACCCACCTCGATCTCCATCGCGGTGTACGCACTCAAGCCCGTACCCGCCGGGATCAACCGACCCATAATCACATTCTCTTTCAAGCCGTGCAGCGAGTCGCCCTTGGCGCCAAGCGAAGCCTCGGTCAGCACCTTGGTCGTCTCCTGGAACGACGACGCCGAGATCCAGCTCTCCGTCGACAGCGAGGCCTTAGTGATGCCCAGCAGCAGCGGTTCGCCCAGGGCCGGCTTGCCGCCGTCGGCCAGGGCCTTCTGATTCTCTTCGTCAAACTTGTACTTCAGCACCTGCTGGTCGACCATGAAGTTGGTCGAGCCGGTCTTGGTGACGCGCACCCAGCGCAGCATCTGCCGCACCACCGTCTCGATGTGCTTGTCGTTGATGCGCACACCTTGCAGACGGTAGACTTCCTGAATCTCGTCCACCAGGTACTTGGCCAGCGCTTCGATGCCCAGCACGTGCAAGATGTCGTGCGGGTTCAGCGGCCCGTCCATCAGGGGGTCGCCGGCGCGGACGCGGTCGCCCGCCGCCACCGTGGCGTGCTTGCCCTTGGGGATCAGGTACTCGCGCTTGGGGCCGTACTCGGGCACCACGAAGATCTGCATCTTGCCCTTGACCGGCTTGCCGAACTCGACGATGCCGTCGACTTCCGACATGACCGCGTGGTCCTTGGGCTTGCGCGCCTCGAACAGCTCGGCCACCCGCGGCAGACCGCCGATGATGTCCTTGTTCTTGGCGGTGTCGCGGGCGATCTTCGCCAGCACTTCGCCGGGCTTGACCTTCTGGTCGTCGCTGACCACCAGGTTGGCGCCCACGGGCAGGGCGTACTGCGCCAGCGCGCCGGTGCGGTCGTCGCGCAGGACTTCGCCGTCGGCACCCAGCACCGCCACGCGGGGACGCAGCGAGGCGTCCTTGGTGTCGATGATGAACTTCTGGGCCAGACCGGTGGTCTCGTCCAGCTGCTCTTTGACGGTGACGCCTTCCTCGATGTCCATGAGCTTGACCTTGCCGCCCACGCGGGTCAGCACGGGCACGAAGGTCGAGTCCCACTGGGCCAACACCTCATTCTTCTTGACGGTCTGGCCGTCCTTGACCTTGACGCGCGAGCCGCTCTGGATGGCGAACGACGGGCAGCGGTCGTCGGGCACGCCGGGCAGGGTGACCAGCAAGTGACCGCGGGCCACCGCCACGTAGCCGGTGCCGTCGCCCGGATCCACGGTGAGCAGGTCGCGGTACTTGACCACGCCGTCCACCGGGGCCTTGTGCTCGGGCAGGTCGCGGGTCGTCGACGCCGCGCCACCCACGTGGAAGGTACGCATCGTCAGCTGGGTACCGGGCTCGCCGATCGACTGCGCCGCGATGACGCCCACCGCTTCGCCGATGTTCACGGTCTTGCCGCGGGCCAGGTCACGGCCGTAGCACAGCACGCAGATGCCGGTCTGGCTGCGGCAGGTCAGCACCGAGCGGATCTTCACCTTGCGGATCAGGGCCGCGTCGATCTTCTGCACCGCGCCTTCGTCGATGAGCTGATCGGCCTCGACCAGCACGTTGCCGTCGGTGTCCTCGATGTCTTCCAGGGCCACGCGGCCCAGGATGCGCTCGCCCAGCGGCTGGATGATTTCGCCCGACTCTTCCAGGGCATCCATGTCGATGCCTTCCAGCGTGCCGCAGTCGTACTCGGTGATGACGGCGTCGTTGGCCACGTCGACCAGACGGCGGGTCAGGTAGCCCGAGTTGGCGGTCTTGAGCGCGGTGTCGGCCAGACCCTTGCGGGCGCCGTGGGTCGAGATGAAGTACTGGAGCACGCTCAGACCCTCGCGGAAATTCGCGGTGATCGGCGTCTCGATGATCTCGCCCGACGGCTTGGCCATCAGACCACGCATACCGGCCAGCTGACGCATCTGCTGGGTCGAGCCACGGGCGCCCGAGTCGGCCATCATGAAGATCGGGTTCAGCGACTTCGTCTCGCGCACCTCGTCCGGATTGGCGGGGTTGGCGAGCTTCTGCTTGCTGATGCCGGCCATCATGATCTTGGTGATGTCTTCCGACGCGTGCGACCACGTGTCGACCACCTTGTTGTAGCGCTCGCCGTCGGTGATCAGACCCTCCAGGTACTGCTGGGTGATGTCCGCCACCGTGGCCTGGGCCTTGTCGATGATCTCGGGCTTGCGCGCCGGGATGGTCATGTCGTCCAGCGACACCGAGATGCCGGCCTTGGTCGAGTTGGTGTAGCCCGCCGAGCGCAGCGCGTCGGCCAGCAGCACGGTCTTCTTCGAACCGAACTTGCGGTAGACCTCGTCGATCAGCGCGCCGATCTCCTTCTTGCCCAACTCCTTGTTGTACCACGGGAAGGGCGTGCCCTTGGGCAGCACTTCGGCCAACAGCACGCGGCCGGTGGTGGTCTCCAAGGTCTCGCGGCCGGTCGGCGCGTGGTCATCGGGATCGATGCCCTCGGGCCACGTGGGCATGCGCACCTTGATCTTGGCGTGCAGACCCAGCTCGCCGGCGTCGTAGGCCGCGCGCACTTCCTCGGGGCTCGCGAACAGCTTGCCGTCGCCCTTCTCGAAGGGGATCTCGCGGGTCATGTAGTACAGACCCAGCACGATGTCCTGCGAGGGGTTGATGATCGGCTTGCCAAAGGCGGGCGACAGGATGTTGTTGGTCGACATCATCAAGACGCGCGCTTCCATCTGGGCTTCCAGGCTCAGCGGGACGTGCACGGCCATCTGGTCGCCGTCAAAGTCGGCGTTGAAGGCGGTGCAGACCAGCGGGTGCAGCTGGATGGCCTTGCCCTCGATGAGCACGGGCTCGAAGGCCTGCATACCCAGACGGTGCAAGGTCGGCGCGCGGTTCAGCAGCACCGGGTGCTCCTTGATCACGTCTTCCAGGATGTCCCAGACCACGCCTTGCTCTTTTTCCACCAGCTTTTTGGCCGACTTGATGGTCGTCACGTAGCCGAGTTCTTCCAGCTTGGCGTAGACAAAGGGCTTGAACAGCTCCAGCGCCATCTTCTTGGGCAGGCCGCACTGGTGCAGGCGCAGATCGGGACCGACCACGATGACCGAACGGCCCGAGTAGTCGACGCGCTTGCCCAGCAGGTTCTGGCGGAAGCGGCCCTGCTTGCCTTTCAGCATGTCGGACAGGGACTTCAGCGGGCGCTTGTTGGGCCCGGTGATGACCTTGCCGCGGCGGCCGTTGTCGAACAGCGCGTCGACCGCCTCTTGCAGCATGCGCTTCTCGTTGCGCACGATGATCTCGGGCGCGGCCAGTTCCAGCAGGCGCTTGAGGCGGTTGTTGCGGTTGATGACGCGGCGGTACAGATCGTTCAGATCCGAGGTCGCAAAGCGGCCACCATCCAGCGGCACCAGCGGACGCAGGTCCGGCGGCAGCACCGGAATGGTGGTCAGGACCATCCACTGCGGCTTGTTGCCCGAGCTGCGCAGGGCCTCCACGATCTTCAGCCGCTTGCCCAGCTTCTTGATTTTCGCTTCGCCGCTCAGCTTGGTGCTCGACTCGCCCTTTTCTTCCCAGTTCTGCACTTCCTGGCGCAGCTTCTTGGCCAGGTCGTCCAGGGTCTCGGCGTCCACGCCGTCGCCCGGCCAGCGGGGCTTCTCGGGCGGGATGCGGCCCGGGTCCATGTAGCTCAGCAGCTCCAGCACCGCCTCGCCGCCCATCTCGAGCTTGAGGTAGTCGGTCGCCGGCGCGGCGTCGATGGCCAATTCGCCCAGCATGTCCAGCACGTAGTCGTAGTCTTCGCTCGACAGGATGCGGCCGGGAACCAGCGGGCCCACGTCGGGCAGCCAGGTCTTGCCCACGTCCTTGCTGACGCGCTCGATGACCATACCGTTCTGCACGTCGTAGTAGTCTTCTTCGTTGACCAGCGCGCCGCGGGTGATGTCCTTGGTAAAGCGGCCGATCAGCTTGCCCAGCTCGGCGCCTTCGTTCAGGAGTTCCAGCTCACCCAGCAACTCGGCGCGGCGCTCGCGCGGCACGTAGAACGGCGCGATGCCCTTCTTGCCCTTCTCGACCTGCACCGTAATCGCGCCCAAGCACACGTACTTGGCGCAGTACAGCACGTACTCCAGGTCCTTCAGCGTCATGCCCAGCAGGTTGCCGATACGCGACGGCAGCGACTTCAGGAACCAGATGTGCGCCACCGGCGTCGCCAGGTTGATGTGCGCCAGGCGCTCGCGGCGGACCTTGCTCTGGATGACTTCCACGCCGCACTTCTCGCAGACCACGCCGCGGTGCTTCATGCGCTTGTACTTGCCGCAGTTGCACTCGTAGTCCTTCACGGGCCCGAAGATCTTGGCGCAGAACAGGCCGTCGCGCTCGGGCTTGAAGGTGCGGTAGTTGATCGTCTCGGGCTTCTTGACCTCGCCGTTGCTCCATTCCTGGGCGATGCGGCGCGGGCTGGCCAGACCGATCTTGACCGACTTGATGTTCAAGGGATTCTTCGGCATCTCGAAGAAGTGCAGCATTTCACGCATGGAGAACCCTCCGGGGTATTCGCATTCGATTCGTGGGCGGCGGGTTGGCGTGCCCGCCGCCGGCACAGGTCACTTCACGGTCACTGGCTCGGACGGTCGCTAGGTCGGTCGCTACGGGATCGCCGTGCCTTCCTTGTCGAGCAGCTCCACGTCCAGGGCCAAGGCCTTGAGCTCCTTGAGCAAGACGTTGAACGACTCGGGCAGGCCCGGCTCGAGCAGGCCTTCGCCGCGCACGATGCTCTCGTACATGCGGGTACGGCCGACCACGTCGTCGGACTTGACCGTCAAGAACTCTTGCAGGGCGTAGGCCGAGCCGTAGGCCTGCATGGCCCACACTTCCATTTCGCCCAAGCGCTGGCCACCGAACTGGGCCTTGCCGCCCAGCGGCTGCTGGGTGACCAAGCTGTAGGGGCCGATCGAACGCGCGTGGATCTTGTCGTCGACCAGGTGGTGCAACTTCAGCACGTACATCACGCCGACCGTGACCTTCTGGTCAAAGCGCTCGCCGGACTTGCCGTCGAACAGGTCGGTGCGGAATCCGCCGGTGATGCCCGCGCGCGCCAGCAGACCGCGGATGTTGTCCTCGGTCGCGCCGTCGAACACCGGCGAGGCCAAGCGGATGCCCTCGCTGTTGTCGTCCACGAAGCGCAGCAGATCCTCGTCGCTCAGGTCGTCGATGGTCTTGGCGATCACTTCGTCGCCGAAGATCGCCTTGGCCGCATTGCGCAGGTCGCCGATCGACTGATTGGCTTCCAGCGCCTCGCGCATCTTCAGACCCAGGTTGCGCGCGGCCCAGCCCAGGTGCGTCTCCAGGATCTGGCCCACGTTCATACGCGACGGCACGCCCAGCGGGTTCAGCACGATGTCGACCGGGCGGCCATCGGGCAGGAACGGCATGTCTTCTTCGGCCAGGATGCGCGAGACCACGCCCTTGTTGCCGTGGCGGCCGGCCATCTTGTCGCCCACCTGCAGCTTGCGCTTGATCGCGACGTAGACCTTGACCATCTTGATCACGCCGGGGGGCAGCTCGTCGCCGCGGACGAAGCGCTTGATCTTCTCTTCGAAGTAGTAGCGCGTCTCGTTGGCCAGGTTCTCCAGGTGATCGAGCAGGGCGGTCAGCTGCGCCGACACGTCCTTGTCCACAACCCGCAGATCCGCCCACGCCGCCGGGACCTTGAAGCGATCGCCGTCGTCGTAGACCTTGTCGGGCAGGGCGCTCATCACCTCGTCGTTGAGCTCGACACCCTTGCCCAGGATCACTTCGCCGTGGTCGCCAGCGACCTTGTTGGCGGTCTTGTGACCCTGGATCAGGTGGCGCGCCTTCTCAAAGGTCGAGCCGGCCAGGATCTGGACCTCGTCCGCCATGTCCTTGAGCAGGTTCGACTTCTCGTCCTCCTCAATTTCCAGCGTCCGCTCGTCCTTGGGCTCACTCTTGCGGGTGAAGACCTTGGCGTTGATCACCGTGCCGACCACGCCCGGGGGGACGCGCAGCGAAGTGTCGCGGACGTCGCCGGCCTTTTCGCCGAAGATCGCGCGCAGCAGCTTCTCTTCCGGGCTCAGCTGGGTCTCGCCCTTGGGCGTGATCTTGCCGACCAGGATGTCGCCGGTCTTGACCTCGGCGCCGATGCGGATGATGCCCGAGACGTCGATGTCCTTGAGCGCCTCTTCCGAGACGTTGGGGATGTCGCGGGTGATGTCTTCCTTGCCCAGCTTGGTGTCGCGCGCGACGCACTCGAATTCCTCGATGTGGATCGAGGTGAACAAGTCTTCCTTGATCACCTTTTCCGAAATCAGGATCGAGTCCTCGTAGTTGTAGCCGCCCCAAGGCATGAAGGCCACGACCACGTTGCGGCCCAGGGCCAGCTCGCCGCGGTCCGTCGCCGGGCCGTCGGCGATCACGTCGCCCTCGCGGATCTTGTCGCCGCGGCGCACGATCGGCTTCTGGTTGACGCAGGTGCTCTGGTTCGAGCGGGTGTACTTGACCAGCTTGTAGATGTCGGTCGACGCCGACGGATCGTCGGGCGCCAGATCGCGCTTGACCACGATACGGGTCGCGTCGACGCGCTCGACCGTGCCGGTGTGCTTGGCCACCACCGTCACGCCCGAGTCGGCGGCCACCGTCCGCTCCAGATTGGTCCCCACGAACGGCGAGGTGGTGCGCAGCAGCGGCACCGCCTGGCGCTGCATGTTCGAACCCATCAGCGCGCGGTTGGCGTCGTCGTTCTCCAAGAACGGAATCAGCGAGGCGGCCACCGACACCAGCTGGTTGGGGCTCACGTCCATCAGCTCGACTTCGTCGCGGCCGACCTGCTTGAATTCACCCGACTTCCGCACGTCGATCAGCTGGCCGTCCAGGCGACCTTCGCTGTCGAGCTTGGCGTTGGCCTGGCAGATGACGCGCTCGTCTTCTTCCAGCGCCGAGTAGTACTCGTAGGCGTCCTGCGGCTTGCCTTCCTTCACTTCGCGGTACGGCGTCTCGATGAAACCGTACTCGTTGACGCGCGCGTAGGTCGACAGCGACGCAATCAGACCGATGTTCGGACCTTCCGGCGTCTCGATCGGGCAGATGCGGCCGTAGTGGGTCGGGTGCACGTCGCGGACTTCGAAGCCGGCGCGGTCGCGGGTCAGGCCGCCCGGGCCCAGGGCCGACAGACGCCGCTTGTGCGTCACTTCGGACAGCGGGTTGGTCTGGTCCATGAACTGCGACAGCTGCGAGCTGCCGAAGTACTCGCGCACCACCGCGCTCATCGGCTTGGCGTTGATGAGCTCGTGGGGCATCGAGGTCTCGATGTCCTGGGCGATGCTCATCTTCTCCTTGATCGCCCGCTCCATGCGCACCAGACCCACGCGGCACTGATTCTCCATCAGCTCGCCCACCGCGCGCACGCGGCGGTTGCCCAGGTGGTCGATGTCGTCGATCGAGTAACCCTGGCGCTGGTTCTTCAGGGCCAGCAAGTACGCGATCGTGCGCAGGATGTCGCTCTTGGTCAGCGTGTAGCACGGCGCCACCGGGGCCAGACCCAGGCGGTCGCGCAGCTGCTCGTTGCCCTCGACCTTGACCTGCACCTGGCGATTGCCGCGCACCGGCATGATCAGCACCGAGCGCTGCTTGCTGACCTGCGCCGTCAACACGCCGGTCGACAGGCGCTGCTCGGGGGCATAGTGCATCCCGCCCATGTCCAAGCGCTGGCGCAGCAGCTCGTGGGCTTCGACCGCCACTTCGGCGTTGGCGTCCACCGGCCTCACCACCACCTCGCCGCCGTCGAGCTCGACGGTGACGGGGCTGCTCTCGCCAAAGGCCGCCTGCAGGGCCGCGACCAGCTCACCCGGCAGCGCCTGGGTCGGCTGGGCAAACGCCTTGGCGTCGATCTTCCAGCTGACGCGCTTCTCGCTGCCGTCCGCGCCCTTGACCACGAAGCCCAGCGCCCAGTCGGCCTGCTTGACCGTGTCGGCCGGCCGGCTCAGATCGGCGACCGAGAACACGCTCGCCAGCTGGGCCACCAGCTGCTGCGGCGAGACGCGCGCCAGATCCGGGAAGGTGGTCTTGTCCAGCTTGACCTGGAACGTCTTGATCTTCGTCCCCGTGTTGTACAGGTGGAAGTCCAGGCGCCAGTTGCGGTAATCGCCGCCGGGGGCCGACAGGTCAAAGCTGCGGTCGCGCCGCATCGACACCGTCTCCAGGCGGACCAGGCCCTGCTTCTTCAAGGCCTGCAGCGCGTCGCGGTGAGCGAACTTGTACTCGACCTTCATGCGGCCGACGTCGCTCAGGTCGTAGCGCTGCTCGTTGAAGAACAGGTTGTTGAAGTAGTTGCGGGCCTGGTTGGCGCTCGGCGGGTCACCGGGCCGCAGGTGGTGGTAGATGTCTTCGATGGCCTGCTCGGCCGACGGCGTGCGCTTGCGCTTCAGGACGTCGTCGATGTCCTTGGCCAGCGTGTCGCGCAGGTACGGACCCACGTTGAAGCGGTCGATGAACAGCACGTCGAACTGCGCGACCCCGTGGCCCAGCAGCTTGGCGGCGTCGTCGACGCTCAGCGTCGCGTTGGCCTCGTAGACCACCTCGCCGGTGTTCTCGTCGATGATGTCTTGCGCCACCACCTTGCCGTCCAGGGCTTCCAGCGGCATCTCCAGGCGCGTCAGGCCCGAGTCGCGCAGTTTCTTGATCATGCGCGGCGTGAACTTCTTGTTGCGCTCGAGCAGGATCTCGCCGCTCTCGGGGTGGCGGATCGACTCCGAGGTGCGCTGACCTTCCAGCAGGTCAAAGTTCAGCGAACGGAAGGCCTTGACCTCCTCGCCGTGCTGCTCCAGGTGGATCGTCTCCACGTCGTAGTAGTAGTTGAGCAGGTCTTCGACCGAGTAGCCCAGCGCGCGCAGCAGCACCGACACGTACAGCTTGCGGCGGCGGTCGATGCGCACCCACAGGATGTCCTTGTGGTCGAACTCGAAGTCCAGCCACGAGCCGCGGTACGGGATCACCCGCGCCGAGTAGATGCGCTTGCCGCTGGCGTGGGTGCGGCCCTTGTCGTGCTCGAACAGCACGCCCGGGCTGCGGTGCAACTGGCTGACGATGACGCGCTCGCTGCCGTTGATGATGAAGGTGCCGGCGTCGGTCATCAGCGGGATTTCGCCGAAGTAGACTTCCTGCTCCTTGATGTCGCGCACGGTCTGCACGCCGGTCTCCGACACATCGAACACCACCAGGCGGATCAGCACCTTGATGGGCGAGGCGAAGGTCATGCCGCGCGCGCGGCACTCGGTCACGTCGTACTTGGGCTCTTCCAAGTGGTACGACACGAACTCGAGGCTCGCGGTCTTGTTGAAGTCCTGGATGGGGAACACCGACGAGAAGATCGCCTGGAGACCCACATTCTCGCGCTGGCCGGCGGGCACATTGCGCTGCAGGAACTTGTCGTAGGATTGACGCTGGACGTGGATGAGGTCGGGAACCCTGACCACTCGGTTGATACGCGAAAACGTTTTGCGAACCCGAAGGTCCATCGCAGTGCGTGCCATGCTTGACGGTCTCCTAATCCAGCGTGGGCGCCGCGCGAGGCGGTGCGCCGTGAACTGTGCTGTGAATTGTTCGGCCCAGCTGTGCTTTGCGTTGCCTGGTCGGCGTAGCAGCGGCGGCGCGAGTCCGAGGGGCTGCGGGACGCAAAATCCCCCAAGGCGGCGGCAGAAAGCTCTTTTCTACCGCCGCCTCAGGGGCAGCTTCGGTGCCGGTCGCTCGCCGTGTCCGACTCCGGTCTCACTGTCCTTGCGGGACGCTGTGAGCCCGTATCAGCCTGTCAGCGGGCGAAATGTCGAGAGTGCGAGCAGCCTTTCTACTTGAAGGGCTGTGCCCTCTCTCCGAGCCGCGGCGGCCTTTCCCCAATGCGCGATCGAGGGGGCGCTCTGGCTGCTAACCGAAAACCTTACGCAAAGACTGCGAGATTACTTGATCTCGGCCTTGGCGCCGGCTTCTTCCAGCTTCTTCTTGATGCCCTCGGCGTCGGCCTTGCTGACGGCTTCCTTGACGACGCCACCGGCCTTCTCGGCCAGGTCCTTGGCCTCCTTGAGGCCCAGGGCGGTGATCTCGCGGATCGCCTTGATGACGTTGATCTTGTTGGCGCCGGCATCCAGGATGATGACGTCGAACTCGGTCTTCTCTTCGACCGCGGGGGCCGCAGCCGCGCCGCCACCCGCCGCAACGGCCACCGCCGCCACGGGAGCCGCAGCCTTCACGCCCCACTTCTCTTCCAGGGCCTTGATGATGTCGGCCAGTTCCATGATGGTCAGGCCCGACAGGTGGTTGATCAGATCTTCTTGAGAAATCGCCATGGTAGTACTCCTGTTCACGTTGCAAGAGTTCTTCTTGCGGTTGGCGCCGTCGACCTGCCCTTCTGAGGTGGTCTGCTGCGACGCCGGTCAGTTGCTTGGATCGAATCCCTGCTGTACCCAGCCCTTACGCGGCCGGCTCAAGCTGCTCTTTGCGCTGCGTGAGCACGTTCAGGAAGCCGCTGCCCACGCTGGACAACGTTCCCACGAACTTGCTCGGCACCGCCGAGAGCGTACCCAGGAACATCGCGCGGAGCTCGTCGCGACCGGGCAGCTCGGAAAGGGACTTGACGCCATTGGCATCCAGAGCCTTGCCTTGCACCGCCCCGCCTTTGACGACGAGTTTCGGCATGTCCTTGGCCACCTTGATCAGCGCCTTGGCCGGCCCCACGGGGTCGGTACCAAAAGCGATGAGCACGGGCCCTACCAGCTTGTCGCTGGCCACCTCGAGCGAGGTGCCACGAACCGACAAGCGAGCAAGGGTGTTCTTGACGACGCGAACTTTGCCACCGAATTTCCGGACTTCGGTCCGCAGAGTCTGCATCTCGGCAACCGAGATACCTTGATTCTCTGCGATGACCACGCCTTCGATGCCGGCGAGTTCGTGCCGCAGGGTGTCGACCCGGTCTTGCTTTTGCTGCTTGTTCACGGGTAGACCTCCTTGCTACGCCTGAGATCGGAGCTGCCGGCACCGCGCCGTTTGGCTCCACGCTGGGATACGCTGCCCGCACCTTGCGGCCGGGCTGGTCCAACTGACCGCGATTCCTCGGGAATCGCAGAACAGGCAACCACGTTTTCCTCTGGCGCCTCCGCTGGACTTGTGCTCGCACGGGGCGGGCTGCCAGCTTCTCAGACGCTCCCCCGTCGTGCGGGGGAAGTGTGCCCGGCCTTTGGAAAACCGCCGGCCGGGCGTTTCGGTCGAGCGAGCTCGAACCGAAAGAGTTGCTCCCCAAAGGGAACGTTTAGTGGTGCGCCGCCGCGGCGTTCGCCACCGCCACCGCGTCGACGCGGACGCCGGGCGAGTGGGTGGTGCTCACGGTGACCGCGCGGACGTAGGTGCCCTTGGCGGTGGCCGGCTTCAGCTTGACCAGCGCATCCATCAGGGCGTGCACGTTCTCGCTCAGAGCGGCGATCTCGAACGACTTCTTGCCCACGCCGGCGTGGATGATACCGGCCTTCTCGGCGCGGAACTCGATCTTACCGGCCTTGGCGGCCTTGACCGCGGCGCCGACGTCCATCGTGACCGTGCCGACCTTGGGGTTCGGCATCAGGCCGCGGGGGCCCAGGAGCTTACCGATCTTACCGACCGTCACCATCATGTTGGGGGTGGCGATGCAGGTGTCGAACTCGAACCAGCCTTCCTTGATCTTCTCGATCAACTCGTCGCCGCCCGCGAAGTCCGCGCCGGCATCCAGGGCCTCGCGCTCTTTGTCGCCCTTGGCGAACACGAGCACGCGGTTGACCTTGCCGGTCCCGTTGGGCAGGACCACCGCGCCGCGGACCATCTGGTCGGCGTGCTTGGGGTTGATGCCCAGGTTGATGGCGACTTCGAAGGTCTCGTCGCTCTTGGCGGCGAAATTCTTCACGATGCGGATGGCTTCATCCAGGCCGTAGCGCTTCTGGCGGTCAAAGGTGGCCACAGCCGCCTGGAACCTCTTGCTTTCCTTAGACATGGCAAATCTCCTGCAGGGCGTGCGGCGTTAGCCGACGATGTCGATACCCATCGAACGGGCGGTACCAGCGATGGTGTTCATCGCGCCGGCCGTGTCGACAGCGTAGAGGTCAGGCATCTTGATCTTCGCGATCTCTTCCACTTGCGCCTTGGTCACCTTGCCCACCTTGTCACGGTTGGGCACCGACGAACCCTTCTCGAGCTTGGCGTACTTCAGCAGCAGCCGCGACGCCGGAGGGGTCTTGGTGACGAAGGTGAAGGAACGATCCGAGTAGATCGTGATCACCACCGGGATGATCATGCCCGCCTGCGACGCGGTCTCGGCGTTGTAAGCCTTGCAGAACTGCATGATGTTGACGCCGTGCTGACCGAGCGCCGGGCCGACCGGCGGCGACGGCGTGGCCTTGCCAGCCGGCAACTGCAGCTTGACGTAACCAGTAATCTTCTTAGCCATGAATCACCTGATCCGATGCGGACTTGCCTGCTCGCTGATCCGTACCGGCTCCTCTGTGTGCCGCCGTCTCTCGACCCGACACCGTGCTGCTTGCGGCAGAAGAACGGCGTTTGCTGAACTCTGCCTCGCACCCACGCGACGGACCCCTGTCCGCCGCCCGTTGGCCTCGCCCTTGCGGGTCTAGCCGCCGATCTTTTCGACCTGCATGAAGCCCAGCTCCACGGGGGTGGCGCGACCGAAGATCGACACCAGCACCTTGAGCTTCTGCTTGTCGGCCTGCACCTCGGCCACCGTGCCCGAGAAGCTGGCAAAAGGACCATCGATGACGCGGACTTCGGTGCCTTCGTCGAAGGTAACCACCGGCTTGGCCGCGACCTCGCCCTCGCGCATCTGATTGAGGATCCGCTCGACCTCGAAGTCCGGCGTCGGGCTCGGCCGCTTGGCCTTGTCCTTCTCGGTGCCCAAGAAGCCGATGATGCGCTCGCAATTCTTGACCAGGTGCCACGACTCGTCGTTCAGCACCATCTCGACCAGCATGTAGCCCGGCACCAGCTTGCGCTTGCTCTCGCGGCGGACGCCCGAGCGCACTTCGACCACCGGCTCCATCGGCACTTCGATGCGGCCGAACCACTCACCAAGCCCGTTCTCCTGGATCTTGCGCTCCAGGTTGCGCTTGGCCATCTGCTCCGAACCCGTATAAGTGTTGACGATGTACCAGCGCTTGCGCGGAGTCCGCGCCACGGGGGCCGCATCGGTCGGATTGAGTTCAGGCGATTGCATGGGGCACCTTGTCGGTGGATGGTTGCCTATGGATGGTTGCCTATCGAGGTTTGCCTATCGAGGTTTGCCTGCTGGGCGACGAGAGCCTGCTGGGTTTGGCCTTTGGCGTGCGCGGCCAGGCGTACTTGCTTTCCGTTCTGGGCACTTGCGTGCCGATCGTTCGCGTTCGCCCGGCTTGGGGCCAGTCCCGGTCGGGGGCGCAGGCAGAGGACATCTGCGGGCCGCCGCGTCAGGATTCGATGGGCGCCAACCGGCGCAGTTTCCTAGTTTCGGCGCCTTGTTGGCGCATTGAGTTCGCTGGGACCAGTTCGGCGCGATTGTCGGGGCGCGCGTTGGTCGCCGGCAGCCCGCGCGACCTGCATTCTTGGGCTCAGCTAGATTCGGTACACCAGGCGCGTCACAGCCGAGAACACGGTGTCGAAGGCCCACAGGCAGGCTGCCACCGCCACGGTGACGGTCACCACCACCACGGTCGAGAGCCGCACCTCGGGCCAAGTCGGCCAGGTCACCTTGCGCAGCTCGCCCGCCACTTCGTGGGCCAGCTCGAAGATGCGCTCGTTGCGCCACAGGTACATGCCGCCGGCAATACCGACCGCGATGCCGAGCATGTTGCTCAGGCGGAACTCGCGGCCGATCAGGTGCATGTCCCAATCCGGGCCAACAAAGTCAAGAACTTGGGCGAACAGACTGGCGGAGACGAACCACAAGATCAGCGCCGCCGCGACAAAGGACAGGTTGACGATCCGTTCCTGGCTCACCGTGGACCTCCTGGCCTCTTGCGCCGGGCGATTTCCATCCGCTGCCGGCGTTCGGCCCGCTCGGGACCGCTGGTTCTTGGGTGCATCCGCTGGGAGATGCTGGGGCAGGCCAGGCGGGATTTGAACCCACAACCCGCAGATTTGGAGTCTGCTGCTCTACCGTTGGAGCTACTGGCCTGTCTTGCGACGCGCCGGGCGAACCCGACGCAGCGCCTTGGCGAAAACCTTACTTGGTCTCTTTGTGTTCGGTGTGCTTGCGCTCGAAGCGGCAATACTTGCTGAACACGAGGCGACCGGGCTTGGTCTTCTTGTTCTTGGTGGTCGAGTAGCGCGACACGCCGGGGATCCCGCTGGTGCGGCAGCTCTGGCACTCGAGGTGAATGATGCTGCGGATTGCCTTAGCCATTTTCTATCTCGTGCCGGCTGCCCGGCGCCGCCCGTTGGGGCTACTTGGGGCCCCTTTGGGGCTACTACGGGGCGCTGGGCCCTTCTCAGGATGCAAGGTGGGGTCGATGTTCGGCTGCTGCCTCGGTCGACCCCACCTTTCCCCTTTCCGTTTTCGCGGCTTCTACTCTTTGTGCTTCGGCTTTTTTTGCGCGTCGCACGTGCCGCGAACATCTTCACCGCAGGGCGAAGACCTACGACTTGACCTCGGCCACGACGCCGGCGCCGACGGTGCGGCCGCCCTCGCGGATGGCGAAGCGCATGCCCTTCTCCATCGCGACGGTCGAAATCAGCTTGACGATCAGGTCGACGCGGTCGCCCGGCTTGACCATCTCGATGCCCGGGAGCAGGTCGATGTCGCCGGTGATGTCGGCGGTGCCGAAGAAGAACTGCGGGCGGTAGCCCTTGAAGAACGGCTTGCTGCGGCCGCCTTCGTCCTTGCTCAGCACGTACACGTTGGCGATGAACTCCTTGTGGGGAGTCACGCTGCCGGGCTTGCACAGCGACTGGCCGCGCTCGACGTCGTCGCGCTTGATGCCGCGGAGCAGGGCGCCCAGGTTGTCGCCAGCCTGGCCCTGATCCACGATCTTGTGGAACATTTCGATGCCGGTGACGGTGCTCTTGATCGTGGGCTTGATGCCGACGATCTCGACTTCCTCGTTCAGCTTGATCACGCCGCGCTCGACGCGGCCGGTGACCACGGTGCCACGGCCCGAGATCGTCATGACGTCTTCGACCGGCATCAGGAACGGCTTGTCGAATTCACGGACGGGCTCGGGGATGAAGCTGTCCAGAGCTTCCATCAGCGCGTCGATCGACTGGGTGCCGAACTTGCTGTCTTCGCCCTGCAGAGCGAGCAGCGCCGAGCCGCGGACGATCGGGGCGTTGTCGCCATCGTAATCGTACTTGCTCAGCAGTTCGCGCAGCTCCATGTCGACCAGGTCGACGAGCTCGCCGCTCGGATCGTCGGCGTAGGCGATGTCGCACTTGTTCAGGTACACCACGATCTTGGGCACGTTCACCTGACGGGCGAGCAGGATGTGCTCGCGGGTCTGGGGCATCGGGCCGTCGGTGGCGGCGCAGACCACGATCGCACCGTCCATCTGGGCAGCGCCGGTGATCATGTTCTTGATGTAGTCGGCGTGGCCGGGGCAGTCGACGTGCGCGTAGTGGCGCTTGCTGGTCTCGTACTCCACGTGGGCGGTCGAGATCGTGATGCCGCGGGCCTTCTCCTCGGGCGTCTTGTCGATTTCGTCGAACGACTTGAACTTGCCGAGGCCCTTCTGCGCCTGGTGCTTGGTGATCGCCGCGGTAAGCGTGGTCTTGCCGTGGTCGACGTGGCCGATGGTACCCACGTTCACGTGGGGCTTGGTGCGTTCAAATTTGGCCTTGGCCATGACTGCTGTCCTCCCGCCACGCCGGGTGGCGAATGCTTGCGAGAAACCCTGTGAAGTTGGGCACCCTGGCTGCGCATACGATGTCGAACGATATCGTCGGCGCGTCTGGGCGGGTCGTGCCCGGTTGGACCTCGAATCGCGCGCATTGCGCGACCGGAACGTTCGGCCTGTCTTGCCGGGCACCCCGTACGAGGACCATCCGTCTTGGACAATCCCTACATGGGTACCGGGCGTTTGGGGCATCGCCGCGTGGGGCGACGGGCCGGTCTGCCCCTGGAGCCTACGATCGGATTTGAACCGACGACCTCTTCCTTACCAAGGAAGTGCTCTACCGACTGAGCTACATAGGCGTTGAAACTCGATTTTCACTCTCGTCCGGAAATCAACTACGGTCTGGGCCATGCCCTACTGCGACGCGCGGTCGCGGCGGGATCCGAGCGGGAAACGGGATTCGAACCCGCGACATTCAGCTTGGAAGGCTGACGCTCTACCAACTGAGCTATTCCCGCTTTGGCGGCGCTTGCAACGCCGTGGGGTGGAGGGTGGTGGATTCGAACCACCGTAGGCGTACGCCGGCAGATTTACAGTCTGCTCCCATTGGCCACTCGGGCAACCCTCCGAGAAGTCTGGTTCTTCCCGAGACAACTTCTGATTGTCCTCTGACCGGTGGTGGAGCTGGCGAAGGGACTTGAACCCGCAACCTGCTGATTACAAATCAGCTGCTCTGCCAATTGAGCTACACCAGCTTGGTCGAGCTCCGCCAGCTTGGTCGGGCTCCGCCAGCTTGGTCGAGCTACGCCAGCTTGGTCGAGCTACGCCAGCTTGGTCGAGCTACGCCAGCTTGGTCGAGCTACGCCAGCTTGGTTGAGCTACGCCAGCTTGGACTGTGCGCACGGAGCTGGGCCCTCGTGCCGAAGCTCGGGACCGCGCGGACGGCGCTTTGGACCACAGCGGCGTCGGTCAGAATTTGTTCCCGGGGGTTTGGACCGCCGAATCCGCGCACAGCGGATCCGTTCGGGGGGCGCCAATATACAGAAAGCGTGAGCAGTGGTCAAGGCCCTTTCGCGCGGAGCCCCGCAGCGGGCTAGGTTGGCAGTGGCACTTGCTGGCGTGCCAGGTGGAGGGCGAGAGTGGCAAAGGCCGAGACGTTGAGCGACTGCATGGGTCCCAGGCCCTCCAGTTTGACCAGCACATCGCACTTCTTGCGGACCAGTGGGCGCAGGCCGCTGCCCTCGGCCCCCAGGACCAGCGCGGTCGCCGGTGTGAACTTGAATTTGGCCAAGTCTTCGCACCCAGGCTCCAGGGCGGTGCCCACCACGAACACCCCGCGTTCCTTCAAGATTTCCAAGGTACGTGCCAGGTTGACTACCCGCACGACCGGCAGCGTTGCCGTCGCAGCACGCGAGACACGCTCGACCAAGCCGCTGATGCCGGCAGCCCGGTCCTGCGGGACGATCACCGCCGAAACCCCGAAAAACGCAGCGGAACGCAGGATGGCACCCAGGTTGCGCGGGTCCGTGATCGAGTCGAGCACCAAGATCAGGGTGCCGGCGGCGCAGCCTTCTTCGGGGATGACCCGATCCAACTCGGCGTACGCGAACTCGCTGACGCGCACCGCCACGCCCTGCGGGTTGCTGGGATCGTTGTCGAACCAGGGCACATTCTTTTCGGTAATCGGAACTTTCGCGGCATCGGCGGCGCCGCGCACCTGGCTGATGACCCGAGGATCCTGCGACCACAACAGGACTTCCTGGACGCGCTGCGGCGCGTGCTGCAGCAGGCCCAGGACGGGGTGCAGGCCGGTGACCAGATCGGGCGGCGGCCCGCCGCGATCGCTGGGCTCGGGCCGATCGCCGCCGGGGCGATGCCGGGCGCTGTCGGCGTGGTAGACGGGCCGATACTCGGGCTTGCGGTCGCCGCTTTGGCCCGGTCCACGCGGCCCCGCCGCACCGCGATCACGCGGGGGGGCGCGACGATCCTCGCGCGGCGAATCGCGAGCTTGGTCGCGGGGATGCGGGGCGTCGGCCTGAGGCCGCCCGGGGCGCTGCGCAGGGCGATCGAACCGGCTCGGGGGCTTGCTGCCAGAGGGCGGGGTGTCCATGGAGTTCCTTGCTTTCGTTGGGTTCAGTGGGGCGCTCAGCCCAGATCGGCGGCGGTCAGGGGGGCGCCGCTGCGCGCCGCGGCGATGGCGCGACCCACGCGGCCGGCCAGCCCAGCTACGGGAAGCTCCAACTTGTCGCCGCTGTGGCGCAGCTTGACCTCGACGATGCCTTCGCCCGCGCGCTTGCCCACGATGACCTGTACCGGGTAGCCGATCAAATCGGCGTCGGCGAACTTGATGCCTGGGCGCTCGTCGCGATCGTCCAGCACGGTTTCTACGCCAGCGGACTGCAAGTCGCGGTATAGATTGGCGGCTGTCTCGCTGATCGGCGTCTCGCTGCCCAGGCCCAGCACGGCGCACTCCCACGGCGCGATCGCGACCGGCCAGCGGATGCCGCGGGCGTCGTGGTTCTGCTCGATGGCGGCCGACAGGATGCGGGTGATGCCGATGCCGTAGCACCCCATCTCGAACACTTGCTCTTTGCCCTGCTCGTCCAGGAAGGTGGCGCTCATCGCCTTGCTGTACTTCTGGCCCAGGTAGAAGACGTGCCCGACTTCGATGCCCTTGAAGCTCTGCAGCTTGCCGGTGCAGCGGGGGCAGGCGTCGCCCTGCACGGCCATGCGCAGATCGGCGTAGGTCAGCGCCGGCAGGTCGCGGGCCGGAACCACGTCGACCAGGTGCTGCTGCTTTTCGTTGGCGCCGCACACGGCGCTGGCCAGGGCTTTGACTTCGAAGTCAGCGACAAAACGAACTTTGCTGGCGTCGTACCCCGCGGGGAGCACGGGGCCCAGGTAGCCGGGCGGCAGGCCGGTGGCCTTGGCGAACCACTCGGCCTCGGCCAGGTACACGGCGGTGGCCCCCAGGGCCTGCTTGACCTTGACCTCGTTGGCCTCGCGATCGCCGCGGACAAAGGCCACCGCGGGCTGATCGTCGGCCATGTACAGCACCGCCTTGATCATGGCCTCGGGTTTGCAGTTCAGGACCTTGCACACCTGCTCGATCGACTTGGCACCGGGCGTCTCCACCGCGTGCGCCGCGCCAACGGCCGGGTTCACGGCGGCAAAGCCCGGATCCTGCAGCGGCGCCTTTTCGACGTTGGCCGCGAAATCGCACCGATCGCACGCGACGATCGCGTCCTCGCCCGAGTCGGCGAGTACCTGGAACTCGTGGCTCATCGAACCGCCGATGTTGCCGGTGTCGGCCTCGACGGGGCGGAAGCGCAGGCCCAGGCGCGAGAAGATCGCGTTGTAGGCCTCGTACATGCGCTTGTACGACTTGTGGGCGCCCGGCTGATCGGCGTCGAAGCTGTAGGCGTCCTTCATGATGAATTCGCGGCCGCGCATCAGGCCGGCGCGCGGGCGGATCTCGTCGCGGAACTTGGTCTGAATCTGGTAGAGATTGACGGGCAACTGCTTGTACGAGCGCACGTCTTTGCGCACCAGATCCACGATCACCTCTTCGTGGGTCGGCCCGATGCAGTAATCGGCGTTCTTGCGGTCCTTGACGCGCAGCAGCTCGGGGCCGTACTTCTGCCAACGACCCGATTCCTGCCACAATTCAGCGGGTACCATGGCCGGCAGGAACACCTCTTGGGCACCCGCCTTGTCCATCTCGTCGCGGACGATGCGCTTGACCTTCTCCATCGAGCGCACGCCCAGCGGCAGGAACGAGTAGATGCCGGCCGAAACGCGGCGAATGTAGCCGGCGCGGACCAGGTACTGGTGCGAGATGGTCTCGGCATCCTTGGGGGGCTCGCGCAGGGTGGGCAGGTGCAACTGACTGGCGCGCATACGAAACCTCTTGAATATCGTTCGGAGTGGAGGGGGAGCGACCGGGCCTGGCTAGGCGATGGTGTTGACGGCGTTTTCGATGACGCCGTCGCGCAGGTAGCGGATCACCTGCTGGGCAATTTGGATGCCCACGTTGTCCTGAGCCTCGCGGGTCGAGGCGCCGATGTGCGGCGTGCACAGCACGTTGGGCAGGGACAACAAGGGGTTGTCGGCCGGCGTGGGCTCTTGGGCAAAGACGTCGATCGCCGCGTAGCCAATCTGACCTGACTTCAGCGCGGCCACCAGATCCGCCTCGACCGCGATGTCGCCGCGGGCGCAGTCCACGAACCAGGCGCCCTTCTTCATCTTGGCAAAGGCGGCCTCGTCAAACAGGTGGCGGGTGGCGTCGGCCAGCGGCACGTGGACGCTTACTGCGTCGCTTTTGTGCAGCAGCGTGTCAAAATCCACCAGCGTGGCGCCCAGCTCGCGGGCACGGCGATCAGTGGCCGCCGGATCGCAGGCCACAACGTGCATACCCAGCGCTGCGGCCTTGCGCGAGACGATCGCGCCGATGGCGCCCAGGCCGACCACGCCCAGCGTGCGGCCCTGCAGCTCGCCGCCCATGAACTTGGATTTCTCCCACTTGCCGGCCTTGGTGGAGGCGTTGGCCTCGCACAGCTTGCGGGCGATGGCGAAAAGCATACCCAGGGCCAGTTCCGCCACGGCGTTGTTGTTGCCGCCGGGCGTGTTCATGACCAGCACCTTCTTGGCGGTGCAGGCCGGCACGTCCACGTTGTCCACGCCGGCGCCGGCGCGGCCGATGACGCGCAACCGCTTGGCGTGCAACAGGGTTTCGGCCTTGATCTTGGTCATCGAACGGATCAGCAGCGCGTCGTACTCGGGCAGGATGGCGTGCAGCGAGGCGGCGTCCAGACCGGTCTTGACGTCGACACGCACAAAGAGCCCCGAATGCTCCAACAGGGCCACGCCCTCGGCTGCCAGGGGGTCGCTGACCAACGCTGTGAATTGATTCGCCATATTCTGCTCCGCCCGCCCAAGCCGGGGCGCGGCCGGGGCACAAGGGTAAGCCCTTGCCCGCACAAGTCAAACCGCGTCGAATTTCGTTGTAATTGTCTGGCTGTGCGCGCTGCGGACCTGGCCGTCTACAGCTGGCATTCGGGCGTGTCGCGCTTGTCGATGCCCAGGTACGGATTGAAGCAGTAGTCCGTTGAGAAGCCAGTCTTTTTGGCTGCATCCCACGCCGGCATCCCCGCCGACGCCCCACCTAGCCGGTTGTACAGCAGCCACGCCGGATCGTAGAAGGGCGTGCCGCGCGGCAGGTCGTAGTAACTCGCCGAAAGTACAGTTGGATGCCAGGTCCAAGACCACGGCGGTCGGCCAAAATCACCGTTGTCCAAGTCCGAGGCGAAGCGCGAGCCGATCGACTCGTCCAGGCCCGCCGGCCGTCCGCTGGCCGCCGTGTACTTGAACTGCGTGTCGACGAACAGGCCCTTGGGGCCAATCTCGTCGCGGTGCAACCACCACGAGGTCAGCAGCGGCCGCAACGTGTAGCCGGCCGGTGCCCCCTCGCTGGTGGGCAGCGGCGGGTCCGTGGCGGTGGCCGACTGCGAATACAACAGCAACTTCAACGTACTCTTGACGTAGTCGCTGGCCACGCATTGCTGGTCGCCGGTCTCGCCGCCGTCGCTCCACAGGCAGCTCTGGTGGCTAGCGGCGGTCAGGTAAGCCGGGAAGTGGCGCGGGCACTCGCCCGGATTGGCCGCGGCCGGCTGGCATTCGGGCGCCAGTTGGTCGGGCGGAAAGATCTGGTTGCGGTTCCAAAATGCGCGCACGTACTTGGATTTTTGCGGCCAGCCGGTCTCGTTGGCCACCCACAGCCACATCGGCTCGTCGGTCTTGGCCTTGAAATAGGTCTGCAACGCTACCGGTAGCCCGCTCTGCCGCTCGACCACCACCTGCGCGCCCGATACGTCGTTGTGCACCGGCACGCCAGGAGGAACCCCTTTGCGCTCAGGCCAGTAGTAGGCGTAGGTCAGGTACAGGTGCGAGCGAGTCTCGACCGCGGCCCACACTACCTGGCCCGCGGCCACGAACTTATTGACATTGCTCAGGTTATCGGCGACTTGCCAATTGTTGTCCAGGTCCAGGGCCCGCAGCTGATCGGCCTGCGTGGCAAACGCCTGCCGGATCAGCGGGGCAAAGCGCGCAGCCAACTTGGCGTACCCTTGGGTATTCTGGGGCCCCTGCGTGTAGAAGCTCAGCTTGGTCTCGGTCAGTGGCACGCCCTGCGCCGACTGCACCAGCGGGCCCAGCACGATGTCGATCCGGCTCGCCAGGGGCGCCGCTTGTTTGGCCGCGATGGTCAGCGTGGCGCCGGCGACCGCGAACGACACGGGGATGGCCGCGCCGCCCGGGCCGGTCACCGTGATCGTGTAATTGCTGGCCGACACCGCCTTGAGGCCCGTGGAGAAAGTCAGTTTCGCACTGAATTGCGCAGGAATTTCAGAAGCACCGTTGGTCGGATCGGACGCCAGTAGCACAAAATCGACCAAGCCCACGTCGGTGCCCGGCACGTCGCTCTTTGGCACATCTGGAGCGCCCGTATCCGCCACCGTGGTATCGGCCGGCGTCGTGTCGCTCAGCGGTGCGTCGGCGGAGCTCGCGTCGGTCGCCGTAGTTTCGCTTTGCTGGCTGCCATCTTGCGTACTGGCGTCCGGCCCGGCGACGTCCACGTGGATCTGCACGTCGGTCCCGCTGCTGTCGCCCGCGTCGGCCGCGGCGATCGCGGAGCTGAGGGGTGGATCGCCGCAAGCCATCAGAACCAGAGCCAAGACTGTGCATCCCAAGCCGATCTTCATCCGCTACTCCGCTTGCGCTGGGCGTGGCTTTCTGCCACCTTGCGCCGGCCCGGTCGCCTCTCCGATCCGCCGCTGGCCAAGCTGCACCATCATGCCCCTTTCTTCCGCCCCGCTCCAGATGCCGCGCATGCCCCACAAGTCGGCGCTGCGCTGGTTCGAGCTGCTCATGGCGGGGCGACTGTTGCGTTCGCGGCGTAGTGCACAACTGTCGCTAGTGACTACACTTTCTATTGCGGGGATCGCGCTGGGCGTGGCAGCGCTGATCGTCGTGCTCGCGGTCAACACGGGCTTTCAGACCGCGTTTCGCGACCGAATCCTGGCCAGCTATCCGCACATCGTGGTGATGCAACGCGGAGTGGATCTGCGCGACTGGCGCACCGTGGCCGCTCGCCTGCGCACAGCTCCAGGCGTTCGCCATGCCGGCCCGGCGACGTACGACGACATGATGCTGAGCGCCGCCCAGGGCCGCGCCGGGGCCATCGTGCGCGGGGTCCAGCCAGACATTTTGGCCGACTTGCCCCCGGGTGCGCTGATTGCCGGCCAGCTCGACACCCGCGGCGAGCGCCCGCAGTGGACCCTGACGGGCGATCAGCTGCAGCTCAGGCCCGGTATCGCCGGCGGCCGGCATCTGCTGGTCGTGGGTGCCGGCGATGAGGTGCGGCCCGTGCCCCTGCTGCCGGTCCCCGGCGCTTTGGGGTCGCTGGCGATCATCGACGCTGAGACCTGCGCCAAGGGTGCAAAGGTGCATGGTTCCATCTACTTGCGTCAGGGCGAGGGCATCGAGCCGATGCGGGCGATCGAGCGCGGCGGGTGCGGCGAGCTGGCCACGTGGGAGGCGTTGGCCGGGGAGTACCTGCTCACCTGGCAGAGCGGCGGCGTGCAGTTGCAGCAAAAAGTGACTCTGGGCGCTGGCAAGGCGACGGCCGTGGTGGTCTGGGGCGCGAACGCCACGGTAGCGCCTGAAATGCGCGACGATTTGGCGCCCACGGCGGCGGCGGTGGCGGTGATGACGCCGGCCGATCGGCATCTGACCATCCTGGACCCGCAGGGGCGGCCGGTGGCTGCGCCGACCGAATGGGTGGCTTTGCCGTCTGAATTGCCGGCGGCGGCCTTGGGCGAGGGGCTGGCCAAGCGGCTGGCGGTCAAGGTGGGCGACGAGGTGCGGGCGGTCAGTCCGTTGCGCGGCCTGGATCGGGTGGGCGAGGGCAGCGAAGGCAGTGCCAGCGGGCGCTTTCGCGTGACGGCGATCTTGCGCACCGGCTTTCACGACCATGACCAGCGGCTGGCGCTCGTCGACTTTGCCGTAGCGCAGCGGTTCTTGGGCCGCGGCGACATCGCCCGCTGGGTCGAGGCCCGGGTGGACGATCCGATCCTGGCCACGCGCGAGCTGGACCGCTTCAAAGCCGCTGTAGAGCCTGCGGATTTGGGCGACTTGCTTGGCGACGCCCGCGAGCTTGACCGGCGCCTGAACGAAATGGCGAAGGGCGGGCCTGGCGCGTACGACCTGCGCCCACCTACCGATTCCCTTGCCGTCATCGACAATTGGGGGAGCGGCCTGCGCGCCATGCGCCAGACCCGCCCGCGCGCCCAAGGCCTGTACCGCGTCATCGATTGGGAAGAAATGAACCGCAACATCTTTGACGCGGCCCGCATGCAGAAGGTTGCGATGTCTCTGTTTCCCTTCATCATCGTTCTGGTGGCGGCGCTCAACGTCGTCGGCACGCAGGCCGTGATCGTCCACGAACGCGCGCGCGACATCGCCATCCTAAGGGCGATGGGCAGCACCCGCCGATCGGTCGCCTCGGTCTTCTTTGTGCAGGGCCTGGTGGTCGGGCTGGCGGGCACGCTCATCGGCTTGGCCGTGGGCGGGTTGGCTTGCTGGCTGCTGGACGTGGTGGGCTATCCGCTTGATCCGTCTGTCTATTTGATTAGCCGGCTGCCCGTGCAGGCCGAACCGCAGGCGTTTGCGCTGGCCGGCGGCGCGGCGGTCGTCCTTGCGCTGGCAGCGGCCTGGCTGGCGGCGCAGCGGGCCTCGGCCAGGTCGCCGGTCGAGGCCTTGCGTCGGCTGGATGGCTGATGGGCGGCGGCAACAAGGAAGTGGCCGCAGCTCCTTGGCTTTGCGATAATCGAATGTAACATTTTCGTCCCGAAGGGCGTGGGCATCTTGCCAGCGACCCCTGGATGCGTGTATCACACCCGACTGGCTTGTCGCGGCTGCAGGTGCCCGACAAGGTCCGTGAAGAACGAGTTTGCTGTATTGTTCTATAGGGTTATCTGAACGTGTCCATGTACGAGCCAGCGCTGATGGCCGGAATTCCGGTGGGTACGGTGGGCGAGCGCCTGCAGCAGCGGCGCATGGCGCGCGGCGTGAGCCTGGAGGCCGTGACCCGTGGGACCCGTCTGACGCGCACGGTGCTCGAAGCCCTGGAAGAGGACCGGTTCGACGATCTGCCGGCGCCGGTGTATGCGCGCGGGTTCTTGAAGATCTATGCGACCTTCCTAGAGTTGGACACCGACGCCTTGCTCGACGCCTACCAAAGCCAGCTGGCCGTTCGCCAGGCCTTGGCCCAGGAACAGGCCGCCGAGGCCTCGTCGCCCGAGTACCTGCGCGATCGCGAGCCGCGCGGGCGCTCGCTGTCGCCTGCGTCGGCCCTGATGCTTGTCGCCACGGCCGCTATCGCGCTGGTGTTCATGTGGTCCGTCAGCAAGCGGCAAAAGCCCACGGTCGCGCGGCCCGAACTGCTGGCTCCGGCTGGCGGGGCGGCCACGGCGATCGGTCCGGTTGCCCCGGCACCCGTGGCGCCGCGCAGCTCGGGACTGCCTCCGTTGCCCGGCCGCGAGGCCGAGGCTCGCCGCTGACCGCGCAAGCCTATGCCTAGTCAACTGATCTCGCCCGCAGTGGTCCTGCGCGTGCAGCCGTATGCCGAAGCGGATTTGATCGTGGCCTTGCTCACCGCCCAGCGCGGTCGGGTGGATGTGCTGGCGCGCGGGGCCCGCAGCAGCCGCAAGCGGTTTGCAGGGATCCTGCGCCCCTTTTGCCAGCTGCAGGTGCTGGTCGACGGCAAACGGCCGGGTGGGCTGCAAAACCTCAACGGCGCCGAGCTGGAGCGCGATCTGCTGGGCACAACGGTCGACTACGGGGCGCTGTGCCTGGCCAGCTACCTGTGCGAATTGGCAGCCCACGTGGCCCAGCCCGAGCACGCGGACGTGCTGCTCATGCGTTGGCTGGTGACGGTGGTGCCGTGGTGCGCCGAGCTGACGCGCTCCGAGGACCTGCCAGCGCTGAAAGTCGTGGCCGAGGCGGGGCTTTTGCGCGTGCTGGGCCTGCTGCCCGACTTGCTGCTTTGTGGCCGCTGCGGTGGCGACATTCAGCCCACCGGTCACTGGGATCCCGAGGGCCACGGCCTACTTTGCCCCCACTGCGCTCCGCAGCAGCGCGATGCCACGCCCCACGCGGTGTTGGCGCAGCTCAGTGCGGCGGTGGCCAGCGCGGATCGGCGCGACGCGTTGCAAATTCCCGCGACCGGGCGCAGCCTTCTAGAAGATCGGTTGCAGCGACTGTTGCGGCAAGCGGTTCCGCAGGCCGGCAAGGCCGAGCGGGCGCTGAGGAGCCACCTGCTGGGGCTCGACTAGAGACGCGACCAATTACTGGTCATTTGTTCAGTAATCGCGAATTCTGGCCGCGTCTCCAGCCCCAAGTGGGGCGCAAGCGAGCGCCTGCAGCGACTCGCCGCGCCGAATTCGAAGGTGCGGATGTGCGAATACAGTCTGAATTGATCGGCTCTCTAGAAACGCGACCAATTACTGGTCATTTGTTCAGTAATCGCGAATTCTGGCCGCGTCTCCAGCCCCAAGTGGGGCGCAAGCGAGCGCCTGCAGCGACTCGCCGCGCCGAATTCGAAGGTGCGGATGTGCGA
>JBBISH010000092.1:0-25793 GCA_037441385.1 Myxococcales bacterium
GACGGACAACGGCTGCGACGACGACAAGGACGGCTACTGCGACTCGGCCTACACCGTGGTGGGCACGCCGGCCATCTGCACGTCGGGCGGCGGCGACTGCGACGACCAGAACAACCTGGTACGCCCCGGCAAGCCCGAAATCTGCGACAACGCCGACAACAACTGCTCGGGCGCCACCGACGAAGGCTGCGACGACGACTTGGACCAGTACTGCGACAGCTCGATGTCGATCATCGGCACGCCCACCAAGTGCATCAAGGGCGGCGGTGACTGCAACGACACGAACGCCGCGATCAACCCGGGCGCGACGGAAGTCTGCGACGGCGTGGACAACAACTGCGCGGCCGGCACCGACGAAGTCTGCAAGGACTCGGACGGCGACGGCTACTGCGTGGGCACGGTGGCGGTCAGCACGGCTTGCCCCAAGGGCGGTGGTGACTGCAACGATACGAACATTAACGTCAACCCCGGCAAGACCGAGACGTGCGCAACCGAGTTCGACGACAACTGCGACGGCAACAACAACCCGGTTGGCGCCACCGCGTGCACCAACTTCTACGCAGACGTCGACGGCGACGGGTTTGGCGCTGGCGCGGCCACATGTCAGTGCTTCCAGTCCGCGGGCAAGACGGCCCTGACCAACGGCGACTGCAACGACAACTCGGCCGCCATCAATCCTGGCGCGACCGAGATCTGCGACGGCGCTGACAACAACTGCACGGGCGGCTTGGACGAAGGCTGCGACGTTGACGGCGACCTCTACTGCGCAAGCAGCATGTCGATCACCTCGACGGCGGCCTGCACCAAGAGCGCCAAGCCAGCCGCCGGCCAGACCAAGGCCGGCGACGACTGCAACGACAACGCCAACACGGTCAACCCGGGCACCGCCGAGATCTGCGACAACCTGGACAACAACTGCAACGGCGCCGTCGACGAGGGCTGCGACGACGACAACGACAACTACTGCGACTCGGGCATGACCATCTCTGGCACCGTGTCTACGTGCACGGCGGGCGGCGGCGACTGCAACGACACGGACGCGGCCGTCAAGCCGGGCGCAGTCGAGAACTGCACCACCGCGGCCGACGAGAACTGCAACGGCGTCACCAACGAGCAGGGCGGCGCAGGCTGCACCAACTTCTACCTGGATGTCGACGGCGACGGTTACGGCGTCTCGACCGTGCAGTGCTGGTGCGCCGCCAGCGGCAACTACCGCGCCACCAAGGGCGGCGACTGCAACGACGCCAACCCACTGGTGTACCCGAACACCAGCGCCGAGTCGTGCAACAACGTCGACGACAACTGCAACGGCGTCACCGACGAAGGTTGCGACGACGACAAGGATGGCTACTGCGACAAGAGCATGACGTACACCACTTCGACGGCCTGCCCGTCGGGCGGTGGCGACTGCGACGACAACAGCGCCTTGGTCAAGCCCAGCGCCACCGAGTTGTGCGACGACGTGGACAACAACTGCAACGCCCAGACCGACGAAGCCTGCAATGCCGACGGCGACGCCTACTGCAGCAGCGCCAAGGTGACCATCGGCACGCCTGCCGTGTGTACCTCGGGCGGCGGCGACTGCGACGACACCAACCCGGCGATCAAGCCCGGCGGCAGCGAGACCTGCAACAGCAAGGACGACAACTGCAACGGCCTGACCGACGAGCTGGGTGCCACAGGCTGCGCCAACTGGTACTACGATGGCGATCAGGACGGCGTGGGCATCAGCTCGTTTGTGTGCTCGTGCGCGGCCACCGGCCTGTACACCACCAAGACCACGGGAGATTGCGACGATACGTGCCCGACTTGCGCCCCTGGCAAGCCCGAGCTGTGCGACGCCAAGGACAACAACTGCAACAGCAGCGTCGACGAAGGCTGCAACGCCGACAACGATGGCTACTGCACCGCGGCCATGGTCACGGTCGGCACGCCGGCGGTCTGTACCAAGGGCGGCGGCGACTGTGCCGACACCAACGCCAGCATCAACCCCGGAGCGGCCGAGTCGTGCAACAACGTGGACGACAACTGCAACGGCACGACCGACGAGAACGCCAGCGATCAGTGCCCGGCCTACGCCAACGCCGTGGTCCAGTGCGTGGCGGGCTCGTGCCAGCTGAAGAACTGCTTCAAGGACTTCTACAACTTGAACGGCTCGGTCAGCGACGGCTGCGAGTGCAACGGTACCGACGTGTACGAACCGAACGACACCTGCGCAGCGGCGTACGTCGTCAGCACCAACTTGAAGGACGGCTATGGCAGCAACGGCGCCAAGGAGATCGTCAGTGCGCGCCTGGTCGACACGACCGATACCGACTGGTACGCCGTGTACGCGACGGACAACGCCGACGGCGGCTACGCGGCCTGCGACGCCTTCAACCTCCGCGTGGTCTTTACCAACAACCCCGGCGGCAACCTGCGCTTTGACGTGTGGCGCGGCACCTGCCCGGCCGGCGGCACCAACTCCGTCTGCTGCGGCCGGACCGACTTCAATTGGTTCACCAACTTCAAGTCGGGCACTTCGGTCGGCGGCAACTGGTCGGGCTACGGCGAGTGCCCATGCCAGACCGGCAACCAGTTTGACCAAAGCAACACGGGCTGGAGCATTCCGCCGGGCTACCCGGGCGGCGGCGGTCCGTACTGCATGAACTACAACAGCGGCTACGTCTGCGTGCCGACGGGCTTCTACTTTACGCAGTGCCAGGACGACTCGGCTTGGTTCTACGTGAAGGTCTACAAAGCTTCGGGCTCGCCCAACTGCGCCAACTACTCGCTCGAGTTCACCAACGGCATCTACGGTCAGCCCGGCACGGGCGCCGGCAGGGCCGGCTACTGACGCCCATAGCTCTTGCCGAAGCTGCTGCCTGATCGCCAAGGAATTCAACGCGATCGGGCTGGCAGCCAGGGCAACGTCGGCGCGCTCCCTTCGACTCGGCCAGCGCTGGGCCTGCGTTCAACGCTGTCCTTGTTGAGCTTGCCTTGCCCCAGTTGGTGCGGGTGGGCGGGGCGCATTGAGGCGGCTACGCTTTCGTCTATGATACGCGTACCGCGCGGAGCCGAGTGGCGCGCAAGGGGCGACAGGGAAAGGCCGGGATGGCGGAATGGTAGACGCAGGGGACTTAAACTCCCCAGGGCGCAAAGCTCGTACGGGTTCGAGTCCCGTTCCCGGCACCGCTGCCACCCCAACAGGACCCTGGTCCCGAAGGAACTGGCGTGCAAAATCATCCCTCTGCGGCCGAGCTTCAGGCGCGGGCCAAGCAGCTGCCGATTGCTGCGTGCGAGCAACAGCTGGTCAACACGATCCGTCGCCACCAAGTGACGGTGGTGGTAGGGCCCACCGGCTGCGGCAAGACGACCCAACTCCCCCAAATGCTGCTGCGGGCTGGGCTTGCAGAAAAGGCCATCTGCGTCACGCAGCCGCGGCGCATTGCGGCGGTCTCGGTGGCGTGGCGCGTGGCGGCGGAGATGGGCGTGGAGTGCGGCCGCGAGGTAGGATACTGCATTCGCTTTGACGACTGCAGCGAGCCCGACACCCGTCTGCGCATTGTTACTGACGGAATCCTGTTGCAAGAAGCGCACTTTGACGCCCACTGGCAACGCTACAGCGTCATCGTGATCGACGAAGCGCACGAGCGCACGCTGAACATCGATTTCGCCCTTGGCCTGCTGCACGAGGCGCTTCTGGCGCGGCCAGATTTACGCGTCGTGATCAGCTCTGCCACGTTGAATCCGCAGAAATTTGTGGATTTCTTTGCAGATGTGGGTGGGGCTGTGCCGGTTGTTGAGATTCCGTCGCGGCCGCATCCCGTGCAAATCCACTACCGGCCCATGGCCGACAGCCGCACCGATGCGATGGTTGATGCGGTGGTCCGCGAGGCGATGGCGATCTTGCGGAGCCGCGAGCCTGGCCACGTCTTGGTGTTCTTGCCGGGCGAGGACGCGATCAAGCGGACCGCCACCGCCCTGCGCAGCTACGGGGTGGACCGCGACTGCGCGATCATGCCGCTCTACGGTGCGCTGCGACGCGAGGATCAAGAGAGCATTTTTGACGAGGTTGGGCGGCGCAAGATCATCATTGCCACCAACATCGCCGAGACGTCGATCACCATCGACGGCGTGCGCTTCGTCATCGACAGCGGCCTGGCCAAGGTGCCGCGGACGGTGGCGCAGCGCGGCATCACCATTCTGCGCGAAGAGGGGATCAGCCGGGCTTCCGCGGACCAGCGGGCCGGGCGGGCCGGTCGCACCGCGCCGGGTATCTGCGTCCGCCTGTACTCGCCCGAAGACTACCAAAGGCGACCTGCATTTACCGACGAAGAGATTCTGCGGTTGGACCTGGCCGAGACTGTGCTGCGCCTGACCGACTTGGGCGTCAAGAAGATCGAGAGCTTTGCGTTCCCAACCGCGCCGCCGCGGGGCCGGATCTTGGCGGCGATCGAGCAGTTGCAGCTCTTGGGTGCGCTGGACGCGGACCGCAACCTGACAGCGGCGGGCAAGCTGATGGCGATCCTGCCGCTGACGCCTAGCCTGGGCCGGATGGTGGTCGAGGCGGTGGAGCACCACCCGCAAGCGGCGGACGACGCCGTTTGGCTCGCAGCGTGGCTCTCGGGTCGGCTGGCCTTTGTCTACCCCGATCAGGAAGAGGATCGAGCACGCCGCCGCCACGAACAGCTGGGCGATCCGCTGGGCGATGCCGCAACGGCCTTGCGCATCATCCACGAGTGGCAGAGTTCGGGCGACAGCCGCGTCTACTGTGCGCGCAACTACCTGGACCACGACGTGCTGGCTTTTGCCGAAAGTGCCCACGATCAGTTGGTGGACACGCTGACGGGCCTGGGCAAGTCCGTGGGGAGCGGCGGCGATGCCGAGGCCGTGCTGTACTGCATGGCCACTGGGTTTGCCCAGAACTTCTTGATCTGCTGCGGCAAGCATTACCAGGGTTCCAGCGACGACCGCATTTGGCTCCACCCGTCGAGCTCGCTGTACGGCCGCACGCCGCGCTTTGTCGTCGCAGCGGAGATTGTGGTTTCGCAACGGGCCTACGCCCGCCAGGTGTCGCAGATTCGCGGTCACTGGGTCAGCACGCTGCGCCCGGATCTTGCTGAGTTGTGGCATTTGCGGCCCGAGCGCCTTGCCAAGGCCGAAGGCCAGCAAGCCCCAGCGCCGACCACGCTGCAGCTTGGGCCGGTGGCGGTGCCCGTCTCGGCTGCCAAGGGCAAACCGCGGGTCGAGATCGCCGTGGACCAAGTGCCGGCCTTGATCGCCGCCCAGCCCATCGAGCTTCCCAAGACCGTGCAACGGTTTGCCGCGAGCGTCCGCGTTGGTATCTACGAGTTTGCCCAGGGCACGCCGCTTGGGGCGCTGCTCGCTGTCCTCCCGCTGTTGCCGCTGCCGGCGCCGGGGCAAGACTTGCATTGTCGGGTTCCAGAGGGCGCCTTGCTCGACGTGCACCGCAACCGGCACAACCTGCTGCGTCACCTGGACTTGCTGCTGACGCCGATGCTACCGCACGCCGGCAAGCGCCCCGGCTGGGTTGGCCTGCTCTGCAACGGGGACGAGGGCTACTGGTACGAGATCCTTAGCGATTACCGCGAGGCCGTGCTCGCCAGCGATGCGGCAACGGCGCTCTTGGCCGAGCAACTGGGCGATGACCCAGAAGCCACTGCCGTCGTCGCTCCGGTTGCCGATCGCCTGGACACGGCGGCCCGCGCCGTGCGGCAGGCCTACGCCCAGGGCCGAGGCGACCGCTAGCACACCAACTACAAACCTCCGAAGCTCAGACCAACGAAGGCAGGCGCCGGCGAAAACGCGTTGATGCTTGTCCGGAATCCGTCAGAGTCGGCTCGAAAACTCTGGCAATTCTTCGGGCCCCCCCACCGGGGTCCCGATTGGCATGCGCTCCGCCGCCGCTTGCTCCGGCGCGACCTTCCAATCGACGACGGCGTACGCCCCTTGTGGCCGAAAAACGCCAACGGCGGACAGCCCGCTAGGGCACATCCGCCGCTGGTGAATCCGGAAGCGTTCGGACCGAAGCCCGCCACGCCAAGATCGAGGCGACTTACTTGTCGGCCTTCTTCTCTTCCTTCTTCTCGGCCTTCTTCTCGGCCTTCTCAGCCTTCTTCTCGGCCTTGTCGGCCTTCTTCTCGGCCTTCTCAGCCTTCTTCTCGGCCTTGTCGGCCTTCTTCTCGGCCTTCTCAGCCTTCTTCTCGGCCTTCTCGGCCTTCTTCTCGACCTTCTCGGCCTTCTTCTCGGCCTTCGGGGCAGCATCATCAGCCATCACGGGAGCGGCGAAAGCAAGACCCAGAACGACGGCGAGAGCGGTGATCAGACGCATGATGACTCCAAGATGCAGCGGCGCTGCTGTAGTTTGCGCGAAGTGCGCAGAATTAGCGACCGGTGGTCGCGATGATGGCCGGTGAGCAGTGGCACTCGCCACACCCCGGCCTCCGTCACGAAGGGCTACCCGACCGCCGGACGCGCACTCGGTCGGACTGTCGGTCTGGTGCAGCGCCAAGAGCGTGCCTGACCGACAACCATTCTGACACGGCGACCAGGCGAAAGGTAAAATGCCGAAATGGCATCTTGCTCGCTCTGTCACCGCCCGCCAGCGCGAAGCCAGCCGGTTGCGTAGGGTCCATGAAAAACGTCGCGCCGTCAAGCACCTTCCAACTGGGTGCGCGACGCCCCAGCCGGCCGGGCGACCGCTTGCACCCAGCAAACGGCAGTGCCATCCTGACCCGAGTACGGAGGACGTCATGCGCGGCAAGGTTTTTTCGCTGGCTTTTCTAGCAGTCGCAGGCTTGGCGAGCGCTGAGCCGGCCTGGGCTGACTTCTGTGCCGGCAAGTTGAGCGGTTATTGGTGCAACGGAAGCGCGCTTGTGCTCTGCAAGGGCGGCGCGATCGCTTCGAGCCAAAACTGCCCCAGCGGCTGCCAGTCGATGCCAGTTGGGACCAATGACCAGTGCTACGCCGCCAGTAGCCCCTGCTCGGGCAAGCAGAATGGCGCTTGGTGCGACGGCGACAAGTTGCTGCAGTGCAAGAGCAATCAGGTCGCCTCAAGCCAGAAATGCCAGTACGGCTGCCAGTCGATGCCGACCGGCGTGCCTGATGCCTGCAAGAGCGCCCCGGCGCAAAGTGGACCGTGCGCGGGCAAGGCCGACGGCGCCTGGTGCGACGGCGACAAACTGCTCAAGTGCCAGGGCGGTGCCTTGGCCTCTTCGCAGACGTGCCAGTACGGCTGCCAGTCGATGCCGCCCGGCGTCGCCGACGTGTGCAAAACGGCGGTGGTCACCGGCCCCTGCAGCGGCAAACCCGACGGCGCTTGGTGCGACGGCGATACGTTGCTCACCTGCAGCGGCGGCAAGACCAGCGCAAGCAAGCTCTGCACCTACGGTTGCCAGGCGATGCCGCCCGGGATCGCCGATCAATGCAAGGCTGCGCCCGCTGCGACGGGCCCGTGTGCCGGCAAGAGCGACGGAGCTTGGTGCGATGGCGACAAGCTGCTCCAGTGCAAGGACGGCACCACCCAGTCGAGCAACAGCTGCCAGTACGGCTGCCAGTCGATGCCCGCGGGCGTGGCAGATCAGTGCAAACCCGCGCCAGCGCCTGCCGGGCCCTGCACAGGCAAGGCCGACGGGGCCTGGTGCGACGGCGAGAGCCTGCTGGTCTGCAAGGGCGGCCAGTCGGTCGGTTCGCAAAGCTGTGCCTACGGTTGCCAGGCCGCCGCCAGCGGCACTGCCGGCAGCTGCAAAGAGCCGCCCTACGATCCCACCAAGTCGTGTGCGGGCAAGGCCAACGGCACCTGGTGCAACGGCGACACGTTGCTGAACTGCCAGGGCGGCCAGGTCGGCAGTGCCTTTGCCTGCCCGGGCGGCTGCCAGGCCATGCCCGCCGGCGTGCCAGACGTATGCAAGTCCGCGGGCAGCAACGCCTGCACCGGCAAGGCCAATGGCACCTGGTGTTCTGGAACCGACGTTGTGCAATGCAGCGGCGGCCAGATCATCAAGGCGGTGTCTTGCGCCAAGGGTTGCGCCCAACCTGCCGACGGGGCAGGCGCCTGTAAGCTAAAAAGCTCGGGCTTTTGCTCTGGAAAGGCAGATGGAGAGTACTGCGACGGCACCGTGCTGGTGACCTGCGCCACCGGCGGTCTGATCGGCAACTTTGTCTGTCCCAAGGGCTGCCAGGGCACGGCGTGCACCAGCGTTGGCGCCGGCGCGAGTGGCAGCTTGAGCGTGGATGACGGAGGCAGCTGCGCCGCCTTTTCGGGCTCGATCGATCTCTGGGCGGGCAAGAACCTGCCGGTTTGGAACCAGAAGGACTATTCGCAGGGGTTGGGCACGTGCCCAGGCCTAACCATCCACAACTCGGGCTGCACGATCACGTCGCTGTCGATGTTGCACAACTTCTTGGGGCTCAAGCGCCAAGTGGACGGCAAAGAGGGCAACGACCCCGCTACCGAGAACGCGTGGCGCAGCCAAAACGGCGGCTACGCCGGGACTTCCTACGAGTTGGCCGGCAAAAAAGTCTCAGGCAAATGCTTGGTGCTGTGGGGACAGGCCCCAGGCGGGCTGGTGCCCAGCAAGGCCCACAACGACAGCGCCTCGTGCATCACCCCCAAGGCCGGGAAATTCATCGCCAGCGCCCTCAAGTCGGGCATGCCGGTGGTGGCGGGCGTTCACTGGGCCGGCGGCGACGCTTCGTTCTACGGCAGCAGCGAGGATTGGCACTGGGTCTTGATCGTCGGCGCGGACGAAGGCGGCGTGCGCATCAACGACCCGTGGGGCGGCAAAGCTGGCGTGCACCTGAACGAAGGCGGCCTGGGCAAGTACGTGCTGGATGATCTCTACGTATTCTGGTTTGCTGGCCAGCAACCGGGCGGCATGGCGCCCGTACCGGTCGACGATGGCGAGCCGACGACCGAAGACGGCCTGCCCAAGACCCTGGAGTTCGTCGACGAGACTTTGCCCACTGTTGTGACCGCCACCGTGGATGCCGGCGGCTCGACGGACAGCGCGGGATCGGACGCGGACGCCAGTGCCGACGGCTTTGCGATCGGCAAGGGCCAGAGCAGCACCCCCGCCGCCAGCGACAGCGGCTGTGGCGCGGTTCACTACCCTGCGAGCATTGCGCAGGTACTGGCGCTATTGGCTTTGGGGCTGTTGGCGATTGGGCGGCGCCGGGGCCGGGCGTAGGAGCGTCGCTACGGCCTGGGGGCCGACTCGCGTAGACCCTGAATGGACGGTTAGAGCTTGCCTTCGAGCAGCTGCTGGATGACCTGCTGCATCTTGTCCGGGCGGGGCGCGGCGTTGTACTGGCGACCATTGATGAACAGCGAGGGCGTACCGCGCACACCGGCGGCAGTCGCTTCTTCCACGTCCTTGTTCAGCTTGGTCTCGTACTTCTTGGCGGCGACATAGGCTTCCGCCTTGGCTACGTCCATGCCGGCGTCCTTGGCGTACTTCTTCAGATTTTCGGTCTGGGCCTTCAGGCGGGCATCCATTTCGCCGTCCTGCGGCATCATCTGCGAGAAGTTCTGGTAGACGATGTCTTCGAATTCCCAGAACTTGCCCTGCTCCTCAGCCGCGAGCGACCAGTAGTGCGCCAGGCACGCGGCCGGGTGCATGTCGCGGGGCATCTTCTTGTTGCACTGGCTGGACAGCGGGTAGTGCTTGAACACCACGGCCACCTTGCCGTTGCTCTCTTTCTGCACCTGCTTCAGGGTCGGGTTGACCTTGGCGCAGAAGGGGCACTGGAAGTCCTTGAACTCGACGATCTTCACCTTGGCATCCTTGGGGCCCAGGATCGGCGAGCCGTTGAAGTCGAACTCGGTGACCTTGGTGTCCAGCGGCGGCGGCGGGATGATCTCCTTGCCGTCCTTGATGGCCGCGGCATACAGATCCTTCTTGGCGGTGCCGGCTTTGACCTTGTCCTCGGCCTTGGTGAGCTCTTCGTCGATGATCTTCTTGAAATCGTCGAACGGACGGGCGCCACCCAGCTTGCGGCCCATGATGTAGAAGGCCGGTGTGCCGGTCGCGGTGATCTTGTCGGCCGTGGCCACGTCCTTGGCGATGGCATCCTTGAACTTGTGGTCGCTCATGCACTTTTCGAACTTGGCGACGTCCAGACCCACTTCCTTGGCGTGGCCGGGTAGCTTCTCGGGATCGAGCTCGCCCTGGTTGCTGAACAAGCGGTTCTCCATCTCCCAGAACTTGCCCTGATCCTTGGCGCACAGGGCGGCCTCGGCGGCGGGCATCGCGTTCTTGTGGAAATCGAGCGGGCGGTTCTTGAAGACGATCTGCACCTTCTCGCCGTAGTTCTTCTCGACTTCGTCGAGCGAGCCGCGGGCCTTGCCGCAGAAGGGGCACTGGAAGTCGGTGAACTCGACCACGGTCACCAGCGGGTCCTTGCCGCCCTTGCGCGGCTCGTCGCCGGTCAACTCGACTTTCCACACGGTCTTGTCATCTTCCGGGGGCTTGCGCTGCTTGTCGGCGGCCTGGGCCGGATCGCCGGCCGGCGGCTGATCACCCTTGAAGACCAGGCCGATGATCTGCGCGCCCAGGGCCGGGTTGGCGTCCTTGGTCAGCTTCTCGTTCAGATCGCCCGCCTTGGTGCCGGCGGCCAGCGCGTCGTTGGCCTTCTTGATCTGCTCGTCGATGATCTTCTTGAACTCTTCTTTGGGCTGGGCGCCCGACAGGTTGACACCGTTGATGAAGAAGCCGGGCGTGCCGCGCACACCCAGGGCGTTGGCGACGCGCTGATCGCGATCGACCGCTGCGGCCACCGCCGGATCCTTCAGGTCGGCGTTGAACTTGGCCATGTCCAGCCCGATTTCTTGCGCCCACTTCAGGTAATTGGCGTCGTTCAGGTCGCGCTGGTTGGTGAACAGCTTGTCGTACATCGGCCAGAACTTGCCCTGCTTGTGGGCGGCCCAGGCGGCGATCGCGGCAGGCTTGGCGTTGGGGTGGAACGGCAACGGCTGGTTCACAAAAACCATCCGCACGTCCTTGGGGTACTCTTTGGCCAGTTCGTCCAGCGTGGCCTTGGCTTTGCTGCAGAACGGGCACTGGAAGTCGCTGATTTCGATGATGGTGACCTTGGCGTCGTCCGGACCTTGCGCCGGATTGGCCTGGGGCGCGGCTGCAGCAGGAGCCGGAGCCTTGACCTCCGCGGGCGCGACCGCGGTAGCCGGCGCCTGCTGGGGCTTGTTCAGCATCGTCCCTGCGGCAAAAGCCAGCACCGCGACGGCGATGATGGCAATGATGGCTGTATCCTTCTTCATGCATTCCTCTGCGAGGCGGGGGCAGGTTCCGAACCCATCAACCCTGTGTGCGCACAGAGTTTTTGGACCCAAGCGGCGCGGAAGTGTTCCGCGGCGAGCGCAATAGTTTACGCGCGATGTCACATCGTTGCAACGTGGGTTGCCCTGGCTTATGGCTTGCGGCGGCCGCCAAGATGCGCTGCAATCCCCAGTGCTGGGCCGGTGTCCTGGCCCGGCGAGTTCCCATGACCCGCGAGCCGAATTGCAGTGTGCCGATGGCCTGTTTCATCGCAACGGTGATCGCTCTTTCACTTGCAGTTGGGGTTGGTTGCGACCCGGGCGCCCGGTCGACCACGCCGACTGTTGCCGACTCCGAAGCTGGCGCGCCGCCACCCTCGCTCCGGCAACAAGCCGTGGGTCGCGATCCAGAGCCGAGCGACGAGGCACTGTATGACCTGATCAACGCCCTAAAGGACCGCTTTGCCTGCAATACCGTGTCGGGTTGTCCGGCGCACGCCGCGCTGGTGGCCTATGGTTGGGGCGCTCGGCCACTGCTCGAGGCGTTGTTTGCCCGAGCTCCCCAACAATCCACGTGGCGTTCGCGCACCGTGGCGGTCGTGGCCGACCTGGGAGACCCGCAGGCGCAGCCGTTCTTGCAGCACCTGTTGGACGACCGCGACCCCGAGGTGCGCGCCTACGCGATCCTGGGGTTGGGACGCATCGACGCCCGCGATCAGCGCGCCCGCATTCGCGAATTGGCCGACACGTCCGATAGTCTCTGGTCCGCGCCAGTCAAGGTGGCCGCGCTTTTCGTCCTGGCCGGTTGGGGAGAGCCGGGCTGCGCTCAAGATTTCACCGCCACCCTGGCCGACTTGGCCGGAAAGCAGCTAGCGACCACCGCGCTCATGATCGGCGCGCATCTGTGTGCCGAGCCGATCGCGCCGGACTGCCGCCCGGTGTTGCCGGCCATGGCCAGCCACCCGGCCTTTCAGGCCCGCCGCGACGCGCTTCGCACCATGCAGCGCATGCTCCGGCCCGAGTTCGCGCGTTCGCTGGTGCGGCTGACTGGGGACCCCGCACAGTCGATTCGCCGCGAGGCCGAAAACGCCTTGATGGGCATCAGCGGCCGCACCGACGTGAAGGGACACGCGGCGTGGCTACAGTGGTGCCAGTCGGGTGGTTGCCAGCAGAACTAGCCGAAATCAAGCCCGTTGCAGCGGCAAAGTGAGGCAGCGGGGACCGCCGCGGCCGCGCGACAGCTCCGAGCCGGGCAGGGCCACCACCCAGTGGCGGTCGCCCAGCATCAGCAAGTCCGCGTTCGCGATGAACTCGTCCGGCGACAGCACTTGATAATCGCGCCGGTTCAGCTCGCGGAGCGTGGCGCGGTTGCGGCCGTACAGCACGATGCGCCCGGGTCCCAGGCAGACGGCGTTGGCCCCATCGGACCACTGCTCGCGCGCACCGGCGCGCGGATCGGCCCCGCCGCACGGCACCAAGTCCAAGGCGCGCCCGCGGGCTTCTAGCAAGGCGCGCAGATCCCGCCCGATGGGCGTGCCACCGGCGACCAGGTCGACCACTTGCGCTTGATCGCCGCCCAGGCCGGGCAGCCATGCCAGCGCCCGCCCCGGCTCGATCCAGGTCATCACGGTGTCCAAGTGCATCGTCGCCCGTTGGTGCGGCAGGCGAACGCCCCAGACTTGGGCAATTCCGCGCGCATGCAGGGCCGCCGCCAAAAGCAAGGCGCCATGTTCGCTGGTGCGCTCGCCCAGGCCGACCAGCACCAGGTCCTTGGCCACCACCAGCACGTCGCCCCCCTCGACCGTTCGGTCGTCAACCGCCTCGCTTGGGCTCTCGTCGCCCTCACGAATATCGATGAGTTGGGCGCCGGCCAAGCGTGGATGGTGGCGGGCGATGCCGCGGGCGATGATGCCGTCGCGCTTGCGCGCCCTCGCCCGCGGATACGACAGCACCAGCGAGCTGCCGACTACGGCGGCCAAATCGCGAGCAAACAACAGGTTGGGCGAGGGCGAAGCCAGCAGCGCCGCATCGTCATCGGGGTCCAGACCGGTCACCAAGGCCGCGCTCAATTCCACCGGCGTCAGGTCGGCCAGGCGCTGGCGGGCGTGGCGCAATTGCGGCGCCGGCGTGCCCAGTTGAGCCTCCACGTCCAAGACCTGCTCGACGATCTCGCCGCGGACCACGGGCTCGGCCAGTACCGAGGTCAGCATGTCGCGCAGGTCTAGGCAGTTGCGTTCGCCGGTCGCCGCCGCCACCACCGCACGCAAGATCGCGTGCTCCTGGCGCAAGTGGTCGAGCAGCACCAGGTCGTCGAACAGGAGGTAGTCTGGATTCGGCTCCCAGCCGTGTCGGCCCAAGCGCAGTGGCGCGATGTGATCCGGCGCCATGGCGTCGAATTCGCTGCCCGGCCCCCACAGCGCGCAGGCCCGCAACTGCCCAGTCTCGCTGGTAACATGCAGATCGAGTTGGGCCATGCTGCCCTCGCGCCCTTGGGGGCTATGCGGAACTAGATTTCTTGGATGCGTACGCGTGGAGCGGTGCGACGCCCAGCAGGGGCGCGCACTTGCGACGCGCCGAGCAGGAGGCAAGGGGCCCGAAAATCGCGTAGATTTGCATGGACCCTTACTTGGCGGTGAACTTGACTTTGACCTGCGGGCTGTACGCGTCGGCGTTGGTTTCGCTGACGAGCTGCACCTGGCCCGAGATCTCGTACTCGCCGGCCAAGTCTGGGATCACCGACAAGTTGGCCGTCTCGCTGGTGCCTTGGAGCTCCAACGGAATCCACACGGCCGAGCCCTCGGGCCGCTTGGTGACGGTCCACCAGTAGAACTTGGTGGCCATGGCGGTGAAGCCGCCCAAGTCGGCCGCGCCCATCGCGAGGTTGACGGGCTTGCCCACCACGATCTTGTCGGCCGCGGTGGTGACGCTGAGGGTGGCGGTGGGCACTTTGGGCGTTGTGTCGACGGCCACGGTTCCTGTCAGATTCACCACCCGCGATGCCAATTCGACGCTGCAGGCGCCACTTGCGAACGTGCCGGGACAATATTGGATGAAAAGGACGTCGTTGATAGTCTTCTTGTTGCCATTGGCGGGCTTGAAGTTGATGTCCACGTTCATCAAACCAAAGGCGGGCAGGGTGGTGGTCGCGAAGCCCTTGGCCAGCGCAAAGTGCTTGGACGGGGCCGAGCAGGGGTCCTTGCCGGTGTAGCCCGAGTCGTACGGGCAGATGTTGGTGATGGCCAGGCCACCGCAGCTTTGGTTGGCGATGGAGACCGTGGTGGTCCAAGTCTCGCCCACGGCTGCCTGCCCGCGCACCGGGTTGGGGCCAAAGTCGGGCTGCGGCGTGTCGCACGAGCCGGGCACGATCGGGATGGCGCCATAGTTGCTGATGCCCACGCTGCTGTAGGTGAAGGCCACATACGCCGGCGGACCAGGCAGGCCGCCCTGCGGCGTGTAGTTGACCACCACGTCGACGCACTTGTCCTTGGCCAGCGAGTATAGCTGCTGCACGTTGCCCTGGATGTCGACCAACTGCGCCTTGTAGTTCGCGTCGGCCTTGATCTGGCCGGCGTCGGTGTAGGCCTTGACCAGGACGTTGTTGATCTTGAGGGGCGGCGGGCCCTCGCCACAGATCTTGCACTTGGCGCTGCCGACGATGGGGTCGGGGAACGAGAAGATCTTCTTGCCGGTGGCCTCGGTGCAGCTGACGTTGAACGAGGCCTGTTCTTGGGTCTGCGCATCGAGCGACGACTTGCACTCGGCCGGCTTGCCGCTGGTCAGCACGACCAAAGTCGCCTTTTCGTTGCTGGGGTCGCTATCCGGGGCGTAGCGCACGCAGACCTTGAGCGACTTGCTGCCGTCGAGGTTGTCTGCCGTGCCCTTGCCGGGCAGCGTCTCGTTGCTGTTGGGCTGCTCGACGATGGTGTATTGGGCGTTGGCCGGGTCGATGGCGGCGCCCATGAACGCCATGGAGTCGTTGCCGGCGTTGCGCAGGCTGAAGCAGGCGGTCTGCGGGTTGGCGGCGGTCACGTTGGTAAAGGTGAAGGCCGTGGGGTCCAGTTGGCAGACGGCGCCCAGCGTGGCGATGCCAAAGCACAAGCTCTTGGTCTTGGCCGTGGGGTCGTTGGTGGTAAAGGTGATCGTGACGGGATCGACGTCGCCACTCTCGTTGGCGGCGTACTCGACGTCGAACGAAATGCCCGCGGTGTTGATGGCCAGACCGGCCTTCCAGTCGCCCCCACACGCGGCGTCCGTGGGCAAATTGCTGGGAGGGGTGATCTTCAGCTGGCTGTTGTTGTCCTTGATCTCCCACTTCACGCACAGCGGCATGGGGGTCTTGGTGCCCACTGTCGCAGTATTCTTGAGGACGATCGTGCGGTTGTACTTCTTCTGTCCTCGGGTCGAGTCGGGCGTGAAGGTGGTGCAAGCACTGCCCGTGGGAGGGGCCTTGCCGTCCACTTGCAGCGACAGCACCGGATCGGCCTCGCTCACGTACTGATCACTGCTGCCGCAGGCGGCCAGTAGCATCGCGCCCGCTACCACACCGAACTTCAGATAACGCATGATCGTCCTCGGGTCGTCCCTGGCGCCACGGCCGTGCGCCAAGCGAAGTGTACCTGCACCGTGCAGCCTGAGCCAATCGGCTTACGGCTACGGGAAGCAGAGCATCTTGTAGTGGATGTCGACTTTGTCGCCTTTTTGCGGCACGCACGGGCTGTTCGGCGGGAAAATTACCGAATTCGAAGCCGAATCGTACTGCCAGTTGCCAGCTTGGCATACGGTCCCGTTCACCTTGACCTCGATGGTCGACGCCTCGGGAGTGCGGGTCAGGAAGAACTGCTGCGACAGACCGAACGCTACCTGTCCGATGTCCTTGAGCGTATTGGCAAAATTCGCATCGCAGATCGAGCCGACCTTGCCGCCGGTGTTGTTCGCCACCTGGATGTAGCGTTCGCCCGCCTCGGCGTCGCCGTTGGCGCTGGTGCAACCACCCTTGGGGCCGACGATGGCGTGGAAGTGGAAAAGGGCCTTGTTGGCCAAGCCTTTGATCGAGTAGAAGAAATTGGTGTAGTACGCGACGGTTGCGGCCGATTGATCTTCCTCGTCGCTCATGACGACGACCTCTAGGCCGGCCGTCTTGCGCACGAAGGTGCGGTTGGTGCCGCCGCACATGGTGGTGGCCGGATCATCGGCGTTGGGGATGCAGAAGCCGCCGTCGCTCTTGCAGTCCGCGTCGGTCTTGCAGGCTTTGCTGCTGTCGTAGACGTTGGGCAGCGTGAGCGCCGCCTCGGCCGCGCCCATACCCTGCTCGGTCGACGAGCCGTTGGTGCCCTGGTTGGCCAACTTCACCAGCAGGGCCGGGCCGCTGGGGGTGGCCGGGGTCACCACGCGGATGCCGCCGCTGGCCTGCAGCTTGCCGGTCATGGCGCTCGACTCCATGTCGGTGGTGGTCAGGCCAATGTGGTAGTTGTTCTGCCACAGGTCGGCGATCTGTGTGAACGTCTTGAAATTGTTGGCCAGGTTCTGTTGCTCCTCGCTCATCGACCCCGAGTTGTCGACCACGAACAGCACGTCGACCTGCTTGCCTACGCCTTGCACGAAGGTGTCAGTGAATTCCGTGTCCAGCGTGCCCTCACCATTGACCGGCACGGTGAACAACTGGCCCGCGCAGAACTCGCCCGCCTGGCAGTCGCCGTTGACGTTGCAGGTCACGCCGGTCTGGACGTCGGTCGTCGCATTTTGGCACACGCCGGACAGGCTGGTGTAGACCTCGAGCTGGCACTGATCCTTGCCCGTGTTCTGTGGGCCGTACTGGACCTGGAAGGTCACCGGCTTGGCTTGCGAGATCGGCAGGCCGGACTTGGGGATGGCCGGCCAATTGACGCCTTGCACCTCCAAGCCGCAGTTCTTCAGGGCCAGCTTGTTCACGTACGCATCGGTCGTACCCGTGTTGAAGACGCTGACGTCCTTGACGGGCGACTTGCAACCCACCGTGACCACGCCAAAATCGAGCTGACCTGGCAGCACCGTGACCTGGGCCTTGCCCACCTTGGCCTCCAGATCCGGCTTGGACGTGCTGGCCTTGGCCGTCTCGACCGGGAAGCTCTTGATGGCGCCCGAGGAGGAGTCCTCGAAGTCGGCGATCAGCAGCGCGGCGAACGGAGTCACTTCGTTGGGCTTGCCCATCAAGAAGCCGAGATCGTCCGGCGCCGCGAAGGTGACCTGCACCTTGCCTTGCTCGCCAGGCCCGAGTTGGAAGAGGTTGGTCGACGGCGCGCCGGCCGAGAAGCTCTTGCTACCCGTGGCCTTGCACGTCATTGGACCGGGACCCAGCGGCGGCGGCAGGCCGTTGCCGCTGCAATCCAGCACTTTGACCGACTTGAACACGCACGGGCCCGTGCCGACGTTCTTCAAGATGAGCGGCAGGGTTTTTTGGGTGCCATAGGGCAGCAGGCCAAAGTTCAGTACGGGCGGGACCAGCGCGACCTTGCAGACCAGACCGTCGGCCCGCTCGGCGTACATCGGCAGGATCGCCTCGGGTAGGCCCGGATCGTTCGACTTGATGTGCAGTTTGGCCTGTACTTTCTGGTTGATCGGGCCTTTGGCCTCGAACTGAACTTGGAAGACCGCATTCTTGCCGGGCTGGATCGTGGCCGGGCCTGGACTGGCCGCGGCGGGAGCGAAGTTGCCGGGAACGATGGTGAACTCGCCCAGCGAGTCGTCGGTGATCGACACCGGCTCCACGATCAGGTCCGCCGTCCCTTCGTTGAACAACTCGATATTCCGCTTGGTCTTGCCGCCCTTGCCCACGATCGCGAAGTCCACGTAGTCATCGGGGGTCAGCAGCAGCTTGGGCGCGTTGGTCTGCGCGAACACCGGCAGGAAGTAGGTTGGGCTGGCCGGGTCGTTGCTCGTGAACACCAGGCTGGCGACCGGACTGCCATTGGCCGGCAGCGGTACCGCGGTCTTGGCGGTGATGGTGAACACCACGCCGGTGTCGCAGGTCTGGGCCACGTTGGGCGGCGTGATCGAGGTCGGCAACTTCAGCGAGAACTGCATGTCCTTGAGCGCCGACACCGCCGACACCTCGAGTTTGCTGATATCGAGCTGCGCCAGGCCAAAGTTGCACACCTTGATGTCGCGGGTGATGGGCACGCCCAGCTCCATCGGACCCAGGTCCAGGCTTTCGGGCGGCACCGTCCCGATGTGCGGGGCGATCTCCGCACCCTTGACGTCCACCACGATCTTCTTCTGGTCGGCCGTCTCGATGGTGAGGTGGGACAAATCCGCGTCGCCGCCCTTGGGTGTGTAAGTAAGGGTAATCTTGACTGTATCTTGCGCCGGAATCGTGTCGCCGGCCTTGGGCGCTTCGGCAATGGCGAAGTCGGGGCTGTCGGTCTTGCTCAAATTGATCGAGCTGATCGCCACCGGAATGGTGCCCATGTTGGCCACGGTGGCCGTCAGCTTGGCGACCTCGCCGGCCGCGACGTAGCCAAAATCGACCGGATTGGGCTGCACGTTCAGCATCGCCATGCCAGGCGAGACGGTGATCGGCACCGGGAACTTGCGCTTGGAGGCTGTGATGTCGTTGTTGTTCAGGTACAGGGTCAGCGACTTCTTGCCCGCCGCCTTGGGGGCGTAGCGGACCTTGATCTGCGCCTTTTGGCCTTTTTGCAGCGAGATCGGCTGCCAGTCGACCACGGTGAACTCGTCGGTCGCGGGCTCGAAGCTGAACGAGTCCACTTTGAGCACGTCGCTGTTGCCCACGTGCGAGATGGTCAGAGCCTGTTCTTGCGAGCCGCCCGGCGCCAAATCCGCGTACTGGAGCTTGGCCGGCGAGACCGCGATGCGCACGTCGGTGTCCGTGCAGAAGGCGCCCGAGCAAGTGGTCGTGTTGCCGCTGCTATTGGCATCGCCGCCGCTGTTGCCGTCCTTGGTGTCAGAGCAGCTTGCCGCCAGCGCGCAGCCAATCGTGGCCAGAGCGAGCCACGCCGCCGCGCGGCCAAGACTCAGGGTGGTGCGCATCCGATACCTCCAGCTGTGGCGAATCGTTCGTCGTAACCCGCGCTTTGGGATACTGCCTGTTCTGGGGCCGCAGCTGCGGCCTATTCAAGCGACGGCGCGGGGTACTTGTGGGTGATGAACAACCCAGAGCCGCCTCCGCTGGCAGCGTCGATGCTGGCGTCGGGCCAGCTGATGGTTGCCACGTACCACATGTCGCTCTTGACCAGATTGGTCGAAGTCACTTCGTACTGCAAGACGCCGTAGATGTAGACGCGAATGGTGGCGACGCTGGGCCCCAGGCCAAAGTCGTTGTAGTAGTGGACGCCCACGCTGTAGGTGCGGCCGTCTTCAGGTAGGGTCAGGTTCAGATTCTCGGGGCCGGCGCCATCGGTGTCGTCGCGGTCCAGATGCGGATCGTCATCGATGTTCGGGTCATACGAGCCCCATTGCACTGAGTTGCCGTTGCCGCAGTTCAGCCAGAAGCAGTCGTACTGACCTGCGAACCACGGATCCGGCTTGCCGTCTTTGTCATAGTCCTGGCCGGCGGCGTACTGGTGGGCAAAGTGCAGATCCAAATCCGAGCCGGCGCCCGGGCCCGAGTCGCTCTCGTCTTTGTCGCCGGGGGTCTTCCACAGCAATTCCACGTGGATGGCCTGGTCAGGAATGACCTTGACGATCTTCTCGGCCGGCGCGCAGCTGGCCTTGCCGGTTGAGTCCTTGATCTGCAAGCGGAACTTGTAGTCGCCCGCGACGTTGGGCTGGAACGTAACCGCGGCCGACTTGTCATTGGGCAGGATCAGGCCCACCGAACCCTTGGGCTGCTCGACGCTCCACTGGAATTCCGTGATGCTGGCGGTCTGGACCGACGCGTAGCTCTGCTTGCCGTCCAGGTGCAGGATCGTCTGCGGCGTCACCGTGTCGCCTTCCATGATCGTGACGATCGGCACGGGGCAATCCGACGACGCGCCGTAGCCTTCCAGCGTGGCCGTGCTCTTGATGGCGGCGATGTTGCTGGTGAACACCAGGTTGGCCTTGTCGGACTCCACGCCGCCGTCCGCGCCCACCTTGGCCAGCGCCGCGGGCGTGTACAGCAAGTTGAGTTGAACCACGCCGTTGACGGGGATGGTGAGCGGGTTGGCCTGGCTGGGCGCTTGGTTGTTGCCGGCGGCGAAGCTGGCCCAGTCGGGCGCAAAGTTGCCGGCAGCCGGCGAGTCGTCCAACGCGATATTCGAAATGACCACCGCCTCGTCGCCACATGACTTGATCTGCAGCGCCTGCTTCTTGGTCTGGCCCACGGTCGTGGGGCCAAAGACCACCGCCTTGGGGCTGAGGAGCAGGCACGGGCCGGTGGAGTTGACCTTGACGGCCACGCGCTTGATACCGGGGCCGGGCTGAGTCAGCGTGGGATCGTTGGTCTGGAAGAAGATCTCGGACGAGCGGGGCTTGTCGTCCACGGCGTTGAACAGCATCGAAGCATTGACGATGTCGCCGGGCTTGATGGTCAGCGGCGGGTTGAACTGCACCTTGGCGCCAGCGGCGTACTCTTGTCCGGCCAACACGAGCTTGAACAATTCGGCCTCTAGGTTGGTCAGGTCGACCGAGCTGACCACCAGGTCCGTATTGCCCAGGTTCAGGACCTGCAGCGGGACGGGCGTATTCGAGCCGACCTGCACGGGGCCAAAGTCGATGACTTCGGGGTTGACCTTGATCTTGGCGGCGCCGGTCGAGGTGGTGAAGTCGATGCAGTACTTCTGCTTGGCCGTCGAAACGTCGTTGGTGGCCAGGCAGAGCGTCGCTTTGCGGCTGGCGGCGTCGTCGTAGCGCAAGAAGTGCACTTGCAGCGACAGGATGTTACCCGGCGTCAGGTCCGGAAAGGTCATGGAGTCGCACGGTACGTCTTGGCCATTGGCCTTGCCGGTGCAGGTAAAGGCGGGCTTGTCGCCTTCCGTCGGCGAGGCGGCGACGTAGGTGAAGGTCGCCTTGCTGATCTTCAGGGCGCCGGTGCTTCCCGAATTGCTGAGTAGCAGCGGGATGTTGGTCGTGGCGCCGATCTCGACGTCGGACGCGACCACCGGCACCTTGCCGTTGTTGTAGATGTTCGCGTTGGTCTGGCCGTTCTTGACCGTCAGCGTCTGGGTGGTGTCCAGGCCGAACCCGCCGCCACTGCCGTTGCCGGTGCCCGTGCCGTTGGAGGCGGTGCCGGAGCCGCCCGACCCGGAGCAGCCGGCCACCAGGGCCACCAGGGCCGCGGCAGTCAGCTGAGTCGCGGCTGTGAACGGGGCCGTGCGGCGCAGGTCAAAAAGGTGGGGCAACATAGGGGCCTCCAGGGCGGCGGGCAGGGGATAGTGTGCGGGCGGCGCCTTGCCAGGCGGGCACCGGCGAAACGCGACAGGATAGCGAAGCTGCCGTGCTACAGCAATAGAATTCCTCGCTGAGCATGGGCCCAGGTCGCCCTTTGGGGCCGTGAACGGGGGCCAAAACGAGCTGCGCCGCGGGCAGAGCCTTTTACCCTGCGCCGCGGCGCCAACCACTGCTGTTCAATTCGACGAAATCACTTGAGTTGTCGCTCTTTTGCCGTCTCGATCATCGCCGGGCGGAACGACTTCTTCAGCTTGAGCAGCTTGTCGAACTTGGCGCGCTTGCGCGATTCGATATAGATCTGCGTAGGCTTCTTGATGTCGCCGTCGATGAGCTGGTCCGAGAAGTCGTAGAACTTCGACTTTTCCTCCGCGGCCCACACCACGCTAGTACTGGCCAGACTGGCCACGCCCATCAGCAGCGACGTCAACACCGCGCCAAACGCAAGCTTCTTGGTCATCATGGCGAACTCCTGAATGGTTGGCGCTGGGCCAGTCTTGAGCGGCGCGGCGGCGCGCCCGAGTTGCAGGCTACTTGCGGCAGGTCCACAGCGCAAGCGCTTTGACGCGCGCGCCTACTTGGGGGCAGGCTCTTTGGCCTGCTTCTCCAGGGTCTTGGCCGCCTCGATTTCCTGGATGCGCGACACGATCGCCACGAGGTTCTTCCATTTGACGTCCAACTCGTCGCATTTCTTGATGAGCTCGGTCCGCTTGGCGGCAAAATCGGGCCCGCCCTTCTTGGGCGCCGGCGCGGACTTGATCAGGACCAAAGTGGCCGGCCAGTCGGCACCGGGCTTCTTCAGCGCCACGTGGGCCTTCAGTGCTTCGCGCGCCGCGTCGCGCTCGGCTTTGAGCTTGTCGGCGGTCGCCTGCGCCGTGTCGGGATCGGTCGCCAGCGCGTCCTTGAGGTACTGCTTCCACAGCGCCACAGCCTTCTCGCCGTTGTTGAAGTGCTTGTACTGGATAATCGCAAGACGCACCAAGATGGCGTAGCGCTGTGGGTCCTTGGCCAGCACCTTCTCGTAGTACTCGGCGGCTCGCTTGGGATCGCGGCGACCTTCCAGGGTCAGCGCGTAGCCGGTCAGCGCTTCCAGGTTGTTGGGCTCCAGCTCCAACGCCTCTTTGTAGACCTTCTCGGCGTCGCGGTAGTTTAGGTATTCCAGGTAGATGGCGCCCAGGTTCATGCGGGCGGACACCGCGCCGGCACTCAGTTGCACGGCGTTCTTGAACGCCACCACCGCGCGCGGCAGGTCCTTCAAGCTCACGTAGGCCATGCCCAGGTTACCCCAAGCCTCGGGGTTGGCGGGGTCGATCGACAGCACCTTCTCTTCCAAAATCCAGCGCGCGATCTCGTACTTGCCTTGCTTGAGGTTGATCAGACCGCGGATGTTCAGGGCGATGGTGTCCTCGCGGTTGACGCGCAGGGCCAAGCGCAGGAAATCCTCTGAAATTTTGAGGTCGCCACTTTCTAGCCAGTACATGGCCAGCGCCACGTTGTTCATGGCGTTGTCCGGGTCTTGGCTCATGATCGAGTCGCAGATCCCCTTGGCTTGCTCGCGGATCTGCTTGGCTTTTTCCATGTCGCCGGCATCCACGTAGCGGTGCGACTGGGCCAGCAGCGAGCGGGCGATGTAGGCGCTGGCCGAGTAGTGCAGGCTGCGCTCGCGGTCGTCCTTGGGCTCGATGCCTTTGGCGGTCTCGTAGGCCTTGCGGGCTTCGTCGTACTTGCCCAGGCGCTCCAGGGCCATGCCGAGGTTGAAGTAGGCCTCGTAGAAACGCTTGTCCGCGCTGGCCGCTTTCTGGAATTCCTGAGCCGCGCTCTGGTAGTCCGGGCCACACTTGGTGCAGCGGCCGTCTTCGGTCTTGCACGCGCCCGGGCAGCCGTACGCCGTGCACTTGTTGCTGGCGGGGTCGATGTACTCACCCACCTTGCAGGGGCCGGCGCCGTCCGAGGTCCCGCTCTCGAGTTCCTTCTCGGTGCATTCGCGCGGGATCAGGTCGCAGCCTTCGGAGCCCGGCTTGCAGCGCTGGTACTTGAAGTTGGGCGCGCCGGCCACGGGCTTGCCGGCCTCGTCGGCGGCGGGCATGGCTTCCACCTTCTTGATCCAGTCGGCGCACCATTTGGGCGGGCTGGTCATCAGCTTCTTGTCGCAGGTCTTGGTGTCCAGCTCGCAGGCCAGATCGCGGACGCCGGCCACCCATGGCTCGCAAGGCAATTCGATGTCCTTTTCGACCTCTTCTTCCTTGCCGTCTTCGGTCTTGATTTTCTCTTTCTTCTTCTCGGTCTTGACGAACTTGGCGCATTGGTCCAGCGAGCAACCGGCCGGATTCTCGATCGCGACCGAGGCGCACTGGTTGGGGCCGATGCGTGCGCAGGACTTGCCCAGCGAGACGAAGCCCGCTGGACAGCATTGGCCGTCGTCTAGAATCTGGTACGGATTGCACTTGGGCACCTTGCGCAACGCCGCGGAAAGGCCAGCGCGCATGGCGTCTTGGGCTTTGTCGTCGATGCCTGGCAGGTACTCTTGCTCGGCCGCAGCGGCTGGCGCCACCAGGCCGTCGGTCTGGATCATCAGGGTCGCCACCGCCAGCACTGGCAGGGCCCACCCGAACACGAGCTTTTTCATCGTCGTCTTCATGGTTTTGCGGACTCCTTTGCGCTGGGCGGGCTACTTGCCGCCGTTCTTGGCTTTGTCATCACCCTTGGCGCGGTCGTCGGCCTTGGGCTTGGCGTTCTCGGCATCGGTCTTGGGCTTGTACGACACGGTGAACTTGCCGCGGCGCACGTTGGTGACAAAGGCCGCCGACGACGCGGGGTCCGTCGACGAGTCCGCGCTCACGGTCGCCGCCGCCTTGGGCAGGTTCGGGTCCTTTTCGACGGTGGGATACTCGTCGGGGTTGACCTTGGCGGCGTAGTCACCGGCTTCCTTGGACCACTTGTTGTAGACGCCCAGGTTGTGGGCGATCTGGATGGCGTTGCGGAGCGCGGCCAGCGACTGCTCTTCGATCGGCGCGGCCTTCTGCTCGATGGCGAGCTTGTACTGGTCGGCCAGCTCGGGGAAGCGCTCGACCTCGGGCGGCACCGGCGCGTTGAACAGGTCTTCTTTGAAGTTGAAGTACAGCATGCCGACGCGGAACATCGACGCCGCCGCCCAGGCCTTGCCGCCGCTGGCCGCCGCCTGCTCGAACACCTTGAAGTAGTTGCCCTCGGCCTTCTTCAGCGCCTCGGCCTTCTTCTGCAGGGTGGGCAGCAGGCCCTTCATGTTCTTGACGGTTTTCAGCGTGATGGCGTTGAAGTCATCGTAGTCATACTCGGTCTTGTAGAACATCGCCTGGGCCACGTAGTAGGCCGCGGGGCCCTTGCGCGCGCCTTCCTTGTCCCACGACTTGATGGCGCCATCGGCGGCGCCGACCACGTCCTTGCGGTTCTTGACCGCGTCGGCGGTGCGCAGCGTCTCGACCTTGCGGCTCAGCGCCTCGACGTGCAGGTCGGGGCGGCCTGGGTACTTGGTGACCACGTTGTTGTAGAAGCCTGCGGCCTGCTTGGCGCCGTCGACGCCCATCTTGTCGTACACGTGACCCTTTTCCATCTCGGCGTCGGCGACCAAGTCCTTGAGTCGCTTGGTCTCGTCGTCTTGGCCCTTGAGCGCGTTGGCCACCGTGATGAACTTGTCGTAGGCGGCCGCCGACTCTTTGTACTGCTGCAGCGCGTTGAGGATCTGGCCGGCGTTGATGAGCGCCTGCGCCGCGTCGGCATTGTCGCGGAACTTGGCCATGTCCAAGAAGGCGTCGGCCGCTTCTTTGAACTGGGTCATGGCTTCGTAGAGCATACCGACCTGGAACTTGGCTTCCGGCGCGATCTTGCTCTTGGGGAATTCCTTCACCACGCGCTCGTAGGTCTCGATCGCCACCTTGTCCATCTTCTGGAATTCATACAGGCGCGCCTTGTTGTACAGCGCGGTGGCCGCCATCTCGGGCTCTTCGGTCTTGAATTCGCGGAGGATGGTGTCGAACTTGGCGTGCGCCGCGTCAAATTCCTTTTTCTCGTACAGTTCCTGCGCCTGCTCGGCGACCGACACGGCCACGTACTTGCGCAGGTCCTTGACGGTCAGCAACTCCAGCTTCTTGCGCTTGAGCATCAGGCGCGACCATTCCTC
>JBBISH010000093.1:0-25741 GCA_037441385.1 Myxococcales bacterium
TGCACCGTGGGCGACGGCTGCAGCGGCGGCACGTGCTATGCGGGCTCGCCCAAGTTCTGCGACGACGGCAACCCGTGCACCAACGACGCGTGCTCGCTAGGCACCTGCACGTCGGCCAACAACAACAACCTGTGCGACGACGGCGATCCTTGCACGCTGGGCGACGCGTGCGTCTTGGGCGCCTGCAAGGCCGGCAGCAGCGCGCCGGTGTGCGACGACGCCAACTTGTGCACAGACGACAGTTGCCAGAAGTATTTTGGCTGCCAGAACAACCCCAATTCGTTGGCGTGCAACGACAACAACGCCTGCACGAGCGGTGACGTCTGCAAGGGCGGCCTGTGCAGTGGCGCGACTAGCGTGGTGTGCGACGACAAAAACGGATGCACCAAGGACACTTGCGACCCCACCAAGGGGTGCCAGTCCGCGCCCGACCCCGCGCTTTGCGACGACAAGAATGTCTGCACCACCGACTCGTGCGCAGCGCCCGCCGGCACCTGCAGCCACGCCGCCATCGCCAACTGCTGCGCCAAACAGGCCGACTGCGACGACGGCAGCGCGTGCACGACCGACCTGTGCCTTGCCAACCAGTGCCAGCACGCGAGCAACGGCACCTGCTGCAGCGTGGACGCCGACTGCAAAGACGACTCGCTCTGCACCAGCGACACCTGCGTCTTGGGCAAGTGCCAGCACCCGGCCGCCACGCCGCCGCCAGCCCCCTTGGCGTCGGTCGGCTTCGAGAGCGCAGACTTGCCGAACTGGGTCACACCGGCCGCGGTCAATTCGTTTGTGTGGAAGCAAATCAGCGGCAACAAGTTCGCTACCGGCAGCGGCGCGATCAACTTTGGCAAGAGCGGAGCTGCCTTGAGTGGCTCCCAGGTGTCGAGCCAGGCCGAACTGCTCAGCCCGACTTTTGGCGTGCCGGTGGGCGGAACAACGACACTGACCCTGCAATACAAGCAGGACTGGACCGGCTCCAGCACCACCCCGCTGACCGTGACCATCAAGGTGCCCAGCACGGGCAAGACGTGGACGGCCTACAGCGCCACCTATAGCACGACCCTCAAGGCCTGGACGGCGATCAGCGTGGACCTGACGCCCTTTGGCGGCCAAAGCGTGCAAATCGGCTTCAAGGCCAGCATCTACGCGGCGTCCACCTCGACCGGCACGGGCCTGTGGCTCGACGATGTGGCGGTCGGGTGGAGCTGCACGCCCAAACCGTGCTCGGTCGACAGCACCTGCAGCACCACGGCCACCTGCGCCACGGGTCAGTGCATCTCGGGCGGCTGCACCTATCAGTACCTGTGCTGCGCCACCGCGGCCGAGTGCGACGACAAGATCGCCTGCACCACCGACACGTGCACCAGCGGCAAGTGCGCGCACGCCAAGTCGACCGGTTGCTGCCTCAGCGCCACGGACTGCAGCGACACGAGCACTTGCACCCAGGACACGTGCGGAGCCGACAACAAGTGCGCCAACACCACCATCACCGACTGCTGCACGTCGGTCAGCCAGTGCAACGACAACGACGCGTGCACCGTAGACAGCTGCAGCGGCGGGCTCTGCAGCCACCAGAACACCTGCTGCAAAGCCGACGCCGACTGCAACGACAAGGACGACAAGTGCACCATCGATACGTGCGTCGCCGGCGCATGCAAGTACACGTCGACCGGCGCGGCGGGCTGCTGCCTGCCCACGGTGTACAGCGAGGCCTTTGACGGCAACAACGCGGCGACCGCCTTTACCTACGTCAACAGCGCGTTGGGCGTGGGTTGGGGCGCTTGGAACCCGGTTGCCAGCCCGCCTGGAGCCAAATCCAGCACCGGCGCGCTGTACTACGGCAACCCCAGCACCAAGACGTTCGACAGCGGCAGCGCCAACAGCGGCACCGCCAAGTCGGCCAAAATCGTCGTGCCCAGCGCCGCGAACTCGCCCAAGTTGAGCTTCAACTTGTATATGGACACGGAGTCGGGCGTGTCCTACGACATGCTGTCCGTGTACCTGTACGTCGACGGCATCAAGCAAGGTACGGCTGCCTGGACCAAAAGCAGCTCGACCACCATGCAGGCCTGGCAGGCGGTCGCGGTCGACTTGACGGCGTACAAGGGCAAGTCCGTGGAGTTCGAATTCCTGTTCAACACCAACGACGCCGTCAGCAACTCCGGGCTGGGTGTCCTCATCGACGACGTCGCCGTGGTGCAGACGTGTCCATAGCGAGCAAGTACGGGCTGGGTTTGGGCTTGTTGGGCCTGATTCTTTGCAGCAGCGCCGCCGCGCAGGCCGACGACGACGTTTGGTCCCACAGCAAGGCTTGGCAAGTCGTGCTGGCGCGCCACCCGGCTCTGCGCGGTGCTCAAGCCGATGTAGAAGCGGCGCGTGCGCGGGTCGACCAGGCCGAAGTGCCGCTGTTGCCCACCACGACCTTGGACGCCAGCCACGCGCAGATGACCGCGAACTTTACGCCCCGGCCGGGTGCAGTGCCGGCGTCGTTCAAAGCGACGACCAGCCATTGGTCGGCCGAGCCGTATCCGTTTTGGACCACACAGCTCAATACGCGCTGGAATTTCACCGATTTTGGTCGAACGCGTCGCAACATGGACTCGGCCTACCTGCAAGTCGAGGCGCAGCGCAGCGACATCGGCGCCCTGCGCCGCCAGCTCTGGCTGCAGTTGACCCAGAGCTACCTGCAAGTCCTGGCCGCCGAGGCGAGCTTGGACGCGGCCCGCGAGCAGCGCGATCAGGCCGCGCAGCGCCGCGAGTTGGTCAAGAAGAAGGTCGAGGCGTCGGTGCGGCCCCCCCTGGAGCTGCTGCGGGCGGACTCGGACTTGGCTGCGGCCGAAGTAGGCGTCTTCAAAGCCGATGACCTGGTACGCGCCATGCGGCTGGCGCTTGGCACGGCCATGGGCACGGGCGGGCTGATCCAGGGCCCCTTGGCGCCTTTGGTGCCGCAGGAGCCGGACTTGGCTGCCGAGCGCCTGTCCGGCACGCCGCCGATGGACCAATGGGTCGCCCAAGCCAGCGCGACGCGCGACGATTTCAAGGCCCTGGACCAACGGATGGCGGCACTGCGGGCGGCGGGCGATGCCCTGCACAAGGCGGCGATGCCAAGCCTGTACGTGGCGGGACAGGTCGGCGCGGGCGGCATCGAAGTGAGCAACTTGGTGGTCAATGGTTCGATCACCGCCGGAATTTCGGTGCCCCTGTCGGGCGCTTGGGTGCAGCACGGCTATGTAGACGAACTGCAGGCGCAACTGCGGTCGCTGGCCGCAGCCCGCGACCTGGCGACGCTGGCGCTCAAGGCCGAGCTGTCGCAGGCGCTGACGGCAGTGCAGCAGGCCCGCAACCGGCGACCGGCGGCGCAGACCTACCGTCAGTTTGCCCAGAAGGCGCATGAACATGCGCTGGCTCGCTACGCGGCTGGCACGGCGACCCTGCTCGAAGTGGTCGATGCCGAGACCGCCGTGACGCTGGCTCGCTTGCAGGGCATCCAGGTCGAGTTTGACGAGTCCCTGGCCGTGGCGCGCTGGCAGGCCGCGATGGGACGGACTGGGCCCTAGAGTACCGATCAGAAACCCGAACCTGCGGGCAAACGTCGCGGCGGGTCGCCCTAGCGCCCGCTTGCGACCCACATGACATCAGCGAGTTTCCGTCGGCGAGTGGTTCCGTTGCCCTGAACCTTGGAGATTCGTGATTGGTGTTCTAGCCAGCGGATCAATCTAGACTTTCTCCGCGCTTCCGAACCTTCGAACTCGGCGCGGCGAGTCGCTGCACGCGCTCGCTTGCGCCGCACTTGGGGCTAGAGACGCGACCGGCGGAGTAGATTACTGAACAACTGTCCAGTACTCTGTCACGTCTCTAGCCGCTTGGGCTGGCTTGACACTTCCCGGCCACGGCGCGACCCTGCTCGGTACACAAGCAGCGCGACGCGAGGCGCGGCAGGGGGAGCAATCGTGAAGAGTTCGACCATTCAACGTTGGTGGCGCCTGGGCAGGATGGCGGCGGTCGCAGCCCTATTGGCGGGCGCTGTCGCCTGCAAACCGAGCATCGAAGGCGAGACCCGCGCCTGGGACCAAAACAAGCTGACTCTGCAAGAATGGGTGGGCAAATTTCCCAACTTCCGCGCTGCCGTGGATGGGCGCGTGAGCGAAGCCCAGGCCGAATTCGATGCCGCGAAGGGCATTGGCGACGCCGATCAGCGGGCCGAAAAGATGCGCGAGGCGAACAACAAGCTGTCGGTCCTGACGTCGGCGTTCCAAGAGATCGATCGCAAGATCAAGGAATACGATACCCTCAAGCGCGATCCGACGCTGCTGCAACTGCAAGGCACGCAGCTGATGCCGGCCATGCAGATGTCCGAAGCCATCCTTCGCGAAGCCCGCGCCAAGATGGACGGGCCGGTCAGCAATGCCGGCGAGGCTCTGGGCCGCTTGAAAGACGCCAGCGCGATGATCGACCGCGCCATGCAGCCGCTGCGCCAGGCGCGATCGCAGGTTGCGGCCCGTCCGCAAGGCCAGCCGGGCCAGCCGGGCATGCCGCCGGCCCAACCGGGTGCGATGGGCCAGCCGGGCCAGCCTGGGATGCCTCCGCCGGCCATGGGACCGGCCCCGATGGGCGCACCGCCGCCAGCTGCCGGCGCGCCCGCCATGCGCCCGACCGGACCGGGCATGCCGCCGCAACCTGGCATGGCCCCGCAACCTGGGATGGCCCCGCAACCTGGGATGGCACCCGCGCCACCGCCCGCGATGGTCCCCGCCGGTGTGCGGCCGCCACCGGGACCCGGTGCTCCGCCGGTGGGTGCACCGCCCACGGGCGCTCCGGCCGCAGGACCCAAGCCGTTCTAGTACTACAAACCCGAAGTACGTTCAGGTTGGGCCTGTCGAATGGTTTGTAGTACTGGCCTTCTCATACGGTTTCCGTCCAAATCGACTCGAAAATTTCGGCAATTCTTCGGGCCCGAACCGGGGTCCCCGCCTGATTCTCGCCGGTTGCAGACCGTGTCAGAGAATCCGTACAGGCGTGAATCAGACGGGGTTCGTATCATGAGGCAAAGGGGGCGCGCCGCGCACTCTTGGACCCCCGCCCCGTGCGCCCCCCGCGTGCGGCTCACGCGGCCTAGTACGCCAATGACTCCAACCCCGAACGAACTTGAGATTCGGCGTACTAGGAGCCTGTCGGCAAAATGGGCGACACTACATGTCCAGTTGGTTATACATTATGATCTTATTGGGTGCCGCCAGTCTCCTAGCCTTTTTCGTTTGTCCAACTGGCCGAAAATCGCCCGAAGTGAATTCGTGCGATTTCAGCCAGTTGCCGCCGCGCAAGACGCGGCGCTAGGATTGTGCCGGGATTGTCCCAACACGCTCCTAGTTCCACAGGAACGTCGCCGCCGAGCGGAGCAGCAAGGCTGCGCAGAGCGGCTGCCCTACCCAACCGCCAACCACCCCGAATCGCTTGCCGGCCCAGTGCGCGTCGCCCTGGCCGCCGGCCAAGCCCGTTGACCACGAGCGCCGCACACAGTGGGCGCTGGAGTACCCCATGGCGAGCAATCTAGAGGCCCAACTGGGCGAAGAACTGAAGAACTGCATGCGCAGCGGCGACAAGGTGGGCACCATGGCCATTCGCATGGTCCGCACCGAAGTGATGAAGCGCCGCACCGCCAAGGCCGGCGTGGAAGTGACCGACGAGCTGGTCGTCGAGGTGATCCGCGCCTACGTCAAGCAGCTGCAAGGCTCGGTCGAAGAGTACGGGGCGCGCGGCGTGCAGCCCGCCGACGACGAAAACCTGGCGCAGATGGTCGCCGAGGCGCAGTTCCTGCAAAAGTTCCTGCCGCAGTTGATGGGCGAGGCGGAGACGGCGGCCGTCATCGACCAGATTCTGGCGACCCAGGGCGCGGTGGACGCCAAGATGGCGGGCAAGATCACCGGTCTGGTCATGAAGGACTACAAGGGCCGCGTCGACTCGGCCCTGGTCAACAAGCTGGTGCGGGCCAAGCTGGGGGCGTAGAACGAACCCCGGTTCGGGCCCGAAGAATTGCCGGTGTTTTCGATCTGACTCGGACGGGACAGGTACGAGTCACGGCAGCTACAGCTGCTCCCAACTGGTCGGCTTTTGTGCCTTGGGGTCTTTCTTGCGCGCCGCCAAAGTCGCACGCACGTCGGCGGCCGGGGCTTCCAGCGCGCCCGCAGTGCAGCGACTGCTGCGCGGCAAACCGACCAAGTCCTTGCGGGCGTCGGCCGGCGTGCAGGCACCCAGGCCGATTGCGACGGAGCCCGTCTCGGGTCGGTAGCGTTCCAAGTCCTTCAAGTTAAAGCCCGGCAAGGCTTTTTGGCTGGCCATGTCGAGCGCCACCCAGCCGATGCCGCCCCACAGGACGCTGCGATCGACGCGCACGTCGTCGACTTCGGCGCGCTGCACCGTGATGGCGTCGGGCTTGCCCATCACGATGCTGGAAGAGACGGACAGCTTGCGGCGGCCCGGGCCGTCGGGTTGGAGCACGATCCCGGAGCCGCCGTTGTAGGCCACCGTGGACGCGTAGAGGTCCAACTGCGCAGCGGACGACAGGCGAATCGGCGGATCAGCGGTACCCTTGGCCTCGTTGTCGGCCACCAGCGTAGAGGCGAGCCTGGCTTTGACGCTGCCCGACAGGTCGATCGCCGAGGCGCGCTCACCAAAATTGCTGGTGATGCGGGTGCGGACCAGGTGCAGGTCGCCCGCGCTGGCGGCGATGGCACCGCCGCCCAGCAGCGTCGCTGTGTTGTTGTAGATCCAGCAATCCACGAGTTCGAGCGAACTGGCTTGGACCAGCGCCACGGCGCCGCCGCGATCGGCCTTGCCGTTGGTCAGGGTAATGCCCTCTAGCGTGACGCGAATGCCGGCCTGCGGGATGGTCAGCACCCGGCCCTGGCCGCCGGCATCCAGCACCACCTTGTCTTTACCAAGCCGCCGCAGCACCACCGAGTGGGTCGCCAGCAAACGCGCACCTCGGTAAACACCAGGATGCAAGCAGACTTGCACTGGCCGCTTCATCTCCTTGTCCATGGCGTGCTGGATGGCGGCGGTGTTGCCGTCTGGCTTGATCGTCACGTCGCAGGCCGCCCACGCAGTGCTCGCGAGCCCCGCCATCGCCCACAGCGACGCTGCCAACTGCCCTGCCCTGTGTCCCAACTTCGTCACCGCCACCTGCCGCGAGCGCCCCGAGCGCTGGGGCACTTTAGCACGCAGACGCCGGCTCTGCTAAGGTCTGCGCATGGAGCGCCCGCTCGCCCGTTGGGGCCCCCGGGGCTTGGAAGTGCCCGCGAGCCGAAACGCCAGGAACGGATAGGACATCCATGCCGCAACCCGCCACGACTGCGCCTGTTCTCGCCCTGGGCGACCTGACCTTGCCGGTGGGGTCGACCCAGACGATACGGCGGATCCTCCAAGGCTGGCTGGCCAAGCTTCTGCAAGACTTCTGCGCAATTGCGCCGAGTGCGCTGACGATGGCGAACCGACCGCTGCTCAGCCGCACCGTGCAAGTCCTGGCGCGCGGTGATCGCAAGTTGGTCCTGCAATTGTTGCGCTTGCCAACGATTTCGACGCCGATTCAGTGCGCCCTGAAGCAGCTGCGGCCCGGCGGCGATGGCCCGGCACTGAACCACTGGCTGCGCGAGGCCTGCGCCCTGATTTGGCTGGAGCTCGCGGCCCACCAGGCCATCGACAGTCCCCTGTCTTTGCCCGCCGACGGCTGGCTCCCCACGTTGCTGTCGCCGACGCTGAACTTGCGCATCGAGGCGGGACCAACGGCGGAGCAATGGGTTTTTGAGGCGGGGCGGGTGGGCGCGGTCGTGGCCGGCAAGGCGCACTGGCTGGATTTGGCCGCGGCGGCGCAACCAGACGCGATCGCCCACCTGGACGGAGCGAGCATCGATCGGCCCTACCACGCGGTAGTGCCAGGCGTTTGGCTGGCGACGGCCGACAACAACCCGCTGGCCGACTTTGAAGCGCACCCCGACAAGTCGGGCAACGCGATGAGCCTGGGTGGCCAGCCTGTACAAGCCTGGGTCGAGGCGCTGCGAACCAGCTTTGCTTTGCTGGACGAGCATTTGCCTCTGCTGGGCGAGGAGTTGCGCTGGGTACTGCGGCTCATCGTGCCGGTGGGCTACGACGCCGAGCGCCACCTGTCGGCCAGCTACCAAGAGGCGGTGGGCATCATCTACATGACGCTGCACCCCCAGCCGATGACGATGGTCGAGGCGCTGATCCACGAGTATCAGCACAACAAGATCAACGCGGTATTTGGCCTGGACCCTCTCTTGCACAACGCTTGGTCGCCGCTGTACGCCTCGCCCGTCCGCCCGGATCCGCGGCCGCTGCACGGGGTGGTGCTGGCCGTGCACGCGTTCCAGGCGGTTGCCGAGCTGTACCGGGCATGGGCCGCGGCTGGCCATCCTTGGTCGACCCAGCCGAGCTGGAACGAACGCTTCAAGAAAATCATCGAGTTGGACCACCAGGGTGCCTTGACGGTGCTGGAACACGCCAAAGCGACCGCGACGGGCGCCAACTACTTCGACGAAATGCGTAGACTAGACGGCCAGTTGCAGATCATCCGCAGCGAGCGCTGGCCCAATCGACCAGAAACGAGCGGAAATCTGGACGAGTTGGCCGGTCATGACTGAAAATGCCAGCGCCAACCGGCAGGTCCGGCAGGCAGAGGTTCGGCGGTGAAAATCTCGACTTGGGCTTTTCTGGCGATGGCGGCCCTGGCTGGCTGCGTCAATTCGGCGCAACCCACGGTCTACGACGGCTACAGCAGCGGCGACGCGCTCGCCCAGGATGCGACCCCCACGGACGCTGCCGCCGACGCCACACCGGTCGAGGACACCGCCCCGGCCGACAGTGAGGCCGACGTCTCGCCCACGGCCGACACGGCTCCCAGCGCCGACAGCAGCGATACCGCGGATGCAGCATCTTCGTGCATGACCCAGGCCGAGTGCGACGCCCTGCTGAAGCCCGGCCCATGCGAATACACGCGCTGCGTCCCCAACGGCGCCAGCAACTACTGCGAGCTCCTTCAGCAAAAAGACGGAATGGCCTGCGCCGACGCCGAGTGCCTGGTCGAGGCCGGCTCGCCGATTCTGCAGGGACGCCTATGCCTGGCCGGCAAGTGCGGGGCTGTGGCCACGACGGTCAGCTGCGACGACAAAGATGCTTGCACCGTAGACACTTGCAACATCGCCACGGGCTGCGCCCACAGCCTGCTGCCCTGCAATGACAAGGATCCCTGCACCAAGGACACCTGCGATCCCGCCAGCGGCTGTTTGTTCCCGCCCGACCAGGCGACGCCCTGCGACGACGGCAACGCCTGCACCGTGGGCGACAAGTGCGCGGACGGCTCGTGCGTGGGCGGCAGCGCCAAGAGTTGCCCGGCGCCAACGGCCTGCCACACGGTCGCCTGCAACTCGGCCAGCGGCGCCTGCGAAGTGGCCAACGCGGCCGACGGCAGCCCATGCGACGACGGCAACTCGTGCACCAAGCAAGACAGCTGCAACAAGGGCGTCTGCGTCGGCGCCGGCAACCCGTGCGACGACGGCAACTTGTGCACGTTCGACGGGTGTGCATCGGGCTCGTGCACCACCAAGGGCATCGACGGACCGTGCGACTTGGACGGCTCGGCCTGCACCGCCGACCTCTGCGCCCAGGGGGCCTGCTCGCCGGGCGGCCCACCCAACTGCGACGACGGCAACCTTTGCACGATCGACAGTTGCGACCCCGCCGCCGGCTGCGTCCACAAAGCCGAGGCCTTTGCCACCCCCTGCGCGACCGGCAAGTGGTGCGGCCAGGGCATGGCCGCCAAGCAGTGTGTCGCCGCGACCCCACCGCCGGGCATGGCCTACATACCTGGAACCACGGTTAATTTGGGCTGCAACACCGCAGTGGACAACCAGTGCAACCCCGACGAAAAGCCGGCGCACCCCGTGCAATTGCCGTCGTACTTCATCGACTTGAACGAGGCAACGGTGGCGCTGTACCAAGCCTGCGTACAAGGGGGCGCCTGCACTGTCCCTGCCACCGGCGCGAACGCGACCTACGGCGTCGCCGGCAAAAGCAGCCATCCAGTCAACTACGTGACCTGGGCCCAGGCCGCCACTTTCTGCCTTTGGGCTGGCGGTTCGCGCCTGTGCAGCGAGGCCGAGTGGGAGTACGCCGCGCGCGGCAGCGACGGCCGGCGCTTTCCGTGGGGCAACACCGCGTCCACGGCGTGCGACTTCGCCAACTGGGGCGGCGCCTGTGGCAGCGCCACGCCCGTTGGTCAATTCACCAAGGGAAATGCGCCCTTTGGTCAGAGCGATATGGCTGGCAACGTCCGCGAATGGACCTCGGACTGGTACGCTTCGGGCTATTACGCGCAGTTGGCGGCCAGCGGCAACGCTGCCGTGTCGCCCGCCGGCCCGGCGACCGGCACCGCGCGCGTCGTGCGCGGCGGCTATTTCGCCGACAACGCCCCCGAAATCCGCACATCGGCGCGCGCCCTGGCCACCCCGCAGACGGCGACCTTCAGCATCGGCATTCGCTGCTGCCGCACGCCCAAGTAGTACGTCGAAATAGGGCGAACCCCGGTTCTGGCCCTGCAGCTTTGCCGGAGTTTCTGAGGCGATTCAGCCGGGATCCGTTTGGGGTGAATCGAGCTTGGAATCAGCCGGGTTGCACGCCCGAGCGCTCGCTTTCTTGGCGTTCCCACTTGCTGATCAGCTGCAGCACCTTGGCTTCCAGCTTGGCGGGGTCGATCTTGCGCTCGTCTTTGGCGTCTTGGTCGGTCTTGACCGGCGCAGCCGGACTGCTGGGCGCCGCCGACATCGCTGGGGCACCACCGCCGTCCTCTTGAGCAAATACACGGCGTTCGGCCTCGCGTGCCTGCTTTTCGTGCGCTTCTGCACCGGCCGCATCCTCGTCGCCGCGCTTGCGCTCGTTCAGCACCGGGCTCTGAAAGGCCGAGGGCATGCCGCCGCCCAGCCCAGGAGCGACACCGCCGCCCGCGCCAACCCCCGCGTCCGGCGGAGCGACGTGGGCCAGCTCGTGGGCCAGGACCGCCAGACCGCCGCGCGTAGTGGGATCGAACTCGCCCTGCCCAAAGAAGATGTCGCTGTCGCCCACGGCAAACGCGCGCGCCGACAGCGCTCCGGCGGCCTGTTGGGCCTTGGGCCCGCGGTGGATCCGCACCTGATCCAGGCGCTCACTGCGGAAGCCCATGCGCGACAAGCGATCGATGAGCGCGGGGTCCAGCTTGGTGGGCACCTGGTCGGACAGCCAGCGCGCGCCCATGTTGGCGTAGCGGTCTGTCAGCGACTTGCCCATCTGCGCCGTTTGCGCGCCGGCCAATTGCGAAGCCAGCACGCCGGGATCCGCACCCTTGGCTGCGGCCAGCTCGGCGGCCTGGGCTTGCAGTTCCAGCAGTTCGTCGTCGCGCATGTTCGCCATAGCAACTCCGGGCAGGGTCGTGGCACCCATGGGGCAGGCTAGCACGACCGCCGCCTGGGCGCCACGCTGGAAGTGGGCGGGCGGCCCGGCTGGGGTCGCCATACCTCAGCAAGCGGCAAGGCACAACTGGTCGGCGGGTTTGACAGTCTGCCGGCAACACGGAATCCTTGGTCCCACCGGCCGCACGCGCGCCGCAGGCAACCGCCATGGCTGAGCCCCAAACTGCGCAGAATCGGCAAGGGCCAGCACAGCCAAAACCGCCGCAGGTGCAGACCCAGCAAATCCCGGTGCCACAAGCACAAATCGAGTTCCCGGATGCTCCGCTGCTGCCCGAGCGGCGCGATCACCCGTCGTCGGGCTATGTGCCCCTGGCCACCGGTGGCCTCGTGCGGCAGTTTCTGCTGGCGACCATGCCATCGCCTTGGGCTGGCCTGGCTGGCCTGTCGCTGGCGGCGTGGCGACTGATGACGTTGCACGCGCTGGGGGCCTTGCTGACCGGTCCGTGGCTGGATCTCGCCCTGGGTGTGCTGGCGGATGTGGCGCTGGCCCACGGCATGATGGCAGCGGTGCGGCTTTTGTCGCTGTTGGGCAGCGAGCGCGCCGATGCCCGCGGCGAGGTGGCGCGCAACGCGTCGCTGGCGTTTGCGGTGCTCTGGATGTTCATGATGCTCTTGCGGTTGGCGGGCCTGGTGCACGCGTCGCTGCACGGCTTTGCTATCTCGGGTGAGTTTTGGGTCGGGCTGCTCCGGCGTCCGGTGGCGACGCTGACGCAAGGAGCGGTCTGGGTTGCGCTTGCCGTGGCGTTGGCGTCGTCGGCCTTGGCGCGCTACTGCATGACCAACGACATGGAAGCGCCCGAAGTGCTACAAGACACCCTGCCCCGCCAGCGTTTGCTGTTGGCCACGGCGACCACGCTGGCCCTCGCCATCCTCGCGGTGGTGGCCATTCACGCCAAGGCGCCTGGCCGAATCGACGCGGCGACGACCAGCCCGGACCTGACGAGCCTGGACAGCTTGGCGCGCGCTCTGCAAGATCCCAGCCTGCGTTCTTCTGCCGACGAGTAGCGTCCAATGCCACGAATGCTCGACAACTTGCTCGAGAACTGGGGGTCCGCGGCGCGCACCTGGCTGCGTTTCTTGGGCCCGAGCTGGCCACTGGTGGCGGTCGTAGCCCTGGCCTGGGGGACGCGCATCTTGATGCTGCTCGCGCGCCAAGCCAGCTTGGCCGGCGTGTCGGCACCCAAGGAGTTGGTCTACGGATTTGGCCAAGATATCTTGGCCATCTACGGCCTGTTTCTGTTGGTGCGCGGCGGTCAGCGCTTGGCCGATTGGAGCGTGGTGCTGGCGACGACGGTTGTGGCGCCGGCCTGGCTGCTGCTCATCTTGTCGCCGCTAGCGCGGGCGGCCGACCTGGCTCACAACTACTTGGGGGGCTCGCACATCAGTGCCGAGGCCTTTTTGTACATTGGCGGCGGTTTTGAGGATGTGCTGGCCTCGCCGCGCGTTGCGGGGCTCGCCTTGGCCGCGCTGCTGGCGGTCTTGGCGACCATGGCGTGGCTGCGGCGCGAGTCTGCAACGGCCTTGGACCTGGAATTGGCCGGTTTTGCGGCGCCCACCGCGGTGGTGCTGGGCGCGGCGGCGGTGACCCTGGCGCTGTGGCGACCGGTGACCGCGCCGCCCCACGAATTCGCGCTGGATCTACTGCCAGAGGCCAATCTGACGCGGCAGACCGCGCTGTATTTGCAGGATCGCCAAGGCCCGCAGCCCGTCGTGCCGGTTTCGCCCGAGCAATGGCAACGTTGGCAGAAGTTTGGCTGGGTGCCGAGCGGCGCACAGATCGGCGCGGCGTTTCCGCTGGTGCGCGGCAAGACCGGCGAGCCCGAGCTGGACTACGCCCTGGAGCCCCATGCGGTCGAGAAACCCGATGTGGTGCTGCTGCTGGTCGAGTCGACGAGTTCGCTGTTCATCCACGAATTGTCCGGTCAGTACAAGGGGTTGATGCCCAACCTGGGCGATCTGACCCACCAGATGACCGTGGTCGATGGCTACCGCAATGTGGCGTCGCCGACCATCGCGGGCACGATTGGGACGCTCTGTTCGGCCTTTGCGCCGCTGCACCCGGCGGATGTGCACGAGCCGGGGCAGGCCAACGCCGGCCCGTCGCTGACCTGCCTGCCCGAGCTGTTGCTCCGGCGCGGCTACAAGACGGTATTCATTGGCGGCCACGACATGCGGCAAGCCGGCACGCTCACGTTCTTGCAGCGCCACGGCTTTACCGAGCTGCACAGCGACGCCGAGCTGCTCAAACGCTTCCCCGGCGCCGGCCGAAGTGTGCTGGGTCTGTACGATCACTACGTTCTTGACTACGCCAAAGAGCAGATCGCCCGGCTGGAGGCCCCCAGTCCGCTGTCGCCCGAGCACGCCCACCAGCCGTATTTGCTCGTGATCTCTACGCTGGACACGCACGAGCCGGGCCTGGCGCCGCCCGAATGCGCACTGCCGACCGAGGCCACGCAACTCGGGCAACTGGAAGAGCTTCCCGACGATGCCGGCGCCCGCCGACAGCTGGCGGCGTACCACTGCTCGGACCAGTTGATCGGCGAATTGGCGCGGCACCTGCTGGCCCCCGAGCGGCGCGACCACACCATGCTGGTGATCACGGGCGATCACGCGCCCTTCCACACGCCAGCGAACGCGGCGGTGTACGACGGCAAGCCGGCCGGCTGGTCCTTTGACCGGCTGCCGCTGCTGATTCACGACCCGCGCCACGATCTGCCGGCCAAAGTGCAAGTGCTGTCGGGGACTTTGGATGTGGCTCCCACGCTGGGGCACCTGCTGGGCATCCGCGACGAGCGGAGCACCTACCTGGGCTACAGCATCTTTGGCAAACGGCGGGATCTGCCGCTGCTGATCGGCCGGGTGGGTACGCGGATGGCCTACGTGCGCGATCACGACAGCGAGCGCGAGCTGCCGTTCAAGCAGTTGCCGGAACTCTGCAAAGCAGCGACACCATTGCTGACCGATCGGCCCGAAGCGCCGAGCGCGTGCGACCTGGCGGCGTATTTCGAGTGGCTGGACGGGCTGTGGGCCAACCACCGGCTGCGACCGGCGCGGGCGCTGGCGGGCGGGCCAGAATAGCGTCGATCAACTGGCGTGCAGCTCCATGGTGCTGTGCAGCGTAACCCCTGGATTCTTGTCGACGATGTAGTCGGCGCGGAACCGCGTCTCGGTGAGCAGGCACAGGTTGCCGTGGCCATCCCAGTACAAGTCGCGCGTGGCCGAATCTTCTAGCTTCTTTTGCACCACGGCGTCTTTGCACTGCACCCAGCGGCACACCTGCAGGGCCATGCCCTCGAACACCGCGTCCACGTTGTACTCTTCGCGCAGGCGGGCGGCGATCACGTCGAACTGCAGCGAGCCCACCGCGCCCACGATCCACTCGCTGCCGATGAGCGGCCGAAATAGCTGGGCGGCGCCCTCTTCGCACACTTCGGTCAGGCCCTTTTGCAGCTGCTTTTGCTTCATCGGGTCGCGGAGCCGCACGCGGCGGAACAGCTCGGGCGCAAACGACGGCACGCCGGTGAACTGCAGGTTCTCGCCCTGGGTAAACGTATCAGCGATGCGGATGGTGCCGTGGTTGGGCACGCCAATGATGTCGCCGGGATAGGCCTCTTCCACGATGGAGCGATCGCGCGCCAGGAACGTCATGGCGTTGCGAACCGCCATCGTCTTGCCGGTGCGCGGTTGATAAATGTCCATCCCGCGGCGGAAAATCCCCGACACGATGCGGATAAAGGCCATGCGGTCGCGGTGGTTGCGGTCCATGTTGGCCTGGATCTTGAACACAAAGCCGCTGAAGGCGTCTTCTTCGGCGTCCACGACCCGGTGCACCGTCTCGCGCGGCTGCGGCCCCGGCGCCAGATCGCAAAAGCAGTCCAGCAGCTCTTTGACGCCGAAATTGTTCAGCGCCGAACCAAAGAACACCGGCGTCTGCTGGCCGCGCAAAAAGCGCGTGGCGTCGTAGGCTTCGCTGGCGCCCTCCAGCAGCTCGATCTCGCCGGTGACCTGGTCGTAGTGCTTGCCGATGAGCTCCTTGGCCTCGGGCGAGCCCAGCGAGTCGAGGACCACGCGCTCGTTCTTGTGGCCGCGCTCAGCCGCCAGGTAGAAATTCACCGTCTTGTCGCGCAGATCATAGACGCCCTGGAACTCCTTGCCGCCGCCGATCGGCCACGTCATCGGCGTGCAGGCCATGTGCAGCTCTTTTTCCAGATTGTCCAACAGATCCAACGGGTCCATCGCCTCCAAGTCCAGCTTGTTCATGAAGGTGATGACCGGCGTGCGCTTGAGCCGGCACACTTCCAGCAACTTCTTGGTCTGCGTTTCCACGCCCTTGGTCGCGTCGATGACCATCAGCACCGCGTCCACCGCCGTCAGGGTGCGGAAGGTGTCTTCCGAAAAGTCGTTGTGGCCCGGCGTGTCCAGCAGGTTCAACTGCAAGCCGCGGTACTCAAAGGTCATCACCGCGGTCGATACCGAGATGCCGCGCTCGCGCTCGATCGACATCCAGTCCGAGGTCGCGGACTTCTGATTGCGCTTGGCCTTGACCGCGCCGGCCAGGTGGATCGCCCCGCCGAACAGCAGCAGCTTCTCGGTGATGGTCGTCTTGCCGGCGTCGGGGTGCGAGATGATGGCAAAAGTGCGCCGGCGGGCAATTTCGCGATGGAGCTCGGGGTTCTGGCTGATCATGGCGTACTCTCTGGGCAGGCTGAGCGACCCACAGGGCCTCAGCGGATTCACGTGTTATTCTGGATAGTTCAGCGGTGCGGGCGGGCGTCGCTAGTTGTCGGACCGCAACCAGCGCACCGTGTGGGTGGGACCGCCCAGAACAGCTTGCGGCAAGCCCTTGCCCAGATTGTGCTTTTCGGCGTGGTCGATCAGCGCGTCGGCCTGGGCGCGGCTGCCGAGCTCGACCGCCAACAGCCCGCCCGGCATCAAGAATTCGGCGGCCCGGTCGACGATCCAGCGCAGGAGGTCGCTGCCGTCCGCGCCGCCGTCCAAGGCCAGCCGCGGCTCCCATTGGCGGACATCCACGTCCAGTTTGGCAATGTCACCCGAGCGAACATAAGGCGGATTGCTGACAATTGCGGCAAATTGCTGCCCCGTAGCGAACGGCTGCCACAGGTTGCCCTGGCGAAATTCAATCGCCACGTCGGTCGTCTTGGCGTTGCGCTGCGCCACATCCAGGGCGGCCTGCGACACGTCGGTAGCCCAAACCTGCCGGGGCAAAGACTTTTGCCGCACGTGGTGGGCAAGGGCGATGGCCACGCAACCGCTGCCCGTGCACAGGTCCAGCACATCGCCGGCCGGCGCGGCGGGATCGTCGACAAAGGCGACGGCCAAGTCGACTAGCGACTCCGTCTCGGGCCGGGGCACCAGCACACTGGCATCTACGGCAAAGTCTAGGTCAAAAAACGCTTTCCTGCCCAAGATATAGGCCACGGGCTCCAGCTTGGCGCGGCGCTTGATGAGCGCCTTGTACTCGGCGAGCTCGTCGCCTTGCACCGGCTGGTCAAAGCGCAGAAACAGGTGCAATCGGTCGGTCTTCAGCACGTGCGCCAGCAGGAGCTCGCCATCCAGCCGCGGCGTCGCCGACCCCTGCTTGGTCAGCCACTCGCGCGTCCACTGCAGCAGGCGGGCAACCGTCCAGATTTCAGGCGCTTCGCTCACAGCGTCCCCCCGGCCTGCCAGGCAGCCGCCAGTTGACTCAGCCGCGCGTAGCTATTTTCTGCAGTGGGGCGATCGCCCGCGGGCCCCAGCCAGCCACTGATCACGGCCATGGCGTGGGCACCAGCGGCGCGGGCCAACACTGCGTGCTCCAAGCCCAAACCGCCAATCGCTACGATGGGTTTGGCGCTGGCCGCGCAGGCGTCGGTCAGCTGCGCCCAGCCCGTGACCGGGTCCAAGCCGCGCTTGCTGCCCGTCCAGAGGATAGGACCAAAGCCCAGGTAATCACAGGCCAGATCCTGGGCAGCGCGCACCTGTTCCAGGTCGTGGGTCGACCAGCCGAGCAGCGCGTCCGCCGCCAGCGCCCGGGCCTGCGTCACATCGCCGTCGCCCTGCCCCAGGTGCAGTCCAGCCCCCAGGGCGCGCGCGGCCCCCGCGTCGTCGTTGATCACCAGTGGCATCTGGCCGGCCAGCGCACGCGCCAGCACCTGGCCTGCCAGGACACGCAATTCGCTTGCGTTCTCTAGACCTTTCAGGCGCAACTGCAGAGCCACGGCACCGGCCTCGCGCGCCGCCACGGCCAGCTCGGCGAGCCACGGCAAGGCAGCGCGCACTTGGTCCGGCGAGGCCAGACCCAGCCGGTCGCCGTCCAAGATCGCGTAAATGCCAGTGGAAAACATGGAGTCACGGCTCGTGCACCACGACGAGAAATAGGCCGGTGCACGACTCGAAAATACAGCAGAAATGGTGCCTTGGTAGGCGCGGGCGGATTTGAACCGCCGACCCCCACGATGTCAACGTGGTGCTCTAACCCCTGAGCTACGCGCCTTTGGTCGGCCGGCTGCCGCTTGGGCGCCGGGCGACGCGTCTTGTACGCCTTTGGCGGGTCGCTGTCAACTGCCCCCGGGCGAACGGGGTGGCCGCGCTCGAAGTTGCCAAGCGCCGTCAGTCGGCTACGATCCCGGCGATGCCGCGCCGCCTGCCCAGTTTGCCCCAGCTTGCCGCCCTGCTCGCCGCCTTGCTGACGCTCGGTTGGCCGCTCGCGGCCCAGGCCGAGTGGAAGTCCGTGCAGCAAGTCACCTTGGGCACCGCGCAAGTGCTGGAGCAAGGCGCGATCCACTTTGGCATCGTGGCGCCCATAGCCTACGGGGCCTCTTCGCGCCTCACGGTGCAGTCGCACCCGATCCTGGACCTGCTGCTGGTGCCCAACCTGGCGTTCCGCTACCGAATCGTGGACCAGACCCACTACGTCGTGTCGGCCACGGGCAGTTTCAAGCGGTCCTTTGGCCAGGTAGCCGCCACCACCGCGCAGGCCGGGGCCTTGGCGCCGGGCGAGTTGCTGGGCGGCGGCATCGCGACCTGGTACCCCAACAATTCTTGGGCCATGACGGGTGGCGTCGTCTACGCGGGCCAGTTCGACGAGCGCATCAACAACCGCTACGTCGGCCTGTCGCATGGCATTTCGGTGTCGGCCCAGTTGCACTGGCTCGCCCGGCCGAGCGACCTGGTGCAGGTGTCGATGTTGCAGCGCTACGGAATCAGCGCGGGCAGCTTTAATCGCCCCGAGGTGACGCTGGGCTGGGCGCACGCCTTCCAACGCTGGCTGTCGGGTGCCCATCTGTTGCTGTCGCTGACCCTGAACGATGCGGCTGGCTACGATATCCCCGGTCTGTCGTGGTTGCAGCGCTGGCCGTTGCTCCCCTACGTGGATCTTTGGTGGAGGCTGTAGGTGGCAACCAAGGAACTCGTCAGCGAATTTGAGGCGCGCCGTGTCGAGCGGATGCTGCGCAGCGCGTGGCCGGGAATGCTGGCCGTGGGCGAAGAACTGCGCGTGCTGTCGGGTGTGCTCGACTCGGGGTGGGTGGCCGTTACATGGCAACTAGCTGACGCAGAACGGAAAAACGTCTACACAGTGGAAGTGCGGGTGGCGCTCGGCACGCCCAAGCAGCCGGGCCTGCGCGAACGGGAGGCGGTCGAGCTGCTCTACGACTTCCTGGCGGCCCAGTTCGAGGATCTGCTGCGCGGCGACCGGCGGCCCTTTTCGGGTCCGCGCTGGGAGGAAGTTGAATTTGCCGGTCACAAGCTGCACCTGCGCGGCCAGATGGTGGATGAACAGCGCGAGAACGCCGCAACAACGCTGATCGATGCCGCAGCTGACACCCCGGCCAAGACGCCGTGAGGCCACGCCGCTGTTACAAAACCGTGGTAGCGGCGGCTTGACACCCCGGTTCTGCGGACGATGATTCAGCCGCTAGCGTGGACCCGGCGTGCGGGCTCGTGCTGCGAGTGCCCGTGTACGGATTTCCGTAGAAGGGGTGCCCCCTCCGGCGCCCAGAACTGCCTAACTCTTGAATTCGAGGACGATCATGGCACAGCCTATTCGCGTTGCAGTCACCGGTGCCGCCGGTCAAATTGGCTACAGCATCCTGTTCCGCCTGGCTTCGGGCGAGACCTTCGGCAACCGCCCGGTGATCCTGCAGCTGCTGGATCTGCCGATTCCCGAAGTGCAAAAGGCCCTGCAAGGCGTGGCGATGGAACTGCAGGACTGCGGCTTCAAGACCCTGGCCGGCATCGAGACCACCGACGACCCGAACGTGGCGTTCAATGGCGTCTCGTGGGCGCTGCTCGTGGGCAGCAAGCCCCGCGGCCCCGGCATGGCCCGCGCCGACCTGATCCGCGAAAACGGCCCGATCTTCGTGGGTCAGGGCAACGCGCTCGAGAAGGGCGCCAGCGACCTGCGCGTGCTGGTGGTGGGCAACCCCTGCAACACCAACTGCCTGATCGCCGCCGCCAACTGCAAGAGCGTCCCCAAGGAGCGCTTCTTCGCCATGACCCGCCTGGACGAGAACCGTGCCATCGCGCAGCTCGCCAACAAGGCCGGCGTCACCAACGCCGACGTGTCGCGCGTGTCCGTGTTCGGCAACCACAGCGAGTCGATGTACCCCGACTTCGAGAACGCCAAGATCAGCGGCAAGAGCGCCAAGACGATCATCAAGGATCTGAAGTGGCTGCGCGGCGAGTTCGTGGGCAACGTCCAGAACCGCGGCAAGGCGATCATCGCGGCGCGCGGCAAGTCGTCGGCGGCCTCGGCGGCCTCGGCGGCCATCGACCACGTCAAGGACCTGGAGAAGAAGACGGCGCGCGGCCAGTGGTTCAGCGCCGCCATCTGGAGCGACGGCTCGTACGACGCCCCCAAGGGCATCTACACCTCGATGCCCATCACCTCGGACGGCAAGGGCGGCTACAGCGTGGTTCAGGGCCTGAAGCTCAGCAAGTGGGCCAAGGACAAGATCCGCGTGACCAACGAAGAGCTGCTCGCCGAGCGCGAAGTGGTCAAGGACCTGCTCAAGTAAGATTCGCCGCACCGCGCTGGCCCAGTTCGCCAAGCCCCTGGCGCGCTGGGCCGGCGCCGGTCGCATCCCCAGCCTGCTCCGCACCGCGGCGCCGCGTTTGGCCCGCTCGCGTGTCGAGCTTGTTTTGCAGTGTTCGTCTTTCAGTAACGAGGCCCTACATGGACGGTGATGTCGTCAAAGTGCCCGCTCCGGGCGTAGCCAAAGTGATCGACCGGCTGTTGGCGTCGACCATTGGTCAAAAAGCCGTCATGGCGGCCACCGGTTTCGCGCTGGTCGGCTTTGTGTTCGTGCACATGGCCGGGCACTTGCAGATGTTTCAGGGCCCCGAAGCCTACAACAAGTACGCCCACATGCTGCAGAGCATGGGCGGCATCAAGTGGGGTCTGCGCGGCGCCCTGCTGTTCGGCGTGTTTGCCCATATGTGGGCCGGCGCGCGGCTGATGCTGCGCAACATGGGCGCCCGCCCCGAGAACTACGCGGTGAACAAGTGGTTGGCGGCCACGCCCGCCGCCAAGACGATGCGCGCCACCGGGCCGATCGTGCTGTTCTTCATCGTCTACCACCTGCTGCACTTCACCCTGCTCAAGGTGTCGTCGCAGGGCTTTGACGAGATGATGTACAACCTGAACGGCGTCGATGTACCGGATGTGTACCAGCGCATGGTCATCAGCTACCAGAACCCTGTGATCACTACGGTGTATGTCCTGGCAGTGACCCTGCTCGGCACGCACCTGGCGCACGGCATCCAGAGCATGTTCCAGACCTTGGGCCTGAACAACGCCACCTACCGCCCGGCCATCCAGATCGCCAGCAAGGCTTTGGCGCTGGTCGCGGTCTTGGGCTTTGTGGCGGTGCCGCTGGCTATCCTGGCCGGCGTCATCAAGTAGCAGCGTGCTCGCAGCGTAGCAATCCAGCGGCTCTGCCGCACCCGGCGCGTGGCTTGCGCGCCCTGCCCCTGGCCTTGGAGGCCCCATATGTCGATCCAGCTCGATTCCAAGATTCCGTCGGGACCGCTCGCCCAGAAGTGGGAGAAGCACAAGTTCGAGTGCAAGCTGGTCAACCCGGCCAACAAGCGCAAGTACACCGTGTTGGTGGTGGGCACTGGCCTGGCGGGCGCGTCGGCGGCGGCGAGCTTGGCCGAGCTGGGCTACAACGTGCACGCGTTCGCATTCCAGGACTCGGCGCGGCGCGCCCACTCAATCGCGGCACAGGGCGGCATCAACGCGGCCAAGAACTACCAGAACGACGGTGACTCGGTCTATCGCCTGTTCTACGACACCATCAAGGGCGGCGACTACCGCGCCCGCGAAGGCAACGTGCACCGCCTGGCCGAAGTGTCGGTCAACATCATCGACCAGTGCGTCGCCCAGGGTGTGCCGTTCGCCCGCGAGTACGGCGGCACGCTGGCGAACCGCTCGTTCGGCGGCGCGCAGGTCAGCCGCACCTTCTACGCGCGCGGCCAGACGGGGCAGCAGCTGCTGCTGGGCGCCTACTCGGCCATGTCGCGGCAAGTCGGCTTGGGCACGGTGAAATTCCACGGTCGCAGCGAGATGCTGGATGTGGTGCTGGTCAATGGCCACGCCCGCGGCATCGTGACCCGCGATCTGGTCAGCGGCAAGATCGAGACCTGGGCCGGCGATGCGGTCTGCCTGGCCACCGGCGGCTACGGCAACGTCTTCTTCTTGTCGACCAACGCCCAGGGCTGCAACGTGACGGCCACGTGGCGCGCCCACAAGCGCGGGGCGCTGTTCGGCAACCCGTGCTACACCCAGATTCACCCCACCTGCATCCCGCGCTCGGGCGATCACCAAAGCAAGCTGACGCTGATGAGCGAGTCGCTCCGCAACGACGGCCGGGTGTGGGTGCCCAAGCGCGCCGAGGATGTGGCCAAGAAGGCCAGCGACATCGCCGAGGAAGATCGCGACTACTACCTGGAGCGTATCTACCCGTCGTTCGGCAACCTGGTGCCTCGCGACATCGCCAGCCGCGCCGCCAAGCGCATGTGTGACGAAGGCCGCGGCGTGGGCCCGGGCGGTCTGGGCGTCTACCTGGACTTTGGCGCGGCGGTCAAGCGGTTGGGCAAGGCGACCGTGGCCGAGCGCTACGGCAACCTGTTCGACATGTACCAGCGCATCACCGACGAGAACCCGTACGAGGTGCCGATGCGCATCTACCCGGCGGTGCACTACGCGATGGGCGGCCTGTGGGTCGACTACAACTTGATGAGCAATGTTCCTGGCTTGCACGTCCTGGGCGAGGCCAACTTCAGCGATCACGGTGCCAACCGCCTGGGCGCCTCCGCGCTGATGCAGGGCCTGGCAGACGGCTACTTCGTCATCCCCTATACGATCGGCCAATACCTGGCGACGTCGGGGCAAAAGAAGGTGACCGGCGACGAGCCCGAGTTCAAGCAGGCGGCCGCCGAGACCAAGGCGCGCATCGACAAGCTGCTGTCGATCGGCGGCAAGCGCTCGCCCACCAGCTTCCACAAAGAATTGGGCCTGCTGATGTGGGAGAACTGCGGCATGGCACGCAACCGCGAGGGGCTGCTGCACAATTTGGAGCGCATCCCGCAGATTCGCGAGGAGTTCTGGAACAACCTGAACGTCCTGGGCGACGGCGACTCGTACAACATCGCGCTGGAAAAGGCCGGCCGCGTCGCCGACTTCTTGGAGTTCGCCGAACTGATGTGCCGCGACGCCCTGCACCGCGAAGAGAGCTGCGGCGGGCACTTCCGCGAGGAATACCAAAGCGAAGCCGGCGAGGCCGAGCGCGATGACGAGAACTTCACCTACGTGGCCGCGTGGAACTATACCGGCGATCTGGCAGCCCCCGAGCTGATCAAGGAACCGCTGATTTTTGAAGAAGTTCACCCCACCACCCGGTCGTACAAGTAGACCCAGCACGCTGTAGGAGCAGGCAATGAGCGGACACGGACACAGCAGCAGCGGCGGCGGCCTCAACTTGACGCTGAAGGTCTGGCGGCAAAAAGACGCAGCCAGCCCAGGCGGTTTGGCCTCGTATCAGGTCAGCGGTATCTCGACGGACATGTCGTTCTTGGAGATGTTGGACATCCTGAACGAGCAGCTCTTGGAGAAGGGCGAAGAGCCGATCGCCTTTGATCACGACTGCCGCGAGGGCATCTGCGGCATGTGCTCGCTGGTCATCAACGGCAACCCACACGGGCCCGACTCGGCGACCACCACCTGCCAGTTGCACATGCGCCGCTTCAAAGACGGCGACATCATCACCATCGAGCCCTGGCGGGCCAAGCCGTTCCCGGTGATCCGCGATCTGGTCGTCGACCGCTCGGCGTTCGATCGCATTCAGGCCCGCGGCGGCTTTGTGTCCGTCAACACCGGCGGCACGCCCGACGCCAACGCGATTCCGATCGCCAAGCGCGAAGCCGACTTGTCGATGGACGCCGCCCAGTGCATCGGCTGCGGCGCCTGCGTGGCGGCGTGCAAGAACGCGTCGGCGATGCTGTTCGTGGGCGCCAAGGTCAGCCAATACCTGCACCTGCCGCAGGGCCAGCCCGAGCGGTACCGCCGCGTGCTGGCGATGATGGAGCAGCACGACGCCGAGGGCTTTGGCGGCTGCACCAACTTCCAAGAGTGCGAGGCGGCGTGCCCCAAAGAGATCTCGGTGCGCGTCATCGCCGAGATGAACCGCGACTTCTTGCGGGCGACCTTGGTGGGCACCGAACTCTAGGTCACCCGCGCAGACTGTCCCCTTGCCAACCTCACCGGCTTTGCAGGTCGCTGCGCCAGCCGCAGAGTCGCGTCGTTGAGTCCGGCCTGGGTACGGCAGATTCGTTAAGCAATTGCGTTTGGCGGCCGGGATCGGTGCCGGTTGTGCTGTGTTTGGGTAGCCTGGCCCCGGTTGAGCCGAGCGCAAAACTCCGTCACAATACGGGCAGAGTGCAGCGGCGCTCGCCTCGCGGGACGGCAATGACCAGCCACAATTCCAGACCCGACAGCGATGGCTTTGTCGCGGATGACGGACCAAGTGAAGAGGTGGCGCCGCTCGACGAGACCCGCATCGTGCGGATGCGCCCCATGTCCGGCGGGATCGCCGCGATGCCGAATTCGGAAGAAGCCGCGCCACCTCACAGCGATGCAGCCGAGCCCACGGACAAACTGCGGGCAGAGCGGCCGAATCGACCGCGGCGTGCTCTGGGCAGCGATACGGTCGAGTTTGGCTTCGACAGCGCGGCCTCGCACCCATCGCCGATGCGCGCAGAGACCTCGCAACAGCCCGCCCTTGGCGCCACCCGAATCGACGCTGCCCAACTCACCAGCTTGAATGCCCTGGCGGCGCGGCTGGGCCACCGATTCCAAAATCAGGTGCTGCTGGTCGAGGCCCTGACCGATGCCAGCGTCGACGCCAGCTTGCGCAAGGGTGCGGCGGACAATTGGCGCCTGGCGTTTGTGGGTGTGCGGACCGTGGCACTGGTGCTCAGCGAAATGCTGATGCATTTCCGGCGCAACCGCGCCTGGAACGAGCTGGAAGCGGCCATGACCGAGCTGACCCAGGCCGGCACCTTGGCGTCGGTAGCGCGCGAGGTCAACCTGGGCGGCGAACTGCTGGTCGCCGAGCAGTCCGAGGTGCAAGGCCGGCGCGAGGATCGCATGGCGTTGGCGACGGCGGCTGCCGCGGTGGTGGGCGCGGTGTTTTTTGACGGCGGCTACGCGGCCGCGCGGCAACTGGTGGTACGTCTCTATGCGTCGCGCGTGGACGCACTGACGGCGCGCCTGCGGGCAGCGGCGATCCCCACCGCGGCGTCGGCCGTGCCAGTGACCCCGTGCGTGCAGCTGTCGGTCCTGGCCAAGCAGCAAGGCAGCGCGCCCATGTACAGCGCCGCGACCGAGACGGTGGGCGAGTACGGCCGGCGCGTGCAAGTCAGCGTGGCGCTACAGCTCAATGGCAAGTCGTGGCGCGCCACCGGCGAAGCTGCAGATGCCACGGCTGCCGAGAATGACGCAGCCCGGCGGCTCTTGAACCAGCTCGCGCGCGGTTGACCGGCACTCGCAGCGCCCGGGCAACCACTCGAAGCGCCGCTGTGGCTGCGAGCATCTTTCTCTGCAACGGAATTCCCCAGGAATTCGCAACGTGGTGGAGCCATGACGAAGGCCGACGTGCGCCGCTGGCCATCGTCGCCGTGCTGCCTATACTCGCGGCAAGGGGGCTTGCCCCGTGCGGTGGGCGGATGAG
>JBBISH010000094.1:0-25683 GCA_037441385.1 Myxococcales bacterium
CCGGGCAGGCAAGCGCCGCCGCTGCAGGCGTCGCCCACCGTGCAGGCGCTGCCGTCGCTGCAGCTGGCCGCGTTGGCCAAGTTCACGCAACCCTTGATCGCGTCGCACGAATCGTCGGTGCACGGGTTGTTGTCGTTGCAGTTGGTGGCCGCACCGGGCAGGCAAGCGCCGCCGCTGCAAGCGTCGCCCACCGTGCAGGCGCTGCCGTCGCTGCAGGTCGCGGCGTTGGCCAAGTTCACGCAACCCTTGATCCCGTCGCACGAATCGTCGGTGCACGGGTTGTTGTCGTTGCACTTGAGCGCGGCGCCGGGGACGCACTTGCCGCCGCTGCACGTGTCGCCGCTGGTGCAGGCGTTGCCGTCCGAGCAAGCGACCGTGTTGGCCGCGTTCACGCAACCCTTGCTGGCGTCGCACGAATCGTCGGTGCACAGGTTGCCGTCGGTGCAGTCGAGCTGGGCGCCCGCTTGGCACTGACTGTCCTTGCACACGTCGCCGCTGGTGCACGCCGAGCCGTCGCTACAGGGCGCGCTGTTGGCGGTGTGCAGGCAACCCTTGTCCGCGTAGCAGGAATCGTTGGTGCACGGATTGTTGTCGTCGCAGTTCAGCGCGGTGCCGGCCTGGCAGACGCTGTCTTTGCAGGTGTCGTCGACGCTGCAGGCCGAGCCGTCGCTGCAGGTGGCACTGTTGGCCAGGTTGACGCAACCCGCGCTGGCGTCGCACGAATCGTCGGTGCAGGGGTTGGTGTCGTCGCAAGTGGTGGCGCTGCCCGGCAGGCACGCGCCGTCTTGGCAGGTGTCGCCCAAGGTGCAGGCGCTGCCGTCGCTGCAGGTGGCGGCGTTGGCCAGGTTGACGCATCCCTTGGCGCCGTCACAGGCGTCGCTGGTGCAGGGGTTGCTGTCGTCGCACAGGCCCGACGCGTCGGTCTGGCCGTCGCAGTCGTTGTCGACGCCGTCGCAGACCTCTGCCGTGGCCGCCTTGGCCAGGCACACGCTCAAACCGCCGCCGGTGGGCGCGCCCTCGCTGCCGTCGGGTAGGCACGACCGCGAGCCCAGGCACGGCGACGCGTCGGACAGGCAAGTCGTGGTGAGTTTCAAGGCGATGGCGCGGCCAGAGCAAGCGCACACGGCGGCGTCGGCGGGGATGCACTGCTTGACGGACTGGCCATCGGCGTCGGTGACTTGGGTGCAAACCAGGCCGGGCGCGCACGCGTCGCTGGGACCGCAGGCGATGGCGCAGAAACTGCCGTCTTTGCCGGCGGGGATGCACTTGTCGGCGGCGTCGACGCTGCCACAGTCGCTGTTCTTGGCGCAGGGGTCGCACAGGCTCAAGTCGCGCTCTAGGCAAACGTTTTTACCCGAGTCGCAAGCTTGGTCGTTGGGGCAGCCGCTGCCACAGGGCAGGCCGCAGGTGCTCGTGCCGTTCTTGCGCAACAGGCAGGCGCCGCTGGCGCACTCGCCGTCCGTCGCGCAGGCGCAGCCCGGCCCACCGGGGCAGTCGCTGGAAGTGGCTGTGTCGGCGGCGTCGACGCTGTCGTCGGTCTGGGCGTCGGCGTCCAAGGTGTCGTCCGCGGTCGTGTCGTCGGTTTGGCCATCTTCGGCCGGCGCGTCGCCCACCTGGGCATCGTCGGTCTGCGCGTCCGCGACCTGCACGTCGTCGATATCGGCGTCGGCGCTGGGCAAATCGCCAGTCTGGAGGTCGTCGATCGACGCGTCGGCCTGAGTATCGGCGCTGTCGCTACTGGAGTCGGGGACAGCGATGTCGCTCGCGTCGGCGGGTTGGATGTCGGTGCGGCTGACGCCGTCAGCCCCAGTGCCGTCGCTGGCCACCCCGTCGCTGCCGGCGCCATCGCCGATTCCACTGCCGTCGCCCACGGAATCCACAGAGGTTTTGCCGCCCGAAGAGGTGGCTGGCGTGGTCCCGCAGGCCATGGCGACCAGCGCGACCAAGGCGACCAATGCGAACCGAGACATGGACCGGATTTTCATGGGGGACTCCTGAGCGCGGCGGTCGGCGACGACGGCGCGCACCAGTGGTTTAGCAAAATTGCCCAGTCTGCGCGAATGCCCAGCCACGTTTCTGTGACAACCCAAGGCCGCTGCCTGGACGCGCTGCAGATTTGTGACCATAGCCTGGGTGATTTTCGCCCTATAAACTCTGTGGAGCACACGTCTGCACACGGGCGGCTGCGGCGGGCCAAGCTGGCAAAACGCCACCTCCACGGCCGCGGTTCGAATCCAGAAGACGGCCAGGGTTTGCGCGTCGAGCGGGCCCGCGGTGGCGAGCCGCGGCGAGCTGCAAAGTGCCGCGATAGGCCCTGCGTGGTGCGGTTTTGCCGCATTCCGCGAAATAATTTCGCGCAATCCACGTTTTTTGGCGCGGCGCACCTGGCAAGCTAGCCCGCTGGTTGACTGTTTTGCCTGTGGCTGAACTGCAACTGCAAAAAACGATCTCGCGGCGCCTGCCAAAGGGGCACGGGTTGACCCGGCCCGCCGCGCTCCCTATGGTAGGGGTGCGCCGCCAAGAGCGCCCGGTGCCGCATGAGCCATCCCCACCGCCAACCTGCCCACCCGGCCCACGGGCCACTTCCCGACCCGCGGGCGCCGTTCGACGAGTTGAGTCGAATTGAGCCCACCGGCCCCGACCGATTTTCCGCCCTGGTGCCAGACGGGTGGCAGCAGGGCCGCGGGGCCTTTGGCGGGCTGGTGGTGGCGTATCTGGTGCGCGCGGTCGAGGCCGCCAACCCAGGGCCGGGCCAGCGCTTGCGGAGCTTGACGGCGGAATTGTGCGGTCCCACCCAGCCGGGGCCCGTTGAGCTGCACACCGAAGTGCTGCGCCAGGGCTCGGGGACCGCAGTGGTGGCGGTGCGGCTGCGGCAAGACGGGGCAGTGCAGGCCCACGCGACCGCGGTGTTCGGCCGGGACCGGGCGAGCGACTGCGACGTCTGCGAGCTGAAGCCGCCCGCGCAACCCGGCTGGCGCGACCTGGCCAAGGCGCCGGTTGGGCCGCCGCACGGGCCGGAGTTCACCCGGTTTTTCGAGTTCCGCACCCACAACCCCCTGCCGTTTTCGGGCAAGTCCGCCACGGCCAGCACGGGCTGGATCGCTCCCGCCCATCCGGGGTTGGTCATCGATTGCGCCTACGTAGCGGGCTGTGCCGACGCGTGGTGGCCCACGCTCTTTACCGGCGCGGTGGCGCCGCGGCCGATGGCGACCATCGCCTATACCATCCAATTCCTGCTGGATCCCGCCGCGCTGCCGCCAGGGCCACCCCTGCAGTTTGCCGCCCAAAGCATCGCCGTGGCGCAGGGACACGCGGTGGAATTCCGCGAATTGTGGAGCGAAGATGGCCGGCTGGTGGCGCTGAACCAACAGACCATCGCGGTGATTCGCTAGCATGCTTTGACGGTTGCATCCGCAGCGCTACCGTTGGCCGTCCGGCGGGAGCGCGGCCCCAAGGAGCGCCATGTACTGCCTCAACTGCGGCGCGGAAGTGCCCGACCGGCGCCATTGCCCCCAATGCGGCACCGACTTTCCCGTCGAACTGGCCGGCAACCTGGACCTGCGCCGAGCTCGGTCCGCGCCGGTCTTGACCGCCGTGCTTGGCCCCGCGCCACGCCAGCCGCCGTCGCTGCTGATGACCGACAGTGCCCCGAACACCTTGGTACTGCTCTTGTTTGGCGCGATCTTTGGTCTTGTCGGCACCGTACTGGGCGTGGTCTTTACCCTGATCGGCGCGGTGGGCGGCCAGACGGTCTTCTTGGCGGTGGGCCTGGGCGCGCTCGGCCTTTTTGCGGGCGTGGGCTGGACCGTGTTTGGCTTTGGCGTGCGCAACGTGCTGCGGACGCGGCGCATTTGGCGCGACGGCGAGCAGGTCACCGGCGAACTGGTCCAGGCGACCATCGACCGCAGCGTGCGGGTCAACGGCCGGCGCCCGGTGCTGGTCGAGTTCCGCTACCGCACCTACAGCGGCGAATTCACCGGCCGGGGCCACACCTGGAACCACGACCTTGGCGGGGTGCCGCCCGGCCCGGCCCTGACCGTGCTGGTCGACCCCAATGACCCGGCCCAGGCCATCTGGGTGCCGCCTAGCCAGCCCGGCCAGCGCTAGTACTACAAACCCGAAGTTCGTTCAGGGATGGGCCTCTCGAATGGTTTGTAGTCCTAGCCCTTTCAGCAAGTGGAGGGGGCGCGCCGCGCACTCTGGGACCCCCGCCCCCTGCGACCCCCGCGTACGGCTTGCGCCGCCCAGTACCCCGATGGTTCGCTTCGACCCGGTTTTGCCTAATGGGCCATGCCCGGAACAGCAAGCGTCCGAGTAGGGGCGGGCTTCCACGCCCGCCCGGTTCGGTGAGCAACGGCAGGTCGCTTCGAACCCTGCACGCACGTCGCGAGTGCGGTGCGGGTTCAGGTTCAGGTTCAGGTTCAGAATCAGGATCAGGTTCAGAATCAGGATCAGGTTCAGGTTCAGGTTCAGGTTCAGGTTCAGGTTCAGGTCCCCACTTGGCCGAGTCCGCTGGACTCGCCCATCCCTTCGGGCACTTGGGGGCCCCTGGTCCGGGTTCACGTCGCCGCTGGCAGGACCGCGACGTGCCGGCCAGTTGGGCCACCGCGACGCCGACGACCGCAACCCCAAAAAGAACTTGAGATTTGGCGTACTAGAGCACCGACCAGAAACCCGGACCTGCGGTCAAACGTCGCGGCGGGTCGCGGCTGTGCCTGGTTCTTTGGGCCCGCATGCGACCCGCTGAGCATCAACGAGTTTTCGTCAGCGAGTGGTCGCGTTGCTCTGGACCTCGGAGATTTGTGATTGGTGTTCTAGGAGCCTGTCGGCAAAATGGGCGACGCGACATGTCCATTTAGTTATACATTGTGATCTGATTGGGTGCCGCCAGTCTCCTAGCCTTTTTCGTTTGTCCAACTGGCCGAAAATCGCCCGAAGTGAATTCGTGCGATTTCAGCCAGTTGCCGCCGCGCAAGACGCGGCGCTAGGATTGTGCCGGGATTATCCCGACACGCTCCTAGCCTAGCCGATCCGGCGCACGCACTCGCGCACAGAATTCTCGGCTTTTTCTAGGTCTATTCAACGACATGACACAAGGGTGCATCGTGTCATCGTGTCCGATGGCTGGGTCACGGGACGCCCAGCACCAAGGCGTCCAGGACGCGCCGCAGCTCGTGCGGTGGCAACGTGCCCACTACCGCTACGCCGCGCCCCTGGACGCGCCGCGACAGCGCGTGCCAGCCCACAGGACAGGCGCCATCGGCCACGCAGGCGCGCGCGGGCAGGTCCGGCGGAGGATCGCCCGAACCAATCCAGAGTTGCGGCCCCTCGGCCCGGCCCAGCTCCATCCACCAAGCCTGGGCCGGCGCCTGCCGGAATTGGACCTGCCGCGGCGGCCAACCCAGCTGTTCGGGCAGATAGGCCGGGGTGGCCAAGGGCCCCAATTCGGGCGGTACGTCGGCCAGTTGCTGCGTGCGCTGCCAACCGCGCACCAGGTCCGGGCCCAGCAGCCAGCGATCCATGCCCCAAAGCCAGCCGAAAAGCACCACGGACCAGAGCGCCGCCTGGGCCCAGCGCAGCGCCGGCGCCATCAGCCCACGCTCCACAGGATCACCGCCAGCAGGCCCACCGCGCTCGCCGTCACCGCCGGGCGCGGCACCTCTTGCGCAGGCGCCCGCAACAGCCGCTGCACCCGCCCCCGCACCGAGGCCAATTCCGCGCGACGCAACACCTCGGCCTGGGCGCGGGCCATCGGACCGGCACCCTGCAGCGCCTCAGCCTGACCGTGGGCCTTGAGCAGCGCCGAGGCCAAGGCGGCCGGGTGCCCGGTGACCCGCGCTGCCAGATCGTCGCAGGCCAGCTCCTCCGCCTCGACCAGGGCCCGAAACAGGATGAGCGCCGCGGGGTTCAGCGCCTGCGTGCTCCGCAGCAGCCACACCCCCAGCAGCCGCAAGTTGCCGCCCCGCGCCCAGTGCGCCAGCTCGTGGGCCACCGTGGCCAGCCGCTCGTCGCGGTCCAGCAAGGCCAGAAGCCCGCGCGAAGCCAGCACTTGTGGCTGCACGATGCCGTGGAGCCCCGCCACCGGCACGTCGCGCGGCAACTGCAGCGCTTGCGGCGGGCGGCCCCGCAGCGGCGCCAAGTTGCGATCCCGCAACCACTGCAGCACTTGGCGCGTATCGCGGTCCAAATCCTGGTCGGGCATGGCATCCCCCGGCCGCGCGCCCAGCCACGCACCCAGCGCCGGTCGCAGCTCTTGCACCGCGAACAACAGCGCGGTCCCCAGCAGCAGCGCCGCCAGCGCCGCGACCACCAGCGGACCAGCGTCCAGGGCAGCCTGGGTCCAGTGCCCCACCCGCAACGTCCGCATGGGCAGCGGCGCCTGGGGCAAGCCAAGCGCCCGCAGACCCAGCAAAAGCGGCGGCAGCGCCAGCCCCACGCGCAGCAGATCGGCCCACAAAGTCGGCGCCAGCGGCCCGGCAAAGCGGCGCAGCCCCAGCAGCCACAGGAGCGCAATCCCGCTATGAAGCAGGTTGGTCATCAGCAGGTTGGCCCACTCGGCGTGCGACATCGGCACCCCCGGCTGCGGCGCGCCGGTCCGTTTGGGTATAGGCCGCAAAGGGGTTGATGTAAAGCAACACGCGCCGCGCCTGCCATGCCCTGACGTTTTGCGCGGCGGCGGCCTATGCTTGCAGAGGGCCACAGGCGGCCCGGCGGTGACACCGTGGATGCAGCGGGAGCGCAAGGGACCAGCCTCAGCCTGACGCAGGGTCCGGTGGGCGCAGGCGTGGACGCCGACCAAGAAGCGCGCCTGGTGCGGTCCGCCCTGGCCGGCGACGGCAAGGCCTTTGCCCAGTTGGTGCGCCCGCATCTGGACCGCGCCTTCCGCCTGGCCTTTCGCCACACCGGCGACCGCGGCCTGGCCGAAGACGCCGTGCAAGAGGCCCTGGTCACGTTGCACCGCGACCTGCGGCAGTATCAGCCCGGAACGTCGCTCAAGGCCTACTTCTTTGCCATTGCCCTGCGCACCGCCCAGACCCGGCAGCGCGGCGAGTGGCGGCGGGTGCGGCGCCAAGATGCGAGCGAGCCACCCCAAGAACTTCGCGATCCTGAACGCGAACTGCAAGCGCGCGAACTGGCCGACCGGCTGCAATGGGCGCTGACGCAGCTACCCGAACGGCGCCGCCAGGCCGCGGTGCTCCGCTTTGACGCGGGGCTGGCCCACGCCGAGATCGCTGCCGCCTTGGGCACCACCGAAGCCGCGGCGCGGCAGCTGCTGTTCGAAGCGACCAAGACTTTGCGCGTGCTGCTGGGACCTGACGCCGCGATGGGGGGTTGAGATGAGCGAAACCGACCGCGACTTGCAAGGTCTTTTTGATCAAACCGGCGCCGAGCCCGACCTGGAAGCGTGGACGCGTCTGAGCGACGACGACCCCAGCGCCGAGGCGGCCCTGGCCGCGCAATTCGACGCGACGGCGGCCCCGCTGGACGAACTGACCCAACGCCGCTTGCTGGCGCCGTATTTGGCCAACAAGAACACCCAAGTGCACCGCCTGGGCGGCTGGCTGGGTCTGGCGGCCGCCGCCGCGCTGACGGTGTGGCTGGTCCGACCGACACCACAACCCGTGGACATGGCAAAGGATCTGGCCCCGGTCGCCGCGGCGGTGCAGGTCGAGCCAGCCACTGTGACGGCCGACCCAGAGGCGCTGGTCGAATTCGGGCCTGAGTTGGAGCAAGGCGAGGTGCAAGTCGCCGACAATACCGGCGATCCGGCCGAGTACTTTGCGCCGGAAAACGACCTGGATCAGGGGCTGGACGCGCTGCACGGCCTGGAAGGCGCGCCCCCGCTGGCGATGCCGTAGGGCGCGACGCTACCGCCCCGGATGCGACCGGATGAACGGACCGCTAGGCCGCGGCCGCGGCTTGGGACGGTAGGCCGGGTGGGCGACCGGCTTGGGCTCGGGTTCCGCAGCCGTTTCGGGCACATCGCCGCCGTCTTCCGTGTCCGCGACGTGCAGCGAAGCAAACTGCAGACGCGCGACAAAGGCGCTCAGCTCCAACTCGCCATGGGCCAAAGCCAAGATATCACTGCGGTCCGCGGTAACGCGGAGCATCGGCAGGCCGCCCGTCGTCGTCACCACATGCACCGCCTGCTCGGTCAGCGGCCCCAGCGCGCCAAAGCACTGCGCCCACTGCAGCAGCAGCTGGTCGTCAAAGTCCGTGGCCGCGCTTGCCTCCAAAACCACCACCAAGTCGGGCCCTTCTTGGCTCACAGCCGCGTCGGGCACGTTCAAGCCGGTCGCCCGCAGCGAGGCCCGCGCCCGATCCAGCAGTGGCGGCAGGGGCTTGGGCTCAGCCACCGGCGGCGGCGGTGCCGGGGCCGTGGCTGTGGCAGGAGCCGGGGCCGGTGCCGGAGTTGGTGCCGGAGCCGGGGCTGGTGCCTGAACCGGAACCGGAACCGGAGCTGGAGCCGGTGCGGGCGCGGGCGCGGGCGGCGGCTCGGCCGGCGCCGTCAAGTTGTGAATTTCCTGACGAACGCGCTCGCAACCCATGGCCGACAGCGCGACAACCGCGTACAACAACAGCCGCCTATGCGATCGAAGCATGGTCAATCTCCAAAGCAGCAGTCGCTGGCGGGGTCGGCGTAGCAGCAGTCCCAGCGGGTGCCGGTCTCGGCGCGGGTGGTGGCGACTTTGATGACCGTGCCAAAGGTCTTGTCCACCACCTCGCCGCCGGCCCAGCCGACCACCGGCACCTTGTCGACCACGACCTTGATCGTCTTGCCCAACACCGCGGTTCCTTTAAGGATGTTGCCGCGATTCTCGTTGTACTTGCCGGCTTTGACGTCGGCGTCGACCTTGGCCATGCTGTCGCGCACCTCGCGCAGGTCGCTAATCAACTCCTTGACCTTGTTCAGCTTGTCCAGGGTCTCAAAGGTCTTGGTCGCCGCGCCCGGCCCTTCGCCACTTGCGCCCTTCTGCGCCTGATCGATGAGCTTGGCGGCCAATTCCAGTGCATTCTTCAGGGCTTCATTGACGCCCTTGGCAGCCGACTCGTCCAGGCCTTGCACGAATTCCTGGTTCTTGGTCACCGCCGCCAGGGTCTGGTCCAGCTTTTGCTGGTCGGCCTGCTTCTTGGCCCCCAGCTTGTCGATCTCGGTCTGCGGCATCGGTGCGTGGCCCTTGGTCCGCGGCGGCAGGCCGCCAGGCGGCGGCGCGGTCGGCGGGCTCGGCGGGGGCGCGGTCGCAGCCGGTGGTGGCGCGGGCGGTGGCACGGAAGTCGGGACCGCGCCTGCAGATCCCGTCGCTTCCCAGTGGAACGAGCCGCCCTTGGAGTACGTCGCCGTGCCCTGGGCGCTGCCACCAGAGACCGTACCGACCAACATCAGCGCGTCGGTGGCATCGGCCTGGATCGGCTGCACGTGCTCTTGCTTCGCCCCCTCGGCGGCGATGTGGACGGTGGTGGTTCCCCTAGTCTGGACCCGCAGTTTCGCGTTGCCGGCCAGCTTGCCGGTGACGCGGTCGTAGCTTCCCGAACACGTGCCGGCGGCCATGCTGACGTTGCCGTCGATGCGGGTCGAGGTCGGCCCAATCTTTTGCTGGCCTTTGAGCTGCCCTTGGCCGGTCAAAAAGCAGGTAAAGGTGCCCGCCGCAGGCAAAATGCGGAGTTTCAGGGTGCCCTGCACCACCGCGCCAAAGGCCCCGCGCTGCTGGGTCCAGGTAAACGGGCCCTGCAACGCCACGGGTTCGTCGCTGGCCGGGGCCGCGCTGGGCAAGAACGGCAGCGCCAGCGCCACCGTCGCCCCTACCGCCACTGTGGCCATGCTGGCCGCGCCCAATGCGTACTTCATGCTCGTCTCCGCTCGCCCGCCGCCATCACACTGGTCGCCTGGCCTTGGGAATTCAAGGTGCTGGCACGGACAAGGCCACGGGATTTGACGGTTCTGTGACAGGGCAGGCACACTGACAAGCCCATGGCGGGCCTCCTCCACTCCTCCAATCGCATGGTCTGGTTGCCGCTGGCGCTGGCCGCGTGCCTGGGCGCGTGTGCGTCGCTGGCGGGCCGGCAGCAGGTGGTGGCGATCGACTCGCCTGTACGCGGCGTAGCGGTTCTGGACGAGCAGGGACGCGCGCTGGGTACCACTCCAGTGTTTGTGCAGGTGCCGCGCCAACGCCACTTGGTTCTGCGGAGCGCGTCAGCAGCCAGCGTGCAGTCGATCCAGTGCGATTATCGGCCATTGTCTTCGATGCTGCCCAACGCCATCCTGGCGTCGATGATCACCCAGGTCGGGATGCTGCCGGTCGCGGCGCTGTTTGCAGTGGGCAACGGTACCGATCTGTGGACGGGTGCGGCCTTTGACTGCCCCGATGTGGTACTGCTGCCCGGTGACAACACGCCCACCGCCCCAGGCGAGGCGGCCAAGTGCCGCACGATCCTCGTCGCGCCGGCCCAGCACGACGATCCGCAAGTCGCCCGCGACCTGACCGACCGCTGGTGGCAGCAGCATGTTCGCGAATTTCCTTGCGATCGCCGCGTGGACGCCGACCTGGCCGAGTCGCTGCTGCGCCGCCAAGGCCTGGGCCACGACCGCCAGCTGGACCCGAGTAAGCAGCCGCGCCAGCTACTCAATCGCCTGGGGCTGCGCAGCGGGGCCAGTCACGTCGCGATTCTGCCCACCAAGATCCAGGACGACGCCGTGTTGGTCACGCCCACGGTGTGGGACCTGTTCACGCTGCAAAAAGAGGCGGGCGAGCCGCTGGCAGTCGACCTGCAGCTCCGCCGTAAACCGATGTGGCAGCGGGCACTTGCCTGGGCTGGCCAGCACATCGACATCCTGCCCGACAGCGTGGGCTACGCCCCAACCGGCAAGGCGTTCGCCATGGTGGGGACCGGGGGCCAACAGGTGACGAGCGTTGAGCTGGCGCCGTCGACCCTGCCCGCAGTGCTGGGCAATTGGTCGCTGTTGTCGGTGGAGCACCCAGGCGCGTTTCGGCCGTGGGACCTGAGCTGGAGCCTGGGCCCGCGCGTCTTGTTCGGCTACGGCGCAGCAGTGGTGCATCTACGCGACTCAACAACGGTTTCGCAGCGCGAGGCCACACTGCTGAACCTGGGTGGCTTGTTCGGCGTGACGGGCACGGCCCATACGCCGCTGGGCGCACTTTCGCTCTATGTTGGGCTGGGTTGGGCGCCGACTTGGCATTGGGATCAGGGGCGCTACGTGGGTTTTCGCGGCCCGACGGTCGCCTCGGGCGGCCTGGCCTGGACCGCGTTTGTGACCGAGAACGCCTTTGTTCGGGCAGAGATGTCGTCTTTCGAGACCGATCAGGCCACCGCGCTCGGCCCGGGCTACGGCCTGTGGCGCTGGACCACGGTCAGCATGACCGCGGGCTGGTACATGCCCGAGTGGCGGTCGTGGCTGCGGGGGTTGTGGTAGGGGCTTGGCAGGAAAGTCTAGGTCGCAGGCCGACTTTCCAGCCCAGCCTGCTCGGCGCGGGCCGCGATTTGGCGCAGCACTTCCATGTCCAGCGGCTGCGTGGGGCGCTCGGCGTCGACCTGGGCCACCGGCGGCGTCGGCCGGCGCTGGATGCGGAACAGGCCGCTTTGGGCCTCTTGCAGCTGCTGACGCAATTCCGTGATTTCGCAGCGCAGGCGCAGCACTTCGTCGCGCTCTTGGTCCAAGGCATCGCGCAAAAGCGCCACGGTGGCTTGCTGATCGTCGGCAAAGCGCTGGGCTTGCCGCCGCTGATCGGCCTCGCCCTGCAGCAGATCCACCACCACCGACATCGGCACCAGGTGATCCCCTACCGGCAAACCGGCGCCCCGGTGGCCGCGGGATTCGCCGAGAGCCGCCAACGCCGCACTCGCGGGCAACGTCCCCGTCGCCGCCGGGCGCCGCTGTCGCAAGAGCTCGATGGCTTCGGGCATCAGGCGCCAGGTGTCGCCGTTTTTGCCCTCGGTCCGCACCACGCCGGGCAGATCGCCATCGCTGATCAGGCGGCGGATCACCCGCGGCGGCATGTCGAGCAGGTCGGCAGCTTGTCGAATCGAGTACATACGGAACCTCGCCCCAAGTTCACGGCCATGGTCGCCCGGCGCAATCGCCTGTCAACTTTTCGCGCACTTGGCCGTTGCGCATCGCGTTTTTCGCACGGCACGGGTCTCGTGGGGATCGGAAGCTGACTGGGTTGCCAGACCCGCTGGCGCTATCCTGCGTCCCAGACCATGGGGCAGCGGGCTGCCCAGGCGAGGCGCGATGCGGACACCACGCAACCTGGCAGTTCTCTTGAGTCTTGTCGTTGTGGTTTGGACTAGCGCAAGCGCCAGTGCGGCCCTGCCCGATCGCGGCATCTTTGCGGACTTGGACCCCAAGGTGCAGACCCAGGCGCCGGCATGGGTGCCGCTGCAGCGCTGCCGCGACGGGCGCGCGGGACGGATCTGGCTGACTGCCCTGGGCTCGGCCGTGGCGCTCGCTGCCGGTGACGGAGCCGCGCCGCCCTGCCCAAACGCGCAAGACAGCGACGGCGATGGCCTGCCCGACCCCTTCGACATCCTACTGGGGGGCAAAAAGGTCGCGCTGGACGCCGCGCCCTACGGCAGCCCGTACCGCACCATTCCGTATCCGGGCGGCGACGTGCCGCGCGGCGAAGGGGTCTGCACCGACGTGGTGATTCGGGCCTTGCGCAATGCGGGCCTGGACTTGCAGCAGCTGCTGCACGACGACATCGCCCGCGCGCCGGCCGCCTACCCCATGGTGAGCAAGGCCAATGCGAACATCGACCACCGGCGGGTCAAGACGTTACTTCCGTATTTCCTTCGGCATTGGCAAGTCCAGAGCACCGACCCGCGCCGACTGGCCGACTGGCTGCCGGGCGACGTGGTCTTTATGGATACACTGACCAAGCCGGGGCCGGATCACATCGGCATTGTCTCGGATCGCCTGGGAGCATCGGGACTTCCGCTCGTCATCAACAGCTGGACCGACGGCTACAACACCGCCGAGATGGACCTGCTGGGGTCGGTGCCCGTGACGCATCGCTTCCGGGCGCCGCAGCGGCGCGACGAGGTGGTGGCTGCGGCACAGGCCGCCGTGAATTTCGTTGTGCCCGAGCGGACTCAACAGTTGGTAGTGGTGCGGACCAGCGGACCGGCGGCCGATCGCGGCGAGCTGACGCGCTGGCAACGCAAGTCGGGAGGATGGCAACCCATCGGCGCTGCGATTCCGGTCGATGTCGGCCGGGCCGGGCTGGCTTGGGGACGCGGCCTTGCCGCCGATCGAACGCCCGCCAAACGCGAAGGCGACGGCAAGTCGCCCATGGGGGCGTTCGCCCTGGGGACCGCCTTTGGCACCGGCCCCGCCCCGCGCGGCAGTCACTGGCCCTGGCGGCGAACCACCGCCGATGACCGCTGGATCGACGACGCGGCCTCGCCGCTCTACAACACCTGGGCCAATGCCGCACAAGCACAAGGTCTTTCGTCCGAGACGCTGCGCCGACCCGATGGCTTGTACGACCTAGCGCTGGTGCTGCTGCACAACACCGCCGAGCACCCGGGCGGTATCGTGCGCGGCGCGGGCAGCGCCATCTTTGCCCACATCAGTAGCGGCGCGCCGACCTCGGGGTGCACTTCGATGAGCAAGGCCGCGCTGGGCGAGCTGTTGACCTGGCTGCAGCCGAGCGCAGAACCGGTTTGGATTCAGGCGGTTTTCTAACCGATCCACGACCAGCCGCGCCCGCCCAACTCCGCGTCACTTCGCCTTGGTGACCTTGTAGCTGGCCGACAAAATGGTCACCAAGCCCGGCTTGCCCTCGGCCAGCGTCCCCTCGGCCTCGATGGCCTTGAGCACATCAAAGCCGCTGACCAGCTTGCCAAAAACGCTGTACTTGCCGTCGAGCGATGGCTGCGCGGCAAAGGTGATGAAGAACTGGCTGCCCTCCGTAAAGGCGCCCGCGTTGGCCATGCTGAGGACGCCGGCCGCGTCGTGTTTGACGGCGGGATCGGTCTCCAGCGCGTACTTGTAGCCGGGACCGCCGGTGCCTGTGCCCAGCGGATCGCCGCCCTGGGCCATGAACTCCTTGATGATGCGGTGGAAAATCAGGGTGTCGTAGAAGCCGAGCATGGTCAGATACAGCGTGCTGGTCACATGCATCGGCGCGACATCGGGGCGCAGCTCCAGCTCCAGGTCGCCTTTGCTGGTGTGCAGCTGCCAGGTGTAGGTCATGCCGGGCGTGAACGCCACCTTGGTGGGTTTCTTCAGCTTGGTTCGCCACTTGGCTACGCTCTTGTCCACGGCCAAGGCGTCGATCTGGGCCTGGATGGCGGCGATGGCCGGATCTGGCTCGGTCGCAGCGCTGACATCCGCAGGCGCGGCCACGTCTTGCGCGGTGGCGTCGGCCTGACTGTCTGCGATCGCGTCGGTGGAACTGGCCGTGTCGGTGGCGGTGACGCTGGCGCCGGTCGAAGGCGCGGACGCCATGGTGCCGCAAGCGGCGAGCAGCAGACTGGCGGCCAGCAGAGCGGGATAGGGCAAACGGGGCAAGAACATGGCCATCCTGGCCGCCCAACGGGTGCGGCTGCGGCAGGCTACGGCGCGGCGCGGTAGGCGTCAAACCGACAGCCGTTGTCGCATACAGACAGGGCCGCCGTTCTCGCCCAAGCTGAGTTCGGCTACACTCAGTGACCAGCCCAACTGCCAGGTCGTGCCGTGTCCCTTGCCGTTTTTCGCAGCGCTCGTGCCGAGGACCTTGCCAGCGCACTGGCACGGCAACTGCAGGCTACGCCTTGCGATCCCTTTGAACCGGTGGCGATCGTGGTCGGCAGCCGCGGCATGGAGCGCTGGCTCCGCCACCAGTTGGCGACGCGGCTGGGCATCGCCGCCAACCTGGATTTTCCCTTTCCACGTCAAGCGTTGGATGGCCTGGCCGCGCGTCTGCTGGCCGGCGAAGGGAGCGCCGCTGCGGCGGTGGGCAAGGCGGCCGCAGACCGCTGGCAGGGCGACGCCCTGACCTTCCGGGTGGTGGCGGCGTTGCGCGCGCGGCTAGATCACCCCGAATTCACCAACGTTCGCGCCTATTTGCAGGATGGAGATGCCAAGGCGGCTGCGGCGAGCGGCACGAGCGCGGTGGAATTTCGCGAGCTGGCCTTTGCCCGCGAAGTCGCCGACGTGCTGGACAAACTGCTGCACGACCGCCACGCCGACGCGCTGCAGTGGGCGACCGCGCCCGAGCAAGCCGGCCCCCACGCGTGGTTGGCCGGGTTGCTGGCCGACCTGGGGGCGGCCGAGGCCGAGTCCCCAGCGCAGGTGCGGGCGCGGTTGCTGGCCCAGCCGCCGCAGACGGTGGCCAACGTCGCGCCCTTGCGGCTGTTTTGTCTGTCGACCTTGGGGCCCTCGGACCGGGAGATGCTGGCGGCGCTGGCGGCGCGGGTGCCGGTCGAGCTGTACCTGCTGGCGCCCAGCCAGGCGTGGTGGGCGGATATCCACAGCCGCAGCGAGCACTTCCGGGCCCTGCAGCGCGCCGCGACCGCCGCCGACCTGGCCGAGCTGGAGCGCGAGCGCACGAGCCAAAATCGCCTGCTGGCGGGGCTGGGGATCCCCAGCCGCGACGTGCAGATCTGGCTGGAAACGCTGACTTATTCCGAGCCTACGTTGCCGCGTGCCCCGGCGGAGGTCGGCAGCGACTTGCAGCGGGTGCAGGCGTGGATCGGCGCGGCCGGCGACACGGACGAGTTGGCGCAAGCCGGTTTGCAGGCCGACGGCAGCCTGGCGCTGCACAGCTGCTGGGGCGCGCTGCGGCAGGTCGAGGTGCTGCGCGACCAGTTGCTCGACCTGTTCCAGCGCCACCCCGGCGCGATCGAGCCGCGCGATGTGCTGGTGATGACGCCGGATATCGAGACCTTTGCGCCCCTGGTCGCCGCGGTGTTCGCCCGGCGCGGGCCGCTGCAGCCCCCGGAGTCGTCGCAGGTGCCGGGGCAGACCAAGCACAGCACGCAACTGCCGGCGATTCCTGTGAGTATTGCCGACTTGGGCCTGGTCCGCGTCAACCCGGTGGCCGAGGCGCTGCTGGCGGCGCTGGCGCTGGCGGACGGTCGGGTGAGCGCGCCGCAGCTCTACGCGCTGTTGGCCCTGGAGCCGGTGCGGCTGCGCCTGGAACTGAGCGTGGACGACGTGGCGGACTTGCGCGAGTTGATCGACGAGTCCGGCATGCGCTGGGCGCTGGACGCGCAAGACCGGGCGGCGGCGGACCAGCCTGAACTCGAGCAGAACACTTTGGATTTTGGCTTGGAGCGCCTGGCCTTGGGGGCGCTCTTGGCCGACCCGCTGCCGGGTGAGGTGGTCGCACTGGCCGGCGCGGACGTAGTGCCCGTGCCGCTGGCGTCGGCCGAGCGGGTGCGGCGGGTGGCGGCGCTGGCCCAGGTGGTGGGGGCGGTGCGGGCCGCGCGCGAGCGGCAAAATCAGCAGCGCGGCGGCCGGACTCTGCGGCAGTGGCTGGGCGAGTGGCACACGCTTTTGGACGATTTCACGCAGACCACCGCCAAAGCCGGCTGGCTGACGGCCCAGGTGCGCGGCGAGCTGGAGGCCCTGGTCCAGGCGGGCGAGCAGCTGCAACCCGTTGGGACGGCAGACGGATCGACCGAGCTACGCCTGTCGCTCGCGGCGGTGCGGCGGGCGCTGCGGAGCCGCTTTGACCTGCCGGTGCGCGGCGACCGCGCCATCACGGGGGCGGTGACGGTGTGCGCGCTGCAGCCGATGCGCTCGGTGCCGTTCCAGGTGATTGCACTGCTGGGGATGGACGACGGCGCCTTTCCGGTGGCGCGGACGCGGCGGGCCTGGGATCCCTTTGGCCAGGCCAAGCCGGGCGAGCTGGACCCGCGCCTGACGCAGCGGCACCTGCTGCTCGAGACCCTGCTGTCGGCCCGCGAGCGGCTGTTGGTGTTCTGGAACGGCTTTGGCAGCAAGCCGGGCGAGGTCCATGCGCCCGCTGTGCCGATCGTGGAACTGCGTGATCTGCTTGCCGAAACCAGCGCACTGCCGGTGGATCGCTGGGTGACGGAGCACCCGCTGCAGCCTTGGAGCCCGCGCACCTTTGGGCCGGGCCACTTCACCTACGACGCGGCGATGGCGCGGGCGGCGGCGGAGCTCATGCAAGTCCAGGCCGGGCAAAGGCAACCGGCGGCGGTGGGGTTGGCGGCGACCCGGCCGGGCGACTGCCTGCCCGAAACCAATCCCCCGGCCAGTGTCACCATCGACGAGCTGGCGCGCGGCCTGGCCCGGGCCGGCGACCTGTTCTTGCGCGATCGGCTGCAGCTGGTCCCCGCAAGGGATCCCAGCGAGTTGCAGGACCGCGAGCCCTTGGAGCTGAGCGGGCTGGACCACTGGGGCGTGCGCGACGAGGTGCTGCGCGCCCTGCTCGACCAGCCCGACAGCCGCGACGTGCCCGCCCAGGTGACGCGGCGGCTGCAGGCCCAGGGCCGGCTCCCGCTGCAGGCCGGCGGCCAGCGCCTGGTGCAAGATGTTTGCGCGACCGTGGCGGAATTGCTACAAAGTTACCGGCAGGTACAGGGCGAGCCCGTCGGTCCCGCAGCGCCCCTGCGTGCGGACGTGAGCCTTCCGGCTGCGACGGGGCTGCGGACGGTGCAGGTGCAGGGGCCGGACCTGGCGGGGCACCAGCTGGGCGGCGAAGTGCTGCTGGAGTGGCTGAGCCCAAGCCGCAGCGACAGCGCCAAAGCTCTGTTGCGGTCTTGGGTTTACCTGCTGGTGGCGCGCGCGTCGGGGCGGCCGGCCACGGCGATCCGCGCGGTGGGCCACGGCGACGCTCCCTCGGGCGGCAGTCGCGGGCGGGTGGGTCAGGTGGCGGGGACGGTGTTGGCCAGCACCGCGCAACCCCAACAAGCATCCGAGCTTTTGGCAGACCTGGTGGCCCTCTGGCAGGCTTGCCGCGACCGGCCATTGCCGCTGTTTGCCAAGTCGTCGCTGGCTTGGGCACAGACGGCGGGGGCGGCGCCGGGCAAGCAGCGGGCGGCGGTGCGCGGCAAGTGGCAGGGAACCGACGATCGCGACCCCGGCGACACCAGCGACGCGGCGGTGCGCAGCCTGTTTGCGGGCTGGGACCCGACCGAGCACCTGGATCCCAGCGAAGGGCCTGAGTCTTTTGCCGGCTTGGCCCTGCGGGTCTACGGCCCGATCCTGGACGCGTTGGCTGCGGGCACAGCGGTTTCTGCCCAATTCTTTGCGCCGCGGGCCGCCGACGCCGAGGAGGCGGCATGAGCCCGACTTTGTGGCCGCCCGCCGGTCCGCTGCCGCCGCAACCGCGGCTGTTCTTGGAAGCAAGTGCAGGCACGGGCAAGACTTTTGCGATCGAAGGCATCGTCGTCCAGCTGGTGGCCGAGGCGGACTTGCCCATCGACAAGGTCCTGGTCATCACGTTTACCAAGGCGGCCACCGCCGAGCTGAACGACCGCGTGCGCCAGCGTTTGGCCAGCGTGTTGCGGGTGCTGCAGGGCGTGCAGCCGGCCGGCGGCGACGTGTTGGCGCAGCGGCTTGCGGCGTCACACGACCGGGCCACCTTGGCGGTACGGTTGGCGCGGGCGCTGGCCGACATCGATCGCGCGCCGATCGCGACGATTCACAGCTTCTGCCAGCGGATGCTGCAGGAACTCGCCTTCGAGTCGGGCCAAGAGGCCGAGCTGGAAGTGCTGGGCGAGGCGGCCGAGGTGCGCGAGCAGCTGGTGGCCGACGCGCTGGCCAACGTGTATGCCCGCGCTAGCGAAGCGCAATTGGCCGCGCTGGCCGACATGGGCTGGTCGCCCGACGGGCTGCGCGAGGTGACCAAGGCGATGACGGGCGCCAGCGAGCCGCGGCTGCGGCCGGAACCCGAGCCGCGGTATCAAGATCCGCTGACGGTGGCGGCGGCCTGGCAGGCGGAGCTGGCTCGCCTCGCGGCGTGGTGGCTCGGCCCAGAGGGGCGCGCCGCAGTGGCCGCGTGGGAGGCCGAGCTGCAGCGGCCCAGCAAGTCGGCAGCCAAGGGTCAGCCGCACAACCGCCTGAGTCGCGGGCCCAAAAACGTCGACGCGGCCATGCAGGGGTGGCTGACGAGCGGCGGCCGGCGCGGCGAGCGGCCCTTCGAGGCCAATACCCACTGGCTGGACCCGCAGGTGCTGCGCGGCAAATGGGACGCAAGTGGCGGGCCGGTGGAGCAATTTGCCGGCTACCCGCTGGCGCTGCAGTTCCAGCGGGCCTGCCAGGTCCAGGACATGCTGTGGCCGCAGCCGCTGGTGCACTTTGCCGCGGGGGTGCGCCGGGCCTTTCAGGCCGAGATCGACCGCCGCGCCCAGCTGACCTACGACGGCATGCTGTCGCGGCTGGCCGAGCGCCTGATGGACGAGCGGCGGCAGGGCCGCAGCACGCTGGCCGAGGCGATCCGTCACCGCTACCGGGCGGCGCTGGTCGACGAGTTCCAGGACACGGACTCGGCGCAATGGCAGGTGCTGGATTGTGTTTTTGGCGTGGCTGGCACGCGGCTGTTGGTGGTGGGCGATCCCAAGCAGTCGATCTATCGGTTCCGCGGCGCCGACCTGGACGTGTACCTGGCGGCGCGCGCGCAAGCCGAGTGCTTCCAGCTGGGCACGAATTACCGCAGCGACCAGCCGCTGGTCGAGGCCCTCAACCATCTGTGGCTCGAAGGGAATTTGCCGCTGAGCATGGCCGACGGTCCGGGCGCCGCCACGGTGCGCTATGCCGGCGTCGCGGCGGACAAAGGCCTGCGTTTGCGCGATCTGCCGGCGTTGGCCGGGGCCCCGCAACGCCCACGCCGCCCCGTGGAATTCCGCCTGTGCACGGCCACTTGCGACGGCGGCGAGCCGACCAGCGCCCCCAACCGCGGGGAGCTGGTCGAGACCTTGGCGCAGCTGTGCGCGCAAGAGTGCCAGACGCTGCTGGAATCGGCGGCCATGCTGCTGGACAAGTCGGGGCACGAGCGCCCTTTGCGGCCCGGCGACCTGGCGGTGCTGGTGGCCAGCCATCGCGAGGCGGCGAGCCTGGCCAAGTACCTGGCGCAGCGGCAGATCCCGGCGGTGACCGCGGCGCGCGGCAGCATCTTCCACAGCCTGGCCGCGGACTGGCTGGCGGCTTGGCTGGACGCGGTGGCGAACCCGACCAGCGAGCGGCCGGCGCGGCTTTTGGCCGTTTCGCCGCTGGTGGGCTGGACCGCCGACCAGCTGACCCGGGCCATCGCCGAACCCAACGAAGGCGAGCCGCTGACCGCCGACCAGCTGGCCTGGCAGGACCTGCGGCAGCACCTGACGACGCTGAGCAACCTCTGGCCTGCCCAGGGTTTTGCTCGGGCGCTGGACCAGACGCTGCTGCAGTTCGACGTTTTGGCGCGCCTGCTGGGCAGTCTGTGGGGCGAGCGCGGCGCCACCGACCTGCGGCACCTGCTGGAGCTGGGCCAGGCCGAGGACCGGCGCACGCGGGGCGGGCCGCGCGGCCTGGGCGAGTGGCTGCGCGGGCGAATGGCGGCGGCCGACGACCGCAACGACGAGCAGGCGACCCGGCTAGAGAGCGATGCGGCGGCCGTGCAGCTGGTGACCACTCACGCCAGCAAAGGCTTGGAATACCCGGTGGTGCTGCTGCCGTTTGCCTGGCCGCCGCGCACGGAGTCCGAGTCGGGGCAACCGCTGCTGGTGCGGTCGAACGGCGTGTCCGTGCTGGATCTTTCGGCCAAGGGCACGGAACCGCGCGGCGAGGCGCTGCAGTGGTCGGACGCTGCCACCCAGGCCGAGTCGGTGCGGCTGTTGTATGTGGCGATGACGCGGGCCCGCCACCACGTGGTCGCATGGCTGAACCGCTACGACGTCGCTGCCGCCGGTCCCCTGGCGCGGCTGGTGCTGCAGGGCGACAGCCCGGGCTGGTTGGAGCGCTGCCGTCCGGCCAGTGACAAAAAGGCGAGCGCGGCGGCGGATAAACAGGCGGCCTGGCTGGGGGCGCTGACGACGCGCCTTGCGGAGATCGAGCGCGACCACCCCGACCACTTGGGTTGGAGCGAGGAGCTGCCGCCGGCCCCGGCGTCGCCGTGGCGGCCGCGCGCTAGTCAAGCCGTGATCATGCCGCAGGCCCTGCCCTTCCGCGCCGAGCTGCCGCTGGGCTCGCATTGGCAGGTGGCCAGCTTCAGCTCGCTGGCGGCGGGGCGCGGGGTCGACGACGACGAGCCGACGCGGGCGCTGGCCGAGCTGGGCAACCCGACGCTGCTGACCGGTGCAAGCGAAAATGCCGAAGAACCAGCGGACGTGGCCGAGGTCGAGCTGCAGGCCCTGGGGGATCTGGGTCGCCACGCCTGGCTGTTGGAGCCAGCTGCAGGCGCCGACCTGCCGGGGGGCACGGCCACGGGCGATTGGATTCACGGCGTTTTTGAAGAGATGGACTTCACCCGTCCGCCACTGACGGCCAAGGATGGGCGGCCCATCCACAGGCTGGTGGGCGAGCTGGCGCAGCGGTTTGGCGTCGTCCCCGGCCCAGTCGAGGCTACAGACAGGTTGGCCGAGCTGTTGCCGCAGTGGCTGAGCACGCCGTTGGCGCCCACTGGGACTCTGCAGCTGCCCGTGGATTTTGCCCTGGGCGGGCTGGCGTTGGAGCATCGCCTGGACGAGCTGGCCTTTGACTTGCGCCTGGGCGCGGGCGCCGACTACCGACCGGCCCAGACCACGGAACCCGTTGCAAGCACAGGTCGTTTGGATGTGGCCGGGGTGCGCCGCGCCTTTGCCCTGGCCGCCGCTGACCCCGAGTTTGGCGGGGCCCACTGGTGCCAGGCCCTGCTCTGCCAAAGCGACGACCAGGTGCGGGCGCTTTTGCCCGAAATCGCCGGGTTCTTGACCGGCTTCATCGACCTGACCTTCCGCGTCGGCGGCCACGGCGCGGCGGCGCGCTACTATGTGGTGGACTACAAAAGCAACGCGATTCGCGGGCCCGAGTGGCTGGCCGGCCACCTGGCGATGGTGGCGCGGGCGCAGGGGCGCGAGGCGCCGCGGTTGGCCCAAGTTCACTACACGCGGCCGCTGCTGCAGTGGGCGATGGCGCACGCCGGCTACCACCTGCAAGCCCTGGTCTACACGCTGGCTTTGCACCGGATGCTGCAGGCGCGCCTGGGCAGCGTGTACAGCTACGACCGCCACATCGGTGGGCATTTGTACTTGTTCTTGAAGGGGATGGCCGGGCCGAGCACGCCGCGCTGGCAGGGCCACTGCCTGGGCGTGTGGGCCGACCGCTGGCCGCGCGAGGCCGTCTTGACCCTGGATCGGGCGCTGCTGGGCCTGCCCACTGCCGAGGTCCAATGAAAGGCTTGTACCTGCACAATTCCCAGCTGGGCGAGCGGGCGGCGCCGCTGCTGGAGGCCGGCGTGTTGAGCGACGCCGACGTGCTGCTGGTCGACACGGCCCTGCGCCGCTACGGGTCGCTGGACCCCGCCATGCTGGTGGCGGCGGCGCTGGCGGTGGGGATGCAGCGGCGCGGCCATGTGGGCGTGAATCTGCTGCGCGCGACCGAGCTTGCGCCCCCTTCTGCTGACGCGGCGAGCGAGCTTTGGCCGCGTGACCTGCACGGCTGGGAGCGCGCGGTGCTGGCGTCGCCGCTGGTCAGCCTGGACGGTGCCCGCGACCGGCCGCTGGTGGCGCAACCGCTGCCGGACGGCCAGCACCTGCTGATGACACAGCGGCTGTGGGACGTGCAGGCGCGCCTGGCCGCGCAACTGCGGACGATGGCGAACGAAACGGCGGCGCACGCCCCGGCGGAGCAGCCCCTGCACACGGCATTGCAACGGCTGTTCTTGCAGGGCGCCAAGCCGGAGCACCGCCCCGCCAAAGAGGCGCTGGCGACGGCGCTGGCCCAGGCGGCGCGGCGGCGGCTGACCCTGATCTTGGGCGGTCCGGGTACTGGCAAGACCTACAGCATTCGCCTGCTGTTGGCGGCGTTGCTGAGCGAGCGGACCGACTTGCGAGTGGTGCTGGCGGCGCCGACCGGCAAGGCCGCCGTGCGCATGACCGAAGCGATGCGCGAGGCCCAGGCTGCGGCGCCGACAGAGGATCACGTCGCGCAAACCCTGGCGAACCTGCCGGCGGCCACGGTCCACAAGCTGCTGGGCCGGCGGCCGGACGGGAGCGTGCGCCACGACGCGGACCACCCGCTGCCGGCCGACGTGGTGGTGGTGGACGAGGCGTCGATGGTCGACCTGCCGCTGATGGGCCAGCTGGTCGACGCGGTGGCGCCGGGTGCGCAGCTGGTGCTGCTGGGGGACCGCGACCAGCTCGCCAGTGTGGACGTGGGCACGGTTCTGGCCGATATCGCCCAGGCGGCCAGCCAGCCGGAGTCGCCCTTGCACGCCAGCTTGGTGCGCCTGACCGTCAACTACCGGTTTGCCGATGCGCCGCTGGTCAGCGCGGTGGCGGCGGCGGTGCAGGCCAGCGACCCGACCAGCTTGGCGCAGGCGGTGCAACTGCTGAACGGGCGCCGGCCGATCGCCCAGGAGCTGTGCGAGGTGGAGCCGATTCGCCCGGTCCAGCTGACCACCGTGGCCGACCGCACGGCGGCGATGGAGACCCTGGCGGCGCCCTATACCGCGCCGGGCGGCTATGCGGCCGTTCTGGGGGAATACCTGCGCCAAGGCGGTCGGGCCGCGCTGCGCGAACCGCGGGTTCGGCGGCAGTTGCTGTTCGCTTTGGGGCAGTATCGCGTGCTGGCCGCCCACCGATCCGGGCCCTTGGGGGTCGCCGGTCTGGAAGAGGCCCTGGGTGTGCGGATTCGCGACGCCTTGACGGCGGCGTGGCGCGAGCGCCCCGAGGCGACGGCGGGCAACCGCGACGAACTGCCGCGCGAGGCGGGGCTGTGGCTCGGTCAGCCGGTGCTGGTGACCGAGAACGCCTACGACGTCGACCTGCGCAACGGCGACATCGGCTTGGCGGTGTGCGGCGAGGGCCAGCAGCTGACGGTGCTGTTCCCGGTGGCCAGCCCGGCTGGCGAACCCGAGGCTATGTGGCCCGGCGCGCGCGAAGTGCCGATCGCCCGGCTGCCGCCGCACGCGGGCGCGCTGGCGATGACGGTGCACAAAAGCCAAGGCTCGCAGTTCCGCCACGTGGCCCTGGTGCTGATCGACGGCCCGTCGCCGCTGCAGACGCGCGAGCTGGTGTACACGGCGATGACCCGCGCGCAAGTTCGCTTGACCTGGGCGGGAAGCGAGGCGGCTCTGCAAGCGGCGCTCGGGCGGACCGTGACGCGTGCCTCGGGCCTGGCTCCGCTGCTGGGGTAGGAATTCGGCCAAAGCGCAACCGCGGGATTCCGCTTGACGAATCTGGCAATCTGCCGCAAATTCCGCGCCGCCTTTGGGCCCCCGGACTAGCCCGGCCACGCCAAGCTGCAAGAGGAATCATGAAGGGACTTTTTCGCTTTGGGCACCGCTACGGTGTCGCTTTGGCTCTAAGCGCCGCGCTGGTGCTGGTCGGCTGCGAGGCCGCGCCCAGCAACAACAACGGCGGCGGCGCGGTCGACACCGGCAGCGCGGCCGACACGGGCAGCGACAGCGCCGTCGTACCCACGGACACGGCCAGCGTGGACACCCTGGCCGGCGACGGCAGCGTGGGCGGCGACACCACCCAAGCCGACAGCGCCGACGCGGCCGACACCGCCGCCCCTTGCGTGGACCTGGGCTGCGCGTGCACCTCGGACAGCGCCTGCAAGGCCGGCGCCGACCTGTGCTTGCAGCCCGTGTGCGAGGCCGGCAAGTGCGCGACCAAGCCCAAGACCTGCAACGACGGCAACGAGTGCACCAGCGACAGCTGCGACCCCAAGAAGGGCTGCACCACGACGCCTGTCCCGAATTGCGGCGCCAAAGTGCTGTATTCCACCACCTTCAGCTGCCAGTCGGGCGACGCCAAGGACTGGACGCTTGATCCTTCGCCGGCCGGCGCCGCCTTCTGGGCCATCGACGCCACGCCGGGCAACCCCGGCTTCTACTCGGCCGACTGCTCGCTCAACTTCAACAACGGCAAGGACTTCGCCTGCCCCAACGACAAGCTGCCCGGCAAGCTGCGCGCGTTCTCGCCCGTCATCGACGCCACCAGCATGAGCAAGGGCGCGCCCCTGACCCTGACCTTCCGCTACGCCGGCAGCTGGGAGACCGGCTCGTACGACAACCTGGTCGTGGGCATCGGCGCCGACGCCACCACCACCAGCCAGATCGCGGACTTGGACCCGCCCAGCAACCCGTGGGAGCTGGTCAAGCTAGACCTGAGCGCCAACGCCGGCAGCAAGTTCGTCCTGACCTTCACCTTCTACGGGGTCGACTGCATCGGCAACTCGGGCGCGGGCGCGTTTGTCGACGACCTGAAAGTCTTTGACGCCACCTGCACTTCGGACGCGATGTGCGACGACGGCAACGACTGCACCATGGACTCGTGCCACAAGCCGTCTGGCAAGTGCATCACGGCGAGCGTGCCCGCGGGCACCAGCTGCGCCAACACCAACAAGTGCCTGACCGAGGCCACTTGTTCGGGCTCGGGCCAGTGCCAGGGCAAGCCGGTCGAGTGCTGTAAACGGCCCCCAGAACCCGCCATCATCCGGTGAAATCCGCACCTGCCGCCAACTTCACTACACCGTCAGGATTGCCCGTGCAGAGCAGGCCGGCCAATCCATGAACCCGTAGTTTTGTT
>JBBISH010000095.1:0-25474 GCA_037441385.1 Myxococcales bacterium
CGGTCAGCAAGAGCGCGAGGAGCGAGCCAGGCAACGTGCCGAACGGTCGCGTGGCTGAGCTTGCGGTTTTCGCCGGATTTGGGCGGTTTTGGGGCGCCGGTGACATCACGGTCTGGTCGTTCGAGACCGCTTGGAACTGTTATGTGGATCACGTTGCCTATCTGTTCGCATCTGAATTGCTCGGGCTGGTGCCCTGGACGCTTGCTTCGCTCGATGAGGCAGCCCTGGACCTGCTCCTGGACGGCCAGACCAACTTTGCCTGGTACGCCAACTCTGCCTACAAGTCCTATAAGCTGACTACCACGCCACTGGCCAAGCTCTACCCGGCGACTGGCTACACGCTCAAGCGTCTGCCAGGGCAATCGCTGACTGTGGTGCCAGCAAATCCGCTGTTTGTGTGGGCGTTCCTGAAGAAGGAGAAGATTCTCGCCGGCACGCGGCTGCAAACAATTGTAAACCTGCTGAATTGGTTTCGTGAGTTTGCCGACCATTCTGCGAGCCCAACCGACGTTCTGACCGCGCAAGGAACGGAGGCCGTCTGGCAGCATCGCTATGGCATGCCCGTGTCTCGGCTGGTCGACGGCACGGCCACGTTTACTGTCACTGGCGCGTTCGAGTTCGACCATTGGACCCAAGGCTGTCAAGGATCCGCGGCTGCCATGGCCAGCATCTTGTGGTCCATTGGTATTCCCGCCACTTGCACTGCACCCTGCGCTCACGCCTTGCCATACTTTCCGAGCGAAGATGCCTACTTGAGCCATGCTGATGATCCCTATAACATATATGCCCACGACTTACCCATCGTGAATGGCGGCATGATCGTCTCGATGCCCTTTGCAAGTTGGCCTACGGCGCAACTGCTGATCGACGGAAAACAATATGACAATTGGTTTGGACCAACCGTTACGAACGCAAACAAGTGCGTCAACGTAGGCCGGCAGGTCTACGAGCTGGCAGCAGAAACGCTTCCGGACTTTCTTCTCAAGCTCCACTGCCTTGACGTTGCAGATGGGCTTGTTGTGCCCGCCAGCGACGCGGCGTGCCAGACCACCCGCGTCTTCAAGGTGTTGGGCGACAAGTTCAGCGTTCAAATGCTCAAGTCCCTTGCCTTTCCTGGACAGGGCCCGGACCTATGGGTCAATCTCCAGGCCAAGCTCGACAAGGTTGGCGGTTGCAGTGCGGTCAAATGGTTTGGCTTCGTCCCAGGTATCGGCAATGTGGCGTAGCCCAATGGCCTGGCGCCACCTGCTGCTCGCGGCCGTCGCCACCTCTGGCTGCGCCGACGGGGGCGTAGCTGGCCCCTTCCCTCTCGACGTTGCCGTGGCACCAGCGAACGGCGAATTGGGCCCTGATGCAAGCGTCGCCGCAGCAGACGCAGCCAGTGTGTCGGACGCAGGAGAGGATACAGGCACAGCGGACGCCCAGGTTGAACTGTTCGACCTCGGTCAAAATGACCTAACCGATGCCCTGAACGCGGGGGAAGCGGACGGTGGGGCTGGGCCTTCGGATGGTGAAGCCGGCCTCGAAGCCGCCGTGCAAGCCAGTGACATCATCCCGGTCTGGGACGCCATCCCCAGCGACCTCGAACCACCCGACACTGCAGCGGCTGATGGAATGGTCGACATGGCGGCGCTTTCGGACGAAGTGGCAGACGGCAACTTCCCGGACACTCCGCTCGGCGACGGTGCGGACGTGACGGGAGCCGGAGTCCCGGATGACACGGATTCGGGCTCGGCGATGCTGGACACTGTGCCATGGGACTGCAAGGCAACACCCGCACCCGACGTACTCCAGACCGATTGCGGCCTGTTCGAGCAAAAGGGCCATTGCTTCAAGATCACCGAACCCTGCGCCTCCGACGACGATTGCCCGTCGAAGAATTGCCTTCAAGGGCATTGCGCCACCTATCCGGCGTGGCCAAGCACGTGCGGATGTGTGACTGATTCGGATTGCTCCAAGCCATTTCTCGTCTGCATCACGAATACGGCATGGTGCGGCAAGTGCTTGGCCGCTACGCCGTTTTGCACCGCGACCTGCGACTGCCCCGCAAACTTTGTCTGTGGATCCGACAAGATATGTCATCCACTGTGCTGCCAGCTCAACCAGGGCTGAGGCGTTGTGCCGCGCCAATCATGCCAGGCGTCGCGTCTTTCGACGAACGGAAAGCCGGGGACAATTTCTGAGTTCTGTCCCAGTACGTCGGTTACAGGCCCGCGTTGCACGCACGGAGGCCTGCTCGTACCCCCGAAAGCGGAACCGTGCCGACTCCCGCTCCTGGAAGCCCAGGCCCCCAACTTCTGCCCCAAAGTGGGGAGGCAGCAGCCGATACGCTGCGGGGTGGAGGGTTGGCGTGGCAAGCTGAGCCCGTTTCAGGCGGCGAACCGCCAGCCCCGCCCGAAAACCTACCTGGGCTTCTGAATCGCCGCCTGCGCCGCCGCCAAACGGGCGACCGGCACCCGGAACGGCGAGCAGCTCACATAGTTCAACCCAATGTCATGGCAGAACATCACGCTAGTCGGCTCGCCACCGTGCTCCCCGCAGATGCCAATCTGCAGCCCCGGCCGCGTCGTCCGGCCCTTGCCGATGGCCAGCTTCATCAGCTCGCCCACGCCCTGCTGGTCGATCTTCTGGAACGGGTCGCTGGCAAACACCTCTTGCTCCACATACGCACCCATGAAGCCCTTGGTGTCGTCGCGCGAGATGCCGCAGGTCGTCTGCGTCAGGTCATTCGTCCCAAACGAGAAGAACTCCGCCGTCTTGGCAATCACATCCGCGACCACACACGCCCGCGGCAGCTCGATCATCGTCCCCACCAAGTAGTGGAGCTTGACCCCCGCCTTCGCGATCACCTCGTCGGCAATCTCCTTGGCCTGCGCGCCGGTCAGCTGCATCTCGCGCTCGGTGCCCACCAGCGGAATCATGATCTCGGGCTTGACGGGCAGGCCCTCCTTCGCGATCACCTCGTCGGCAATCTCCTTGGCCTGCGCGCCGGTCAGCTGCATCTCGCGCTCGGTGCCCACCAGCGGAATCATGATCTCGGGCTTGACGGGCAGGCCCTCCTTCACCAGGTCGCACGCCGCTTCCACGATGGCGCGGATCTGCATCGCGTAGATCGCCGGGAACGTGATGCCCAGGCGGCAGCCGCGGTGACCCAACATGGGATTGGACTCATGCAGCGCCTCGATGCGCGCCTCCACCTCGTGCGACGTGATGCCCAGCTCCTTGGCCACGCCCGCCACTTTCTCCCCAAAGACCGCCGGCTTCAGCGCCTCGCGCGACGGCAGGAATTCGTGCAGCGGCGGGTCCAGCAGGCGCACCGTCACCGGCCGCCCGGCCATCGCCTTGAAGATGCCGTAGAAGTCGCCCTTCTGCATCGGGAACAGCGCCTTCAGCGCCTCGTCGCGGTCCGCCGCGTTCTGGCTGAGAATCATCCGCCGCACGTGCAGGATCCGCTCGCCCTCAAAGAACATGTGCTCGGTCCGGCACAGGCCAATGCCCTGCGCGCCAAACCGCACCGCCGTCGCCGCCTGCTTGGGCGAGTCCGCGTTAGTCCACACCTCCAGCTGCCGGTACTTGTCCGCCCACGCCATCAGCTTGGCAAACTGCTGGTAGGTGTGCGACTTGCTCGCCTCCAGCTGACCGTCCAGCACCTGCTGCACTTCGCTCGGCTTGGTCGGCAGCTCGCCCAGGATCACCTCGGCGGTAAAGCCGTCGATCGACAGCCAGTCGCCCTCTTTGACCGTGTGCCCGCCCGCCTGCAGCGTGCCGTGCTCGTAGTCGATGTTCAGCGCCCCGCACCCCACGATGCACACCTTGCCCATCTGCCGCGCCACCAGCGCCGCGTGGCTCGTCATGCCGCCCTGCGCGGTCAAGATGCCCTGGGCCGCGTCCATGCCGCGGATGTCTTCGGGGCTCGTGAACTTGCGCACCAGCAGGACTTTCTCGCCCTTGGCCTTCCACGCTTCGGCGTCGCTGGCGTGGAACACCACCCGCCCGCTGGCGCCGCCCGGACCCGCCGGCAGCCCCTTGGCGATGACCTTGCCCTCGGCCAGCGCGGCCTTCTTGGCGTCTTGGTCAAAGATGGGCGCCAGGAAGGCGGCGATGCCGTCGGCCTCGGGGCGGAGCACCGCGGTCTTCTCGTCGATCAGGCCCTCTTCCTGCATGTCCACCGCGATACGCGCCGCCGCGAACGGGTGGCGCTTGGCGGTGCGGGTCTGCAGCATCCACAGCTTCTTGTCTTCGATGGTGAATTCGAAGTCCTGCACGTCGGTGAAGTGCCGCTCCAGGCGCTTGCAGGTGTCGATGAGCTGGGTGTACGCCTCGGGCAGGTAGCCCTCGAGCTCGGGCAGCGGCAGCGGCGTGCGGGTGCCGGCCACCACGTCTTCGCCCTGGGCATTCATCAGGAATTCGCCGTAGATGCGGTCCTCGCCCAGCGCCGGGTCGCGGGTAAAGCCCACGCCGGTGCCGCTGGTGTCGCCGCGGTTGCCAAACACCATCGTTTGCACGTTCACCGCGGTGCCCCACTCGCTGGGGATGCCGTTCATGTGCCGATAGTGGATGGCCCGGTCGTTCATCCACGACTGGAACACCGCGCCCACCGCGCCCCACAGCTGCTGCCAGGGATCCTCGGGGAAGTCCACGTTCAGCTTCGACTTGATCGCGGCCTTGTACTGCTTGACCAGATCGCGCAGGTCGTCCGCGCTCAGCTCGGTGTCGTACTTGGCGCCCACCGCGTGCTTCTTTTGCTCCAAGATGTGCTCGAAGGGGTCTTCCTCCTTCTTGTCCACAGGCTTGAGGCCCAGCACCACGTCGCCGTACATCGCCACAAAGCGGCGGTAGCTGTCCCAGGCAAAGCGGGCGTTGCCGGTCACCTTCGCCAAGCCCTCGACCGACTTGTCGTTCAGGCCCAAGTTCAAGATGGTGTCCATCATGCCCGGCATCGACGCCCGCGCGCCCGAGCGGACCGAGAACAGCAGCGGGTTGTCCGGTGCACCAAAATCCCGGCCGATGACCTTCTCGACCGCGTGGACCGCCGCCTCGACCTGGCCCGTCAGCTCGGCAGGATAGTTCTGCTTGTTGGCGTAGTAGGCGTTGCACACCTCAGTGGTGATGGTAAAGCCGGGGGGCACCGGGATGCCCAGGTTGACCATCTCGGCCAGGTTGGCGCCCTTGCCGCCCAGCAGGGCCTTCATCGAGGCCGCACCCTCGTGAAACGCGTACACGTATTTGACGTTGCTCATGATCCTCAGCTCCTTGGTTGAATCCTGCAGCGCGACGGTACTGGCGAGTCGCGCGCCTTTGGCCCATCTGGGCCGCCCTGTCTTTGTTTCGCTACTCTTCGTGCTTGCTCCCAGTCGACGGCCGCGCCAGGGGCGTGGGCGCGCGGCCCAGCACCTGCGTAAGCCCAGACAAAACCGGACCAAGTACGTCTACCGCCGCCACGCCGTGCAGCTCGGTCAGCCAGCGCATCGCCTCGGCCGCGTCGGGCTGGGCCAGCGTATAGACCAGCAGTGTCGGCCGCGCTTTGGCAGATTGAACGATCCGCTCGATGTCGGCGATCGACTCCATGCCGCCAAACCGCTCGATTTCCGGCGATTCCGCGCCAAATTGGCCCAAGGCAGCCCGCGTCAAAGTCTCGGCCGTATGACCGGTCGAGTCCGAGACCACGAACACCCTGGCTTTTGGAGTGATTTGCCGCAACTACCCGACCCTCCACGGCGGCCAGGGTACCCGCGCCGGGGGCAAAGCTCAAGGCGACGGCCAGTGCATTTCGCTATGCAGTTCAATACATTGCATCAGCGTTCGGCGAATAGCAAGGCATTTCGCAATGTTCGACTGTGGCGGGTTTCGTCAGGCAATTGCCACGGCAAATCCCCAGGAGTGCCGTACCATCCCGGCTTGTGCCAGCCTCTGGACGCCGCGCCTGCAGCGGACGCTATTTCAGGATATCCAGCGATTTGGGCTGCATGCAGCCCTGGCGGCCGTTGGTCAGACGGACCTCGATGCGGCCGTCAGCCAGCTCGCGCTGCAGGCGCACGCCCAAGCCTTCGGGCAGGCCGATGGTCTCGCCCACGCCTTGGCACGGCGCCAGGCTGGCGTCTTCCTCGACCACGATGGCCTCGACCACCGCCGCGTCGACATGCCGCGCAAACCCCCACCAGGCCAGGGCCAACAGCTGCACGACCGTCGCCAGACCCGCGCCTACGCCCAGCAGCCAGCCGCCGCCGCGCCGCTGCCGCCGCCAAAGCAGGCCAACGGCGAGCGCGCCGGCCAGAATCGCCAGCACGGCCAGGGCTCTCCGCGGCGCCGCGCGCGCCAGGGCGACATCGGCCTCGGGACTCTCGTCAAAGACATGCAGGGTCTCGTGCCGTCGCCGCGCCTGCTCGGCCAGGTCGCCGCGCACCGCCGCCAGGTTGCCGTCGATGTCGGCCGCCAGCACACCGTCGGGCCCCAGCCGCTGCGCCTGCTTGTACTGGCCCACCGCAGCGCCCAGGTGACCGGACTGCGCCAGGGCATTGCCCAGGTTGTAGTGCACCGCCGGGGTGCGCGCACCGTGGTCCAACAGGCTCTGGTAGGCCTTGGCCGCGCCCGCGTAGTCGCCGGCGACGTAGGCCTGGTTGCCTTGGGCAAAGCTTGCTTCCAGCGACGCCGCCTGCGCCGGCCGACCCGCCGGCAGCAAAAGCAGCGCCGCCAACAGGATCAGCGCCGCATGACCCACCGCCCGCTGCTTGCCCGTCGTCCCGGTGCGAAGGGCGCCGGCCAACTCGTCGACCAAGCCAGCCAGGGTGTCGCAAGTGCTGCTCAAGTCCGCCGGCCGGTTGCCGCCCGGCGCATAGCGCGCGTAGTCGCAATGTTGCATCAAGTCAGCCAGGTTACGGACCGCCGCCTCGCTCAGACCCAGCGCCGCCAACCGCTCGCGCAGCGCCTGATCGGCCAGGCCGGTCACCGAGGCACCGCTCAACTCCTCGATCAGTTGCTCGATGATCCGGTGCGCTTCGCCGTAGCCGGCCGCGGGCTCCAGCTGAGCCGCCGCCTTCAGCCGCTCTTTGGCCCGCCCCGGTGCACCCGCGCGGGCCAGGGTCGGCGCCAAACGCTGGCGGCGTCTCTGCAACAGGGCCCACACGGCGCGGCCCGCCGCCGCCAACCAGGGCAAGGCCGCCAGGACCAACAGCCAAGGCTGCGCGTGCCAAGGCAAGGTCGTGTCCGCATTCAGCCCCATCGCCGGGGCAATCGGCCGGGGCACGCCGCGACGGGCCGGTGCGGCCGCTCCACTCGGCGCCGCCGCAGGTCCAGGCTCGTTCCCCACAGCCGGGGGCGCTTTGGCATCGGTCGGAGCCGCAGCCGCCGCAGGCTGGGCCTCGCCCTCGACCACCACCTCAAAAGGTCCAGCTGCCGAGCGCACATACGTGCCCGTGGCTGCATCAAAGCTCGCCCACGCCATGGCGGGCAGTTCGTAGTGGCCCGGTGCCGAGAAACTCAAGATATACTGCCAGGTGCGCGTCCCTTCGCTGCCGCGCTCGCCAGTCCGGACGCCGTCGCGGGTCCGCCCAGGCAGAGCCTCTACAGTCATCCCCTGCAATTTGGGCGGTTCCACGGCCTTCAGCGCCAGCAGGTTACCCTCGCCGGTCACCGCGACCTGCAGCAACAATCGCTCGCCCACCTTGACCTTGTGACTGGTCGCGGTCTTGCCCGCCACCTGCAACGTCGCGGACATCTGTAGCTTGCCGATGCTCGCCGGGTCAAAGTCGGCCGGTCGGCCCGCGTCGGGCAGGGCGCGGACCTGCATCTCCAGGGTCGGCGACACCAGCTTGGCCGCCTTGGTCTCAAAGAAATCACCCACTTCCACGCGCAAAGTCGGCCCCTGCAGTGGATAGATGCCCGCGCGCGGCGCATTGATCAGCACGCGATGCAGGATTTGCCGCATGTAGGGCCGCCCGCCGATGCGGACCGGCTCGGCTTTGGGGTGGTCCTTCAGCAGGTCCTCGGGGTCAAGCCCATCCAGCTTGGGCCCGCTGGTCTCGCGGATGCCCTGCAACTGCATGTTCTGGGCCCAGTACAGCTCCCACGCGACGATGACCTGTTGCCCCGCATAGGGCTGAGTCACCGACAAGACCGGCCGCACGAACACCGGCTGCCCCGCATACGTCCGCAAGTCCGAAGCCATCTCGGGCTTTTGCCCAGGCCCGGCCGCCTGCTCTTCGCCCACCACGGTCACGTCCACCGTGTTGGACTTGCCCACCGCGTGACCGCCCAAGCTCGCCTCGACCGGTCCCAGCTTGAATGTGCCCGGCTTGGACGGCGAACCGATGAAGGTAAAGCTCTCGATGCGGGTCATGGCCCCGTTGAGGATGCTGACCTGGGTCTGATGGCCGCCCTGTTGAAAGTCAAAGCCATCGCTGTGCAATTCGCTGATGGCGTCGAATTCCCCCGCGGCGCTGACCACGACCTGCAGCTGGTCTTCCAGCGTCACCCGGTTGGCCGAAACCCGCAGCTGCAGGCGGACTTCGGCCCACGCCGCCGCCGGCAGGGCCACCAGCGCCAGGACCATGGCCACCAGGATGCCCAGGACGCCCAGGACGCGACCCGGCCGGGCTCCCTCCCGGGACGGCGTCATGGGGGTGCCCGGCCCTTGAAAGGGCGGGCTATCATTGCGCCGTCGGCCTCCGCCGACGTCCGGTTCCGTCCCAACGAGCGCCCTGCGATCCGGCACCAAACTCGACAAACCCAAGTTCACACCAGAAGATACCAAGCCGTCCCTGTAGAGGGACGGCGTCATGATAGCCCGCTGCTTCAGCGGCCGGACTCCCACAGACGCAAAGCCAACCGGCCCGGGCAGCGTCCATCGCGAACCAACCCCTTGCAGTCGACCCCGTCTCGGGTCGCCGCGGGTCCAGTTGGCCATGTCCAGCCCTGCCGCCATGCGCTACCAGTCCTTGTCCGGCCGTTGGTTCTTGAACGGCGAGTTGCGCAGCGCCTCCTGCGCTTCCAGGTTGCTCGGGTTGTGGTCGTTGCGCTCCATCTGGCGCTTCAGCCGCTCCTGGTCTTCCTGTTTCTGCTGCTCTTCCGGCTTCTTCTCGTCTTTCTTCTGGTCCTGCTTGTCCTTTTCGTCCTTCTTGTCTTGGTCTTGCTTGTCCTTGTCCTGCTTTTCTTTGTCCTGCTTGTCTTTGTCCTGCTGATCCTGCTGCTGCTTGTCTTTGTCGCTGGGCGGCGGCGGCTCCTCCACCCGCAGCACGTAGAAGTTCTCAGTCCCACCTGGGGCAAAGGCCTTGAGCTTGACGACTCGGTCCGCCTTTCCCGCTGGAATCATCAGCCCTTGCACGGTGGTCCGGCTGCGGCGGGCGGCCGGCGTGTCGGGCTGATCCTTGCCGGCCCTGTCGTCGCCCGTGGCCGTCTGGGCGTGGGCCAGTTCTTTGACGCCGCTCTCGTCCCAGGCCGCCAGGTCGATCGCGCCGTGCGACCGGTCGTAGCGGGCGGTCACCTGCAGATTCTGGCCCGCCTTTTGCGACAACTGCAACCAATCGGTGTCGCCCTTGCAGATGCGCAGCAGGTGCTCGGACCCCACTTCGATCGGCTTGGCGTCTTTTGCAGTGTTGTTGGGCTCTTGCTCGTCATTGCCCTCCGGGCAGGGCGGCAAGATGCGCAACCGAAGCGTATACGGCAGATCCAGCTGCGGGTGCTGGTGGTCCACGCCCGGCGTGGGCGATCCGGGCGGCAGCGCGATATGCGGAATCGGCTGGGGAATCGGCGGCTGACCTGGCTGGCCGGGCTGACCGCCGGGGGCCATGCCTTGCGCGGCCCCGTGCGGAGCCCCCACCTGCACGCCGGGCGGGAGACCCTGCGACAGGCCTTGCGGCATCCCGGGCAATGGATTCGGCAGGGCCGGCTGCGCCGGGCCGGGCGGCGGCGCACCGATTTGGCCAGCGCCTGGGCCGGGTTGCACGGGCGGTCCGGCCGGGGGCCCAATCGGCGCCGCCGGCAGGTTCTGAATGCCCGCCGCAGGGAATTTGGGCACCTCGACGCCCCCGCCCGTCACGCGCACCCGGTAGCGCCCGGCGGGCGGCTCCAGCACCACCACCGTCCGCACCAGCGAGCCGCCCTGACTGACGGCGCTGCCTACGCCCTGGCCCCAGACGTTACCTTTCTCGTCATAGACTTCCACGGTGAGCTGCCCGGCAAGGTCAGCGGCGTCGGGCATCCCCTCCAAGCTGGCGCTCAGGTCCACGAACAGGCTCTCGCCCTGCTTCAGGTCTGCGGCATACCAGTCGTCGTCGCCCGGACAAAGCTGGAGATTTTCCAGCGGCTTGCTCAGCATCTCGGCCGAAAGCGGGTTCGCGCTCAGCGCCTGATCGTTGTCTTCAAAGGCGTCGTCGCGCTCGCCGCAAGGCGGCAGCACCTCGACCTGCAGCTCGTAGTCCGCCTCGGTATCCACGCCGCCCACCACGCGGATCAGCACGTCGCCGCCTGGGGTCCCTACGATGCGGGTGGCCAGGCCATCCTTGCCGCTGATACCGTGGGCCAACACCCCATCAGAACCATTGACGATATCCAGGTTGAGCTGCTGCGCCCCCAGATCGTACTTGGGCTTGGCGGCCACCCGCAGGCCCTGGCCCGGCAGCAGGCCCACCTTGAAGTAGTCCGCGTTGCCTGGGCACAGCCGCGCCTGCACCGGCTGCCCCGCGGCAATGGCGCGCGCTTGCGCCGGCGTGTCGTTGGGCTCGGCCGGGTCCTCGATGCGCGGGCACGCCGGCAGGATTTTCACCGTCAAGTCGTAGGGCGTCTCGACCTCGCCGCGGTCGCGGACATCGACCAGCACCGTCTGCGGCGTGCCCGAGCCGGTCATCGTCGCCTCTTGCACGGCCTTGGCGTCAGGCTCGCTGCCGCCCAGAACCTGCTTGCCATCCAAACTGAGCATGGCCACGCCCAATTCGGGCTGCCCCAGCACGGCGGTCGAGTCCTCGGTCGCGCCCGCCGGCTCGGGCTTGGCCGTCACCTTGGCGGTCACGCGGTCGCCCGGCTCCACGCCCACCTTGAACAAGTCGCGATCGCCCGGACACATGCGCAGGTTCAGCGTGGCCTCGCGCTGGCCCTCGGGCAGCGACAGCGCCTTGGCCTGCTCCGGCGCGTCATTGGGCTCCTGCTCTTTGTCGCGGCTGGCGCAAGGCGGATAGGCCCCCAGGCGCGCCAGCTCCAGGTTGCGGCGCACGTCGGTGCGGGTCGGATCCGCCAGCAGCGCCTGCTCCAGGCTTTGCACGGCCAGCTTGTAGTGCGCCAGCGGCGTGTCCGTGGCGGGCGGCTCGGGCGGCGGCGGCTCGGCCGGCTTGTCGTCGGCTTTCTTGTCCTTGTCCGGCGCGGGCTTGTTGCTCGCTTGGTCCTTCTCTAGCTTGCGCGCCCACTCCAGCTGGGTGGTGCCCAGCGCGTAGTGGATGTCCGCCTCCAGCTTGGCATCGCGCTGCGGCAGCGCACCCAGAGCCCGCGACAACGCGGTCACGGCCTCGGCGTGTTGCCCCATCCAGCCCTGAGCAATGCCGATGTCGTACCAAATCATGGCATGTTCAGGTCTGGTTGCTTGAGCTTGCCTGAACGATTGCAAAGCATCGCCATACTTTTTCTCGTCCACTTGGCTGCGGCCATTGCGGATATCGGGATTTTCGCGCTCGATCCACGCCGCCTGGGCCGCCATGGGCCGGGTCACGCCGGCGACGAACAGCAGCGCAATCAACGCCTTCGCGACTAGCTGCCGCCGCCGCGGGGCCAGCGCCAATTCGGCCAGCAACAGCAGCAGCGCCGGGCCCAGCAGCCACTGGAAGCGATCTTCACCCAACTGCTTGAATTGCGACTGATACTCCGCCTTCTCCAGCGCGTCCAAGGCCGGGAACAGCTCGGGCACGATGCTCTGGTTGGCGTAGTGGAACGACTTGGCGCCGGTGGCCTGGGCAATCTGCTGCAGCAGGTCCAGGTTGAGCTTGCTGAACACCGGCTGGCCGTTTTCATCTTTCAGAATACCGGTCACCGTGCCGTCCGGCCCAAGGAGTGGCACCGGATCGCCAAACGCCGAGCCCACCCCCACGGTGTAGATCTTCACGCCTTTTTCCGCAGCCTTGCGCGCTGCATCCAAAGCCGCGCCCTCGTGGTCCTCGCCGTCGCTGAACAGCACGATGGCCTTGTTCTTGCTGCCCTTGAACTGCGGCATCAGGTTGTCGCGGAGCTCCGCCTCGGCGTGCTCGCGCTCGCCCGTCAGCAGGTCGGTGGCCATCGTCAGCGCGCGGCCGATATTGGTGCCGCCCACCGGGATGTCCTCGGGCTTCAGGTCCGCGAGATAAGTACGTACTACATCACGATCACTGGTCAAAGGGCACTGAACAAATGGAATTCCAGCAAACGGTACCAACGCCACCCGACCGCCGGCCAGCCGCCCCAGCAGCGCATTGATCTCCAGCACCGTGCCCTGCAGGCGGTTGGGCACGATGTCCTTGACCAGCATCGACTTGCTCGCGTCGACCACCAGCGCCACGTCGATGCCCGCGTTGCTCACCTCGGTCTCGCGCACACCGTAGTGGGGCCGCATCGCCGCCAACACCAACAGGATCACCGCAAAACCCCAAAGGAAAATCCGCGTCGCCTGCCGCTGGACCGAGAAGCCTTCCACCAGAGTCGCCACCACCTTGCCCGTGCCCAGCTTGCCCAGCTGCTTGAGCCAACGGGCCGTCTGCACCGCCGCCCACACCACCAGCAGCACGGCCGGCACAAGGCCCCATGCATACAAGGGATTGCCAAAGGTCAGGGTATCGCCGTTCATGGCACCTCGCCCACGCAGGGCCTTGTGGATCTACGCCGGGAAGGTACGCAACCACGTGCGCCGCAAGATCAATTCCGCCCCAATCAGCGCCAGGCCGGCGAGCAACCACGGCATGAACAGCTCGCGGCGCTGGGTGCGGACCTTGACTTGGAAGGTGGTTTTCTCCAAATCTTTGAAGTCGTTCGCAAACTTCTCGGCATCGTACGAGTCGTAGAACTTGCCGCCAGTCAAGTCGGCGATCTTGCCCAACAGCTGCGGGTCGGTGGGGAAGGGCCGGTCCGGGCGCTGGTAGACCAGCCGTCCAAAACGGTCGGTCATCGGCTTGCCGCGCAGCGGATCGTAGGCGGGCAGGCGCGTCTCTTTGCCCGAACCGACCTGGAAGGTGAAGATCTTCACCCGATCCTTCTCGGGCAGCGACGCCACGTACTTGGGCACGGTCAGCGGATCCATCGAGCCGCCTTCCTGCTTGCCGTCGGTGATCAGAATGAGCATGCGCGAGCGGCTTTTGGCCTGATCCAAGCGCATGAAAGCGCGGTTCAGCGCGTCGCCGATGGCCGTGCCCGAGCCGTTGATCGTGCAGCTATTCATGCACTGACCGGGGTTCTCTTGGGTGCGTCGCCCGTCGTCCAGCACCAGCGCGTCCAGGGCGTTCAAGAGCCGCACGTAATCCAAGGTGGGCGGGAAGCGCAGGTAGGCCTCGTTGCCAAACACCACCAGGCCGACGCGGTCGGACTTGCGGTGGCGGATGAAGTCCTTGAGGATTTTGCGCGCCGCCTCGAAGCGATTGTCCGGCTCCTGGCCATTGGACTGCAGCGCCGCGATGTCGTCCTGGCTCATGTCGATGGCGTTCATCGAGCCCGACATGTCCAGGGCGATCATGATGTCGACGCCTTCGCCCGAGAGCACCTCGGTGTCCACGATTTGCGGCCGGGCCATGGCCACGGTGAGCACCGCCAGGCCGGCAATCCGCAGCCACTCAGGCAAGTTGCGCAACCTCAGCCGCATCGTCACCGGCATGCCGGCCGTCGCCGTCAGGGACGAAGCCTTGGACGCCACCGGCAGCGCCCGCAGACGCATCCACGCCGCCGCCGCCAGCACGGCCAGGCCCAGCAAAAACCAAGGATGTTCAAAGGTCCAGCCGCTGTTCATCCCGGGCGTCCTCCCAGCAGCAAGGGCATGGCCGTCAGCAGCCCCGCGAGCAACACCAGCAGCACCGCTGGCATCCAGCTGGGCGTACCGCGGCGCGTGCCATAGCGCGCATCGATCACCCGGGTCGCGGCCCACTGGTCACCCATGCGCCGCATCTCGGGCAGGTACAGGCACGTCACCGCTTCGGCAATCAGCCCAGCGAGCGGCAGCGCCAGCAGCAGGTTGCGACCCAACCGCGCGCCCAGGCTGGCCAGTTGCGCCGTGGGCACATCGTCGCCTTCGCTGGCGTGCCAACGCGCAGGGGCGGGGTTCTCACCATCGTCGTGCTGGGCAATCTGCAGGCCCACGATGGCCTTGCCAGGCGACTGCGCCGCCAGCCCATCGCGCACCATCAACCAGGCCAGGATGAGCACATAGCTCAAGTCGAACAACAACTTGCTGCCCGTGTCGATCGCGACCCAGCCGAGCAGGGCGCACAACAGCGCACCCACGAACAGGTCGACGGCAAACGCCCGCAACCGCAGCGGCGCCGGCGCCATGACCGCAAGTCGCAAGCGCTTTTGCCGTGCCAGGCGCTCGGCCTCGGCCCGCCGCTGGGCTTCTTGCTCGGCCACGGTGAGCATCGTCCGCTCGACGACCTTGCGCACGAACGCTGCCTCGTTGCGCAATTCTTCGCCGCTGGCCGGCACACGGGCGAACTTCACCAGGTCCGACAGCTCGGCAAAGCTCTGCAGCTCGCCGGGTTTCACCCCGCGCACCTCGATGGCCTGCAGCTGCGCCAACAGCTCGGTGGTGGTCATGTCCAGCGCGGCAAAGTGATAACGCGCGCCCAGGTATTCGCGCAGAATCTCAGACAGTTCGGCAAACACGTCGCGAGGTTCTGCAGTCTCAGCCCGTCCCGACCGGTCAAATTCGTCTAGGCGCTGCAGCGCCACCATGTGGGCCGGCACGCGCTCTTTGGGGGCGCGCTGGGCCGCCCGATCGCGGTAGTACTTCAACCCCACGGCGGTGAGCAGCGCCGCAAGCAGCATCAAAGCGGCTGCCGCCAAAGCGATCTCCAGGGGTGTATTTTCTTCGACCAGCGGCCGCGGTGCCGGCAACGGCGACGGCACCACGTTGGTCTCGCTGGCAAATTGCGACTTCACCTGCAGGCGGCTGGCCGGCACGGTCAAGGTCCCTGCTTGCGCCTCTGCGCTGCCTTGGGCGCCCGCTTGCCACGGCACTTCGATGGGCGGCGTCTTGGCCAAACCCACTCGCACCGCCAGCGCCGGAATGACAATCGTTTCAGTCACCGTGCCGGCCTTCTCCACTCGCTCGACCTTGCCCGGGTCGCGGGTGTCGACCAATAGCGGGCGCAAATCGGGCTTGGTGGGGAAGAACACCCGGTAGCCGGTCGGGTAGGTGAGCGTCACGCGCAGTTCGACCCGCTCGCCAAAAACCGGCTGCGTGTTCGACCACTTGACGTCGATGTGCACCGGCGAGGTCGCGCTCGCGGCCGCCGGCAGACCCACGGGCGAGGCCGCCGCAGGCAGGGCGGATTGCGCCCACGCGCGATTTGCGCCAAGCACGCCGGTGAGCAGTAGCGCGAGCACCGTCAAAAGTCTATGCGTTTTCAGCAGTATCCTTGCCATCTACTGCCTCGCCGCCCGCCGCCGGAAGTACGTGACCAGGCCCGCCAGATAGTCTTCGCCTACCCACGCCTCGATCGGATCGCAACCGTGTTTCCGCAACGCTTGCTCCATCTTGCGCCGTGCCACCTGCTGCCGCTGCCAGTAGTGCTGGCGCACGGCCGCGCTGCCGGTGTCCACCCACTGCAATTCGCCCGTCTCGGCGTCTTCCAGGGCCACCAGGCCGCCCAGGTTGGGCAGGGTCATTTCGGCGCGGTCGGCGATCGCCAGCGGCACCAGATCGTGGCGGCGCGCCAGCACGCCCAGCGAGCGCTCGAAATCGGGCTGCAAGAAGTCCGACAACAGGAACACTACCGAGCGCTTGCGCACGATCCGCGCCAGGTAATCGCACGCGCCATCCAGGCGGGTACGGGTGCCTTTGGGCGTCGCGGTCAGCAAGTCGCGGATCATGCGCAGCACGTGCGCGCGGCCCTTCTTGGGCGGCACGTACTGCTCGATGTGGTCCGAAAACAGCACCAAGCCCACGCGGTCGTTGTTGCGCAGCGCCGAGAACGCCAGCACGGCCGCAATCTCGGTGGCCAGGTCGCGCTTGCTGCGGTCCTTGGTGCCAAAACCCATCGATCCCGACAGGTCGACCGCCAAAAGCACCGTGAGCTCGCGCTCTTCTACGTATTGCTTGACAAAGACGCCGCCGGTACGAGCCGACACGTTCCAGTCGATGGTGCGCACGTCGTCGCCCGGCTGGTACTCGCGCACCGAGTCGAACGACATGCCGCGGCCCTTGAACACCGCGTGGTACTGGCCGGCCAACGTGTCGTTGACCAGCCGCCGCGTGATGATCTCGATCTGGCGGACACGATCGGCCACGTCCAAAACGGCCTCGTCGGCCGCGCTTTGTTGGGCGTTGTTCTGGGGAGTTGCGTTGCTCATGCCACGTTCTGTTGAATCCGTTGGGGAATTCGCGCAGATCAGCTACCCGATGGCGGGCGGCCTACGGCACCGGCACGCGGTCGAAGATGCGCTGCACCACGTCGTCGCTGCTCAGCTGCTCGGCTTCGGCCTGGTAGGTCAAAATGACGCGATGGCGCAGCACGTCCAAGCCAACCGCCTTGATATCCTCAGGAATCACAAAGGCGCGGTGACGCAGGAACGCGTGGGCCTTGGCCGCCTGGGTCAAGAAGATGGTCGCGCGCGGCGATGCACCAAACTGAATGAAGTCCGCCAGATCGGCCAGACCGTGCGCCTTGGGATCGCGGCTGGCGAACACCACATCCACGATGTACTGCTTCAGCTTGTCGTCGATCAGGATGTCTTGCACCACCTTGCGCGCATGCAGGATCCGCTCGCCATCCACTACTGCTTTGATCTCGGGCTCGTAGCCGCTGGTGGCCGCGTTCAAGATCGCCACTTCCTCGGCCTTGGTGGGGTAGCCGACCTTGACCATCAGCATGAAGCGGTCCACCTGCGCCTCGGGCAGCGGATAAGTGCCTTCCTGCTCGATGGGATTTTGGGTGGCCAGCACCAAGAACGGCTCGTCCAGCTTGAAGGTGGTGTCGCCGATGGTGATCTGGTGCTCCTGCATCGCTTCCAGCAGAGCCGACTGCACCTTGGCCGGCGCGCGGTTGATTTCGTCGGCAAGTACCAAGTTCGTGAACACCGGACCCTTTTTGACCGAGAAGCTCTGGTCGCGCGGGTTGTAGACCATGGTGCCCAGCAAGTCCGCAGGCAGCAAGTCCGGCGTAAATTGAATGCGTTGGAACGCAATCGACAGCGACTTGGCCAGCGTCTTGCACGTCAGCGTCTTGGCCAGGCCGGGCACACCCTCTAGCAGCACGTGGCCGCCGGTCAGCATGCCGATGAGCAGCCGTTCCACCATATGGGTCTGCCCCACTACCACCTTGCGCACTTCCTCGGTGATGGCGTCGACGAACTGCGACTCTTGGCGAATCATCTCGTTGAGCGAGCGAATGTCCTGCATGTTCCGGCACTCTCCTGCACGTTGGGCCAAGTCTGGCCGCGCGCCACTGCCCCCGCGGGCGACTGGCACATGGCTCTAACCGGGATTTCCGCCCAGCTATTCCCCCACGCTCACTCCCCGTGAGCGCGGCGGCAACAGCGCGGGGCGAGGCAATGTAGGTTGGGCCTGCGGTTTGTCGAGGGGGCGCAGCGCCAATCAGCCGGCCTGCTGCCACATCCGCGCCAACTCTTCGTGGCTCAAGTTCTTTTCGGCGGGCTGCGAGCACAGGTAGCGCGCGCACTCCAGCGGCCGCGCCGCGTAGATTTGGCAACCCTTACCGTCAAAGAACACACAAGTGCCCTTGAGCATACGGTATAGCTCGTCCACCACCTTGCCGGTGGCAAAGGCGGGTTTGCCAAAGCGATCCAGCTTCACCGGCGCAAAGGTGTGCACGATCTGGCCGTCGACTTCGATGCGGTCGACCACCAACTTGCTGCGCACCAGCGCATCAGGGGCGATCCCCAGGAGTTCTGCGGCTTTCTCCACCTCACCCGGAGCAAACCAGCCGGGGCTCGACTTGCAGCACAGGCCGCGTTGGATGCAGCCGCGCTCGGGCGCCGGGACGTCGTCGTCGCCATCTTCGCCCTGCCAATAGGGATTCTCGCCGTCGGCGCCAGCGGTGTCGGCGTCCGGGATGACCCGCACCTGCACCTGCTCGTGGCCATGGATCTTCAACTGCTGCACGGGCTTGCTGGTCATGAGGCGGGCCTATCCAAAGGTTTCGCGGATCTTGCCGCTGCGGGGGGTGTAGTTCTCTTCGGGATTGGCCAGCAAGCCCTTGAAATTCAGACCACACTTGGGGCAGGTGACCTCGATCCAGTCGTCGTCGCCCACCGCGCAGTCCAGATCGGCGCGCTCGCAGACCGGGCAGCGCAGATTGTCGGTGTGGCCCGACGCCGCCGAGGTCAACACGTCCTGCAACATCATCAAAAGTTCTTCATTCTCAAAATCTTGCGGTTTCATCGCCTCTCCTATGGCACGTCGCAGTTGCCCATTTTGACGTCGCCCGCGTCGCCGCTGATAGTGTCGCCGCTGACAGTGTCGCCGCTGGTGGTATCGGTGCTGCCGGCATCGCCTACCGGCGGCGGATTCGACATGGCGCAGCCAAAATTGAAGGCCAGGGCGCCGCCCACCAGCGCTTTGCATTTTTCTGGACACAGCGTAACCGTGGTCGGCTTCTTGGGATCGTCGTAGAACCAGCCCGACGGCGCGCCCGCGCAGGCCTCGGGACCGCACAAGTTGGGCAGGGCGACCGCGTTGCCGTTCTCGATGTGTAGGATCTTGACTGCGCTGGGCGTGTAGGCGACGGATGGGCCAACCGGAATCTTGTAGGTGCACACAGGCTTGGCGGTGGCGGCTACGGCTTGAGCCAAGGCGTCAAAGGCCGGCGTCCAGTCCTGCTTGCATAGCTGGAACAAGTAGCCGCCGGTCTGGGTGGCGAGCTCGATGTGCACTTTGGACAGGGTAGCCCCGGTCGAACACTTTGAGGTGGACGCGACGGGATTGGTGTCGTTGTTGTACGAAACGATACCGTGGTACACGAACTTGGCGGCCCCGGCCGGCTGTAGGGCGTTCCATTGCGCCGTAAAGTTCGCCGCGGTCATCGAGCTGTTGTCATCGGTGACGGCGATGATGTTCTTGACCGCCTCTGGTCGCAAAAATGCTTTGAAGTCTGGGTAGTACTGAATGAGCTTCAGTAGGCCATCGGTCGATTGGATGGGCTTCTTGACCACCATGAATTTTGCCGCGTCGGCCGAACTGCACGCGGGTGATCCCGTGCCCAATGGTGGCCCGGCGCACAAGGTGACGCCGCTTTGGGTGACGCCGACGAGCACCAAGCGGTAGTCGATCTTCTTGTTGGCCACGAACCCGGCAAACTTGCTGATGTTCGTGCTGACCCACTTGGCCTCCTCGGTCATCGAGCCCGAGGTGTCGACCCAGATGATGATGTCGAGCTTGCCACCTGGGCCGAACGTCTCGGTCACTGAGAGGGAGGCGGTCTTGGGCGCGCACAGCGGCGGCGTAGCCTGACCGTTCGAGTCGGTGCTGCCGCCCCCGGCGTCCGGCAAGTCGGGCAGGGCATACTCGTCGGGAATCGGGTTGTTGTACCAGGGGTTGCTGGGGTCCTCGCCGTTGTCGGCCTTGGCATCCTTTACCAGTACAATGTCCTCGGGTTCTGCGTCTTCTTCGGGCGCACCCGCATCCTCGGTGATTCCAGGGTCGTCTCCTGGGGTTTCGCCCGTATCCTCGCTGGCCTGCACACCAGCGTCGCTGCTGTCGGGGCTGCCCTTGGCCTGACCATCCGGCTCGGCTGGATTGCCAGAATCATCCGTATTTACAGTGTCATCAGTATCGGAACCGGTCTGGTCCTTGGTCGAGGTGCCAAGGTCTTTGCTGGCGCCCGCGTCGATCTTGGCCAGGGTGCCCAGATCGGGGAAGTCGTAGCTGCCTCCGCCTTGGGCGAAATTGGCGTTGCCTTGCGGGGTGGTGCCGCAGCCAAGTGCGGCGAACAAAGGCAGCAACCCTGCAAGAACTCTGCAGACAACTGGCGCTGACGTGCGATTGTTGCCTGCGGTCATCGGCACACCTACCCAACCCATCCAGCGTACGGGGTTTGTCTTGGCCCCGCAACCGGATTTGCGGCGCAGCGGGCGGCGGACTCACCGCACCGCAAGCGAGATTCCAGCAACCTGGCCGCGAGTCGGCCGCTGGCGCTTGCCGCGGCGGGCGGCACCTTGCACACTTTGCCGGCCGCCTGGGCTGCGGCCTGGGTCGCCATGGCCACTGTCGCGCCGCCAGCATCGTCCGCTTCCGCCAAAGTGGGCATTTTGCTGGTCAACACGGGTACGCCCGACTCGCCGTCGACCGCCGACGTGCGCCGCTACCTGCGGCAATTTCTTGGCGATCCGCGGGTGTTGGACATGCCGGCGCTGGCACGCTGGCTCCTGCTCGAGTTGATCATCCTGCCCACGCGCCCGGCCAAAAGCGCCCACGCTTACCGGGCCATCTGGACGGAACAGGGTTCGCCGCTGCGGATCCATGGCCACAATCTGGCCCAACTGCTCGAAAGCGAGTTGAGTGGGCAAGCGGTGGTGCGCCTTGCATTCCAGTACGGAAATCCAAGTATTCCCGGCGCGATCGATGAGCTGGCAGCCCAGGGAATCGATCAGCTGATCGCGGTGCCGCTTTTCCCTCACTATGCCGCCGCTTCGTACGGGTCGGCGGCGGCGGCGGTGATGGCGGCCGCGAACGAGCGGTGGGTGGTGCCGTGTGTGCACATCGTGCCGCCGTTCTGGCACGCGCCCGAATTTTTGGACGCCGTGGTCCAAGGTGCCCGCGCGCACATGGTTGAATTCCAGCCGGATCACGTGCTGCTGTCCTATCACGGTGTCCCCGAGCGCCACTGCACGCGGACCGACACGCAGGGCCAAACCTGCCTGAAGAGCCCAGGTTGCTGCGACGACCTGGGCTTGGCAAATCGCAACTGCTACCGGGCCCAGTGTTTTGCCACTTCGCGGGCGCTCATTGGCCAGTTGGAGCTGGATCCGGGACGGGTGACCACGGCCTTTCAGTCGCGGCTGGGCAAGGTGCCGTGGATCCGGCCGTACGCCGACGAAACGGTGCTCGATCTGGCCAAACAGGGTGTCAAGAAGCTGTTGGTGCTGGAACCCAGTTTCGTCGCGGACTGCTTGGAAACCCTGGAAGAGATTGGCATCCGCGCCAAGTCGGACTTCGAAGGCGCTGGCGGCAGCGAGCTGCGACTGGTACCTTCGCTCAATTCTTCGAATCTTTGGGTGCGCGGTCTGGCTCAGATCGTGCGCAGGTCGGCGGCAGGCTGGCTGCCGGGCCCCACGGATTCAGCCCAACCTGGGTAGAAAATGCCAAGGGGGGCGCGCCGCCCCCTGCGACCCCCGCGTACGGCCGTTGCTACGGCCGCCTAGTTCAAATGCCCGATTTTCATGCACACCGGGTGCCGGAGGCATTTGAACTAACTAGCCGACAGACCGCCTCGGTCTGCCCATTGAGGACTCATCGCATGGAAAACACTCGCATTGCCAGCGCCAAGGCGCATGAACTCGTCCAGGCCGGCGCCAAGCTGCTCGACGTTCGCTCCCCGGCCGAATTCGCCGGCGGCGCAGTCCCCGGCGCCATCAACGTTCCGGTGCAGGTGATCGCGACGCAGATCGCCAACTTCGCCAAGCCCGAGGAAACGCTGGTCATCTACTGCGCCGCCGGTGGCCGCAGCGCCGTGGCGACGCAGATCGTGCGCAGCATGGGCTACGGCAAGGCCTTTGACATGGGCGGCATCGGCAACTGGTGAAGCGCGGAGCCTGGGTAGCCTACCTACACGCGCGCATGTAAGATCTCTGCCGCGGGCGGTGGGCAGCTCGCACTCCGAGTCATCGTGGTTCAGCATCGAGTCTTTGAAGTCCTTGGAATTGCCGGATTTGCCGGCCTGGAAGTCGTGATCGGCGCGCGCACCCTACCGGTACTGGGTCAGGGGCAAAACGCGCTGTGGGCTGCTGGCGCGGTGCTGGCAGGCTTTGTCGCGGCCGACTTCGCTTCGGGCCTGATTCACTGGGGTTTCGATCGCTACGGTAGCCGGACCACGCCAGTGCTGGGCCCGAACTTCATTGTGCCGTTCCGCGAGCACCATGTGGACCCCAAGGGCATCACCCGCCACGACTTCATCGAGACCAATGGCAACAACTGCATCGCGACGATGCCGGTGCTATTGCCGGTGGCGATGTTGGATCCGTCCGCGGGGCTCGGCTGGATGTTCGCGGCGCTGGTGATGGCTTCGATGTGCCTGTTCGTCATGGGGACCAACCAGTTCCACAAGTGGGCCCATCAAGACGAGCCGCCAGCGCTGGTCGTGGCGCTGATGAAGGCCCACCTGATCCTGGAAACGAAGCACCACGACGTGCACCACACGCCGCCGTTCGACCGCTACTATTGCATCACGTCGGGCTGGCTGAACCCGCTGTTGGACAAGCTGAAGTTCTTTGCCCGGGCCGAGCGTGCTATCGAGAAGCTGACCGGAATTCGCGCGGGCGAAGACGACGCGAAGGTGGTTGCCAGCGCAAGCTAGACAAATGAATACTTGACAATGATCTAGTTTCCGGAGACGCGAGTTGCTTGCGCGGCGCGGGCCTTGTCGAACCGAATTCGCCACTGCAGCGCCGGCCGCTCTACCGCATAGTACGAGGCGAGCGCTGCAACAGTGGCCGAGAGCCAGCACCACGGAAAGCTGGAGATCGCCCAACTCGCGCCCGGGTTGATCAGGACTTCCTGCCATAAATACAGCGAGTAGCTGATGGTGCCGACAAACACCAGCGGCCGGACGTTCATCAAGCGCCCGGCCCACGTGTCCGGATTGCGCACCACGAAGTCGACGCAGGCCGCCGTGCCGAGCGTGGCGACCGACTGGCCGATCACATAGAACACGCCGGGATGGACAAGGTACACGGCGTTGCCCGCGAGAATCAGCCCCACGGCGACCGGCAAGAACCAAGGCGAAGCCTGCAGCCGTCCGTACAGCGCGCTGCGACCCAGTCGGTTGTAGTGCACGGCCAGGAGGCAGCCGGTGGCGAGCACATCGGCGACGAGCTCGAAGTGGCGGGTCATCGCGGTGGCCGACGCTCCCAGCACGGTCCACGCCAACAGCCGCACCAGGGGCGCCGAGAGCACGACCAGCGCCGCGCCGCGAAAGGCCCGCGGCAGTCCGGCCAGGACCAACAGGCTGGGCCACAGCAGGTAGAACTGCTCCTCGACCGAGAGCGACCACAGATGGTCCAAAATCCATTGTGGCTCTGTGTAGTTTTGCGTGTACGTCAAGGCGTGCAGCAAGTCGGCTCGCGGCAGTTGCACGAGCCCCAGGGCCGCCAGCGCGGCGACGACGGCGATGAGGACGTAGTTGGCCGGCAAGATTCGGAGCGTGCGGCGCCAGTAGAAGCCCCGCAGTCGGACGGTGCCGGTCTTGGCGGCCTCGCCAAGGAGCAGGGTGGTGATGAGAAAGCCCGAGATGACAAAGAAGGTGCGCACGCCCACGTTGCCCAGGTGGTAGAACACAAGCATGAATTTTGGTGCGTTGGCCGTCGTTGAACTGTGACCCAAGACCACGCACAAAATCGAGATGGCCCGCAGACCGTCCAGCGAGGGGATGCGGGCTGGCAACCGCGGGACAAAATCGCTTGCCGGAAGTGGCGGGGGCGCGCGGGGCGGCGGCTCTGGAATCATAGGCGGGCACCGTTCCTGTCGCGGCCTTTAGGGTACGTTGGGCAATCGTTGACGACGAGAGTGGGGCCTGTGGTCGGGCTGGGTGGACCGCCCAGGCCAGGGATCCGGTCCGGGAACTCGCCGCCCAACCGGCGGCTAGGCCTGCAAGAACACGATGACCCACACATCGTAGAGCGCGTGCGTCCAGGCCGCCACGGCGAAGCCGCGGAGCATGAAGAGCGTGCCAAAGAGCATGCCCGCAATCGTGCGGAACACGAACGGCACGATGGCGAACGGCTCGACGATGTGGTGGGCGGCCGAAAACACCAGCGCGGTGCCCAACATCAGGCCCAAGAGCTGCAGCGACGGCTCGCGCCACTTCGCGCCCAGCCAGAGCCGTCCGATGAGGCCCATGCCGCCGAGCCGGAACACGAGCTCCTCGTGTAAACCCGCACCGGCGCTCATGACCACGCCCGCGACCACGCCGGTGTGCTGGGTAAGATTGCCGCTGCGGCTGGCCTGGAGCATGTGCGTCAAGTCCTGCGTCAGGTTGCCGGCCACCGTGCCAACCGCGACGGCATAAACCGCCGCCTCGGCCAGCACCGCCCAGAACCACTTGGGGGAAAATCGCGTGGTCTTGCTAAGGTGCATGACCAGGAACACGTTTCCGACCGCGAGCAGGCCATAGAACCCCAGGTAGGCCAGCCCTTCGGACGGCCCCAGGCTGGCCATCAGGCGGTGAAGGGTAGACGACACGAGATCTGCGCCGTTGCGGGCTTCGGGCACGACCAGGATGCCGATGCCGTAGCAGACCAAGAGGGGCAGGGTCAGCGCCGCCGCCTGGATGGGTTCCGCCGTCTCGCGCAAGTAGTTGCGCAGGCCTTGCGCTGCGCCGGTCTTGACGGGTAGTGCCATGAATTCCCGTTCCTTGACAGGCTAGAGGTGGATGGCATTGCTGCCGTGGAGCGCTTTGTCCAAAAGGTCCGAGTGCTCTTCGGCGAAACCGCCGGCGTCTTGGTTGAAGCGGTAGGCGATGGCGCGTTCGACGCCGCGGCCACCGACCTCGACGACGTTGAAGCGCGCGAATTCCTTGCCATCGCGGTGCCACGTCGAGGATCCGCAACCGAGCACCGGAATGTCGCCGAGCGCGCTCTGCAGCTCGGTGTCCAGCTTCTCGTCGTACTCTGCGTCGCGCCGAGCCCAGCGCTCGGCTTCGCGGTCGCCGCGCGGCAGGTGCCCCTGGTGCGGCTGGTGGGTGTGGCCGTGGAGCACGAGCGAAGCGCCGATGTCGTGCATCACGGCCGAGAACGCCTTGCGGTCCACCAGGGACGCGACGTGTTCGGCGATGCCCATGCGGTGATGGATGTTGTGGTGTACCAGCACGATGCGGACCGTGACCCCTGGGGGTTCGCGGTCCACCTCGCGGCGCAGTTTGTCGAGTTGGGCGCGGCCGACGTGGCCGTAGGCGAGGAACGGCGGCGTGGGCACGGCGCTCGAGAGGCCGTAGATGCGGACGTGGTCGGCCGGTTTGCGCACAAAGGGGTAGTGCTCGCGGCCGCGGAGGGCGGCGATCTCGGCGTCGTCCGCGTCGTCGACAAGGTAGTCGCTGAACCACCGCTCGAACCGCTTGTGCCGCAATGAGCCGCGGGTGTAGAGGTCGTGGTT
>JBBISH010000096.1:0-25348 GCA_037441385.1 Myxococcales bacterium
AGTGTCCATGTTTTCATCGGTTTCCCCCCCGTGTCGTTGTCAGCTGCCCCAAGAGACTTAGTGCCGAGTATAGCGGATGCCCAAAGCAGTGCGTCGGCTCTGTTCACAATTCTACATGCTCTCGCCTGTATGCCTATGCAGGCAAGTTAAATGAACCCCGTCTGATTCACGCCTGTACGGCTTCTCTGACCCGGTCTGCAACCGGCGAGAATCAGGCGGGGACCCCGGTTCGGGCCCGAAGAATTGCCCGAGTTTTCGATCCGATTCGGACCGAACTGGTATTAGCGAAATTGCGTTAGAACGAGTTGCCAATCGTGAATTCGAAGGCCAGCGGCTGCTCACCCGGGCGCGGGTTGATCGGCACGCCCCACTCGAATCGCAGCGGACCGACGGGCGAAAACCAGCGAATGCCCCAGCCGACCGACATGCGGAACGGGAATCCACTTTGGCTCAAGATCGACTGCCCCTCGCCGAAAGCGTTGCCGATGTCGAAGAACATCAGGCCGCGCAAGTTCATGGGCGCCTTGATGATCGGCACCTCGATCTCGTTGTTCAGGTACAGCTGGCGCGTGCCGCCGATCGTGAAGGCGGATAGCGTGGCTGCCGGATCGCCCGAGGAGGGCACGGCGATCTGTGGACCGAGCGAGTTGCGCGCATAACCGCGCACGTTGAAGATGCCGCCCACAAAGAAACGTTCGAACAGGGGCACCACCTTGCCCTTGGGCGCCTCGATCACACCACCGACCAAGTTGAAGCGCAGCACGCCGTCGAGCGGCAGCGGGAAGAAGCGGCGAATGCGCGCGGTGAAGCGCGTGAACAAGTTGTCGCTGCCGATGTACTGGTTGGCCCACTCCGCCGTGCCCGATACGTACCAGCCGGTCGTGGGGAACATGCGATCGTCGCGCGAGTCGAAGCTGAGGGTGCCGCGCAGCGAGCTGGTAAAGCCCGAGCCGAAGTAGTTGGCGATCGGCACGTCGGTGCGGCCCGACAGGCCGCCGATCTTGGTCACGACCTGTTCGCCCGTGTAGCCCAGGTCGGCGATGAGGGTGTCGGTGATGCGGTAGCCCCACGAGAAGCCGCCGCCAGTGGCGCGCCGCGAGAAGTCGGTATACAGCTGGTCAAACCGGTACAGGTCGATCGAGAAGGTGACGTTGCTGTCCAAGAAGTACGGCTCGAAGAACGAGGCCTGGAACACCGTGCGGATCGACGACAGCTGGCCTTGCACGCTCATGCGCTGACCGCGGCCCAAGAAATTGTCCTTGGCGATCTGCATGGTGGCGATGAAGTTGTCGATCGACGAGAAGCCCATGCCCACTTGGAAGGTGCCGGTGGTGCGTTCTTTGACCTCGACGACCACGTCCAGCACTTGCGCGATGGCGGTGGGCTTGGTCTTGATCTCCACCTTCTCGAAGTAGCCCAGGCGTTGGATGCGCGCCTGGCTCTGCTGCATCTTCAGCTCGCTGTACAGCTCGCCTTCTACAAACGTCATCTCGCGGCGGATCACTTTGTCGCGCGTCGAGGTGCCGCCGGCCAGCGAAATCTGGCCAAAGAAGCACTTCTTGCCGCGCTGGACGCGGTAGGTCCAGTCGACGGTGCGCTTGTCCATGTCCGGGACCGAATTGTTTTCGACCGTGGCGTGAGCGAAACCGGCATTCTTCTGCAGATCGCGAATCTTGTTGCCGTCTTGCTGCACCATCGCGTAGTTGAAGATGTCGCCGGGCTTCAAGGCGAGCCCCGGTACGACCTTGTCGGCCGGCTCCACGGAATCGCCTTCGAGCGCCACCTTGCCCACCCGGAACTGCGGCCCCTCGTGGATGCGGATGGCCACGGTGATGTACTTCATGTCCGGAGAAAGACTGACGATCGGCTCGTCGACCTTGGCCTGAATGTAGCCGCGGGTCAGGTACAGGTACTGCAGAATCTGGACGTCCATGTCCAGGTTGTCGGGCTTGAAGTTGCCGCCCTTGCCCACGATCGACGTGACGCCGCCCTCTTGGGTGCGCAGCACGGCCTTGATGTCGTCGTCGGCAATGCCCTCGTTGCCCAGCAATTGCACTTCACGCACCTTGACTTCGGCGCGCTCGACCACGTCGAACACCACCTTGACTTGATTCTGCGGCTGGGGCTCGACGTGGTGGCTAACGGTGGCCAAGAAGAAGCCTTCGTCGCGGTACAAGTCTTTGATCTTGGTCACGTTGGTCGCAGCGTCCTGCGGGCTATACAGGTTGTTGACCCGCAGATCGATGACCTTATTGATCGACTCGGTGCTTTGCTCGGTGTTGCCGCGCACCTCGATCGCCGAGATCGACGGCCGCTCGAGCACCTGGAAGCGCAATTCCACCGGCGTCTCGGTCGCATCCGGCTTCTGCGGCAAGCGCTTGAGGCCCACGCGCACGTCGTCGAATAGGCCCAACTGGTACAGGCGGCGCACGTCGTCGGCCACCATTTGCGGATCGACCGCCATGCCTTCGCGGCTGCGGATTTGACCCATGGCGACCTTGCTTTCTACGCGCTCTAGACCGGCCAGGCTCAGCTTGGCGATCACCAACTGCAGCACCGGCGTCTCGTCGGGCAAGGGCTCCGTTCCGTCGGCGGGAGCACTGTCGTCGGCGGGTGCCTCGTCGTCTTTCTTATCTGGATCGGGCCGCGACAGTGCCCCGCGGCCAAAAAGCGAGTCGCCATCGGCATAGGCCGCCCACGGCAGCACTGCCAACGCCAGCGCGAACGCCAGTGCGAGGGACCCCAACCCGGGCCGCGGCCTGCGCGCGCTCATGCCGCCTCGCTGGTGAACTTGCCGTCGACCATTCGCGCCACGCGCCGCATCCGCGCCGCCAACTCCTGGTTGTGGCTGACGACGACGAACGCGGTCCCGGTTTCGGAATTGAGTTGCTCCATGAGCAGGTGCATGTCCTCGGCCGTGCGCCCGTCCAGGTTGCCCGTCGGCTCGTCGGCCAGCACCACCTTGGGCTGCATCACCAGGGCCCGCGCCAGCGCCACGCGCTGCTGTTCGCCGCCCGAAAGTTCGCCGGGGTGGTGATCAAAGCGCTCGGCCAGGCCAACCCGTTCCAGCAGACCACGTGCACGTTCGCGGGCTTGCGCCGTATTTTCGCGGGCGATGAGGGTGGGCATCAGCACGTTCTCGAAGGCCGTCAGCTCGGGCAGCAAGTGGTGGAACTGGAACACGAAGCCGATGAAGCGGTTGCGAAAGGCCGCCAATTCGGCGTCGCTCAAGTGGTCCAAGCGCTGGCCATCGTACAGGATTTCGCCGGAACTCGGCCGATCAAGCGTGCCGAGCAGGTGCAGGAGCGTCGACTTGCCCGACCCCGAGCGCCCGACGATGCCGACCATGTCGCCAGGATACAACGTGAGCTGCACGCCCCTCAAGACGTCGATGCGCCGGCTGCCCAGGTCGAACCACTTGGTGACCTCGCGCGCTTCGAGGAGCGGCGTGGGGCCCGAAGTGCTGGTCATGTCGACGCTTTCAACCATGACGCAGACCTTCCAGGGGTTGGAGCTTGGCCGCCGACCGGGCGGGGAAAATCGTGGCCAGGAGCGAGATTCCCATGGAAACGGCAATCACGACCAGGAGTTCGGTGGGCTGCAGCCGCACAGGCAGGGTGCGGACGTAGTACGCTTCGGGCAGTTGAATTCCCAGCAGTTCGATCAGGCCACAGGTGCCCAAACCCAGGATGGCACCGGCGGTGGTGCCCATCACACCGATCACGCCGCCCATTTGCACAAAAGCGCTGCGGACCTCGCCGGCCGCCGCGCCCATCGCGCGCAGCATGGCGATGCTGTCATGTTTTTGCAAGATAACCATCGTCAGCGCGGACACGATGGCAAACGCCGCGACGAGGATGATCAGACCCAAGACCAAGAAGATCACCAAACGTTCGAATGCCAAAGCAGAAAACAGCGAGCGGTTCAGCTCGCGCCAGTCGACCACCTCTAGCTCAGAGGCGCCGTGGGCTGTCAGTTTCGTGCGCACTTGGGCCAGCACGGCGTCTGGCTCCTCGGGGCGAGACAGCCGCAATTCCAGAACGTTGGCCTCGCCCGCGTAGTTGAAGTAGCGCGCCGCCTCACCCAGCGTCATGTAGGCGACCTTGGAGTCCGCTTCGTAGAGCCCGGTTTCAAAAGTGCCGGCGACGCGGTAGCTCCGCACGCGCGGCCGCAGACCCGTGGGGCCCACATCGCCGTCCGGCGTCACCACTTCCAGGCGGTCGCCCAGCTCGACCTGTAGCGAGCGGGCCAGTTCGACGCCGATCAGAATGCCGGGCGTTACGGGCACATCCTCTTGCTCGGGCGCGGCGCTGGGTGGGTCGTCGGCCAAGCCAAAGAAACTGCCGCGGGTCGGCCGATCGGCCGGGCGGGGCAAATCGGCAGGCGGTTCAGCCGGCTTCAACTCCGGGCCCAGTTCCGGCACTTGGGCGGCGGGCAGGTCCATCGTCGCACTGTGGCCGCTGGCGTGGCCCTTGGCGGTGCCGCTGGGCAGGATCAACATCTCGCGTTGCGGCGGTGCGGGCTCTGCCGGCCCGGGTGGCAGCTGGCGCATGGCGTCCAGCAGGGGATCAGCAGAAACCGTAGAAGAGGCAGGTAGTTCGCTGGGTGTTGGCGGCAAGTCGCTCGTCGCCGTGGCGGACCGGCGCAGCATGGCCCGGTCGCTACCCAGGGCGGTGGGCGAGCGCATCAAGGCCAGCGATCCGCTGCGCATCGTGGCGCCCAGCTCGCGCTCCACCTCGTCCAAATCGGGGTCGATGCCGCGGATTGACACGAAATTGTTGACGTTGTAGGCCGACGATAAAATCGCGTCGCCGCGAATCTGCGGGCTCACGCCCACCACACCCGGCACATTGCGTAGGGTTTGCGCCAACGCGGCGGCATGGGCGAACGGCTTGGCCCGCCCCGGCGCCTCGATGAGCGCGTGGGCATTCGCCACCAGCATCTTCTGACGCAAATCCGCGGCAAAGCCGCCCATCACCGACAAGACGACGATCAGCGCCCACGTGCCGGCCGACACGCCCACAATCGACACGAACACCGGCACGCTGACCTTGGGCTGGCCCTGCAGGAGCAAGTACAGGCCCACGGCCGTGGCGGCCACAGCCACCGAAACCAGTGCAACGGTAGAGAATCCCACGCCCAGCTTGGCCCGCGCCGCCAACGCCAGACCCAGCAGCACCAGGCCAAGCGGCAGGCCCCACTGCCCGCGCCGCGCCAGCCGAGCCGCCATGCCGACCTCGGCGCCCGGCCGCAGCAGCCCAACTACGCCAAGAACCAGCAAACCACCCAGCAAGAACAGGGGATCGATGTAGTTGAGCACCGCCGGGTGCCGCCCACCCAGACCCGCGCCAACCACGGCCGCCACCGGCAGCGCCACCGCCAGCGCCGTCCGCAAGCCCTTGGGGCCCACGCCGGCAACGGCCAGCAGCAGCGCGTGCAAAGCCAGCAGGGCCGCCAGGTTGCGCCCCATCAGCCACAGCAGACTCGCGCCGTGCAACTGGCACCACACGGCCGCCGCGCCCAGGCCACCCGCGAGCAGCAGGCCGGCCAACAGCTGCCCCGGCCGCCACTTGCTGGGCGCATCGCGGGCCACGTCGACCTGACTCTGCAGCGCGCGCAAAAAGCGGAGTGGCCACGGCTGGTAGGCGCGGGCCGAGGTCAGGAACGACCACGCCACAAAGGTGGGCGCGCGGTGCAGCAGCGGCTGGCTGGCCACGCGCACCAGGGCCAGGCCGATGGCCGAAAAAGCCGCCGCCACGCCGATGGCCGCGACGATCACGCCCAAAAGCTGAGCCACCAACATGGCTTGGAAGGCGATCTGCTGGTCGGGCGAACGCACCAACGCCTCGGGCACGGCCGCCAAGACCGCCACCGCCGCCAGCGTCTGCAGGCGTTGGGCGTGCGCCACCGCCATCGGCTACACGGCCTCGAACTCGGGCTCAGCGTCCCCGGGGTTGGCCTGGGTTGCCGGCATCTCGGGCCGCATGTGCGGGAAGAAGATCACTTCGCGAATGCTGTCTTGGCTGGCCAACATCATGACCACGCGATCCACGCCGATGCCGCAGCCCGCGGTGGGCGGCAGGCCGTATTCCAGGGCGCGCACATAGTCGACATCCAGTTCCATGGTCTCTTGGTCGCCGCGTTCTTTGTCGGCCAGTTGCATCTCGAAGCGCTGGTACTGGTCCACCGGGTCATTCAACTCAGAGAACGCGTTCGACATTTCGATCTTGCCGATGTACAGCTCGAAGCGGTCGACGAATTCGGGGCGCAGGTCGTTGCGGCGCGCCAACGGCGACGTCTCGGCCGGGTACTCCATCACAAAGGTGGGCTGCACCAGGTAGGGCTCGGCCACGGCTTCAAAAAGCTCGACTTGGCACTTGCCCAGCTCGGCGTGGTCGTCCAGGTGCACGTCCAACTCTTTGGCACGCTTGCGGATGACCTTGATGTCGTCCAACTGGTCGGCCGGAATGCCGGCCCAATCGATCAGACCCTGGCGAATCCGCACGCGCTGGAACGGCTTGCCCAAGTCGATGATGCGCGGGCTGCCGTCTTCGTTTGTGCCCCAGCGCACCGTGTCGCTGCCGTTGACCTTGCGGCACAAGAAGCGCAGCAGCTCTTCCACCTCGTCCATCAGGTCCGCAAAGTTCGCGTAAGCTCGATAGTATTCGAGCATCGTGAACTCAGGGTTGTGGCGCAGGCTCACACCTTCGTTGCGGAAATTGCGGTTGATCTCGTAGACGCGCTCGATGCCGCCCACCACCAGGCGCTTGAGGTACAACTCCGGCGCAATCCGCAGGTAGAGCGGCATGTTCAGCGCGTTGTGGTGGGTGATGAACGGTCGCGCCGCCGCACCGCCCAGCACCGGGTGCATCATCGGCGTCTCGACTTCCAGGTAGCCGTGGCTGTCGAAGAACTCGCGCAGGCCCCGCAACACCAGGTTGCGCTTGCGAAAAGCCTCGCGCGCCTCGTCGTTGACCACCAAGTCCACATAGCGCTGGCGGTGGCGCGTCTCTTTGTCGCTCAGGCCGTGGAATTTTTCCGGCAGCGGGCGGATCGCCTTGGTCAGGATGCGCAGCGCCGGCCGGCCATCAAAACTGCGCAGCCAAAGGCTGGGTTCCCCTGTGCGGGTGCGGAAGAACAGGCCCTCGCCGCCCACAAAGTCGCCTACGTCCAGCAGCGGCCCGTCCCACTTGGCGTCGGGGGTGGGCTTGAACAGCAGATCGAAGGTGTCGGGATCGGCATCGCGCGAGAAGTACAGCTGGACGGTCGGCACGTCGGTCTCGCGCACCGGCAGACCGTGCAGGGCGCGGCGCACGTTTTCGGCCTCGCGGACGCGCGGAACCTCGGTGGCCGTGCGGTCTTGAATGCGCACAAACCCCACCTTGCCCTTGACGTTGATCGCCATCACGCGCCCGGCCAGCTTGATCCGGGGCGAGGTGATCACCGGGGCGCCTGGCGCGGGCGGCAGGTCGGCGGGGATCGGCGCGCCGTCTTCGATGGCCACAAAACCTTCCAGCAGGGCCCGTTGATGCGCGCTCACTTCAGCGTCTTGTCCCGGTAGGTACCAGCGCAGCGCCTCGGCGGCGGTGTGGGTCGGGGCAAAGTCGTTGGGGTAGGCGACGCCAAACTTGGCCTTCAAAGCCTCGATCTTGGCCAGGCGCTGCAGCATCAGCGCGTTTCGCTCCAGCGCCGTGCCGTCCAACTTGCTGTGATCAAAGGGAGAAGTCGTCATCTTGGACTCCGGGATAGGCCGCCAAGGCACGGCAACGCACTCACAACGCGCGGCAACGCACTCGCGCGGACCGCAAAAACGCCGCGCGCCGCTCCCGGAATGCCTTCCAGGGCGGCGCGTCGATGCGAGACAAAGGACGAAGAAGCTCAGGAGTCTTGAAAGTGCCGATGTTCACGGCCAACTCGACTTCCTCGTCCACTCGTCGGGGCGACAGGATTTGAACCTGCGACCACCAGACCCCCAGTCTGGTGCGCTACCAGGCTGCGCTACACCCCGAGACGACTCTCTTGGGCCGGATCGACCCTTCGGGGGCCGAATCGGCTTTCTAGGGCCGAATCCCGCCAGCGAACCGGCGGCCGCGCCAGCTCGAAGCCAGCGCGGTGCAGGAGTGTACGCGCGCTAGGCCCGCGGTGCAAGACGCTCCCCCGCAATTTCTCCTTCTGCGGCTCGCCGCGCGGCCGCTAGAGGTTGGCCTGCGTGCTCTCCAGGGCCTTCTCTGCCTGCGCCAGCGGGACGCCTTTGCGGCGGGCGTAGTCGGCCACCTGCTCGGAACTGACCGGACCTACGGCGAAATAGCGCGACTCGGGGTGCGCAAAGTACAGGCCCGCGACCGAGGCGGCCGGCGTCATCGCCAACGTTTCGGTCAAGTGGATCCCGGCCAGATCGGCGCCCAGCAACCGCCAGATCTTGAGCTTCTCGCCGTGATCGGGACACGACGGATAGCCCAGCGCCGGGCGAATCCCGCGGTATTTCTCGGCCAGCAACTGGTCCAAGTCCAGGTTTTCGTCGCCGGCGTACCACTGCTTGCGCACCCGCAAGTGGAGCAGCTCGGCCGCTGCCTCGGCCAGACGATCGGCCACTGCCTTGATCAGAATCGCCGAGTAGTCGTCGTGGTCGCGCTCGAACGTCTGCGCCAAGGCCTCGACCCCCAGACCCGCCGTCACGGCAAAAGCCCCCACATGATCCGGCACTTCACTGTCCCTGGGCGCCACAAAGTCGGCCAGGCACAGCTGCGGCTTGCCGGGATCGGTCTTGGCCAGTTGCTGCCGCAAGAACGACAGGCGGGTCAACTCCACACGCCGATCGTGCGGATCGCCCAAGACCACGTCGTTGCCGTCGCGATGGGCCGGCCACAGGCCGTAGGCGCCTTTGATGGCCACTCCGGGCTCGCGCTCCAGCCGGTCCAGCATGCGGTGGGCGTGGGCCAGCAGATCGCGAGCCGCGGCGCCGTGCTCGGGATGCTCCAGGATCTGCGGGTACTTGCCCTTCATGTCCCAGGCCACGAACAAGAACGTCCAGTCCAGGTACGGCCGCAGCTCGGCCACGCTGAACTCGACAAAGTGCCGACCCAGAGCCAGCTGCGGCTGCGCCACGGTGTCGCGGTCAAAGCGGAGTTGCGGCGCCTTGGTTTGCGCCACGGCGTACGGCAGCAGCGCTTGGGTGGATCGCAGCGCGTGGGCCTGGCGCAGGTTCTCTTGATCGCGGCGCAATTCCGCCACGAACGACTCGCGCTGGGTGGACGAAAGCAGGCTGGAGACCGTCCCCACCGCGCGCGACGCGTCCAGCACGTGGGCCACCGGGCCCGGGTACTGCGGGGCGATCTTCACCGCCGTGTGCTGCTTGCTGGTGGTCGCGCCGCCGATCAGCAGCGGCAGCCGCAGCCCCTGGCGCTCCATCTCTTTGGCCACGTGCACCATCTCGTCCAGCGACGGGGTGATCAGGCCCGAAAGCCCGATGGCGGCTACGTTTTGCGCCACCGCCTCGCGCAGGATCTGGTCGGCCGGCACCATGACGCCCAGGTCGATCACCTGGTAGTTGTTGCACGCCAGCACCACGCCCACGATGTTCTTGCCGATGTCGTGCACGTCGCCCTTGACCGTCGCGAGCAGGATCTTGGTCTTTTCGGTGGCCACACCCGATTGCTCGGCAGCGAGCAGGTGCGGCTCCAGCCAGGCGACGGCTTTCTTCATCACCCGCGCCGACTTGACCACCTGGGGCAGGAACATCTTGCCGGCGCCGAACAGATCGCCGACCACCTGCATGCCGGCCATCAGCGGCCCTTCGATCACCGCGAGCGGCGAACCGCAGACCCGCAGGGCCTCTTCGGTGTCCACGTCGATGTACTCGACCAGGCCGTGCACCAGCGCGTGCTGGATGCGCTGCTCGACCGGGTGCTCGCGCCAAGCCGTGTCGTCGACTCGCTTCTTGCCCGCGCCGCTGAAGCGCGTCGACAGAGCCACAAGCCGCTCGGTCGCATCGGGGCGCCGATTGAAAATCACGTCTTCCACGTGCTCCAGCAGGTCCTTGTCGATATCGCTGTACACCGCGATCTGGCCGGCGTTGACGATGCCCATGTCCAGGCCGGCGGCGATCGCGTGGTACAAGAACGCGGAATTCATGGCTTCGCGCACCGTGTCCTGGCCGCGGAAGGCAAAGCTCAAGTTCGACACACCGCCCGAGGTGCGGATGCCGGGGCAAGCCTGCTTCAGTGCGCGCAGCGACTCGATGAACGACACCGCGTAGCCGGCGTGCTCGTCGATGCCTGTGCCGATCGCCAGCACGTTGGGATCGATGATGATGTCTTGCGGCGGAAAACCCAGTTCGGTCAGAATCTTGTAGGCCCGCTTGCCAATCGCCACCCGCCGCGGCGTGTCGGTCGCCTGGCCCTCTTCGTCAAAGGCCATCACCACCACGGCAGCACCGTGCTGCCGGCACAGCCTGGCCTTCTCCACAAAGGCGGCCTCGCCGTCCTTCAGGCTGATCGAGTTGACGATGCCCTTGCCCTGCAGGCAACGCAGACCAGTCTCGAGCACTTGCCACTTCGACGAGTCGACCATGATCGGCAGCTTGGCGATTTCGGGCTCGCTGGCGACGAGGTTCAAGAAAGTCTGCATGGACGCTACGGAATCCAGCATCCCCTCGTCCATGTTGACGTCGAGCACATTGGCGCCGCCGCGCACTTGGTCCAGCGCCACCGCCAGCGCCGCCGCGAAGTCACCGGCCTTGATCAAGTTGGCGAACTTCTTGCTGCCCGTGACGTTGGTGCGCTCGCCAATGACGATGAAGTTGCTGCCCTGGCCGATGCTCAGAGGCTCCAATCCAGAAAGGTGCGTCGTATTACTGGGTTGCGGTAGTTCCGGCACCGCAAAGCGGGTGGAAGCGCCGCGACTCGCCGTCGCGATCGCCGCGATGTGATCCGGCGTGGTTCCGCAGCAGCCGCCGACGATGTCGACCGCGCGCTCGCGGACCAACTCGCCCAACAAAGCGCCCGTGGTGGCCGGCGCTTCGTCGTAGCCGCCAAACGCGTTGGGCAGACCGGCATTGGGGTAGCACGAGATCCGGCAGTTGGCCAAGCCTGCCAACTCCGTGACCAGCGGACGCATTTCGCGCGCGCCCAGTGCGCAGTTGATCCCCACCGACCAGGGCCGCGCGTGCGCCACACTGTTCCAGAATGCTTCGACCGTCTGTCCAGACAGTGTGCGCCCCGAACGGTCCGTGATCGTGACCGAAATCATCACCGGCACGCGCTCGCCGCGGCGCAGAAACTCCTGCTCGATGGCGAACAAGCAGGCCTTGGCGTTCAGCGTGTCAAAGATGGTCTCGACCAGCAGCAGGTCGGCGCCGCCGTCCAGAAGACCGCGGACCTGTTCGGCATAGCCGACTTCGATGTCGCTCCAGCTGACCGCCCGGAAGGCCGGGTCGTTCACGTCGGGCGAGATCGACAGCGTGCGATTGGTGGGGCCGATCGAGCCCGCCACAAAGCGCGGTTGCCCTGTCTGCTTGGCGACTTGCTCGGCGACTTCTTTGGCCAAGCGCGCGCCCGCCACGTTCAATTCATAGGCGATGTCCTGCAGATCGTAGTCGGCCTGCGCCACCCGCGTGGCGGCAAAGGTATTGGTCTCGATGAGATCGGCACCGGCCAGCAGGTATTCGCGGTGGATGTCGGCGATGACGTCGGGCCGGGTCAGGACCAGTAAGTCATTATTCCCCTTCAGATCCTTGGCATGGCTCGGCCAGCGCGCGCCCCGGAAGTCGGCCTCGCTCAAGTGCCGGCGTTGCACCATGGTGCCCATCGCGCCGTCCAGGACCAAAGCCCGCTCGTGCAGGATTTCGTCCAGCGTACTCACCACGCGGGAGTCGCGGTTCGGCAGGAGGTGGGCGGGCGAGGCAGGGAGATTGGACATGGCGGTCTCTTGGCGCGGCGGCGCCGAGGGCCATTCAGTATGGGCGAGGGGCTGCCGAGCGCAAGCCATGCTGGCGCACGCAAGTGTTTTCAGGCCGTTGGTCCGTGCGCGCCGTGCGCGATCACGGCCGGCTGTGCCACGACGCAAAGTCGCCGAACGGCTGGATCTCGGCCGCGTGCGAACGCCGGATCAGGCCATTGAGGGTCTTGCTCGGCCAATTCTTCTGGATCAGGTTGACTACCCAACCCGGCAGCCAGCCTTTGGGATCGGTGTGCACCTCGACCAGCATCTTGACCTTGTCCTGGCCTTTGATCGCCTCGAACCGGTAATAGGTCTGCGCCACTTGGGCGCGCACACAGCAATCGTCCACGGGCGCCCGCGGGTGATCCACCGATCGAATCCGGGCCACAAACGTACCGGTGCTCGGATCCGCTTCGCCAATCGCCTTCAGGACATAGTCGCGATCGCTGATCCCGGGCGGCAGCTTGAACTGAATCCAGTAGGTGGTGTGCATCGGATCGATGGGCTCGAGCTCGCGGCTGTCCGCATAGCGGTCGATCCAGTACTTGCGCTGCGCCTTGTCCAGAAACACGGACACCAATTTGCCCATGTTCACGTCGGCCACTACCTCGCCCCGGAAGGCGAACACGTTGGAATCAGGAACTTCCTTGCGCCACACCTTCACGCCATCGATCAGGCCCAGCGACTCCCAGGCCTCGCCGGCCAACGCCGTGGCGGGGACCCAAATCGCGAGCGCTATCAGGGCCCACTTCAGGCTCTGCAGCCCCAGGCGCGCGCGCCCGCCCAGGCCGGCCCACGCGCGGCCGCCGCGGCGATCTGCGTTGCGAAAAATGCCTTGCATCTCCATGGCTCCCTTTGGTCTTGCCTTCCCGCGGCGCCTAGCGCGACTACCCGTGGGGCAATTGCTCGCGCTCTACGGCGCGATCCAGCACCCGCACGGCCGCCTGCTCCAGCGTGGCCGCCACCCAATTCTGCAAGCGGTCGCCCAGGGCTGCCTGCGGCCTCCACCGCACTTGCAGCAACTCGGCATCGCGACTCGCGTCCAGCAACCAATCATCGCTGGTTTGCAGCGCGTCCACCAGCCCCATTTCCAAGGCGCGCCTTCCGTACCACGTTCGCCCGTCGGCGACTTCGTCCAAATTCAACTGCGGACGGAACTCGGCAATCCAATCCTTGAAAAGGACGTGGATATCCTCTAGCTCCTGCTGCACCTGCTGACGGCCATCGCTGTTGTTCTCGCCGAACATCGTCAGCGACCGTTTGTGCTTGCCCGCGGTCAGTAGCTCGAAGTCGACGTCGTGCTTCTTGAGGAGACGATTGAAATTGGGCAGTTGCATGACGACGCCAATCGAACCCATCACGGCAAACGGCGCGGCGACAATGCGATCGGCCACGGCCGCCATCATGTAGCCGCCGCTGGCCGCGACCTTGTCCACCGCGACTGTCAGCTTCAGGCCGCGCTGCCGGAGCCGCTGCAGCTGAGCCGCCGCCAGGCCGTAGCCATGCACCGCGCCGCCCGGGCTCTCCAGCCGGAGCAGCACCTGATCGTTCTCGCCGGCAGCCGCGACAATCGCCGTGATCTCTTGACGCAAGCTGGCGACTTGCGACGCGCGCAGGTCGCCGTGGAAGTCGAGCACGAACACCCGGCTGTGGGGGGCCGGCTTGGCGCCCTTGGACTCGCCCCCTTTTCGCTCCGCCTTGTCCTTTTCGGCGTCGGCCTTGTCCAGTGCCTTGAATTCTTTGGCAGACATCGTCCGCTGTTGGATTGTGCGCGCCAAATGCCGCAAGCGCCGGTCCAGGCGGCGCACTTCCAGGTGGTCGGGTTCGCCGTGGCGACGCCGGCTGCCCATCGCGAACAAGCGCGCCACTACCAAGAAAATCACAACCGCGACCGTCAGGGCCTCGGCCAAGAATAGCCCGTACTGACTAAGAAAGTTCAATGGACACCGCCTGGGCCTGGCCAGCTTGGCCAAGGCGAAGTGGGGCGAAAAATGCCAACGCCGACGCGTTCGTACTGGCGAGGCAGCCCCGCGGGGCGTGCTTGGCGAGCTTTGAACGTGCCGGCGCCGAGGCAAGAAACCAGGGCTTGGAGTCGCAGGCAGAACCCTGGACCATGCAGTCCAGGTGGGAATCAGTGCGCGGGTCGGCCCTTCCACTGGCAGCGCCGTTTGGACACCGCTGGACCCCGGGTGGGGTAGGGCGACGCCTTGGGCCAAAGACCCTGGAATCACCCCCAGTCTGTCGGGCGGCGGGTGGCTTGAGCGTCACCGCGTCGAGCCCAATTCCCTTTGATTTTCAATACGGTCCCCGGGCAACGCCCGCGACCCCAAAGCCAATTGCAGGATAGTCCGCCTGCCGTGGCGCGCAAGAGGAAAAGTGGCGCCCGCTCGATTTCTTTGTCACGGCGCCAATACGTCGCTGGCGACCTTGCCGTCGATGCCGGCCGGCATCTGCAGGCCCAGCAGGCGCGCCAGAGTCGGTGCCACGTCCAAGGCCCTGAAGTCACTGGATGTCTTGCGCGCCACCACGCCGGGGCCTGTCAAGACGAACACGCCCCGCAAGTCGCTGTGGCTGGGCAGGTAGCCGTGGCCGCCGCTGCTGATGCGCCCTTTGGGCGCCGGCTTGCTGCCGAACCAGCCCTGCACGTTTGGCTTTAGAAGAGCAATAAAGTCGGGCAGATTAGTGTCCAGATCGGCCGGTCCCAACCCCAGTTCGTCGTATTCGCCGGGCTCGATGATGCGCTCGACCGCGCCCTCGCCGCCCAACCACGTGCGCGCTTTGGCCAAAGCCTGATCGACCGGCCGCGCCTTGGCCTTCTGTCCCTTTGGGTCGGCCGCTGGCGGGTTGTCCAGCGGCGAGCTGCGGCCCTTGCCGTACACGAAAACTGCTTGGCCGTTGATGGCAAAGCGCAGCAGATTTCGCTCCTTTGGCTTCATCTTGGTATGGGCGAGCTCGCTCAGGGGGCCAAAAGCCTGATCCAACGGCAAAAAGCCGTGGTCCGAGACCAGGCAAATGGCCAAATCGTCGGCCAGGCCCGCTTGCTGGTAGGCCGCCAGCACGTCGCCGACGTAGCGATCGACCAGCTCAAGACCCCACCGCGGCTCGATCACCTCGGGGCCGTAGCTGTGCGAATAGGTGTCGACCGACAGGAAGTGCAAGAGCAGCAGCCGCGGCTTCTCGGTCGCGACCAGCCAGCGCGCCACGTCGCGCGTCCAACTGTCGAGCAAGAAGGCCTCGTCGCCGCCCAGGCGGGCCATGTGCCCCGCGGGTACGCCGACTTCGCGCTCGATGCGCCCGAGCAGGCCCTTGCTGGTACCGCCGCTAAAGGCTTGAGTTCCATAGACCTCGGGTACATTCCAGTTCAGCGTTGGGTCCTTGGACGTTTGCGGCCACAGCAGCGCGCCAGTGCTCCACCCCGCCGCCGCGGCCACCTGCCACAGGGCGGTCGCGCGGTTCAGGCTGCGGTCGCGTTGCCACGTCTCGACCACGTCGTCGCGCTCGCGGTCGTAATAGCGATTGCCCAAGACGCCGCTGCGGGCCGGCACCACTCCCGTCACCAGGGCGGTGTGCGCCGCCCAGGTCATCGAGGGGAACACCGTCTGCAGCGGGGCCGACACGCCGCGCTGCACCAGCTTGCCCAGCGTGGGTAGGCGCGCCAGGTTGCCCTGCAAATGCCGCCACGCCAGGCCGTCGATGCTGATCAGCAGGAGCCGTGCAGGCTTGCTGCCTGCCTCTGCCGGCCGCGCCGCCAGCGCGAGGCCCATCAGCACACCGACTGCCAGGGTCAGCCCGGTCCGCACCGCCGTCGATCGCCCCATGCACCCCATCCTTGCCCCACCCTGCCAAGCGCACGGCGAGCCGTCCGCCGTTGCTGAATTCTGGCTGATCCGCCGCAAAATCGCTATGCTTGCCCGGCCGAGCCGGCGGGGCTGCAGGCGAGGGTAGATGGCGGGATCGCAGAAAACAAGTGGCGGGCCAAGCGTTTGGCTGCCGATCGCCGGTGTCGCGCTGGGACTGACGATGTTCTTTGGCGTCTACCGGGTCCGCCTGGGCTGGATGCTGTACGCCGACCCGGAGATGCAGGCCCCGTACCCGTTGGGGGTGGCGATGGCGGGAGCCTGGCAAGACGCCGCGACCGTGGCTGGCTTTGCGCTGCTGGTGGGGGCGGTGGCGTGGCTGCTGCGGCGTTGGCTGCGTTGGCCCTGGCTGCGCCTCGCGATCGGCTCGGTCGCGCTGCTGCCGCTTCTGGTGGCGCTGGGATCCAACTGCCAGACCCACATGCGGAGCGTGCGGGCGCTGCACTGCGGCTTGAACTGGGGGCTGCTGCAAGAAACTTGGGATTCTGGCGAGTTGGGCGCGGTGCTGACCCAGGCCGGCTGGGCAGACCTGGCAGCCACCCTGGCCCCTGCGCTGTTGGTGGCCGCTGCTTGGGCCGTGCTGCGTGCCCGATCGCCGCGCTGGTCGGCAAGCGTGCTGGGGCTGCCGGTGATTTGGGCCGGCCTGTCGTGGGTGCTGGCCCATCCCTGCCCGGCGGACCAGCCTGCCGAGCTGAGCGACTCGCCGCTGGCCTACACGCTGGGCGACATCGCGGTCCACTTGCCAGAAGTCGCCAAGAAGCTCAGGCATGTAGCCCAGCAGACCCACCACGCGCCCAAGGCCGATAGCCCGGCCGGACCCGCTGGTGCGGCCCAGTTGGCGGGCGCCGCGACCGGCGAGGTCGACGATGGCGGCGACGACGACGAGGTGGCCGTGGCCGCTCCCGACGGGCTGCGGATGATCGAGCTGCCCTACGCGGCCTCGGCCACCGCAAGCAAGCAACTACCTCCGGTCAAAGGCAAAAAGTGGAATATCGTCTGGGTCGTCATGGAGTCGACCGGGCGGCGCTATCTGCAGGGCGACACCCCTAAGGGCTTGCAACCGATGCCCTTCCTGGCTGAAAACCTGGCCAAGCGCGGCTGGTGGCTCAGCCGGCATCGTTCGCCATCCAATTCGAGCGCGACCAGCATTTTCGCCCAGATGTCGGGGCTGTATCCCTCGCCGTCCACACGGATGTTTTCCGTGCAGAAAGACAACTTTGTGCCCACTTTGTTCAACTACCTGGGCGACAGCTACGAGCGCTTCTTGGTGACGCCAGGCAAGCTCAGCTTCTTCTTTCCGCGGGCGTTCTTGCAGCATGGCGGCCTGGGCGAGCTACACGGCTACGACGAGCTCAAGCACATCAAGACCGTTCAAAGCGAGAACTTCGTCCGGAACGAAATCGACACGATGAGTTTCTTTTTGGAGCGTTTGGACAAGGCGCGTCCGCCCTTTGCCGCCGTGTACTACTCGTTTTCGCCGCATTGGGAGTACGTGGATTATGGGCCGCAGTACCGCAAGTTTGCTGGCTCGCGGCCGCTGGATCGCTACCTGAATGCGCTCTACTTGCTGGACACCCAGCTGCAGCGGCTTGTTGAACACCTTGAAAAGACGGGGCTACTCGACTCCACGATCGTGGTCATGGCCGGCGACCACGGCGAGGCCTTTGGCCAGCACGAGAAGAACTGGGCCCACAGCCGCGCCAGCTACGAAGAGAACTTTGCCACGCCGGGTCTGTTGCTTCAGCCGCAGCTGTTTCCGCCCAAGGTGGTCGAGCGCGACACCTTGCACATCGACCTAGTGCCGACCGTCCTGGACGCCTTGGGCGTGCCCTACGACGATGCCTTGGTGCAGGGTGAGTCGCTTTTCCAAGGCGAATTACGGCGCAAAGTTCAGTTCTTCTGGGGCAACGAGAACACACTGTCGGGGCTGTTCGACGGGCGCTGGAAGGTGCAGTGGGCAGTGGGTGACAATCGCTGCTGGGCCTTTGACCTGCAAAGCGACCCGCGCGAAAAGACACGACTCGGCTGCCGCGACCAGGGCGACCGCTGGGAGTTGCTCAAGAAGTATCGGGATCGTCAGCGGGCGGCCATCAGCGCGTACAGTGCCGCGGTGCGCGACGGCCAGCTCTACGGGTCACATCGGCCACCGGCGACGGCAGCGGCCAAGCCGGGTTCGCAAGGGGCGAACTAGCTGCGTAGCCCTGGCTTACTTGAGCTCGGCGGCGCCCTTCTGCGCGAAACGAATGGCGTCCTGGATCAAGAGCACCAGGAAGTTGTTGAAGAAGTCCGCCTGGTTCAGGCCGGCCTCGCACACCAGCGTGGAGTCCAGCAGGAAGAAGGGCTGCTCGCCGGGCTGCATCAGGCTGACCTTGTTCAAGAAGTGCTCGTTGTTCCAGTTGTTCGAGAAGATCAGCGCGCGCGCCAGACCCGCGTCGCCCGACGGCAGCGCCAGCTGGAGCGGCACCACGGCCTGGATGGCCCACACGTTGTTGTTGCTGGGCTTGACCCGAGGAATCAGGATGATATTGAAATTCACACCCTGAGCGTCGTCGCGGAACGGCACGATCACGCGGCCTTGCTCGTCGGCCACATGCTTGATGTTCAGCGCGGTGAACCACGCCACGATAGCTTCCTTGGACGGCGCGACGGTCGGCGCCGGCTCGCCGCGCTTCCTCTTGACTTCCAGGGCAGACGGCGACGCGCCCGCTTCCACCTTCTGCGGCAGCAAGCCACTGAACATCTTGTCGCCGGGGGTCAGCTTGGCGGGCGCCGCGGGCTCGGCCTTGGCCGGTTCCTTGGCGGGTTCAGCCTTGGCGGGCTCCTTGGCGGTGGCCTTGGCCGGGGCGCCGGCGAAGACGGGCGCGGCGGCGAGCAGGGTGGCGGCAGTGCAGGCGGCGATGAGGACGCGGTGACGACGAACGTTCATGAGATTCTCCCTATCGGCGGTAGGGCGCCGATTCCCGTTGTACGCACCAGATCGCGCTCTGCTTCGAGCGAATCGGCCGACTGGTGTCGTCTATCTGGCTGGGTTCAAGCGCGCGTGCGCGATCCGCACCCCAGCTCGCCTTCCCCCTTGATGGCCGGCCACTGTAGCCAAGCGCGAGGGAAAAGGCAACGAAAAGGCCCAGCCCGGCGATGCCGTGGGCCCGTGCGAGACTTGGACGCGCGAGGCGCCTATTTGACCCAAAGTGCGACGTTGTCGACGCCGAACGATTCGTCGCCCGCGTCTTGGTCCAGCGTGCTCGTCACGGTCACGGTCACGGTGGCGCCAGAGTGCGGGCCGGAAAAGGCCACGCCCCACTCGTCGTCGGTGTACGCGTTGTCGCCGCAGACATCGCCGTCGTGGAACAGGGGATGCCAGGCGCCCGTGCCCTTCTTGGTCCAGACGTTGTTGCCGTCGACCTGAACCACGCCGGACTCGCCGTCCCACGAGTCGATGCGCACGTAGGCCAGGGCGAGTTTGACTTGGCTGTGGGCGGGTGCTGCGACTTTTTTGCTGGTCAGTGCGCCTTTGCCGAACTGATTGGCGCCGCCCAAGATCGGGCCGTAGCTGCCGCAGCCTTGGACGCTGCCGGCCGACCAACCCGCCGCTGAGCCCGTGTCGAACGTATCGAAGATCAGCAGCACCCAGCCGCCCCCCTTCATGTCGCAATAGTACTGCGCCGCGGGCTGTCCGCCCGGGCCGTCGACGTCGAGCCAGTAGTTGCCGTCGCCGCTGGTGGGATCCAGCCCCAAGATCTCGACGCAAGTGGCCGCAGGCGCTGCGGCGACGGTGCCTTTCTTGGCGCAACCCTTGCCCACCGCGACCAGCGGGCTGGGGCAGGTGCACGAGAAGGAGCCAGGCTTGTTCACGCACACGGCCGTCGCCTCGCAACCCGCGGTGCCGTTGGCACATTCGTCTACGTCGCTGCAGGTGGCGCCCTCGAATCCTGGTTTGCAGGTGCACACGTACGAGCCGACCGTGTTGGTGCAAGTGGCGTTGGCGCTGCAAGTGTTGGCGACGGCGCACTCGTCGACGTCGACGCAAACGTTGCCATTGACTTGGAAGCCAGGTTGGCACGGCGTGCACACGGCCTTGCCTTGGCTGTCCGAGGTACAGGTGTGGTTGGCTGGGCAATTGGTGCTTCCGTCCGCACAGGCGTCGGCAAAGACGGCCACGTTGTCGACGAACCAGCCCAGCTGTCCGGCGGCGCACGGGCCAGAAAATGCAAAACGAATCTGCAGTTGCTTACCCGCCATGCCGGTGATGGGGAATTGGACCCCCGTCCAACCGCTGCCCGTCGGGGCGGCGACGCTGCCCAACGCGATCCACTCGCCGCCAGAAATGCGCGCTGCGACCGTGGCGACGTGCTGCGGGGTCCAGCTGCCGCCGCTGTCAAAGCGTACGGCCAGCGGCTTGCCCACGGGCACGGCCGCAGCGTCGAGCCACGGCGACAAAGCGTAGGCGTCGACCAGGGTTTGGCCGCTACTGCAACTCAAGTCCTTGCCGTTGTTGATGTTGAGCGAGCAGGTTCCGTTGGCGACGAGCTCGGGGCTGTTGTCGAATCCCCAGCGAACGGCACTGGTTGGCAAGGCCCAGTCGCTGCGTTGCCACAGGGCCAAAGTGGCGGTGGCGTCGCACGCAAGGTCGGTGACAAAGGGCAACGGCACCACCCCGCAGACCGTGCTGGCGACCAGATTGTTTTGGCAATTGCCGGTGGTGATGTCGCACGCGTCGTCGGTGCAAGCAAATCCGTCGTCGCAACCTTTGGGCACGGTCAAGCACGCGCCAGCGCTGCAAATGTCGCCTGTGGTGCACGGGTTGTCGTCGCTGCACGGGTCGCCGGTGTTGGCGTGCTTGCAGCCACTGGCGGGGTCGCAGCTGTCGGCTGTGCAGGCGTTGCCGTCGTCGCAGTTGACGGCCGCGCCGGTACAGGTGCCGCCCGCGCACGCATCGGCCGCCGTGCAGGCGTTGTTGTCGCTGCAAGCGGCGCCGGCATTCTTGGGCGCGAGTGCGCACTTGCCGCTGCTGGGCTCGCAAGTGGCGGCGGCGCACACGCTGTCGGCCTTGGGGTCGCACACCACCACGGTGGCCGGGTTGACGGTGCAAACAGCCGGAACCTTGGCCTTGTTGCAGTAGAGCGTGCCGTTGCACAAGTTCCCGTCTTCTTTGGCGACGCAGTCGCTGTCGGCGCTGCAGGGGCACGCATTGCCTTGGGTGGCTACGCAGGCACCGGCCTTGCAGGTGTCGCCTGCGGTGCAGACGTCGCCGTCGTCGCAGGTGCCCCCGTCGAGCGCGGTGTGTTGGCAACCTTTGGCGTTGTCGCAGGAATCGCCGGTGCAGGGGTTGCTGTCGTCGCACGACACGGGAGCGCCCGCGCACGTCCCGTCCAAACAGGCGTCGCCGGCCGTGCAGGCGCTACCGTCGTCACAAAGCGCGGCCTGGGGCACGCCCGCACACTTGCCCAGACTGCAGGCGTCTTTGGTGCACGGGTTGCCGTCGTCGCACGCGGCGCCTTCGTCGGTCTGGCCATTGCAGTCGTCGTCCAGGCCGTTGCAGATTTCTGCCTTGGGTGTGGCGGCGCTGCAGGCCGACAGACCGTTTTCGCCGCAGATCCGCGTGCCTGCGCAAATGGCGGTCGCGCCGCTAGGGAGCGTCACTTCAACAGAGCATGCCGTGGACTTGCCCAAGGCGGCCGCGCTACACGTGCACAGGCCCGTTGTGGGCACGCAGTAGCCGCCGGTCAGTCCGTCGGTGCCTGTCGCCTCGCTGCAGGTCGCGCCGGTTGGGCATTGGCTGTCGTTCTTGCACGGCGGAGCGCAGAAGAAGCCCTGGCCTTGGGCGCCGGGCAGGCCAATACAGGCGGCTTGGGGCGCGCCCACGCCGGTACACGCGCTGGACAGTTCGCACGGGTCGCAGAAAGTCGCCCACTTGGGCGCGCAGACGGCGATGTCGTCATCGCTGGTGGTCGTGTCGGCGCCGGGCAGGGTGAAGCAGGCGGTGCCCTTGGCGCAGGGCACGTCGGCCACGCACGGAGCGGCACACGCGGGGCCCTTTGCGCTGGCCAGACACGCGCCGGATCCGCACTCGCTGTCCAGTTTGCACGGGCAGCCGGGATCGCCAGGGCAGTTCTGGGGTTGCGTGGCCGCGTCCTCGCCTACGGCCGTGTCGTTGCTCGTGTCGACCGCATCCAGCGGGGCGATGGCGTCGTCCGTGTCGCCCAAGTCGGCGGCCGCCGTGTCCTCGGTTTCCTGCAGTGGGCCGTCGGTCGGGGCGGTTTCGGCGCCGCCATCGGCCACGGCCGCATCGCTCAGGCTATCGCCGCCGCCGCCGTCGCCGACCGTCACCAAGGTGGCCGGTTTCAACTCGGCATCCTCGCTGCACGCGACCAGGGCCAGCACCGCCGCCAGCAGACCCGCCGAACCTTTGCCCAAGTTGCGACGCGGTGCCGGGCTCGTCCTTGCCATCCACCCTGCTCCTGGCGGCGGGGGCCGCTATCTCTGGAACATAGCCAGCCCCAGTCCCGGCCTGTCACGCCACTGTCACGCGAACCCCACCCGACTCGCGCTTGCGCGGTTCCTGTGAATCGTTCTGCAACTGCCGAGAATCAGGCGGGAACCCCGGCTCGTACCCAAAGAAATGCCAGAGTTGCCGAGCCAATTCGGATGGATTCCGTGCCATGGTCACGGCGTCTGCAGAATTCTTCACGGTGCGCTGAGGGGCCGTTGCGGCAGGCCAAAGTTCTGGTGGTCGGCCAGGGTGCAGCGGTCCTGCACCACACCGATGCCGTGGGCGCGCAAAGTCGCCGCAAAGGCGTCGTGGCGGATGCCGAGCTGCAGCCACACCCAGGTGGGCGGTGGCTGCATCGCCAGGATCTCGGGCAAGTGGGCCTGCAGCAAATCGGCGCGGCGGAACACGTCGATCAGGTCGATTTTGCACGGGCATTCGGACAAGTCGGCACGCACCACCTCGCCCCACCACACTTCGCCGGCTCGCATCGGGTTGACGGGGATGATGCGGTAGCCCATGCGGTGCAGATAGGCGGGCACATAGTGCGAGGCCCGCGCGGGGTCGTCGTGGGCGCCCAGCACGGCGATGGTCACTGCATTTTCAAGGATGTAGCGCGGATTTTCGACCACTTGCACCATTGGCTACCTCCGCAGCATCAGGCCATCGGCCCAATCCTTGGCGGCGTTGCGCACCGACAGGGCGGCGTCGTTTTGCCAAAGGTTGCGGGCCAGGGCCAGCCACGCGTCAAAGTTCGCCTTCTGCAGGCGATCGCTGGTGCGGCAAAGCGACCGCACCGCCGCGGCGCGGGCACTGTCCAGCGGGTCTTTGGTCGTGGCTACAAGGAGGTCGGCCGCGTCGTCCAAAGTCTTGCCGCCGATTTCGCCCAAGGCGAGCGCGGCCCCCTCGCGCAGACTTGGCAGCGACGCGCCCAGGGCCGTCTTGAGCACGGCGGCCGCGTCGGACTCGAAGTGCACCAGCATGGCCCGCGCGGCATCTTGTACCACCGCGCTGCGACTGCCCATTTGCGCCACCAGCAGCGGCAGAACGCGTTTGCCCTGGCCCAAGACGGCTTGGCGGACGGCGTGGGCAACGCTGCGGTCAGGATCTGCCACCGACAAAAGCAGCTGTGCCACGGCACTTTCCAGCACTGACTCGGGACACTGGCGCAGCGCCGCCGCCGCCTCGATGCGCACGCGCTGGTCGGAGTCGCGCACCGCCACACCGGCGAGCAGCGCGGCCTCTGGTGTCAGCGGCGCCATACTGCCCAGCGACCGCCAGGCGTTGGCCCGCACCATGGGGCGGCCGTCGCGGGTCAGCGCCAACAGCGCTTCGACTTCGACCTGCTTGGCCACCTTCTTCAGCGCCGCCTCGTCGCCCAGCTGCACCGCAAAGTCGTCGAAGGGCAGGGGCCGCGCCTCGGCGACCGCGGGGGAGCTGCTCCGCGAGATCGTCGTCAGGGCCTCGCGAGCCAGCTTGCGCACCGCGATGTCGCCATCGCGACCCAAAGCGACGATGCTGCGGTGGTAGGGCGCCAGGGCCGATACACCAAGCACCATCAGGCCAGCCAAGCTATTGGCGCGCAACCGCGGATCCCCGTCGGCCAGCAAGTTGGCCAAGGCGTGGACTGCCGGCTCGCCCAAGGCAAGCAGCGACGGCAACACCAGACGGTCGGCCGTTTCGGCATCGGTGCGGAGCGCGGCGGTCAGGGCCGGCAGGGCCTTGGCCCCATACGTCGCCACGACCTTCTCGATCTCGGGAAGCAGCCGGCGATCCTGCGCCGCTGCCTTGAGCAGCGCCGCCACGGCCTTGTCCACCTCGCTCGCCGCCGCTGCGCACTGGACCGCGGCCACGCGCACCGATGGACTGGCGTCGCGCAGCATCACCAAGACCAGGGACAGATCGGGCTCTTGAAGTGGCCCCAACCAACCTAGCACGCCCAGAGCATTGGCCCGCACCGCGACTCGACCATCGCCCAGCGCCGCTCGCACCTGGCCCACACTGAGTGTCTTGGCCGCCGCCTTGAGCTGGTCGACCGACAGCAAGTCGCTGGCGAAGCCCGCCAGTAGGACGTCGGCAGGTTCGGCCAAAGGCGACCGGCCGCCCTGGTCTTTGGTCTGGCTCACCCCTTTGGTGTCGCTCATCCCTTTGGTCTCGCTCATCTAGGGACCCCGCGCCAGTCATGGCGCACGCACGGTTGCGATACCCACGCGGTTCGGCGCACGGTCGGCCGCCCCAAGTTACCACAGCTGGCCGCGGGTGGAAGGCGGCGCTGCCGCTCCGCGCCGTGCCGCACTGTACACCAGGCCACCCCGGCGGGCGAGCATCGGCGGCCGACGGCCAAGCCGAACAGGTGCGGCGACCCCAGCCGTCCACCGACGACCTTGCTTGCGCGCCGCAAGGTGCTACGATCTTTGAGTACCGCGACTCGACACGTGCCGAACGCCGGGTGGGCGCGGCCCTGCTACCCGGCCAATCACGCAGAGAGTTCATGAATCCCGCCTCCCCCTCGAACCCTGCCAGCGCCGGTACCCCGATGGGGGTGCTGGCCGTGTCGTCTGAGGACGAGCGCCTGCGCCTAGAGACGGTGCTCGAGATCGCCAAGGCGTTGACGTCTGAGCGCGACTTGGACCGCCTGCTGAACCTCATCGTCGGGGCCGCGACGCGGGTGGTGGACGCCGAACGCGGTACGCTGTTCTTGGTCGATCCGGACACGGGCGAACTTTGGTCCAAGATCGCCCAAGGCCTGGGCGGCGAAATTCGGCTACCGCGTGGGCTGGGCATCGTGGGCGCGGTGGCTCAGACCGGGCAGGTCATCAATCTGCGCGACGCCTATGCCGACCCGCGCTTCAACCAGGAAGTGGACCGCACTACGGGCTTTCATACCCGCAACTTGGTGGCCGTGCCGCTGCGCAACACCCACGGCGATGTGGTGGGCGTGCTGCAACTGCTCAACAAGGCTACGGGCGGCTTTACCGAAGCCGACGCGGATTTGCTGCGGGCGCTGGGTGGTCAGGCCGCGGCGGCCATCGAAAATGCGCTGCTGCACGAAGAAATTACGCGCCTG
>JBBISH010000097.1:0-24516 GCA_037441385.1 Myxococcales bacterium
CCAAAGCCGCCGCCACCGCTGCGCTCGCCGCCGAAGCCACCACGGCCGCCGCCGCCGAAGCCACCGCGCCCACCGCCACCCCCACCGTAACCGCCACCGCCGCTGCGCTCACCGCCGCCGCCGAAGCCGCCGCTGCGGGGCGGACGCTCCTGGGCTTCGCTGACCTTGACCGTGCGGCCGTCGATGGCCTTGCCATCCATCTGCGCCACGGCTTCTTTGGCCGCGTCGTCATCGGCCATCGTCACAAAGCCGAAACCGCGCGAGCGATTCGTTTCGCGATCCTTGATCACCTTCGCGTCCGTCACCGCGCCAAACTGCTCAAAGGCAGCGCGCAGCGAGGCATCTTCCGTGTTCCAACTCAAACCGCCGACAAAAAGCTTCTTCCCCATGTCCTCAATCTCACTCATTTCCCAGGCTTGCGCGTGGCACCAGACGCCACGACCGCGTCGCCTGTCTGACTGCTTGACCCGCGTACAAAACGGCTTGTGCGAAGGCCAGCTGAGTATAGCAAGCCCCGAACGCCAAGGGAAGGCGGTATTTTGCGAATTCAGTGCGCCCACACGCGGTTTTTTGCCCTTGCGTCCCTGGGCAAGACCGGCTCGGCTGCGGGCGCGATGACCGCGCGGTCGCGCTACTTGGGCGGCAGGCGGATGGCGCCATCCAGGCGGATGGTCTCGCCGTTCAGCATGCGGTTCGTGATGATGTGCTCGGCGAGCTGCGCGTACTCGTCGGGGTCGCCCAGGCGCGACGGGAACGGAACCTGCTTGGCGAGTTCGTTTTGCACCTGGTCGGGCAGCGAGGCCAGCATGGGCGTCTTGAACAGGCCGGGCGCGATCGTGCAGACACGCATGCCGTAGCTGGCGAGATCGCGAGCGATCGGCAGGGTCATGCCCACGATGGCGCCCTTGCTGGCCGAGTAGGCGGCCTGGCCGATCTGACCGTCGTACGCGGCCACGCTGGCGGTGTTGATGAAGACGCCGCGCTCGCCGTCCGGGCCGGGCTCGGTGTCGGCCAGGCGGGCGGCGATGAGGCGGATCACGTTGAACGAGCCGCCGACGTTGACCATCAAGGTCTTGCTGAACGAGGCGAAGTCGTGGGCGCCGGCCTTGCTGACCGTCTTGCGCGCGATGGCGATGCCGGCGCAGTTGATGCCGACGTTGACGTGGGTGCCAAACTGGACCTCGGCATCCTGAATGGCCTTGAGGACATCGGCCTCGGCGGTGACGTCGGTGGGGCAGAACAGGGCGTTCTTGCCGATCTCGGCGGCGACGCTGGCCCCGTGGCTGGCAGGCAGATCACAGATCACCACTCGGGCACCTTTGTTGGCCAAGCGCACGGCGGTGGCGCGACCCAGGCCCGAGGCCGATCCCGTAACGAGTGCAACGACTTTGCTCATCTCCATGGTGTACCTCGCTGTGCCCAGATGGACGTGAATGTTCCTGAGTGGTCTCGAACGTGCCGGAGTGGTCTTCAATCGGGCCAGAATTTGGCCTGGACCGTGGCCGCTGGGGCGTGATGCATGCCGCCGTGTCGGGTCGGCGCCGGGGTTTTCGCACCAATTGAGAATTCTGGCAATCGGTTGGGCCGCCCGCATGATGCGGCCGTGGCGCGCAACTCTGGAACCGTGGGCGCCTCCGTGCTAGAAGCCGGCCCCATGGAACGCATCGACACTACCCTGGATCCGACCACCGCCAGCTGGACTTCCAACGTGGAGCACCACACGCGGTTGCAGACTGAATTGCGGGGACGCCTGGCGCAGTTTCGCGCCGGTGGCCCCGAGGCGGCTCGCCGACGCTATGCGGCCCGCGGCGCCATGCTGCCGCGCGATCGCATCGACCTCCTTCTGGACCCCGGAGCGCCCTTCTTGGAGCTGTCGCCCCTGGCGGCCTGGGACATGTACGACGGCGAGGCGGCGGCGGCGGGCATCATCACGGGCATCGGCCGGGTCGCGGGCCGCGAGGTGATGATCGTCGCCAACGACGCCACCGTGAAGGGCGGCAGCTACTACCCACTGACGGTTAAGAAACACTTGCGCGCGCAGGAGGTTGCTGCAGAGAATCGCTTGCCGTGCATCTATCTGGTCGACTCGGGCGGCGCGTTCTTGCCGCTGCAGAGCGACGTGTTTCCCGACCGCGACCACTTTGGGCGAATCTTCTACAACGAAGCGCGCTTGTCCGCCGCCGGCATTCCGCAGATCGCGGTGGTCGTGGGCCTGTGCACGGCGGGTGGCGCCTACGTGCCGGCGATGGCGGACGAAGCCATCATCGTCAAGAACCAGGGCACCATCTACCTGGCCGGGCCGCCGCTGGTCAAAGCCGCGACGGGCGAAGAGATTTCGGAAGAGGCGCTGGGTGGCGGCGACGTGCACACGCGTATTTCGGGCGTGGCCGATCACTTGGCCGACGATGATCCGCACGCCATCCAGATCGCCCGCAGCGTGGTCGGCACCCTGAACGAAAAGAAGCACATCGACGGCATCGTCGAGGCCAGCGAGCCGCCCGCCTACGACCCGGCCGAGCTGATGGGCATCGTCCCCAGCGACCTGCGGACACCGTATGACGTGCGCGAGGTGATCGCCCGCATCGTCGACGGCTCGCGGATGCACGAATTCAAGCCGCGCTACGGGACGCAGATCGTCTGTGGTTTTGCCCGAATCCATGGTCTGCCCGTGGCGATCCTGGCGAACAACGGCGTGCTGTTCAGCGAGAGTGCGCAGAAGGCCGCCCACTTCATCGAACTGGCCTGCAACCGCAAGACCCCCCTGCTGTTTTTGCAGAACATCACGGGCTTCATGGTGGGCAGCAAGGCCGAGCACGGCGGCATCGCCAAGGACGGCGCCAAGATGGTGCATGCCGTGGCCACAGCGAATGTGCCCAAGATCACTGTGATTATTGGCGGTTCCTATGGCGCCGGGAACTACGGCATGTGCGGCCGCGCCTACCAACCGCGCTTCCTGTTCACCTGGCCCAACGCGCGCGTGAGCGTGATGGGCGGCGAGCAGGCCTCGTCGGTGATGGTGCAAGTCAAGCGCGAACAGATGGCCAAGGGCGGCCACACGCTGACGGCCGAAGAGCAAGAGGCGATCGCTGCGCCGATTCGGGAGAAGTACGAGCGCGAGGGCAATCCCTACTTTGGTACGGCGCGCCTGTGGGACGACGGCATCATCGAGATGGGCCAGACCCGCGACGTGGTGGGCCTGGCGCTGTCGGCGTGCTACAACGCGCCGATTCCGCCGTGGAAACCTGGCATTTTCCGGATGTAGGGCAGGGGGATCGCGATGATCGTTGTCCAGGTCAACCATGGCGTCGGGCACATCCGTCTGGAGCGGGCCGAAAAGAAGAATGCCTTTGATGGCCAGATGTTGGCTGATATCCAATCGGCCGTTCACCGGCTGAGCGACGATCCGACCTGCCGCGTGATCGTGCTGGAGTCGGCCGGCGAAACCTTCTGTGCCGGCGCGGATTTGGCGTGGATGGCCGATCAGGCCAAGGGGGGCCACGCGGCCAATGTGCAGGGTGCCAAGGATTTGGGGCACACCTTCCACGCGATCGCCAAGTCCAAGAAGCCGGTGATCGGTCGGATTCAAGGGGCGGCCCGCGGTGGCGGTGTGGGGCTGGCGGCGGCCGTGGACATCGCGGTCGCGTCCGAGCGGGCATCGTTCGCGCTGACTGAAGTGCGGCTGGGCCTCATTCCCGCGGTGATTTCACCCTTTGTGGTCGAGCGGTTGGGGCCAAGTCGCGCGCGAGCGCTGTTCTTGACAGGCGAGGCCATCGACGCGGCCGAGGCCTGGCGGGTCGGACTGGTCCACCACTGCGTCCCGCACGACCTGTTGGACGCAAAGGTCCAGCAAGTAGCAGATCTGCTTGCCCAAGGCGGTCCCGAGGCGCTGCTGGGCTGCAAGAATCTGGTCGATCTGGTGGCGTTCCAACCCGCCGAAGCGGTGTTTGAGCGGACGGCCCAGGCCATCGCCGAGCGGCGGGCGTCGGCCGAGGCGCAAGAGGGCATGGCGGCGTTCTTGCAGAAGCGCCCCGCCAACTGGATTCCGTGAGGTAGCGTGAAGAAGGTCCTGATTGCCAACCGCGGCGAGATTGCCGTACGCATTGCCCGGGGTTGCCGCGTGCTGGGGCTGCAGAGCGTGGCGGTATTCTCGGACGCCGATCGCCTGGCGCGGCACGTGCGGATTGCCGACGAGGCGGTGCGGGTCGGTCCGGCCGAGAGTGCCCAGTCCTACCTGAACATCCAGGCGATTTTGGACGCGGCGCGCCTGACCGGCGCGGATGCGGTTCATCCCGGATACGGATTCCTTAGCGAAAACTGCGACTTTGCTGATGCGGTCGAGGCTGCGGGCCTGACATGGATTGGTCCGCCGGCCAAGGTCATCGAGCCGATCCAGAGCAAGACCGCGGCCAAAGCGGTGGCCCAGGCTGCGGGCGTGCCCACGGCGCCGGCGGCGGTGGTCGACGATTTTGAGCCGGCCACCCTGCGGAAGTTGGCGCAGGACATCGGCTTTCCCTTGCTGGTCAAACCACAGGACGGCGGCGGCGGCAAGGGCATGCAACGGGTGGACCGGGCCGAGGATTTGCTGCCGGCCCTGCAGACCGCGCGGCGCATCGCCTCGGCGGCTTTCAAGAGCGACAAACTCTTTGTGGAACGCTATGTAGAAAATGCCCGGCACGTGGAAGTTCAGGTCTTGGGCGACCGCCACGGGACGGTCGTGCACGCCTTTGAGCGCGATTGCTCGGTGCAGCGCCGCCACCAAAAGGTCATCGAAGAGTCGCCGTGCCCGGTGCTCAGCGCGAGCGAGCGCGCGGCGATCTGTGAGTCGGGGCGAGCGTTTGCGGCGCAGGTTGGCTATCAGGGCGCCGGAACGGTCGAATTCCTGTTCGATCCCGTGGCCCGCAAGCACTATTTCTTGGAAATGAACACGCGCCTGCAGGTGGAGCACCCGGTCAGCGAGGCCGTGGTGGGCCTGGATCTGGTCGTGGCCCAACTGCGCATGGCGCGAGGCGAAAAGCTGGCGGACATCGCCCGCGGCGGGCTGGAGCAGCGCGGTCACGCCTTGGAAGTCCGTATCTATGCAGAGGATCCGGCGGCGGGCTATGTGCCGCAAGCGGGCACGTTGCTCCGAGCCACTTGGCCGGACGTGCCGTTTGTGCGCGTGGACGCAGGGTTCGAAAGCGGTGACAGCGTGCCGATGCATTACGATCCCATGCTGGCCAAGATCATCGCCTGGGGCCGCGACCGCGACGAAGCGGCCGAGCGCATGAAGGCAGCGCTGCGCGAGACCACCGTACACGGTGTGGTGACCAATATCCCGATGTTGCTTGCGCTTTTGGACAACGTCGAATTTCGCGCCAGCGCGGTGCACACGGGTTGGCTGGATGCCACATGGGGCAGCGCGGCGCCGGGGCAGGGCGAACAGCTGGACGAATCCACCCTTGCGGTTCTTGCCTTGGCCGGCGTGGGCGGGCCGCTGGCTCAGCGGAGCGCCGGTGAAGGGGCGCAAGTGACCGCAAAGGTTCCCGATCCTTGGGATGGCCTGGCGGGTTTCCGCATGGGCAGCAAGGGGGCGGCATGAAGCGGAACTACCAGTCGGCGGCCACGACGGCGGACGCGCCGGCCAGCCTGGAAGTCGCGGCCATGACAGCAGGCGACCTCTTGCAAGTAACCGTCAAACAAGGCGAAACTGAGCAGAAGCTGGCGGTGACCGCCGTCCAGGCGCCCAATGGCGACTGGTTGGTCGAGCAAGGCGGGATCGTGCGGCCCGTTCGCCTCAGCCGCGATCGCGACGTCACTTGGTTGTCGACCGCCCACCCTTCGGACAAGCTCAGTGGAACCACCCGCTGGCGTCGCGTCGAGGCTCTGCGCGCCCGCCACGGCCACGGCGAGGCCCAGGTCCGCTCGCCGATGACGGGGCGTGTGGTGCAAGTGGGCGTCGCGGCTGGCGACAGCGTCGTCAAGGGTCAGGTGCTGGTGGTGGTCGAGGCCATGAAGATGGAGCACGCCTTGAAGGCACCGGCAGACGCCAAGGTGGCCAAGGTATTGGTCAAAGTCGGCCAACAGGTCGACGGCGGTCAGGAACTGGTCGAGCTGGAGTAGCGTCCGCCGCCGCCAGCCCTATCCTGTACGAGTCGGCGAGGACCTATGCAAACCAACCCAACCAACCCAACCCCGGAAGACCGTGTGCAGATCGTCGAGGTCGGTCCCCGCGACGGCCTGCAGAACGAGCGCGTGCGGATTGCCACTCAAAACAAGTCGCGGTTCATCCAGGCCCTGGCCGACGCCGGGCTGAGTCGCATCGAGGTGACCAGCTTTGTGCATCCCCGTGCCATTCCTCAGCTTTCGGACGCCGATGAGCTGATGACGATTCTGCCGCCGCGGCCCGGTGTTCGCTACAGCGCCCTCGTGCCCAATAGCCGCGGTCTCGAGCGGGCGATCGCCGCTGGTATCCGTGAAATTGCAGTATTTACCGCGGCTTCGGACACGTTCGTTCACCACAACATCCACGCCAGCCTGGCCGAGTCCCTGCAGCATTTCGAGGCTATCGTCAAGGAAGCCAAGGACCTGGGCATCGGCGTGCGCGGCTACATCTCGACCGTCTTTGGCTGCCCGTACGAGGGCAAGATCACGGCGCAGCAGGGCCTGAGCGTGGCCCGCGCCCTCCTGTCCATGGGCTGTGACGAGATTTCGATCGGCGACACCATCGGCGTGGCCACCCCAGGCCACGTGGCCCGCTGGCTGGACGCGGCCCGCGCGGCGGACATCCCCTTTGATCGCATGGCGTTGCATTTCCATGACACCCGCGGCACCGCCCTGGCGAACGTTTTGGTGGGCCTGCAGCACGGCGTGCGCATCTTCGACTCCACTGCCGGCGGCCTGGGCGGTTGCCCCTATGCGCCCGGCGCCAGTGGCAATTTGGCAACCGAAGACCTGGTCTACGCGCTGCACGGGCTGGGTTTCCAGACCGGCGTCGACCTGGATCGACTCGTGGCCGCTTCGAGCCTGATTGCCAATCAATTGGACCACTTGCTGCCCAGTCGCTACTACCAAGCCGCGCGGGTCCAGCCTTGTCTGCCCAACTGAACGCACCTTCGCAGCCCGCCGACCCCGCCGCACAGCCGCAACCTTCCAAGGAATTCCATGGACAAGAAGTTCAAACTCTCCGTCGTCATGCCCTGCTACAACGAGAAGAAGACGATTCGCGACATCGTCGCGCAGGTGCTGGCTCAGCCCTACGACATCGAGCTGCTCATCGTAGACGATGGCTCCAAGGACGGGACCCGCGACATCCTAGAGGATTTGGCCAAGCAATACCCGCAGATCCGCGTGTTGCTCCAGCCGCAGAACCGTGGCAAGGGGGCGGCGCTGCGGCGCGGCTTTGCCGAAGCTACGGGCGACTACGTGGTCATTCAAGACGCGGACCTCGAGTACGATCCCGGCGAATACGGCCACCTGCTGGCGCCCGTGTTGGCGGGCAAGGCCGACGTGGTCTACGGTTCGCGGTTCGCTGGCAATAGTCATCGGGTGCTGTATTTCTGGCATTCGGTCGGCAACCGCGCGCTCACCTTGGCCTCGAACATGGCCACCGACCTGAACCTGACGGACATGGAGACCTGCTACAAGCTGTTCAAGCGCGAGGTCATCCAATCGCTGAATCTGCAAGAGGATCGCTTTGGCTTCGAGCCCGAAGTGACGGCCAAACTGGCCGCGCGGCGCGACCTGCGCATCTACGAGGTGCCGATCTCGTACGACGGCCGTACCTACGCGGACGGCAAGAAGATTGGCCTGAAAGACGCCTTCCGCGCCGTCTACGTGATCAGCAAGTATGCGGCGATTACGCGGCTGCAGAAATAATACCAGTTCCGTCCGAATCGGGTCGAAAACACGGGCAATCTTTCGGGCCCGAACCGGGGTCCCCGCCTGATTCTCGCCAGTTGCAGAACGGGTCAGAAAAGCCGTACAGGCGCGAATCAGGTGGGGTGCGCATAAGGCTACTGCTTGAGCTTTTCCGCCTGTTCCACGCCAGCCGCACAGCGAAAGCCAAAGTGATGGAAGGGCTCGTTGTCGGGGTGGTGCGGTCGCCGCCACACGGCGGTGGCGTACTTGGCCGGCCAGTACCAACTGCCGCCGCGGACCAGTTTCTCGGGGTGGCCTGGGCACTTGTCGGCGCCGCCGCAGGGGCCCTTGGGGTCCACGCCGTCGCAATCCTTGCCGCACTTGACGTAGCTGGGGCTATACCAGTCGCTGACCCACTCCCAAGAATTGCCTGACATATCATAGAGTCCATACACGCCCGGAGCGCGAAGGCCCACTTCCATCACGCGGCCCTTTTCAGGTTGCGAGTGGAGCTTCTTGACGCCGCAGCTCCGGCCGCTTTCGTCCATGATGATGGCGCGTTTGCAGGTGACTGGGTCGTTGCCCCAGGGGAACAGCGCGCCGTCGGTGCCGCGGGCGGCCTTTTCCCACTCCGCCTCAGTCGGCAGGCGTTTGCCCTGGGCTTTGCAGTACGCGACCGCGTCGAACCAGTTGACGCCGGTGATGGCCTGCTTGGGCCGCGAGAAGTCGCTGTATTTCGGGCCTGCGTGCGGGCACTTGCCTTTTTTCTCACACGCTTTGTACTCGGCGACCGTGACCTCGTACAGGTCCATGAAGAACGTCTGAACCCAAATGGTTGCCTTGGGTTGCGCGTTCTTGGGCTCGCCGTCCGTGCCACGGATGAACGGGCCACCCGGCACACAGGCCATGCGGGCCGGCACTCGCGCGCAGGGCTGGGCGGCCGGGACGCTGGCGGCGGCGGTGGCGGCCAAGGCCAAGACCAAAAAACTCATGCTATTTCTTGCCCTTTGCCGGCGGCGGGCCGCCCAAGCTGAACAGTCCCTGCGGTCCCATTGGCTTGCGCACCCAGCAAATGGGCTTGGCGCTGCCTACGCTTTTGCGCTCGAGCCATGCCGCAAAGTCGCGCCCTTTCTGAACGTAGTAGGTGTAGTGGCCGTCGGCGATTTCTTCCAGCTTCGCGGGCCGCCCCTGGGTGCGCAGCAGCACCGACTTCTCCGCATACGGCAGATCATGAAGATTCTTACGGGCTTGCGGCGTGTAGTTGAAATAGGCCTCGGCGTTGGTGATGTAGAACACCATCACCTCCAGCTTCTGCGACTTCAGTGCTTGGGCCAGACCGCTCATCGTGTTCTGGGCCGTCAAGTCGCCACGCCACGCCCAGATCCGCCCCGTCTGCGCAAGTTTGCGGACATGGTCGTATTGGTCGGGCTCGGACAGCAGGCTGGGAACCTTCTCTGCCTTGTATTTCTTCTTGGTCGTCAACCACTTGTCGTAGATCTGGCTGCGGCCCAGCTTGTACGCGGCCACCCAGCGCTTCTTGGTGGCGCTGTCGGGGGCTTCCTTCTCGATCAGCGCCAGGCTGGCGGGCATCTGCTTGGGCGACCAAAAGGCTACAAAATCATCGGCCGTTGCCGCATTGCGCAGGTCCACGCCATAGACGCCGTGCAGGTCGGCCACCACCTGGTCAAAATCGACCAGCAGGACCAGCTCCGCCTTCATCCACCCGGCAAAAAGGTAGTTGGGATCGGTACCTACGCCCAGCAGTACGCCGCCAAGGCCCTGGACGGACTCGCGGTACATGTGGTGTGCACGCTCGTCCGAAATCACAAAATGTGCGTTGGCCGCTAGCTCTTTGGGCGGCGGATCGTGCTGTACTTTGCCCAGATCAGCCTTCAAAGCATCTGGAATAGAAGTCAAATCGGCTGCAATTGCCAGGGAAGGCAGCAGCACCACCAGCCACAGGGCGCGCAGCAGCGCACGGGTTCCCCAGGTTCGTTGCATGGCAGATTCCAGCCCGTCGTTGCGGGGCGCGCGGAGCATAAACGGCAGCCGCCGCCTTGGCTACCAGCGCAATCCGGGGCGGCGATTGGTCACCACCACTTCGGGAACATCGCCGCGGCGGTCGGCTTTGCTGTTGACCTGGCGTGCCGCGTAAATGGTATGGATATTCCACTGTTGGTACAGTTCGCGGGTAAAAGCGCAGTCGCTGTTCGACAGCACCCAGCGCACGCCCATCGCGTCCAGCTCGACCAGGACCTCGTTCAGCTCGCGCTGGGCGCGGGCCGAGAACCCGCCGCCGCTGTAGGCGTTGAACGAACTGGTGGCGCTGACCGGCTGGTAGGGCGGGTCCAGGTAGACAAAGTCCAGCCCGTGCTCGGCGGCCAGGCGCGGCCAGGCGCGGAAGTCGGTCTGCAGCAGCGTCGCGCTCTGCAGGGCCGCAGAGGCCGCCGCGATCCGCTCGCTTTGGGCGATGTTCGGCTGGGCATAGCGGCCGTGCGGTGCGTTGAAGTGTCCCTTGCTGTTCTCGCGCCAAAGCCCATTGAAACAGGTGCGATTCAAGAAAAGCATCCGCGCGGCCCGCTCGACGTTGGTCATCGGGGTTTCGGCCGGGTGGCGGCTGCGCATCCAGTAGAAGTAGGCCGCCCGCTCGTCGGCGTCGCCCGCCAGGTATTCCGCCTCGTAGGTGCGAAGTTGAGCGATCAGTGCCTCGGCGTGGTCGCGGACGCAGCGGTGGGTGTTGTAGACGTCGGTCGACAGGTCGGTCAGCAGGGCCGACGCCAGCCGCCCCTCGCCAGCGAGATGGAAGAACAGCGCGCCGCCCCCCAGGAAAGCCTCGCCGTAACGCAACGGCCCGCTGGGCAGGTAGGGCTCGATCTGCGGAATGAGGCGTGCCTTGCCGCCAGCCCACTTCATGAACGGCGCGGGTGCCCGGTCGGATCGCGTTGCGGCGTTGTCAAGAGAAAGCGCTGGATCGCGGACTTGGTTGCGGGTGACGGCGGCCGATTGCATGCGAGGTACTCCGGTCGGTGTTTCCGTCGGGAGTCTGATCTCGATGGATCCTTTGTCGAATTTTTCGCACGGACCGTGCCTCGGCCGGGATCCGCACGCTCTGCATCGACGATCGCGAATTGCGATCGAAATCGGAGGGTTGGATCTGGGGGATCGCTACCAAGATCGGCCGGATCGCCAACTCTGTCCACAGGTCTGGCAGATCGCCGGATCTGTAAGGCTATGGTTATGTGGAGGTATTTTGAGTGCGCCAGGATTCACGCCAACGTCTTGGCGTCGAACTGGGCCGTGGAAGGCGAACTGCAACAACCTCAAGAGGTTGACCGGGCAGCCCTTGCGCTGCGCTCGCCGCACACCTAATTGATGCGCGCCACCAGCGGTCCTGGGCAGTTCGCCCGGTCGCACAACGGTGGCGCCGCTGCCCGCATCCAAATCAGGAGCGGCGCGCTGCCGCCCAGTTGGTGTTGCCACTTCCCGCGACGCTGTCGCCGCCAGCCCAGGAGAGTCATGAGCGTTCTCGTCACCAAGCCCGCCCCCGATTTCAACGCCGAAGCCGTTTTTGCCGATGGCAGCTTTGGCAAGGTGAGCCTCAGCCAGTTCAAGGGCCAGAAGTACGTGGTGGTGTTCTTCTACCCCCTCGACTTCACCTTCGTTTGCCCCACCGAGATCATCGCCTTTGATCACCGCATCAAGGAGTTCCAAGATCGCGGCGTCGAGGTGCTGGGCGTCTCGGTCGACAGCAAGTTCAGCCACTGGGCCTGGCGCAACACCAAGGTCAAGGAAGGCGGCATTGGCGAAGTCGGCTACACGCTGGTCTCGGACATCACCAAGTCGATCGCCCGCGACTACGACGTGCTCATCAACGACTCGGTCGCCCTGCGCGCCTCGTTCCTCATCGACAAGAACGGCGTGGTGCAGCATCAGGTCGTCAACAACCTGCCCCTGGGCCGCAACATCGACGAGATGCTGCGCATGATCGACGCCCTGCAGTTCACCGAAGAGCACGGCGAGGTCTGCCCGGCCGGCTGGGAGAAGGGCAAAGCCTCAATGAAGGGCAGCAGCGACGGCGTGGCGGAGTACCTGGCCAAGAACGCCAAGAAGCTGTAGCCACGCCGCTCCACACCCCGACGCGTTCCGCGTCTGCCCCTCTCCTCAACGCGCTGAGGAGAGGGGCTTTTCTTTTCGGGGCGGCTGAGAGGTCGCACGATCCTTCTTTGCCGGAGCCGGAGCCAAGGGGCCCCCACGTGCCCGAAGGGATGGGTGAGTCCAGCGGACTCGGCCAAGTGGGGACCGGAGCCGGAACCCGAACCCGAACTCGAACCCGAGCCAGTGCCTTCTGGTCGGGCTGCTGGTAAGGTTGGCGGGCGGCGCGGACCGCAGGCAGGGCAGGTGGCGATGAGGGGCTGGACGACCGCGGCGGTACTGCTGCTCGCAGGCTGCGGCGGCAAAATCGACTACGCGACCATTTCGGGCGAGGCGCTGTACCAGGTTCGCTGCGTGACGTGTCACGGCCTGCAGGGCAAGGGCGACGGCCCGGCGGCGGCCAACATCCAACCCAAGCCGCGGGCGTTCAGCGAGCCGGGTTGGCAGGACAGCGTGACGGATAAGCACCTTGCCAAAGTCATTGGCGGAGGCGGTCTAGCCGTGGGGAAGTCGGGCGCCATGCCGCCCCAGTCCGACCTGGCCGAGCATCCCGAGGCCATGGCTCGCTTGATTGCCCACGTGCGCCATTTGCGATCCGCGCCGCCCTCGACCAGATAGCGTTGGGTTGGCTTGCGCGTCGCGCGTGCCGATGGTAGACCCACGGATCTGCGGGGGATGCATGGGCACAGCATGGATGCGCAGGCTGCGGCTGGACCGGTGGGCTGGGGCCTTCGCGGTCCTGCTTGCATTCGGCTGCACGGCCTCGGAACCGCCCGATCCGCTGCCGGTTTTGCAGCTCCGCGGCACGCCGTACCAGCGCGGTCAGCAGCATGGCCGGGCCATGGCCAGCCAGATTCGCTCGTTCTACACCACCATGCTCTCCACGTCGCTGCTGCCGTATCTGAATCGGCAACAGCCCGATATTGCGGCATTTCTCAAGTCGTATGACCCGGTCTTGCACCCCGAGTATGGCGGCGGCCAGTTCAGTCTGCTGCTTCTGACGGAATCTGCGCTGGAGCTTGAGAAATCGATCCCAGCCGACTTGGTCGACGAGATGCACGGCATCGCCGACGGCGCTGGTGTGCCGTATCAACAGGTGCTTTTGCTCAACACCTTTGTCGATTCGGTGATGGGTGCGCGCGCGATCACCCAGTATTTGCAGCAGATGCAGTCCCCCACGGCCCAGGTCTTCAGCTTGGCAGGGCAGGCATCGGCCACGGTCAGCGCGGACGGCATCGACAACGACGAGGATGGACTCACCGACGAAGCGGCCGAGGCGACGCTTCCCTACGCGCCCACGGCGACGGCCACGCTGCGCGACGTGCCCCTGGACTCGGCGTTTCGCTTTGTCCTTAAGGATACCGATGGTATCGATCCCAAGTCGGTTCGGCTGCAGCTGGTGGTCGCGGGGAAGTTGCGCACCTTTACGCAAAAGGACCCGCAGTTGGTCCTGACGCCCGCGATGCTGGGTGGCAAGCCAGACCCGACCGTGTACGAGGCGGTGCTGACGCCGACCGAGCCTTTGCCCGCGGCGTCGGTGGTCACGGTGGCCGTGCAGGGCAGCGATGCCAAGCTGGTGCTGGACCCGCCGCCCGCCAAAGCGCGGACGATGCGCATCGAGCAAGTCACGGTAACAACAGCTGGATTTGGCAAACCTCGCGCGGAGGCAGCCAACTTGGGCCTGTTTGACGGCACCACTCAGCCCACCAGCCTGGCGGTGGGGCTGCGCGGCACCGCGACCAAGAACGGCGCCCCCCTGCTGGGCGCCCACTTCACGTTGCTCGATGCCGGAACCTCGCACAAACACTGCGTCATTCAGGTGCACACCCCCGACAGCGGCCCGCCTTTCGCGTTTGTGGGCTGGGCCGGGCTGGCCTACGGATTCAACGGCATGTCCGCACGGGGCCTGGCCATTGCCGCGACCCATAGCGACACCTTGAACAACCCGCTGGTGGCCGCGGTCAAGAAGAAGCTGCTGCTCGCCAAGCTGGTCAACACGGGTATCCCGGTGGGATTCGCTTTGCGCCATGCCCTGCAAGTGTCTAAAACAGCAAAGGAAGCCTCGGACTACCTGGCCACGACAGCGCCTTCGTTCGGCTGGAACTACGTCGTTGCCGACCAAGCCGGCGACTTGCGGGCGGTCGAGGTGGTCGGCGGCATCGATCCCGCCATGGCCCACAGTACCAGCTACGGGCCCGAGCTGCGCGACGCCCTGGGTAGATATATATCAAGTATTCGTGGCGACGACATCTTGACAACTGTCCACTTCAGGGTCTTGGCCGAGGACTCCGCAGGCAAGCTCTTGGGCTTCAGCCTGAGCCCGCAGCGGTTCTGGGATACGTATTACTACTCGTCCTTGCGCACTTTTGCCGGTCTGGCCGCCGCCGTGGACGCCGCCTACGGGCAACTGGACGCCAAGGGGCTGCAGGCCACGCTGCGTCGGTCCGGGCTCGTCGATCCGCACGACTCGATGCAGGCGACGGTGGCCGACTTGGGCGCCCGCGTCTTGTGGGTGGCTGCCGGACAAGTGCCCGCGACCGCGGGTGAATTCGTGCGGGTGAACCTGCCGGCGTGGAGTGAGCCATGAGCCGCGGACTCGCCACCACGCTGGCCTTTTGTTGCACGCTTGCGGTGTTTGGACCCAGCCGCAGCGCCCGCGCTGCCAACACCGTCACTTTGCCCGAAGGCACCTTCTTGGTCGACGAGAGTTGGGTCGACGCGGTCACCACCACGGCCTTCGACAACAATCGCAAGCCGCAAAGCCTGCTGTTGCCCATCGAACGCTACGAGCCGGGCGGCGGTCTGCAAGGTACCATCACGGCGAAACCCGTGGTGCGCTACCGGTTCTTGGTCAGCCAGTTGAACTATGGCGTGACGGACGCGCTGAGTGTGGCCATTGGCGTGCCGCTGGTGACGTCGACGACCATCGACCCGCGGCTGGGTTGGGTGCCGGGCGACTACCAGTCCAGCCTGGGGCGCTCGTACAGCGAGACCGATTTCTGGCAGTGGGCCAAGTCGATGGGCCAGGACAAGCCGCAGGCTTTTGACGGCAACCACTACACGCTGGCCGACTTGGTCTTGGGGGCCCGCTATCGGCTGCCGGATTTCGCGTTCCTGGACCGCTTGGGCTTGCGCGCGGCCTTGGGCGTGCAAGTCGCGCTGCCCACCGGCAAGCCCGCGGACCCCGAGATCCTGGTGGCTTCGGGCACCGCGGTGTGGGACTTGAACAACTACGGCGATGCCGAGGCGCACCTGTTGTTCGATCGGCCCTTTGTGCACCAAGGCGTGACCCGCCTGAACCTGGGTTTGGACGCCTACTACGCCTGGCTGCGCCCGCGCGAGATGGTTTCGCCCACGGGCAGCAAGAGCCCGCTGCTCCTGACCTATGCGCCCTACATCGGCCCCACGTACACGCTGGATCCAGGGGATTTTGCCGGCGGTACGGTCTCGGTCGACGCCGTGCCATGGGTGGGGCCAGCCTACGCCACGTTTGTCTCGGGTCGCAGCTTGGGCAAGGCCCGCAGCTTTCCGCCGTTGCTCACGGTTTCGGCCGGCTTTACCTGGCTGCACGTGGGCCAGACCACCTTTGCCTCGGACTCGCCGATGTGGACTTGGGACCACGAAAAGGTGTTCAAGCCCGGCTTCAAGACCACCGTGCGCCTTGGCGCCGACCTCAGCCTGTTGCGGTTGGGGCTGCCGCTGCAGCTGTATGCCCGGATGACCAACCAAGAGTGGGTGCCCGGCCAGAATATTCGCGCTTCGAACACGGTTTCGCTCGGCGCCCGAGTGATCCTAAAATTTTGGTAGTCTTCACGGGCTTCCATCCCAAGGAGAGGTGCGCATGGCCCCAAAGCGCCTGGAGCGCAGCTTCTTTGCCCGCCCAGCGCTGGAGGTGGCCCACGACCTGATCGGCTGCGATCTGGTGGTGCAGCGCCAGCAGTGGGCGTGCCGCGTCCGCGTCTTCCAGGCCGAGGCCTACGCCGAAAATGACCGCGCCTGCCACGCGTTTGGTGGCCGCCGCACGCCCCGCACCGAGCCGATGTTCGCCGCTGGCGGCTTGATGTATGTCTACTTCACCTACGGGATGCACCACTGCTTCAACGTGGTGACCGGGCCGGCAGGCGTGGGCGAAGCCGTGTTGGTGCGGTCGGCGCTGCCGCTGGACGGGCTCGACGCCATGGCCACCGCGCGCAACTTGGCTTCTCTCAAGCGCATTCCGCCGGTTTGCCAGTGGCTGGACGGCCCGGGCCGGCTGGCGCAAGGGCTGGGGCTCACGCGTGCGGATAGCGGCCTGCCCATCGACGGTTCGGCGGGCGTCTGGTTCCAGGTGGGCGAGACCGTGCAATCCAGCGAAATTCATCGGTTGCCGCGTGTCGGAGTCGCCTACGCTGGCGCCGATGCCGACTTGCCGTGGCGATTTGCCTGTGATCCAATGCGGCTGCGGGCCGGTCCGCCGTAGTGGCGCGCGGCCTATAGGTTCCATGGACGGTTGGCAGTTGCTGGCGCAGACCATTCCCGACGCCGCGCTCACCTGGCTCGACCCGTTGGGCGCGCTGGACACCGAGCTGTTGCGGGCGGTGGTAGCAATTCAGATTTTCTGGGTGCTTGCGCAGAGTTGCGCGCTCACGTTGTGGGCCATCGCCCGCCCCATCGGCTGGCGTCTGAGCGGGCGGCGCAAGGTGGTGCCCACGGCGTGGCGCGGGACTTGGGTCTTGGCGGCCTTGGGCATGGTGACCATCCTGACCCCGTTTGCCGGGCTGGCGCAGTTGCATCTGCTCGGCCGGTTTTCGCTGGCGTGGTCGTGGGTTTCGCTGGCTGCGGCGCTGGCCTGGATCGGGGTGCGCGCGTGGCACGTCGACTTGTTGTGGCTGGTGCCCGCCAGCCGCACCTTGGTGCTGCGGCGCCGCGATCGCGATGGCAACGTGGTCCTACAGCAGTGGCCGCTGCCGACCGTGCTAGATCAAGCCCAGCTGGTCGATGCCATTTCGCAGTATTTTGCCAGCAAGGAAGCGGCGATCCGCTACCTGGACCGGGCGCGCTCGGCCTGCCGATAGCGACCGCGCTCCAGCCCGAGACACCCTTCCCAGTGTGGCGTGTGGCGTGTGGCGTGCGGCGTGCGGGGGCGCCCAAGCGTCAGCGAATCGCCATCCAGATCGCCAGTGCTACCGCGATCGCCCCCGAGACTCCGGCGACGATCCAGAGTATTTTGATGGTCTTGCCCTGGTCGGGGCTGCTCGGTGGGGCGCTTGGCACCGGCGCAATCACGGTGGCCAGCTGGGTCGCCGCTACGTGGAGGCCGGGTTGACGCGGATCGGGCGGCGGAACGGGTTCCACGCCAAGGCCCTGCTGCGTCGGTGAGCGATCGTCGGCGTGGGTGTGGCGGGCCGGCGGCCGCCGGGTGTGGCTGTGGGCCGGCGCATGGGCCGAAGGGGGCCGCGGCAGGCCAGCGCGGTTGGGCGGCGGCGGCACCGGGGCCACCTGTTCTGTCGCCGCCGTGGTCGAATCATGGCCGCCGCTTTCGTGCGACGCCGCGCGATCGCGGGCTGGCGCGACTTCGGGCACGGTCGGGATCTGCGAGATCGCGTGGGCCGGCGGCGGGCCGCTCGGCGGACCACTGGTGGGTGGCGGACCGCTGGGTGGGCCACTCATCGGCGGGCCACTCATCGGCGGGGCACTTATCGGCGGGGCACTTATCGGCGGGCCGGCAGCAGCGCGCTTGGCCACCATCTCGGCCACCGCCTTGCCCACGCCCACGCCCACCAGGGTCCGGCCCTCGGCAGCATCCCCGTCGCCAAACCCGTGGTGCTTGGGCCTGTGCGCGTCTTGTGGCGGCGCCAGCGTCGACGGCAAGTCACTGGGCAGATCCCCTGGCAGATCGCCGGGCAAATCGTCCGGAATCCCGGCCGTGGCCAGTTGGCCCTCTTCGTCCAACTCGCGAACAGTCAGCCGGTGCTCGCCCATTGGCCCACGCGCCATGTCGGTCGCGACGGTCTTGTCCTCGGTGTCCGTTCCAAAGCTGTGGAACACGCGCTTGCCCAGCATCGGCGCACCCACCGGCGGGTTGTGCGCGGGCCGCGCCTCTGTGGGCGCCGTGTTCGCCTGGGCCGGGGGAATGACTGGCAGCTGCGGCGCCGCCGCGGGTTGCGCGACCGCCGGGTGCATCCCGGCGCTGGGTGGCCGAAAATGAATGGGCGGCTTGACTGGCGCGGCCGGTTCGGGCGCGGCCGGCGCTTGCGGGGGCAACTGCGGCGGCACCTGTGGCGGCACCTGCGGCGGGTACTGTGGCTTGCTGTCGCCGTGGGCATCGCTCTCGTGGCGCAGCTCCGTGGCGATCTTGGCCAGCTCGTCGCGCACCACCGAAGCCGAGGCCGGCCGATCGGCGGCTTTCTTGGCTAGCAGGCGCGTGATCAGCAAGTCCAGGCCCGCCGGCGCCTTGATGCCCTGGGCCGCCAGTGTGGGCGCCGGCGACTTGACGTGCTTGAGCAGGATGTCGATGACGCTGGGCCCGTCGAACGGTGGATCGCCGGTGATCAACTCGTAGAGCACGGCGCCGACCGCGTACAAATCCGCGTGCGGGCCTACCGACTTGCCCTCCACCTGTTCGGGCGCCATGTAGTGGGGCGTGCCAAAAACCGACCCTGCGCGGGTCAGCGCCGCCGTCACCATTTCGGTCGGCAGCTTGGCGATCGAAAAGTCCAGCACCTTGACGAAATCGCCGCCCCCATGCTCGATCAGGAACAGATTTTCCGGTTTGATATCGCGGTGAACGATGCCCTGGCTATGGGCCACCGACAGCGCCGCACAGAGCTGCTCACAGATCGTCAGCGCTCGCTCGATGCCGATCGCCCCGTCGCTTTCCAGCACGTCCGCCAGCGGCTTGCCAGTCAGGATTTCCATGACGACGTAAACGGTTCCGTTGAACTCACCCACGTCGTGCACGGTGATGATGTTGGGGTGGTGCAGGGCGGCTGCCGCTCGCGCCTCGCGAATCAGACGTTTGGCAGCGACCGGATCGCCTGCGACGTCCCGGCGCAGCACCTTGATCGCCACCTCGCGGCCCAGGTTGCGGTCTGCGGCCTTGTACACGATCGCCATGCCGCCCTTGCCCAGGCGCGACTGCAGCAGGTAGCGGTCGGCAAAGACCGTACCCAGCAGCGGATCGTGTTCGTTCTGGTCTTGACTCATGGGCTCGCCGCCAACCTGTGCGCTCGGGCTGCCGTCGCCCTGCCTGCGCCCCTGCCACTTAGTTGGGTAGGTGCCACCCAGTTGGGTAGGATTCGCGCGGCGGAAACGACTCACCGCTCGCACGCGCCTTGACGGGGAATTCAGGTGCGGCCGGTGCCGAACGAAGATACGCAAAAAGCCGGCCACCTGCAAGCTTCAGTCATCGGCCATCGCAAGGCGGTTCGGGCTTTCGGCGTGGCGACCGTGTGCTGAAACGGAATCCGTCTGAATCTCGCTCGTTGCACAATCGGTCCCAGAACCATTGCCGGCGCGAATTCGGTGCGATTCGTGGAACACGCATTTGACAGCGACCCGTGTCCGCACCTACACTTCCCGGCCCGCCCCCTGCCGGTGCGGCGTTTCGTTCTGGAGGAAAGAGTGGCTCGCATCACCATTGAAGACTGCCTGGACACCGTGCCGAACCGCTTTGCGTTGGTGATCATGGCCTCCAAGCGCGCTCGCCAGTTGGTCGACGGCGCGGCCCCCAGCATCGAGACCAAGAACAAGGAGTGCGTCACGTCGCTCCGCGAAGCCGCCGACGGCCGAATTCGCTTTACCAAGGCCGTGATGCCGCTCATCGAGCGCCACCTGCGCGACTGATCCGCACCGCTGGCGCGCCGGGCCCTGCTTGTGTTTGCCGGGCCCGCTTGTGTGTGCCGGGCCCGCTTGTGTGTGCCGGGCCCTATTCCGCCCTGGCAGCACGCCCGCTCGACCGCGCGAACTAGACTAATCCATTGAATTCAGAGCGCAAGCTCCGCAAGCCGGGCAGAACCGGGCGTCGGAGCCCGTGCACCGTCCGCACGTCCGCTTCACCGATCGCTCAGCGCACGGCGTGGCGACCCGGTGCATTGCATTGGTCTTTGTGCGTTGTGGGCGCCGGGCGGCATGGTGCTGGGCTACTTGCCGTCGCAGCCGAAGCGCTCCAGGCGGCTGCGGGCCTCTAGGACCCGGGTCGCAAAGCCTACGTTGCCGGGAAGTTCGCCCCGCATGCGGGCCCGACTGGTGCCGGCGGGGCCGCTGTTGTAGGCACACAAGGCGTAGAGCAGGTCGCCTTGGTAGCGGTTCATTAGCCGAATCAAATAGTTTGCAGCTGCGTCGGCTTGGCAGGCGGCGTCGATGTTGTCGGTGCAGCCCAGCGCGCGCGCCGTAGACGGTAGCATCTGCATGATGCCCACCGCGCCGGCCGGCGACTCCACGTTGGGGTTGAAGCCGGACTCGACCCACGCCAGCGCCAACAGCAGATAGGGATCCAGGCCGCGGCGGGTGGCCGCGCGCTCTAGGGGCGCCCGGTGCAGCCGGCAGCGCTGCGTCATGCGCTCGCTGATCGTCAGTGCTCGGCCCGGGCGATAGGTCTCGCCGTCGCCGCCGTGGTCGGCGTCCAGCGCCGCGTCGTCGTCGATACTAGCCAGAGCGGCTCGCTCGCCAAGGGCCAAGGGCGGTCGGCGCGGCGGATCCCAGCCTTCGCCGTCGCTGTCGACCAAGGCGCGCAAAGTGGGACCGCCGGGGCGGATCACCGCGAGCTGGGTGGCGCAGCCGGTCTGCATCGCCAGCACTAGCCCAGCGGCGACCAGCCACGCTCGCACCGTGGGCCGGGGCGGGCAGGGCAGCAATGCGCTCGGCAGCGCCAGTTGGGAGTGCGCCGTGGGTGGCGCCATGCAGACCTCGGTCGCGATACGATCGCGCAGGGGCAGACGATCTGCCATATAGATTCAAGCATGTCTAGCCTGAATTCACATTTTATCCACAGGCTGGCCGAATCCGAAAGGATCCTGGGGAGGTGGCGATCGCCCGCCCGGCACGGATTCCAGGTGGCGCGCACCACCGCGTTGGGTTACATTGTTCGCCGCTCGTCCAGGGATCCGGCGCCACACGGGCCCGCTTGCCGGCCGGGCACGAACGCAAGGAGCAGCATGGGTTTGTTCGACTTTTTGGGCGGCGGCAAAGATCCGCAGAAGAACATCGACCGCATCAAGCGGCGCCTGATGGACCAGTATCGCCAGACGCACGAGCGCTACGAGGCGATGGACGATCTGGCCAAGCTCGGCACGCCCGCAGCCTTGGAGGCCATGCTCGAGCGGTTCACGCTGCGCGTCAGCGGGCCCACGGTGGACGAAGAGGAAAAGGACTACTGCTATCAGCAGATTGCCAAGTGGGGCAAGGAAGCCGAAGTGCCGCTCCGCCACTTCATCGCGACGCGCGACGCCGTGTATTTCCCGCTCAAGGCGCTGCGCGAGCTGGCTGGCGAGGACGCCGCGGTCGAGGCGCTGCTGCACGCCATCCAGGACTGCGATCCGGGCTACCACGAGGGTCTCGAGCGGCTGCGCGAGATCGTCAGCAACTTGCGCGATTTCCAGCACGATCGCGTCCGCGACGCCTTGGTCGGGCTGCTGAGCTCGCGTTCCAACGAAATTCGCTTCTACGCGCTGGATGGTCTGTCGACCTACCCCGGCGAGCAGGTGGCGCAGCACTTTGCCGAGCGGATGCTGGACCCCGACGAGTCGATGCGGGTCAAGTCGCTCGCCTTCGAGCTCGCGCTCGAGCACGAACTGCCGCTGGGTCCGTGGGCCGAGCCGCTCCAAGCGGCCATTCCGCCTAACTATGTCTTGGGCGAGGACGGCAAGCTGCAGCGTTCGTAGCGGCTTTTCGCGCCGGCGCTCCTCGGCCAAGCTGGGAGCCGCAGCCGCGCGTCTTGGGCACAAGTCGATAGCCAAGAGGCTGCGCAAGTCGTAGTGGCTGTGGTAGCTTTGGCGTAACTTTTGGTGGCTCCCGGCCTCTAGCGGGGGCAGAGTAAGAGGAATTGCATGTCGAACGGCACCCCGATCACCCCGCGCGGCTTGGCCAAGTTGCACGAGCAACTGCAGCATCTTCGCGAGGTCGAGCGTCCCAAGAACGTCCGCGACATTGAGGAAGCGCGCGCCCACGGCGACCTTCGCGAGAACGCCGAGTACCACGCGGCCAAAGAGCGCCAGGCCATGATTGCGGGCACGATGCAGATGCTCGAGACAACCATCGCGACCGCCACCGTCATCGATCCCAAGACCCTCTCGGGCAGCCGGGTGGTGTTCGGCGCCACCGTCACCGTCACGGATGTAGATACCGATCAGGAACTGGTCTACCAAATCGTGGGCGACTCCGAGGCCGACCTGAAACAGGGCCTCATCTCCATCAGTTCGCCCATCGCGCGCTCGCTCATCGGTCGCGAAGCGGGCGACGAAATCGTGGCCAACATGCCCGGCGGCAAGCGCTCGTTCGCCATCGAGAAGGTGGAGTTCAAGTGAAAGCGCGGACTTTGCACCTGCCTGCCCACGTCGTCGGCGACGCGGACGCGATGGAGGCACTGGGCGCTCAACTGGCCGAGCAGGTCGGGCCCGGCGACGTGCTTGCTCTGGTGGGGCCGCTCGGTGCTGGCAAAACGACCTTGGTGCGCGGACTTGCGCGCGGCCTGCACCTAGACGCCGAGTCGGTGGCCAGCCCCACGTTTGCGCTCGCCCACACTTACCGTGGCGGCGACGTGACATTGTTGCACTTGGACTTGTATCGCATCACCCAGCCGGGCGAGGCCGAAGCGGCCGGCATCGAGGACCTGCTCTACGACGCCGAGGCCGTTGCGGTCGTCGAATGGCCCGAGCGCGCCTTGAACCTGATCCCCGACACCGCGATTTGGCTGCAGATCGACGTGGTGCCCGCGGGCCGCCGCATCGAGCAGGTTCTGCCGCCGCGAACGCCCTAAGATCGGATAAGTACACCGTCGCCAGACTGCAGACCCCAGCGCGATCGCCCCGCGGTTGCGGCCGGGCGCTGCGTTTGCGAAACTAGGAAGGTCGCGCGCCGGCCCGCCGGCTCCAGCGACTGCATTGTGTTTCTGCCGGGTCCTGGGTCCGCCAGAAAAAGGGGAGTTCGATGATCAGGGGCAGTCAAGACCGCCACCCCATGCGCGGCACGGCGATAGGGCGACTCGCGACCGCGGCACTGGCAATGGTGCTCGCCGCGGCGTGCAGCGACCCCAACTCGGGCAACCAGGGCGGCGGCGCCTCGACCACCGGCAACGACGCAGATGGCAGCGGCATCAGCGGCTTTTCGGACTTGGGCCAGGTCAACAACGACAGTGCCTCGGCCGACATGACCTTTGGCGACTTCAAGACCGGGCCCGAGGATTTTGGCAAACCCTGCAACCAAGCGACAGACTGCGCCTCGGGCTGGTGCGTGCAGAACGACGTAGGCAAGGTTTGCAGCAAGAATTGCACAACCGAATGCGACCCCGGCTGGACCTGCAACCAGGTCCAAAGCGGCGTGGATACGGCCTTCATCTGCTTGCCCAAGTTCTTGCACCTGTGCGAACCTTGCGGTCAGTCTGCGGACTGCAACGAAAACAACGCTTTGGACCACAAGTGCGTGCCGTTCTCGAGCGGCAGCTTCTGCGGCGCCAAGTGCGACCCCAAGGCCAGCGACTGCCCCACCAACTACGCTTGCCAGGAAGTGCTGGACCCCGACAGCGGCAAAAACCTGTACCAGTGCATCCCCACCAGCGGCCAGTGCACGTGCTCGGCCCTCGCGATTGCCAACAAGGCATCCACGCCGTGTTCGGTCAAGAACGCCTTCGGCACCTGCACGGGGACGCGCTCGTGCAGCGTCGCCGGATTGTCGGCCTGCAACGCCAAGGTGCCCGCGATGGAGACCTGCAACGGCGTGGACGACGACTGCAACGGCAGCACCGACGACCTGGGCAGCAGCAACAAGTGCAAGACGACCAACGAGTTTGGCACCTGCGACGGCGGCCAGTACGTCTGCAAAGACGGCCAGCAAGTCTGCTCGGCGCCCGAGCCCAAGCCAGAGACGTGCAACGGCTACGACGACGACTGCGACGGCAAGACCGACGAGGGCCTGTGCGACGACGGCAATCCCTGCACGGTCGACACGTGCAACACCGACGGATCGTGCAAGAACTTCCAGCCGCCCAACGCGGGCTGCGACGACGGCGACGCCTGTACCAAGGAAGACAAGTGCATCGATGGCAAGTGCGTGGGCGGCGCGCTGCAGAACTGCGACGACCAGAACCCTTGCACCATCGACGTTTGCGACGTGGTCAAAGGCTGCGTCAAGACTCCCGCCGACGTGGGCAAACCCTGTCCCGACGACGGCGACCCCTGCACCAACGACGCCTGCGACGCCACCGGCAAGTGCCAGCACACCACCCAGTCGGGCATCTGCACCATCAACGGGCAGTGCGTCGGCGCGGGCAGCATCGACCCCAGCAACCCCTGCAAGGTGTGCAACCCTCTGCAAAGCAAGACCGCGTACGTCCTG
>JBBISH010000098.1:0-24487 GCA_037441385.1 Myxococcales bacterium
GACGCTGTCGGTCAAACCCTTTGGCTGTATGCCCAGTTCCGGCGTGTCGGACGGCGTGCAGACGGTGGTGCAGGCGCTGCTGCCCGACGCGCTGTACCTGCCCATCGAGACCACCGGCGACGGCGCGGTCAACGTGTATTCGCGCGTGCAGATGATGCTTTTCAAGGCCAAGCAGGCCGCCGAGGCCGAGTTGCAGCGCGAGCTGGACAAGCAGGGGCTGAGCAAGGAGCAGGCCAAGCAGCGGCTGGCGAAAAACCCCTGGCTGCGGCGGACGTTGCGGTATGATCATCGCGGGCCGGCGGCGACCGCGGCCAATGCTGTGGCGGGGCTGCAGGGGCGGGCTGGGCGGGTTTGGGGGTTGGTGGCGGGGTTGGCTTAGGGGTAGTTCCTGCCTTTTCAGATGGTTGCTGGGGTCGTCTTTGGGCTGGAGACCTGGGTGATCCTTGGCGCTGGGCCCTCACCCCGCCGCCTTTGGCGGCCGCCCCGCTCTCCCGGCGCCGCTGGCGCCACTCGCTCGCTTCGCTCACCGCGGGGACCCCTCCTCTCCCAACGCTTTGGGCGAGGGGCAAGGCAGGATTCCCCTTAGGCGTCAGATGCTTGGCTGGTGAACGGTTGCCGGTGGTCCTGCGGCAGGCGATCGATGGCATAGGAAGCAGTTGGTGATCGATCTGATTTTCCGAAATCCGGCAATCCAATTGACCGACTTTGGAATGAGCCCTACCTGCTCAATATCACTATCTAAGGTCGCTTGACGTTGGCGAGTCGACCTGCGCGCACCGCTCGGCCACCCACACCTTGATGACTGTCTGGCGGGTCACGCCCAGCCGCCGGGCTTCGCGGTCCAGGGCTTGGACCATCCAGGTTGGCAACTCAACGGTAACATTCAGCAGTTCTTTGTTGGGGCGGCGCGCTTGGCTTAGGTCCAAAGCCGCGGAGATGTCGTCGCCGGCGTCGAATTGCTCGTCGAAAGTTCTTGTTTTCATAAGTAGCCCGCCACACGTTGCCCAACTTTCACGCATTCTCGCTGCTGTTGGTCCGGCGTCAAGGAGCAAATGGCACGCGCCACGCCACCAGCGCCTCCGCCTCGGCCAGCAGCGCGTCAGCCGGGTCCGCCTGGCCAGCTGGCAATGGACCGCGCAGTTGCTTGAATTGGCTCAGAAGCTCGCGAATTTCCGCCAACCCCGCCGCGTCGGGCAACGTGTCGACACGCAGCAGCGCCAGGTTGTACAGCGGCTGCGGCAGGCGCGGGTCAAGGCGGCGGGCCTGCTGCAGGGTGGCGCGGGCCTGGTCGGGTTGGCCCGAGATCCGCTGGGCCAGGGCAAGGTTGTTGAGCAGGCGGGGGTCGCCCTGGCAAAGGTTGAGGGCGGCCTGCAGGTGGGACAGGGCGGCGGGATCACCCAGGCCGAGCAGGGCGGCGCCCAGGTTGGCTTCGATGGCCGCGTCGTTGGGGCGGAGCTTCAAGGCCTTTTCGACCAGGCTGCGAGCGCTTTCGCTGTCGAACTGGGCGAACTCCAGCTTGACGTGAGCCAAGCCGGCTTCAGGCAGCAAAGCCTCGGCGTCCACCCCTTGCAACGTGCCGTAACTGCGGAGCTTGCGGTCGTCGTATTGCTTGACCACGGGCCCCGGCTCCCCGTTCCTTGGCACATCATCCTCATAGATCTCCCTCGCCCGCTCGTACGCCAGCCTGGCCGGCCCGGTCAGCCCCGCCAGCCGATAGGCGTCGCCAAGCGCCCACAGCACCTCGGGATTGGTGTTGTCCAGCCGCAGCGCCGCCTGGGCGACTTGCACGGCTTCCTCATGCTTGCCCAGTGCCGCAAGCACCTGAACTTTCACGGCAAGCAGCATGACGTCAGTGGTCCGCGCCACCAAGCCGGCGTCAAGCGTCTGCAGGGCCGCGGTCGCGTCGCCGGAGCGCAGTTGCAGCGTGGCCAGGAGCACCTTGGAGCGCGAGTGGTTGGCGTCGAGCTTCACCGCTTGGGTCGCCGCCGCAATGGCCTGCGGCAGGTGCCCCTGCCGGTGGTGCAGCAGGGCCTGATTGAAGGTCGCCGCGACGGCCGAATCGCTAGCTGGGGCGGGCAGTTCGATGGCCAAGGGCAGGGTGCCTGGCGGGTCGAAGTCGGCCAGCAGCCCGTCGCCCGGCGGGGGCGCAAGGTCGGGCTGGTAGTAGCGGAGCTCGCGGCGCAGGTCGGGATCGCGTGGGTGCGAGCGGAGCTGGTCGCTCAGGTCGGCGACGGCGTCGGCTTGGAGCTGGGTGGAGAGATCGACTGCCGTGGGGCGGACTTGCAGGACCACGTGGCGGCGCATGCGCGAGCGCAGCACGGCGGTCTGGGCCTGCACCCAGGGAGCGCCATAGCGGCCGACGGCTTGGGTGGCTGCCAGCAGGCCCGCGAGATCGTGTTGCAGCTTGGGAATTTGCGTGGAGTCCGGCTTGGCGGCGATGAAGGCCTGGATCTGCGGCTGCAGCAGGTCCAGGGCCGCCTGGGCGGTTAACGTGGTCTCCGGCGAGTCCGGTTTGGGCGGCGATGGCAGCACGGCGTAGCGGTCGATCAGCTTGCGGCGGGTGGCCGTGGCGGCGGCGGATTGGCCGAGGGACGCTTGCAGTTCGGCGGTGCGGGCCAGGGCGCGAAACACGCGGGTGGTGTCGGAGTTGTCGGACTCGTAGAGGCTGACGTAGTTGGCCAGGGCGGCGAGCGCGGCCTTGGGATCGTGGGCGCGGCGGTGGAGGCCGGCGAGGTCCCACCTGCTGTCCTGGACGGGCTTGGAGTGACTTGGGCTAGCTGCGAAATCGCGAATCAGGCGCTCGTGCATGGAGATGGCTTGCGGCACGTCGCCCATGTGCTCGGCAAAGGCGGCAGCGGTGCGCAGGTAGTACGCGGCGCGCTCGCCGTGGGGCTCGTTTTCGAAGAGGGCGAGATGGTCGCGGAGGGTGGCGGGGAGGTCGAAGAACTTGTAGCGGAGATCGGCTCGGATTTCGAGGACTTCGGTTAGGCCGATGACGAGCTCTTGGCGTTCGGTGCGGAGGTGTCTTTCGGCTTCTTGGGCCTGCTGGCGTTGCGCCTTGTTCAGGCGTCTGGGTGCCGGGGTCGGAGCGGCGGTGAACTTGGGGTCGCGCAGGGCATCGCGGAGAATTTGTTCGGCGAGGTCCAGGGTTGCGTAGCATTTGTCCCAGGCTTGGGCGCGGTAGTAGGCCTTGACGGCGTTACTGAGGGCGTGGCGTTTGATTTCAACACTGTCGGTGTCGTTACAGAGCTTCCAATATTCGTCGCCTGCCTTTGCGAACAGTTCGCGCGCCTTGGCCAGGCTGGCGGCACGGTCGGTCGCGGCCGAAGTCAAAAGGGCCTTGCCTTCTTCTTCCCTGGCCAATCGCCAGAAGCACTCGGCTCGGTAGGCCAGGTTACGGAATACCGGGGGCCGGAAGCACCCCGGGGAAAGTCTCTCAGGAGCGACTGGTTCATCACAAAGTTCCGGCCGCTTTGGCGGCGGCAAACCCAGCGCCAAGTACTCTTGCTCGATGGCAATCCTGTCTCCTTCGATCACAAACGAGGTCAGAAGTTCCTTCACGGCTTCTGCTGCAGCCGCCGATCCGGGAAACTCCTTCATAATCCGCCGAAACCGGAGCCGCGCTGACCAGAACTCCGCCGGAGTCCGCCTGCTCGCCCCAGCCGGCCAGGGGTCGAAGTGCCTGAACTTGTAGAGCAGTTCCGCCGCCTTGAGCGACAGCTTCTCGGCCCGCCGGGGGTCTTCTGCACTGGTATGGGTGGCCGCCATCTCCACGTAGGCATCCACTTCGAGCAACCACTCGACCGCGGCCGCCGGCACCGGCTTGGGCGTTACCCGCCGGACTTCCTTCAGGCCCTCGGCCGCCTGCAGGTCCGCCTTGTCCACCTCAGCCGAAGGCCGGATCGACGGCAACGCCAACGAGTCCACGAACTGCGGGTCATCCCTGGGCAAAGATGCCCGCGCCGACAGCACCCGTTCGGCCGCGTCGAGCGAGCTCCACGCTGCTTCCTCGGTCTTCTCCATATTCTCGCCGCGATCGTCCTTGCTGCTCGGCCCCTTCCAGTCCCGCACCCGCCCATACCACGCGATCGATTTCTGCATGGCATCGCACGACTTGCGCAGGACCGCCAGATGATACGGCGGCGTCGGCGCAACCTGTCCGTCGACCACGATCAACTCGCCGTCCTGCCCCCGCGCCGCGGTACACTGCACCCCTGCCCAGTACCAACATTCTGCGAGTGTCCAAGCCACCTTGTACGCATCAGGCCCAGTCGGATCGCGGGCAAACAGCCTTTCGTACATCCGGGCCGCACTGGCGTAGGCCTCGAACGCCTCGGCGTAATTCCCTTCTGCTTTCAGCCATTGCGCCGTTGCATGGGTCCAAAGTGCGGCCTTCCACCGCGCCTCGCGCAAGGAGTCCGGCACGCCGCGAACCACCGCCGGATCGCCCTTCCACTTGGCGAACCACGGGTCAGCTTCATCAAACATCTTCAGGTACTTCTCGATCTCGTCGACCAGCTGCTGGAGCGCCTGTCGCGTCAAGGCAGTTCCAGCCCGAGCGACTAAATCCTCTGCATTTCCGTCAGAGCGCGCCCGAAATTCGTACTTGTTGTCCGCCATGCCCTGAAGTGCCCGAATCACCCTCCACTGCCGCCGCTCCGCCTCCGCCGCCAGCGGCGCCTGCGCCACCAACCACTGCCCCAACTCCGCCGCGCGATAACACCGCAACCCATCAGGCTCTTTCTCGGGACACAGCCCCGCAATCGCCGCCTCGACCACGTCGACCTGCCAGGTCTTCCCCTCGAGCCACTCCGCCCAAAAGCCCGCGGCGAGTGCCTGGTTCCCGGGCGTCGGCACCAGCAGGTCATCTTGGCCGTCGCCGTCCCAATCGCCCAGCCCCACCAGCTCGACCACCACCTCGCGCAGCATGGCCCCGCACTCACCGCGCAACTCCGCATCGCCGCTTGCGTTCACCGCCACGGCCAGCCGAGTCCAGGGCGGCTCGACCAGCGGCCCCAGCGCACCCAGCGGCGAGGGCATGAACCCCTCGATCTCTGGCTTCTTTTCCGCCCTAACCTGGACCCCAGCCTCCCGGCACGCCGACCGCTCCGGAACCGGCGCCAGCAGCCCCAGCACCGCCAGGTCGCGCCGCAACCTCCGCGCCAGGCCACTGCCGGCCGGGGGTGGAAACCGCCGCGAAATGTCCCTGCGCACCTGGACTTGCGCCACCTGGACCGCACCCGAATCCGCCGACCCGCCCACCTGCCGGTCGACCAGCCCCAGCACCCCCCGCAGCAGCCGCTCGGTCTGGATCTGCTCTGCCGACCCGAACCCCTTGGCCAGCGCCCGCCACATCGGGCAATCCTGAGTGCGGTCGGGCTGTTGCAAGGTCGCCAGGGCCAGCCGCTCGCAGGCGGCCTCGTCGCGCTGGCTGCACAACTTGGCGTCGGGGCTGGGTTTTGCGCTTGGCGCACACGCGGCGGCGGGGAGGGTCAGGCCGTAGAACGCGACCACTGGCTCGGGGCGCGGCGCGGGCTTGGCCCAAGCGGTCGTGGCGAGCAGGGTCGCGGCGGCCAGGGCGAGCCAACCCTGCAGAACAGCGAGCGGTTTGGGCATCTTGACCTCGCGTCGCGGCGGCCTGGACCCGGCTGGTCTTTGCTCCAGCCTATGCGTCTGGCGCGGGGCGGTCAACGGGACACCGGCGACGAATCGGGGTACAGTCGGCGGCGCGGCGCGGCGCGGCTATGTGGCAAGTGGCAATACCTGACACCAGCACCTAAGGCAGCTGCGGAATCGTCCCCAGGGTCTGGGATGCGTTTGCTGGTAGTCGACGCAACTGCAAAAGTGTAGTAGTATCAAGCGTCTCGGGTGTTGGGCCCAGCCGCTGAAGGGGCGGGCTATCATGACGCCGTCCTTCTCCAAGGACGGCTGGGTCAATTCGACGAAAGGCTTGGCTAATTGGGTGCCTGCCAGGCCAGGCGAGAGCCATTGACGCCTCGCACCAGGACGTCGGCGGAGGCCGACGGCGCCAAGCCCGCCAATTCATTGGCTGGGTCTACAATCGCGCGTACAATCATAAACATATCCGCCAGTCCTCGGCCCCCAGCCCCACCCGCCGCCGCCCACCAACCACCAGACCGTCCCCCCTTGCCGCCCCAGGCCACCTAACGCACTATCCATCGCGGGCCGCACCCCTCCCCGCCCGCGAGGTCGACCACCATGCGCAACCTGCGCTCTGTGTATGTGGCCAGCGCCGAGTTCTCGGCCCGCGACCTGGCGCCGCTGGACCCGGAACTGACGGTGGGGCCGGCGTTTTTCGCGCGCGGCGACGGGATCACCCCGCACAGCCTGTCGGCCTATCTGCACCAGGCGGCCGAGCTGGCGATCCTGCGCACCGCGCAACTGCGCGCCGGTGAGACCGAAAAGGGCGACTTTGCCGCCGCGGCCGCCGAGGTCAAGCGGAGCATCGGCATGCTGCGGGTGGCGACCATGCCGGACCTGGTGCCACTGAGCGACGACCTGACTTTGGGGCTGTATTCGTCGCGCCTCAAGACGTCGCTTGGGTTGGCGCACGGCTGCTCGGCGCGGCTCGAGGCGGGGTCGTCGGACGCGGGCGCGGCGGTTTTTGCCTCGACGGTCTGGGAGTTGGCCCATGCCGACGAGCCGACTTGCGCTTTGGTGGTGGCCGGGCAGGTCCATCCCGATAGCGAAACGGCCGGCGTGTTGCGCCAGGTCGCGCGCGTCTTGGACCCCGAGGAGCAGCGCCTGGGGCTGACCATGCTGAGTGTGGGCGATCTCCTCACCGACTACTACCTGTGGCGTCTCAAACGCGGCGGTCATCCGTGTTGGGACGGCACGAGCAGCGCGGTCGAGGCCGCGGACCGTGTGTTTCGCCGCGCCTGCGCCTCGAAGATGGCCCTGGCCAAGCACTACCGTGCGGCCGCCCGCACCAGCCTGGGTGCCCACACTGGCGTGTTCCCTGGCACCAACCTACTCCACGGCAGCACCATCGCCCGCGCCGGCACCGGGGCCTGTGCGGTCTTGCTCACGAATTCGCCCGCTTTGGTCCCGCAGCACCAGCGGCTGGTGCGGGTCCTGGGCACCGGCATCGGCGAGACGCACACCGCCATGACCGCGCGCCCCGAGCCGCTGGCCTTCCATCGCGCCATTCGCGAGTCGCTCGGCGACCTATGCGGGGCGATGGGCGTGCGGCGCAACTTCCTGCGCGCCAGCTCGTTTTGCGTGCTGCACGACGCGTTTTCGGTCATCGAGCTCGCCTTCTTGGAAGAGCTGGGCCTGCCGCTGCCGGTGGCGGTCGAGCGGCTGGGCACGCCGTGGGCCAATCCCTACGGGGGGTTGCTGGCCTTCCACCACTCGTTCGCCGCCTCGGGTCTGGTGCAAATTGCCAAGGCGTTCCACGTACTGGTGGGCTCGCGGGCGCACATCGACCGCAGCGACGACTTGCACCCCAAATTCCGCGACCTGCCGGCGCGCTGCCTCACCACCTCGGTGGGCGGCCCGCTTTCGCACGTGGTGTGCACCGTGCTGGCCGCCAGCGAGCGGCCGGCCGACCCAAGCGACGACGCGCCGGCGCGACCGGTGGCGTTGCGGTTCCGCGGTCGGCACGGGTCGAGCGGTACTGCCAGTGCCCAGGCGGAGTTCCTGAATGCCGCGCTGTCGCAACTGGCCCGGTTGGTGCCGCCCGAGCTGGCAGTGGTCGAGGGGGTGACGCATGTGCTCAGCCCCGGCGCGGCCAATCCGCAGCGGCCCCAGAGCCAACGCGTGGCGATGGTGCTGCGACAGACGCCGCCGGGCGGCCACCAGCGCCACCTGCTGCCGATTGGCGACGAGGCCTTGCAGATCGGCGAGTTGTTGGCCGTGCAGGCGCAGGGCGCTGGTTTGGTTCGCGACACTAGGCTGGCGGTACGCCCTTGGTTCTTTGCCGACGACCCACAAGCCGGTGTCGTTTGGCAGGATTTTGGCCGGGCCCTTCGCCAAGACCGGTCAGGCCAGGGTCCGCATTGGCTCGCAGCGATCGGAGCCGATGCTGCGGCGGCCTCGGACCCGCGCGGGAATGCTCACCAGCAAGCGCGGTCCGTCCTCTTGGAGCTGGTAACCCATTTTGCCGACTGGTGGAACCGCCACGGCGACGCGCGCTCGACGCCACCGCTGCCCGCGCCGCTGCGGCAAGCGATCGCGGATTTTGGTTTTGGCCCGGCCGACGTGGCGGCCTACCGGCGCCTGCTGCGCGACTTGGGCGATCTGCTTGCCGTGGAGGTTATGCTTCCGCAGCGAAGCGGCTACTTTGGCTTGCTCTTGGCGCAGTTGGACTGCGCGGACGACGACACCGAGCGGCTGGACTGTTTGGGTCAACAGCTGCGCATCGCTGAGGCCTGGCTGGCCGGCACCGAGCTGACCATCAAGCGCCATCGCCGAGAGTTCCAGCTGACCACCCGCCTGCCCGCCAACGCGACCGAGCGGAGCAACGACCGGGCCGAGCACGCCGACCGACTGCTGGGTTTTGCCCGCGAACTTCTGCAGTTGGCCAGCCTGGCCCGCCTCCAGTTGCGGGTGGTCGTGACCATGGGCCCCGGGCTAGAGGTTGCGGAACCGGACGGCCGCCAAGGGGTGGTCCCGTCGGCAGAGACCTTGAGTGAACTCAAGCGCCTACCGGCCTGCCCGCTGGGCGTGCTTTGTTGCGCTGACCGGCCCGAGCTGCGCGAAGCGGTTGGGCGGCTGCGGCCCGTGCACCTGGAAATTCCCGTGCAGTTGCTGCGGAACGGCGTCGCGCCGGGCTGATTGGTCTTGCGTCCACCGCCCGATTCGCTACGCTGCCGCCCAACCAAGGCGAGGTAGCGGATGCAGACACGGTGGACGAGGAGCCTGGGCGCGATCGGGACCCTGGCGGTGGTGGCGTTGAGCTACGGCTGTGATTCGTCAACGGCGACGGCCAGCAAGGCCGCAGACGCACAGGCTGGCGACACGCACAGCGGCGACGGCGGCGGTGACAGCAGCACCAGCGACAGCACAGCCACGGACACCGCAACTGGCGATACCGCGGCCGGCGACACGACCAGCGCCGACGTGGACCAGGGCACCGGCCCGCTGAAGGCGCAAGGCAGCGTCAAGCAAGTCTTTGTCACCCACGCCACACCGTCGACGGCGCTTGAGCTGCGGGACAGCGCAGGCAAGGTCTTGGCCACTGGCGCAGCGGACTACCTGGGCAGCCTGGTGTTCCGCAAGGTAGCACCCGGCAAGGGCTATCGCGTTTACGTCAAGGACACGCCCAGCCAGTACAGCGGTCCGGTCGACGTGCTGGACAGCGCCGAGAGCCTGCCGCCCACTTCGTTCTACAGCAAACAGCCCATCCACGCGGGCAACGGCTACATCACCACCCGCGACGGCACTACGCTTGCCTATTTCGCCACGCTGCCGGGGCCCGAAGACAAAGGGCCGTACCCCACCGTCGTCAACTACTCGGGCTACGACCCAGGCCGGCCGGGCAGCAAAATCGTGCCGGCCGACAAGGAGTCGCTATGCGGCGCCATTCCGGTGCTATGCAATGCCCCCTCGGACCCCAGCGCCATGACCGCCGCCGTGGCCGGCTACGCCACCGTCAGCGTCAACATCCGCGGCACCGGCTGCTCGGGCGGCGCGTACGACTACTTCGAGGAGCTGCAACTGCTCGACGGCTACGACGTCATCGAGACGGTGGCCGCGCAACCCTGGGTGGCGCATCACAAAGTTGGCATGGTCGGCCTGTCGTATCCCGGCATCACCCAGCTGTTCGTGGCCAAGACTCAGCCGCCCAGCCTGGCGGCGATCGCGCCGTTTTCCGTCATCGGCAACACCGCCACCACCCTGGTGCCCGGCGGCATCCTGAACAACGGCTTTGCCCTGAACTGGATCGACCACGTCTACAAGAAGGCCGGCCCGTACGCCCAAGGCTGGGAGCAGGCCAAGGTCGACGCAGGTGACATGGTCTGCAAGGAAAATCAGCTCTTGCATGACCAGCGCGTCAACAACGTCGAGCAGGCCAAGGATCCCAAATACTACGATGCGTCGGTCATTACCCCGCTGAACCCGACCGCGTGGGCCGACCAGATCCTGGTGCCCGTGTTCATGGCCTGTGCGTTCCAAGACGAGCAGACCGGTCCGTTCTTCACGACGTTGATGGACAAGTTCAAGCAGGCGCCCAGCCGGCGCTTCACGGCCTACAACGGCGTGCACGCCGACGGTTTCGCCCCGCAGGTTCTGGCAGAATGGAAGGCGTTCCTGGACATCTATGTGGCCCAGCAAGTACCTACCCTGCCAGCGTTTTTCAATCTGTTGGCGCCGCAGATGAGCGAGCAGATCTTCAGCGTGGCGTTGGGCTTGCCCAAGAGCCGCTGGGATGGCGTCAAAACCCTGCAAGAGGCCAAGCAAAAGTGGGAGAGCGAGCCCGAGGTGCGGGTCCTCTTTGAAGACGGCGCCACCGACCCCATCGGCGGGCCCCACGCCCACTTCGAGCAGAGCTTTGCCAAATGGCCGCTGCCTGACACGCAGGCGCAGCGCTGGTACTTCCAGTCCGACGGATCGCTGCAAACCAGCAAGCCCACAGCGGCTTTCGCTGCCTCTAGCTTTGATCTGGACCCCGAGGCCGGCCAGCGCGGCATCGGTTCCAAAGACCTGTGGAGTGCCAACGCGACTTACAACTGGGCAGTGCCCGGCCAGGGCAAGCAAGTGGCCTATACCACTGCGGCTTTGGAGGCCGACACGGTCATGGTCGGCACGGGCAGCGTGGACCTGTGGGTCCAGACTCTGGCCGACGACGTGACCGACGCGGACATCGAAGTCAACCTGAGCGAAGTGCGGCCCGACGGTCAAGAGCGCTACGTACAAAGCGGTTGGCTGCGCGCCTCGTTCCGTCAGCTCACGGCCGAGTCGAGCGAGCTGTGGCCCGAGCCGCAGCTGCTTTTTGCGGCCAAGAAGCCGTTGGCCAAGGGTGCTTGGGAGCCGATGCGCGTCGCCATTGCCGGCTTTGCTCACGTGTTCCGCAAGGGCTCGCGGATCCGCATCACGGTCGACACGCCCGGCGACAGTCGCGCCGATTGGCGCTTTGATCTCCTGCAGTTCCCGCACCCGGTCAGCTACCACATCGCCCACGACGCCAACCACCCGTCCAGCGTGGCGCTGCCGCTGCAGCCCAAGGTGACGGTCCCGGCCGAGGCGACCTTGCCGCCGTGCCCGTCGCTGCGCGGGCAGCAGTGCCGCACCTTTGTCGACACCAAGAACGTGCAGGTCAACTAGCCCGTTGCCTCCGACTGGCTGGCAAGTGGGGCACCGCGGCCCCGCGCCGCCGTGGCCAGGGTTGAGTCGCAGACGCTCAAAGCGTATCGTGGCGCTATTCCGGGCGGTTTGTGGCCGCCCTGGCTGTTGCGTCTAGCCCCAACTGTCCGCGAGTGTGCCCCATGGCCCAGCAAACGACACCGGCCCCGGCCGCGCCGCAAAAGGCGGCCCCTTCCACCGCGGCCGCGCGCAAGCCACAAGCCGGGTCGCCAGCCAGCCCTGCCGGTGCAAGTCCTGCCGCCGCCCTGGCCGGCAAGCCCTATGCCGAGCAACGCACGGCCGTCGATCCCGCGCGCCAGCCGGGAGCGGACAAGCAGGCCGAGGCGCTGAAGCCCTCAGCGGCGCTTCGTCCCGCGGGAGCAGGAGCTAAGGCGGCGAAATCTGAAAAGATTTCTGAGGTCGATAATCAGTTCTACGGCCACGGCGCATTCATGGGCGCGGCTCCAGAGTTGCTGCGTGATCCGCGCTGGTCGCGCATCCTCAAAGCGCTGATGCCCGACGTCTGGGGCGACATTGACGAGGCGCTGCGCGGCGGCGAGAAGTCGAGCAAAATCATTCCGATGATGGAGAACAACCCCGTGATGGCGGCCTACGGCGCCTGGCAGACCAAGGCCATGGACGACCGCGCTGAGGGCGGTAAAACCGGCCGGGTCGGCAAGCAGAAGGCCATGGAGTGGGACTGCTTCTTGCCCGCCGGTGTGGTCAGCCAGTGGAAGGCCGCGGCGTCGCCCGAGCAGAAGGCCAAGCTTGCCCCGCAACTGGTGGACAACATGGTCATCGCCCACGGCGACCAGACCAGCACGATCCTTGAGAACAAGACCTGGTGGCGGCAGTACGACGGTGTGCGCAAGACGCGCAAGTCGGGCTACGGCGGCGTGATGCCGGCGGACTGGGTGGACTTGTTCGGCAAGGCCTTGCAGCTGGCGGGCGATGCCCAGTGGCAGCAGAAGGCGGCGCAGTACGAGGATCCCAAGCAGAGCAAGCGCGTCAACACGCCCGACGACCAGACCACGGACAAGACGTTCAAGGACAAGCTGTCGTTCGACAGCGTGATCGCCCTGTACAAGAAAGTGTTCGGCGCCGAGAAGTTCAGCGTCATCCTGGACGTGAAGTCGCGCGACGCGACGCCCGATGTGCTGAAGGCGCTGGTGGGCGAGCTCAACAAGCGCGGCGTGCACGTGGAAGGCGCGGGCGATTTCGTGTTCAGCGAGATCGAGGGCCTGAGCGAGATGCAGCAGCAGGTGGGCGGCAAGAGCTACGAAGGCCCCAAAGAGATCAAGTTCTTCCACTTTGCGGGCGAGCTGCAGCAGGCGTGCGCCGCCAAGGTGATCAAGCCTGGCAACCATGTCATGTTCAATGCGTCGTGCCTGGTCTCGTACGACAAGCTGGCGTTTGGCGCGGCCAAGCAGGCCAGCTACGCGATCAAGAGCGACGTGGTCAAGCAACTGTCGGAATGGAAGAAGAAATTTGGCTTCCATCTGGGCCTGTACGTGCAAGAGTCCGACATCGACCCGCACGCGGCCGAGCTCATCACCAAAACGTGCAACCAAGAGGCCGGGCTCGTCGATCTGGGCTTTGCTTGGGGCGGGCTGTCCGGCAAGAGCGCCGGCGACGTGGCCCCCAGCCTGACCAGCGCGACCATCGGCGACGCCGGCCAGGCCTGGGTCGGCAAGCAGTGGGATCCCAGCATGGAGATGCCCAAGGGTAAGACATGAGCCTTTCGGTCAAGGAGTTGCGCGATATCGCCGCCGAAGGCGACTGGGACGAGCTGGCCGGTGCGGCCACCCCGGCGGAAGTGCTGGCCGCCTTGGGACCCGAGCAGGCCCTGGCGGCCGCGCACGGGGCGAGCCACAACACCTGGAATAGCCAGTCGGTGACGCGCTACGGCGTGGCGCTGTACACGCACCTGCAGCAGGCCGCGCCCGCCGCCTGGCAGGCCGACTGGCGCCACGAACTGGCCCTCGCTGAGGCCGCCGACCGCGTGTTTGCCTTCGACGTGCGCAATCAAGCGTTGCAGCGGGCCCTGGCCGCGCACACGCCGCCCCGGCTGGAAGTGGCCTGGCAGCTGGCCGAAACGCTGTATGCGCCTGAGCAAGCACCGTTGTCGCTGGCACAGGTCACCGACCTGCTGCGCGCTGCGCTTGACGGCTCGGAGCCCGCGTTTGCCTTGGCCGCCGCGCGCTTGGCGTGGCTCTATGAGCAGCAGGGGCAGGGCGAGCAGGCCGCGACCTGGCGGGCCCGTGAAGCCGAGTTGCGGGCTGCGGGGGCTGTGGAGCCGGCGGCCTGACGACCCGCTCCCGCTATTGCGCCAGCACCTGCAGAGTCACCTTGCTGCCCACCACCAGTTCGACGCAGCCGCTCTCCCACGCCGCCGACACGGGCATCGAGTCGACGGTCTGCCGCTGCAGCCACGCCGTCGCCGCGCCCGAGACGCCGTAGCCGAGTAGGGCATCCGTAAGCCCCACAGGGACTTCTAGGTGGCCGGTGTCTGGCACGTCGCAGGTCAGCGTCACCGGCGTCAGGCCGTGCTGGTCCACGTTGAGCGACAAGTGCACTTGCACGCCGGGCACCGCGGCGGCCGGCTGCCAGTCCAGGCTGAAGACCTTGCCCTTCTGCAGGGTTCCGGCCTTGTTCGGCACGCTGAGCGGCGCCACGCCGTAGCCGTCCAGGCCAAAGGCCACGGTGGGGTTGCCGCTAACCGACAAGGTGATTTCGGAACCGGTCGCGTAGGGGTCGGCGTCAAAGTCCGTGAAAAAGTAGTCCTTGTTCGCACCCTTGGCCGTCATCACCACCGGCTTGATCAGCCCGGTGACGGTGACCTTGCCCACGTCTAGCGGCGCCGGGAACGGCTGACAGCCGCCGTTGCGCACGCACTGCTGTGTGCCGGTGCAAGCCGGCGAGCAGACCGCGGCCTTGCGCTGCCATAGCTTGCAGGCCCCCTGACTCTCTTTGGCGACCAGGACTTGCAGGGCGTCGATGCGGTCGGCGACGTTGCCCGACACCGAGCTGCCGTACTCGCTGTCTTGCAGCACCTCGAAGCGGCCGACGCGGCGGTCCTGCTCGCACGGACCCTGCCACTTGAGCACCGAAGTGCTGGTGTCGCCTTGTGAATCGCTGCCAGTGGCTGTGTCGGCCCTGCTGTCGGGGCTTGGACTGTCGGCGCTGCTCGCATCGGTCTTGCTGCCGGCATCGGTGGCGCTGGTCGAGGGCGTGGAGCCGCACGCCGCGACGAGCCAAATCGCAAGAGTCACTGCAACTGCGGAAAAACGCATAGTCATTCTCCGGAACCTACTGCTGCCAGCCGGCGTGCGGCCGCGCCTGTTTGATCCAAAGCAGAGGCGCCTGGCCGGCCTCGGTATTGAATTTGAATTCCACGTCCATCGCGTAGAACTTGCCGGCCTTGGCGTAGATGGGCGCAAAGGCCTGGTGGATTTTGCCAAGCGCGGCGCTCAGTTCCTGGACCTGGGCGGTCGTCAGCACCGTCTGCCCCGCCGCCACCAGCGAGCTGTGGCCCAGCCACGCCATCGGCTGGTTGGGGTAGTCGTAATACACCAAGAATTGATCGGTGGTTACCTCGCTTGGCGGCCGCACCACCGGCGTGTCGCCGTACTGCACGTTGATGTAGTAGGCCGGCTGGGTCGGATCGAACAGGTTGCCGGTCAGGGCCACGCCGTTGGCGTCCTCGGCCGGGAAGCCGCGGTGGACGAGCAGCGCCATCGCCACCGCCTGGTGATCGATACCGCGCCAATCGCGTTCTTCCCACGCCCGCAAATTCCAAAGACTGGCCCACACTTGCCGGATGGCCTTGGCCAGCGGCTTCTTGGCATCGGCCGGGTCAAAGGTCTTGGAGGTGTACAGGCCCGCGCCGGTAAAGCCGTCCAGATCCTCGGCATTGGTGCTCGATCGCACGCGCACCGCTTGCGTGCCGAACTTGGCGGCGATGCGGGCCGTCAGCAGCGACTCGAAGGCCGGGTCCAGCGGCGCCTGCTCGACATAGGCCTGCAATTCGGTGAGCTTCTTTTCGCGCACCAACGGGTCGGCGGCAAAGCTGGGGTCCGCCTGCAGCGCCTTCACCTTGGCCGGCAGTCCGATCTGTTCGGCAAACTGGTGGTAGAACCAAACCGGCACCGCCATCGCTGGGGGCACCGGCAGCCCTTGGATGTGACACAACTGGCCATAATTCGAGGCCTTGCCGCCAAACGCCGCCACATCGGCCGAGGTAATCTGCGTGCAATCGCGCAGTTCCTGCACGCTCAAGTCCAGCTTGGGCACCTGCACCACCGCGGGTTTGTGCGCTTGCCACCACGCGTCGGCTTCGGCCTGTGTCACCTTGGCGACGGTCCAGTCAAACGGCGTGACCTGCAGACGCACCCACTGGTTCTCGAGCGCCCGCAACTCCTTGTTCTGCAAAGCGCCCACCAGCCCCATGTTGGGCGTGCCGCGGTTTTGCGACAGCACGTTGACGTGCGACAGCGGCGTCTGCAACTCGGCCGTGATCAGACCCGCCACCACCGAGATGTCGTTGGGCACTGCGTCCAGCACCGCCACGTCGCGCGGGCCCACCCACTTGGTCTTCTTGTCCAGGTCTGCCACCGCGTAGAAGCGCAGTTGGCCGATGGCGACGCCGGGGTTCAAGGCCTGGAAGTCGCTGCCGGCAAAGAGCTCTTGGGTCGTCACCACCTTGACCCGCGCGGGCAGACCCTTGGCCATCGCCAGCACCGCGTCGCTGGTGGGGTGGAAGCGCAAGTCCTTGCCCATCCAAGTGTTCTTGACCACTTCGTCCCACACGGTCAGGAATTGCTCTTGACTCATGGTGTCGTAGGGCGCGATCTCGAACGTCCACAGTTGCGGGCCGTCGTAGCGGGTCAGCGCGCCCAGCAAGAAGCGGCGGGTGGGCGAGAAGTACTCTTGGGCCGAGAACGTGCCCTGATCCTTGATGAGCGGCTTGCCTTTGCCAGACAGGTACTTCAGGGCAAACGTGTAGTGGATCGGGAACCGCTCGGCGTTCAAGAAATAGAGAGCGCCGGGGCTGCTGCCCTCCGCTTGCGCGGTGTCCAAGATGACCTTGCTGGAGCGCGCGCCGGGGATGCTCGCGTCGGGCGGCCGCCAGGCCAGAGCCTCGAAGTCCGCAACACAGGTGAGCTTTTGGCCAAAATCCGGGTGGCTGCCGCTCGGCAAGGTGCAGGTGGCGGTGGCCGCCGCGGGCGCCGGGTCGCTGTCGCAGCCCAGCAGCAGCAAAGCTAGCAAAGACAGCCAGGTGCGCAGTCCCATCGCGGACTCCTACGGGAACGGCCGCGGCGCGCTGGGCACGCCAAGCTCGATGCGCCACAGGCCGATCTTCCAGCCGTCGGGCACGTAAATGCTCATAGGATCCCAGCCTTGACCCACGCCCCACTGCATGTTGGGCAGGTAGGTCTGGTCCGGGCTGGCGTCGACGATCTTGACCGCCGGCCCGCCGCTGGGCGGGATGCGCCAGATGTCGGCGTTGCCGTACTCGCAGACGTAGACGTTGCCGCAGGCGTCGACGCCGATGCCATCGAGCAACCCGCCGCTGCCGATCGGACTGGCCCACTGGATCAGCTTGCCAGGCACGCCGCTGGGCGACACCGCCAGCTTGTAGATCCAGCCGGTGGCAAACGAGCCGATATACAAGTGCTTGAATTCTGGGTCAAAGATGATGCCGTTGGGGTTGGCGATCTGCTTGGTCAGTACGGTGTACTCGCCGCTGTAGGGGTGGATGCGCAGTACCCGGCCGGCGTCGTGCTCGGTCACATACAAGAACCCCTGCATATCTGCGGTGATGCCGTTGGGGTAGCTCAGGCCCTGCACCAGCACCTTCTGCGCGCCATCTTCGTCGAACAGCAGGATGCGGCCCAGCTTGTCGTCGCACATGGCCAGCCGGCCATCGGGCAAGAAGCGCATGCCGGCGCGGTTTTCGATACCCGGCACCCACAACTTCGCCTTGGCGCCGGCCGCGGTCTTGAAGAGCGCGCTGTTGTTCGAGCCGACCAAATGGCCGGTGCCGTCAAAGGCCAGATCCTCGGACGCCACCGCGCCGGGGACCGCCTGCAGGGCAAACGGCCCCTTGGGCAAGTTCGCGCAATCATAAACCAAGGTTGCAGGCTCGCTGACGTCGACCGCAGCGGTGGCGTCCTGCGCCGCGTCGGCCACGGCGTCGGCTGCCGCGTCGGCTCCGGTTCCGGTATCGGCTCCGGCATCGGTTCCGGCCCCGGTGTCGGCAATCACGTCGACCAAGGTGTCCCTAGCATCGCCAGGCGCGTCAAGGCCTTGCGCATCGTCGCCCGCATTGCCCGCCACCTGGTCCAGCGCGCCGCCGTCTGCTGCTGCTTTGGCTGGCTCGGCTTGGCTACCGCAGGCCAGCGAAACCAGCAAAAGGAGCAGGATTCCCAAGCGCTTGCGCCGCCGGGCCAGGACCAGCAGCAGGGGCAGCGCCGCCAGCCCGCCCGCGCCCGCGCCCACCGGGCCAGCGCGGCAGCCCCCGTCGCCACTACCGGTTGTGGTGGCACCGCTGACGCTGGCGTCGCCGGCCGCGTCTTTGGGCGTGTCCCCTACCGCGTCGACTTCGGCCTTGATGCAGGCGCCGCCCGTGCAGCTGTAGCCGCCGGGGCATTGCCCGCAAAGGCCGCCACAGCCGTCACTTCCGCAAGCTTTGCCCATGCACGAGGGGACGCACTTCTTGGTGCAGGCGCCGTCGACACAGCCCTCGCTGCAGGCGTACATGGGCGCGCCGACCCCGCCGCACGTGTCGATGGGGCACACACTCGCACCACAACAGGTAGTGGTTCCGCTCAGCGGGCAGCCGCACTTGCCGTCCGTGCACGTCACGCCCTTGCCGCAGGTGCCGCACTGGCCGCCGCAGCCGTCATCGCCGCACTGCTTGCCGTCGCATTTGGGTTGGCAGGCCGGGCACTTGCCGTTGTCGCACGGCGCAGCGCCGGGGCAGTGCCCGCAGTTGCCGCCGCAGCCGTCGTCGCCGCATTGCTTGTCCTTGCAGTTGGGCTCGCAACAGCCCTTGAGCGCCGGGCAGGCCTGGCAGGCGCCGGGGCAGCAGTCGCCGTAGCCGCTGCACAAGTCGTCGCAGTAGCAGTCGCCGCCTTCGGGCTTTTTGAATGGGCCGCCGCTGCATTGGCCGGTGCACAAGCTGGCGGCGCAGGTGCCGGCGACGCACACGTCCGTGCCCTTGCACGCGCCGCAAGTGCCGCCGCAGCCGTCGTCGCCGCAGGTCTTGCCTGCGCATTTGGGCTGGCATTTTTGGCACTGGCCCAGGCTGCTGCACTCGTCGGTGCCGCTACAGGTGCCGCATACGCCGCCGCAGCCGTTGTCGCCGCAGACCTTGCCCGCGCAATTGGGCTTGCAGCACTTGTACTTGGTGCACACCTCGCCGGCCGCGCAACCGCCGCACTTCAGGCCGCAGAACTCGCCGCATTGCAGGCCGTCGCAGCTGGGCTTGGCGGGGCAGGGTTTGCAGCTGTAGCCGCACTCGGCCTCGCAGGCGCCGGCGCACAGGGCGTCCCAGGCCACCGAGCAGCAAAACGGGTACTTGCCGCACACGCAGGTCTCACAGCCGCAGCCGTTGCATCCCGGCGTCTTCTTGCCTTGACAGGCCGCGGGCACCGACAGGCATTGCTGTAAGCCGGGTTCGCAGGCCGTGCCGGGGCCGCAGAGGCCGCACGAGAAGCCTTTGGGGTCCAAGCCGCATTGCTTGCCGTCGCACTGCGGCTTGTAGCAGGTGCCGTCGGCCAGGCACAGTGCACCGGGCTGGCTGCAAGTGCCGCAAGTGCCCGCGCACTCGGCCGAACATGCCGTGCCCGCGCCGCAGCTGCTGGGGCATGCCGAGCAGGCTTTGGCATGCGCGCCGCTGGGATCCGCGCCGCCAGTCGTGCCGCAGTCGTAGGTGCCGGTGCTGGCCCCGGGACCGGTGGGCGCCCAGCCGCAGACCGGGAAGCTGCCGGCGCAGTCGATGCAGTACAAGTCCGCGCCCACGCAGTACAAAACCCGGCCCTGCGGGTCGCAGCAGCCGGCCGAGTCCAACTGGCAGCCGCCCACTAGGCTGGGTTCCAGGGCCCCTTTGCATGTGCTGAAAACTGCTGGCGCGGCAAGGGCTTGACGGACGGGGTCACTCCAGCCCAGCACCCCCAGGCAGACCAGCCAGGCCAGCACGGCAGGGCGCGGACGAAGCAGCGCAGAGACCATCGCGGATCCTTGGGGCAGCGGGCCCATGGCGCCGCCGCTGTGGATTTTGCCGATTTTGCCGCGCCTTGACCAGCCGCCGCCCAGGCCCGTTTACGTTCGGCCGTATCCGAGTACAATTGCGATCCGCTCGCCGACCCGGCGGGCTGTGCAGGTGCCGCCCCGGTCCGATGAAAATCGAACGCCGGTGCGGTATTACAAGGAAGATCTGGATGCCACCCATGCTCTCGCTGCTGACCACTTCGTCGTGGTTGGGCAACTGGCTGCGTGAAGGTCGCCCGGCGCCGATTGGCGAAGGCCTCGTTCCCAAGAGCACGCCGGTGCTGCGCGGCGACGATGTCAGCGCACCGGCGGAGCATGCTGGAGTGCACCACGCGCCGTGGTACGCCACCCTGTGGCTGACCGGCGTGGACTACTTCTCGTCGCTGGGCTACGCGCCGGGCTTGGCGATCATGGCCGCCGGCTATGTGGCGCCCGTGGCGACGCTGATCTTGATTGGCGTTACGTTTTTTGCCGCGCTGCCCGTGTACTCGATGGTGGCCAAGCACTCGTCGGACGGCGAGGGCTCGATCAAGATGATCGAACGCCTGACGGCGCGCTGGGGCCGCCTGGGCTGGTTCGGCAAGACCATCGTGCTGGGCCTGCTCGGCTTTGCCATGACCGATTTCGTGATTACCATCACGCTGTCGGCGGCCGACGCGACCCATCACATCGTTGAAAATCCGGCGTTTTCCGAGTTCGTGCCGCACCGGCCGGTGCTGGTCACGGCGGCGCTGATCGGCGCGCTTTGCATCGTGTTCCTCAAAGGCTTCAAAGAGGCGATCGGCCTGTCGGTGGCGATCGCGCTGCCTTACATGATTCTCAACGGCGTGGTGATCGGCGCCGGTTTCATGGAGTTGCAGGCTCATCCCGAGCAGTTGCAGCAATGGTTCGCCAAGGTGCAGGCCTTTGACGTGGCGCAGCTGCGCGACTCGCTGGTCAAGATGTCGTCCGAAGGCGCTGGCCCCACTGCGCACTTGACGGGCGGCGGCACGTTCATGCTCATCGCCGTGAGTTTGCTGGTGTTTCCCAAACTTGCGCTGGGTATGTCTGGCTTCGAGACCGGCGTCTCCGTGATGCCCCACATCTCGGCGCCGGACCACACGGCGCGGGTGCGCAATACCCGCAAACTGCTGACGGGTGCCGCACTCTTGATGTGTGTCGAGCTGTTCGGCGCGAACTTGGTGGCCGCGGTCCTGATCCCCGAAAAGGAGTTCTGGGTGGCCAGCGCCGGCCAGCCCGCTGGCAAGGCCGCGGGGCGCGCACTGGCGTACCTGGCGCACGAACTGCTGGGCTCGTCGTTTGGCACCGTGTACGACGTGATCACTTGTCTGATCCTGTGGTTCGCCGGTGCCAGCGCCATGGCCGGCCTGTTGAACATCCTGCCGCGCTACCTGCCGCGCTTTGGCATGAGCCCGGCGTGGCTGGAATTCCGCCGGCCGCTGGTGCTGGTGGTGTCGTCGGTGTGCCTGACGGTCAACTACGCCTTTGACGCCGACGTAGAGGCGCAGGGCGGTGCCTACGCCACGGGCGTGCTGGTGCTGATGGCGTCTGGCGCGTTCGCGGTGCTGCTGGCGGAATGGGACAAGCGGATGCGGCGCTACGCTTTCTTCTTGATCCTGGGCGTGTTTGCCTACGTGACCATCGTCAATGCCGCCGAACGGCCTGACGGCTTGAAAATCGCGACCATGTTCATCCTGGCCATCATTGCGGCCAGCGTGTTCTCGCGGTGGCGGCGCGCGTCCGAGCTGCGCGTGTGCGGCATCCGCTTCGTCGACGACGACAGCGAGAAGCTGTGGCAGGAACTGGGCAGCCGCAACGACGTGGCGATCGTGCCGCTGCGCAGCAACACGCCGCAGGCCCGCATGCGCACCGAGGCGCGGAATCTGCAGCACCACCACGCGACGGAGAGTCAGTTCGCCTTCCTGCACGTGAACTTGCTCGAAGACCCGTCGCAGTTCGACTCGCCGGTGCGCATCCGCGTCTACCGCGAGCACGACCACATGATCATCGAGGTGCACGACGCCGTGGCCGTGGCCAATGCGATCGCGTTCGTGGCGCTATCGCTCAAGGCGCGCGAGGTGGTCATTGGTCTGCTCGACAGCGGCACCCCAGTGGTCAACTCGCTCATGTATCTGCTGTTTGGTACCGGCGAAGTCGGCTATGCGGTGCGCGCCATCTTCATGCGCATTCGCGAAGAAAGCTTGAACCTGCAGTACGAGGCGCGGCGCACTTTTGACAAGCAGCGCGACGCCCTAGAGAAAGAGCTGCTCCGCGACGCGCTGCTGCTGGACGAGGCCCATCGCCAAGAGCGCACGCACGAGATGTTCGCCTTGGAGCAGGCCAAGTTCGAGGCGCAGGTGGCGTCGACGCCACACTTGCCCCGGCTGATTCTGTTTGATTAGAACGGCTTAGAATCCCATGCCAATGTCCAAGCCGTAGACCAGGGCCACGTGCTTGTTGGCGTAGTCCGCGGCGACCGCAGGGCCGACCGACAGCCGGCCCAGATGGATGGCGTAGCTCAGACCGCCGCGCATCACAAAGACATTTTCCTCGCCCTCGTGCTCTACGCCGGGGGCCACGGTGATCTTGAGGCCGCCCGCAGGGTGGATGAACAGCGCCGGCGCGACGATCACGCTGGTGTGTTCCATGAGCGCCACGTCGACCAGGGCGCCCAAACCAAACAGGCCGTCCATCATCGGCAAACGCCGTTCGTAGTCCAAGCCAAAGGTCGCGCCCGTGTGCGCCTCGTCGCCAAACAGGGTGGTGGCGCCGCCAAAAATGGCGATGTGGTTGGCGTGGTGGCCGTGGTGTTCGCCGTGGTGCTCGGCGTGCTCGCCAGGGTGCTCGTGGTGATCCGCTTCGCAATCGGGCTCTTCGGCGTGGGCGGGCGCGGCAGCTGCGGGGGTGGCCGGAGCGTGCTCGGCAGGTTCTTCGGCCAGGGCCGGGGCAGTGCAGACCAGGGCGGCGGCGGCGGCCGACAGCGCCAGACGGTAGTGGGGCAAGAGGCTAGACAGACGCAGCATGGGAGCAGACTCCGGCCCAGGCTTGGGCAGGCGCGCAGTGTGGCGCGGTGGCGCGGTGGGCGCAATCGGGGCAACCTGTGGATCCGTCACGGCATCGTCGCTCTGCGCCGGTGGGGTCGGGCCGCGCCGATTTGAGCTTGGGCCTGCGGCAGACTATAACGCGCGCCATGACTCGCCCGGTCCGTCTGGACGCCTTGACTTCCATCCGCTTCTTTGCCGCGCTGCACGTGGTGCTGTACCACGCCCAGTGTACGTTGTGGCCGAGTTTGCCTCCTGCTATCGAGCGGTTGCGCGACCACGGCGACTCGGCGGTGGCGCTGTTCTACGTGCTGTCGGGTTTCATCCTGACCTACACCTACGCGCCAACGGCCGACAAGGTCGCATCGCCCAAGCCGTTTTGGCTGGCCCGGCTGGCGCGCATTGGCCCCCTGTACTGGCTGGCTTTTGCCGCCTGCGTGGTGTTTCGGCTGCAGGTGGGCGGGGATATCGTCAGCAACCTGCGCGGTTTCTTGGCGTCCGCGACGATGCTGCAAGCCTGGACGCCCACGGCCATTTACGGCTGGAACACGCCTGGCTGGAGCTTGAGCGTCGAGGCGTTTTTCTACCTGCTGTTCCCGCTCTTGCTGCCGGCGCTGGCTCGGCTCCGCACCGAGCGGGCGCTGCTGGCTGGATTGGTGGGCCTGTGGCTGGCGGGTCTGGGTTTGCGCGAGTTTGGCCTGGCGCAGCGGCTGGACTGGCGGCTCCACAGCATCGACGTTTGGCCGGTGATCTTGAATCACAATCCGCTGTTTCGCCTTCCCGAGTTTGCCATCGGCATCGTGGCGGCCCGGCTGTTTGCCCTGCGGCCCACGGTGGCGCCCGCGGTGGCCGACGGTCTGGTCGCCGCGGGGCTGGGCATTACGTTGGGCGTGACCGCGTTTTGGCCGGACTTGCCGCGCGACTTGCTGCACAACACCTTGTTTGCACCGGCGTTTGCCGCCCTGATTCTGGGGCTTGCCTGGCGCGGACAGGCGGCGCGGGCGCTCGAGTTGCCCTGGCTCGTGCGCTTGGGCGAGGCGAGTTTTGCCCTGTACATCGTCCAAGAGCCGGTGATGAATTACTGGTACTTGGCCATCCACGAGCCCCATCACCGCGCCCACCCACCTTGGGTCGTTGCCGGGCAAGTTGTTGCCGTAGTTCTGGTTTCGTTCTTGGCCTGGCGTTGGGTCGAGACGCCGGCGCAGCGCCTGATTCGCCGGTGGGGCGAGGCTCGCCTGGACCCGCGCAGCCGCTGGCCGGGGTGGTCGTGGAGGTTGGCGGCGCTGACTGGGCTAGTCGCCATGGCCTGGGTGTTGCATCGGGCTCCCGAGCGGCGCCCTGGCGCGCCATCGACCATCGGCCGGGCGCTGGCGCAAGCGCATGTGACCGATGTGGCCTACGACTTGGCCCACCACGACGAAGAATTTCTGCAGCGCACCCTGGCGGCCGCGCCGCGTTTGCAGGTCCACGGGTTCGACAGTGGCCGTGGGGAGATTCCCCAACAGCCGTGGGTCATCGCGGACCGCGCCTGGCCTGCGCCGGGGCGGCGGCCGCAGTTGGGCGAGCCGCTGCGGCCGCTGGTGCTGTTTGCGCCCAAAGCCCTGGCAGCGCAGTCGGCTGGGAAGAATTCCCAGTGATACGCACCCCACCTGATTCACGCCTATGCGCTTCTTCTGACCCGTTGTGCAACTAGCGAGAATCAGGCGGGGACCCCGGTTCGGGCCCTGGGAATTGCCCGAGTTTTCGATCCGATTCGAACGGAACTGGTATGAGAGGGTGTGTACAAAAATTTTGACAGATCGCCGGACCGTGCGAAACCACCGCCAGACGAGCGGAGGTCAACATGGGCAAGGCGTACACGCAGG
>JBBISH010000099.1:0-24352 GCA_037441385.1 Myxococcales bacterium
GAGCAGATGACTGTTAATCATCGGGTCCCGTGTTCAAGTCACGGCGTCGGAGCCAAGTAAGTCCGCGAAAGCGGTAAAAAACGCAAGGGCTTGCATCGAGAGGTGCAGGCCCTTTGTGCTTTTTCACCCCGCAACCGCCGCACGCCCGGCAAGACCCAAGCCGGCTGGCCGGCCGCCGAGACCTTGCCCAGCCCAGCCCGTGCCAGCCCGACTACCCGCCAGTCCGCGGGCCATGTACCATCGCAGCCCGGCGCGAGACTGCGCCAGCCTTGCTCTCTTTCACCCGCGAGCCCAGCCCATGGCCACCCGCAAACCCCTGCCCGAGCCCGAGGCCGTGACGGCCTACATCGACGCCAGCGCCGAACCAGCCCGCAGCCGGCTGCAGACCCTGCGCGAGGTCATCCGCAGCGAGGCCCCCAACGCCATCGAGCGCATCGCCTACGGTCTGGCAACGTGGCATCAGGGCGAGAACCTGATTCATCTCGGGGCCTTTACCAATCACATTGGCATCTACCCTGGGGCGGCTGCCATGGTGGCGTTTGCCGGCGAGTTGACGGACTACGCCACCTCCAAGGGCACCATCCAAGTTCCGCACGACGCGCCGCTGCCCACCGATCTGGTGCGGCAGTTGACACGCTGGCGCCTGGAGCAAGTCCGGACCAAGACCGCATCCCGCAAGGACAAAATCAAGTAGACTAGACGTACAGTTCAACGCAGATACGGAGCGATTGTATGACCGACCTCTTCGCCGACAAGGCCGCTGACTGGGACAGCCGGCCTTTTCCGCTGCAAATCTCGGAAGGCGTGGGCGCCGCGCTGCTGGCTCGGGTACCGCTGCACCGCGGGCTGACCGTGCTCGATTTTGGCGCCGGCACCGGGCTGCTGACCGGACGGGTGGCGAGCCATGTGGCGGCCGTGGTAGCGGTCGATGTCTCGCCGGCCATGCTCGCCCAACTGATCGCCAAGCCCGAGCTGCAGGGCAAGGTCGAGCCGGTGTGCCAGGATCTCTTGGAAAAGCCGCTGGGGCGCCAGATGGACCTCATCGTCAGCGCTATGGCCATGCACCACGTGCGCGATACGGCGGCGCTCGCCCAGACTTTCTACGCTCACCTCCAGCCGGGTGGTCGGCTGGCTGTGGCAGACTTGGACCACGAAAATGGGGACTTCCACGCTCCCGGGACAGAGGGCGTGTTCCACCACGGCTTTGACCGCGACGAGCTCGCGCACCTGCTGTGCACCGCCGGCTTTGCTGACGTTGCCATCGAGACGGCCTGCACGGTGGACAAAGAAGGCAAGCGCTATCCGATCTTTCTGGCCACGGCGCAGCGGCCCGTCGCCTAGCCCGGCCTAGCCCAGGAAAGCACGCTCTAGCGCAGCCCAATCCAGCTTGCCCATCGGCAACATCGCCGCAAAAACCCGTGCCGTCGCCTGCCGATCTGCGCCGCCCATCCACGCGGCCATCACCTCTGGCACCACCTGCCACGACAGGCCAAATCGGTCTTGGAGCCAGCCGCACGGACCCGGTTGACCGCCCTCGCTCAACTCGGCCCAAAGACGGTCGATCTCGGCCTGGTCCGTGCATGGGACCTGCAGCGACACGCCCTCGTCAAAGGCCAGGCCGTGGTCCACGTGCGCGTCCATCGCCACGAACTCTTGGCCCTGCAACACGAAACGCCCGTGTTTGACCGTGCCGACCGGTCCCTCGCCCTGCGCATAGAACTCCAGCCCCTGCACGCTGGATCCAGGAAAGACCCGCGTATACAACTGGATGGCCTGGGCCGCACGGCCATGCTGCGCGCCGGCAAACATCAAGCACGGCACGATGGTCGCCGGCCCAACGTTGCGGCGCCCGGCGATCAGCTGCCACGACACGCCGAAGCGGTCTTGCACCCACGCGTACCGCGGGCTCCACGGGTAGGCGCCCAGGGGCATCAGCTCGTAGCCGCCGTCGCTCAAGGCGCCGTGCAACCGGTCCACCTCGTCGGCCGTGTCGGCGCGAACGAAAAACGAAACCGTGGGGTTCGGTTTGAAGATCGGCCCGCCATTCAACAAGGTAAAGCGCTGCCCGGCCAGTTCGATCTCGGCGACGAGCACGCTGCCGGGCGGCCGGCCGCTGGGGTTGGCCAGGCCGGCGGGATACCGCGCGACAGCAAGCGCCCGAGCTGGTGAAAATACGCTGCAGTACCAGGCAGCTGCGGCTTCGGCCTGGTCGTCGAGCCAAATGCAGGGAACGATGGGCGCGGACATGGGCAACCTTGCTGGGAGGTGGGCCGCCAGCATGCCGTTTCTTTTCCGCACGTAAAGGGCGTTCGGCGTTGACGCGAGCGGGCGAAACGGCAAGGCTGCGCGCCGCAGAGGCTTTTCCATGACCAAATCCAAGCAGAATGGCCGCGTACGCGTCTTCGTCGCCAGCAGTCTGGACGGCTTCATCGCCGGGCCAAACGATGACCTCTCGTGGCTGCCCGAGCCCGCGGACAGCGACCACGGCTACGCGGCGTTCATGGCGCAGGTGGGCGCGTTGCTGATGGGCCGGCGCACCTTGGAAGTGGTGGTAGGCTTTGGCGTTCCTTGGCCCTACGGCGAGCGCAGCGTGCTGGTTGCGACCCACCGGCCCTTGCCGGCCCTGCCGCCGACGGTGCAAGCCGCGGGCGGGCCCATCGACGAACTGCTCGACACGGCGCTGCAATTGGCCGGCGGCAAAGACGTGTACCTGGACGGGGGCGAGTTGATTCGCGCCGCGCTGGACGCAGGGCGCATCGACGAGTTCATCATTACGCTGATTCCATCTGTACTTGGCGCCGGCATCCCGCTTTTTGCCGGCGCTCACCAACGCCACGCTCTGCAACTGCAAAAAGCAGAGCCGCTGCCGGGCGGGCTGCTACAGCTGACCCTGACGCCGCAGCCGGCGCCAGTGCGGCAAACCATTCGCAAGGGCCAACCCTGAAGGCACTGCGGGTTTGTGGTACAAGTTTCCTGCTCGACCTGGGCCCATCGCCCACACTTACCCAAGGAAAATCATGGCTTCCCTCCTGACCGACGACGACTGGAACCTGCTCTTGACCGATGCCCACACCCATCACGGCTGGACGGACCGGCCCGTGGAGCGCGCAACCCTAGAAAAACTCTACCAGTTGCTGCGGATGGCGCCCACGGCGATGAATTGTCAGCCGTTGCGCGTGGTCTTTGTCCAGAGCGCCGAGGCCAAGGCGCGCTTGCGGCCCAGTCTCGAGGCCGGCAACGTCGACAAGACCATGGCCGCGCCCGTGACGGCCATCGTGGCGTGCGACACCCAGTTCTACGCGCACATGGACCGCTTGGCCCCGCACATCGCTGGGATCGGCGCCCGGATGGCCGCGATGCCCGAAGCTGGCCGCGACAGCCTGATCCGCAACAACGCCACCCTGCAGACCGGCTACCTGATCCTGACGGCGCGCGGCCTGGGCTTGGACTGTGGACCAATGGGCGGGTTTGACCGCGCCAAGGTCGACGCGGAATTCTTTGCCGATGGCCGCTACAAGTCGCTGCTGTTGGTGAACTTGGGCTACGGCGACCCGAGCAAGCTGCGCCCGCGCGCGCCGCGCTTGGACTTCGACGAGGCCTGCCGCGTCGAATAGCCCGGCAGTCGCCTTGGCCTTGCCGCGCTGCCGCGCTGACCTATCTTGGCCAACCCGCCGGGCGTCGGCGGTGCCCTGTGCCGGAGCCCACCGATGACTCAGCCCGCCGACCTGCTGCGCCAGCCGCTCAAGCTGCGCTGCGGGGCTACCCTGCCCAATCGCCTGGTCAAGTCCGCGATGAGCGAAGCCCTGGGCACCAAGGATCAGCGAGCTACGTCCGAGCTCGTGAGGCTGTATGGCCGCTGGGCCGACGGCGGCATTGGCCTGTCCATCACCGGCAACGTCATGGTCGACCGCCGCGCCCTGGGCGAGCCAGGCAACGTAGCCCTAGAAGATGACAGGGATCTCGAGGTCCTGCGCCAGTGGGCGGCGGCGGCCAAGCGCCAGGGCGGCGCCGTGTGGATGCAGCTCAACCACCCGGGCAAGCAAGCGCCCAAGGGCCTGAATCGCGAAACAGTGGCGCCCTCCGCCGTGCCGTTTGGGCCGGCCCTCGCTCCGTACTTCGCCACGCCGCGCGAGCTAACTGAGCAAGAAATCCTTGATATTGTGAATCGTTTTGGCCGAGCCGCCGGGCTGGCCGAACAGGCCGGGTTCGACGGCGTGCAAATCCATGGCGCTCACGGATACCTGGTGGGGCAGTTCCTGTCGCCGCGCCACAACACCCGCGAAGACGCCTGGGGCGGCGACGCCGAGCGCCGGCGCAAGTTCGTCTTGGCGGTGTACCAGGCTATACGGGCCGCCACCAAGCCGGGATTTGCGGTGGGCATCAAGCTAAATTCCGCCGACTTCCAGCGCGGCGGCTTCACCGAAGACGAGTCGCTGTCCGTCATGCAGGCCCTCGACGAGGCCGGGATCGACCTGCTGGAAATTTCGGGCGGCACCTACGAGGCCCCCAAGATGTCGACCGGCGTGGAGCAAAAAGGCAGCAGCAAGGCCCGCGAGGCGTACTTCCTGGAGTTCGCCGAAAAGGCCAGGAAGGTCGTACAAGCGCCGCTGCTGGTGACCGGTGGCTTCCGCACGCTGCCGGGGATGGCCGACGCGCTGGCTTCGGGGGCGCTGGACTGCGTCGGCGTGGCGCGGCCGCTCGCCTTGGAACCCGATGCTCCCAAACGGTGGCTGCAAGGCCTTGAGTCGCAAGTCAGCACTCCGCCGCGGATCAAGACGGGGATTGCCGCGATCGACGCGGTGGCCCTGATGGAAATCGCCTTCTATGCCCGCCAGCTGCGCAAGATGGGCAAGGGCCAAGAGCCCACGCCCAACGAGTCGCCCCTCAAGGCGGCCATGAGCGCCGTGATCGGCAGCGGCTGGAAGGGCTTGACCCACAAGCTGCGCGCCTAACCAACAACTACGGCGCGCGCATCCGCAATGGGTAATGGACTTGCGTCGGTTGTCCGTCGCGCGAGGTGGGAAACCGCAGCTCCTTGGCCGCGGCGGCGATGCAGTCCTCCACGGCGTCGTCGCCCAGATCGCTGTCCTCGATCCGGCTCGACAGCACTTGGCCTTGCGGGGCGATCACCAACGCCAACACTAGCCGGCCCTGCAGATCCGGTTTGCGCTGAACGCCAATCTGGTAGCAGTGCTTGAAGGCGCCGTGGTGCTCGCGTAGCAGGCCGCGGACCTCGGCCGCGCTCAAGCCTTGCGCCGAAACCTTGGGCTGCTGCGGCGGAATCACCATCTGTTTTGGCACCTTGACCTGCAGGGTCACGGTCCTGGTCTCGATCCGCGCGGGACCTGGGCGCGCCAGCTGCTCCAGGTCATCGCCGTGGCCAAACGGCCCGCTGGGACCACCGCCAGGGTTGTCCGGCACGTCGGGCAGTGCAGACGCCGGAGCATCGCCCGGTCGCCCGGCCAAGTCTAGCTTGCCGCCGTCTTCGGCTGGCAGCGGCGGTACCAACCGGTCGACGATCTCGTTGGCCGTCCGCCTCACATCGACCTTGGTCGGCTCGGCGGGGTTTGGCGGGCGCGGCGCGGGCTGGTGCACGGTGGGCCGCGAAGGGGCCAAGGGCGGCGCCAGCGGGGGCGCCAGGTCAGACGCAGGACCGTCCTGGGGTTGCGCGGCCTCGACTTCAACCGCGACCGGCTCCGCAGGCACCACCACTTCCACGTAATCGATGTCGCGCGGCGGCACGGATTCGCGGACCGGATCGCGCCACTGGACGCGGTCGCCCGGCATCGCCAGCCCGACCAACAGCGGCCCTACGGTCGACGCCGTGGCCACCACCAGCGACACCGCCAGCGGCACGGCGTGGCGCCAGTTCAGGACCTCGTGGCCTTGGACCGGCACGTCAACGGCAGTGATTTCAAAGCAGAACGTGCCCCAACAGACCTCGGCTTTGGCGCCCGCGCCCAGGCGCACCACGGGGGCGTGGGCCAGCGGCGCGAGAACACGCCGCAACTCTTCAAAACTGCGACGAATCCCATCCAGTTCCAGCCAGCCGTCGCCCGCGTCCAAGCGCAGGCCAAAACCGCCCTGGAACGGCTCGAGGAGCGCTACCGCACCTGCGGGCCCCGCCGCCGGCAGCACAAAAGTACCGCTGGGCCCCAGCGTGACCCGAGTTGGCTGGGCGAAGCTCCGCTCGTCGAGCAGATCTCCGCCCCACACCTGCTGAACTTGGATTCCGCGAGCCGGCAGGGCCGCGGGCTGGAACAAGGTGGCGTGGCGTGCGGTCAGCATGGCTCCCTCCACGGGGGACACAAGATGGTGGGCAACGGGCAAGGTTGACCCACGACCTTGGACGCGCCGACTACCCGCAGGATCTGGCGATAGGCAGGATTTTCTCGCGCCGAACCCAAGCCCGCTCGCCAGGCTCGCACCGCCCACACCGGCCAACGCGCCGGTCTGGACGGCCAATGGGACTCTGGGGCTGGACCGGTGCGCTGCTGACCTGGCTGGCGCTGCAACTATGGATTCTGCCTAAATTGGGCGTGGCGACCTGCGCCGTGCCGCGTCAGCCGAGCTACCCGCCGTTGCCCGAGCGCGAGCCGCCGGCCGCCGACATTCCGCTGGCCGAGTTTGCGGCCACGCCGCCCCCGCGCAAACCGTGGCCGCGGCCTCTGCGCGCCGAGTACCGCCAGGCCAACTCGCCGCGGCGGACGTTGCGCCGGCTGCGCGAGACCTGATCCCAAGGCAATTCAACGAAATCAGCCGGCCTAGCTCGTCGCTGTGCGGCCTGGCTACTGCCACTTCATGCCGGCAAGCTTGGCCCCCACTGCGGAAAATCGAATGCCCACGCTCGCTGCTTCGTTGTCGCCGTCGCCGTCCAAGTCCTGATCAAGCTTGAGCACTTTCTTGACCAGCTCGATGACTTGGTCCTTGGTCAGGCCGATCGCACCAAAAGCCCCGTCGCCGCTGGCCGCGATGACGTCTTGCAGGTTCGACATCGGGATCGCGCCGCCCAACACGCCTTGCATGGCCTGAATCGACACGCCGTCGCTGGCAAACGTCACCGTACCCTCGATGCGCGCTCCCTTGACATAGATCAGGGCTTCGTTGGCGCCGTTGAGTTCGCCCTGCATCGCGAACAGCGTGTCCTTGGTGCCGGCGGTCAGCTTGCCACCTTGAATCTTGGCGTCTTTGAACGAGAATTTGGGCTGACACGTCGCCGTCATCGCGCCCTGCTCTACGTACCATTCGCACACGTCGGCTTGGGGCTGGCAGCCGGCCGCAGCGCTGGCAGGAGTCAGTTGGGCGGCATACAAATTCAGGACAAAGGGAATGTTTTCGCCTTTGTACCCTTGCAGTTCGGCCACGAAGGTCAGGGTGCCGTCTTGGATGCCGGCGATGAGGCCCTTGTTGATGAACGCGCCCAGTACGGCAGCCGAATTGTCGATGCCGCCCGAGCAGTTGCCGGCTGGTGCGCACGTCTTGATGTCGCCGTCCACGTCGAAGCCCTCGCCCGGATTGCCGCTGGCGCCGATCTGGAACTGGATCATCTTGCCGGCCGATTTTTCAAAGGTATTTGTACACTTGGGGCACCAACCCGTCTTGAGGCCAATGCACTCGCCGCCCACGCAGGTGTCGCTGTCGGTGCAAGACTCGCCGTCGTCGCAGGGGGTCTGCGCCAGTACGTGGACGCAGCCCTTGAAGGGCTTGCAACTGTCTTGAGTGCAAGGGTTCTTGTCGTCGCAGGCCAGCGGCCCGCCGCCTTGGCACAACAGGTCCAGCGTGCACACCTGGCCCGTCAGGCAGGGATCGCCGGTGGTGCAGGAATCGCCAGGTTTCTTGTCAGGATGCGTGCACTTGCCCTTGTCGCACAGGTCTTGGGTGCAAGGCTTGCTGTCGTCGCAGACCTTGGGGTCGGGCACCGCGGTGCAACCGGTGGCCTTGTCGCAGCCATCCAAGGTGCACGGGTCCTTGTCGTCGCACACGGTGGCGGTGGCGCCGTGGCACAGGTTGGCCGCGCAGAAGTCGCCCGTGCTGCACGGGTTGCCGTCGTCGCAGGGCCCCGTGCCGGCGCTGTACTGGCAGCCCAGTTTCGCGTCGCAGACGTCGACTGTGCACGGATTGCCGTCGTCGCACGACACCTTCTTGCCTGTGCAGTTGCCTTCGCTGCAGGCGTCGCCGGTGGTGCAGACGGTGTTGTCGTCGCAGGCGGTGACCGCTACGGACCAGTCGACCGCCGTCAGCGTGGGGCTGCACGCCAGGCAGACGTTGCCGGGCGCCGTGGCCCCGGCCGCGACGCACGCGCCCGCCACCGCGCACTGGCCATTTGCGACCTTGCTGACCACGCAACCCTTGCCCTTGTCACAGGTTTGCTCCGTGCAGGCCAGGCCGTCGTCGCACACAAGGGCGGTGCCCACGCACACTCCGCCCGCGCAGTGGTCGCCCTGCGTGCACGCATCGCCGTCGTCGCAGGTCGTGGCCGCGCCGCTGCATGGCCCGCCATCACTGCCGACATCGACCGCCGCGTCGGCTTTGGCGCTCGCGGTCGTCGACTCGCTGGAGCACGCGAGCGCCGCCAGGCAGGCCCCCACGGCGCCCCACACCAACCAACCCTTTCTACTGCCTTGCATTGCTGCCTCCCCGGTCGTGCCGCCAAGCCGTTGCCAACCGAGCATAGACCAGCCCATGGCCGCGGCCAAGCACGGATGGGTGGCAAAGTGACGGCCAAATCCGTGTGGACAATTCGCCGCCTCTGCGGCATGGTGTGCGCCAGGCGGGCGGTTGCGACGCCTTGCCCTAGCCGCCCATTCCCGGCGAGGCATTGGCCCCTATGTCGCGTAGTTTCAACCTGTTCCTTGTACTGGTGTTGGTCTTGGGCGCAACCGTCCTGCGCCCCGCCAGCGTGCGCGCCGACGAACCGGCCGAAGCGGCGTGGAAGGCGGCCCCCAGTGCCGATGCCGCCGAACAGGCCGCGCGCGCCGCCCTGGACAAGGGGCAATTGGCCCGCGGTCTCAACTGGATCGAGCGCATGGTCCGGTCGCCTGGCCTAAGGCCGGCGCAAACCGCGTGGGCCGCCAAGATGCGCGCCGACCTGAAATGGAAGGCCGTGGATGCCGGTTTTGGCCAATTGCAGGTGACGGTGGTCCCCAGCCAGGCCCACGTCACCGTGGACGGCAAGCAATTGCTGCCCGTGGGCGGCAATCACATGGTTTGGCTGTCCGAGGGCGGCCACCAAGTCGTCGCCACCGCGCCGGAGCACGGCAATTTCGACCAGTTCGTCAACGTGGTTCGGGGCGAAAAGCGCGAAATCGACATCCACTTGCCGCTTACTCGCGCGCCGGTGCTGATCCTAGAGGTTCGGCCAGCTTGCGACGTCTATGTCGACCAGGTGCGCATGGGGTCAAGCAGCAAGAGCCGGTTTACGGTAACGCCTGGGCCGCACTTGGTCGAGCTGCGTCTGGACGGATTCGTCAACTATATCGCTACCCTACACTTTGTCATGGGCGAGGAGAAGCGCCTGGGTGTGCAGCTGGTCAAAAGGGGCGATGAAGGACCGAGCGGCCCCAAGGTCAGCGACGTGGACCGTCCGATTCTGGATAGCGAGCGCCAAGACCATGGCGAGACGGGGCCGGACCTGGCCGCCGGGCCCCAGGTCGAATCGCCGATCTCGGGCCGCAAAACCCAGCGTGTCTCTGTCGATCGGCAACCCAAGGCCACCACCGGCGGACCAGATCACCCGGTCGTCGGCGGACCGGGCGCGTCCGGATCCAGCGGCGCCGAGGCGCCGGGCGGGGGCTCTGGCCCAGGCGACTATTCGGGGTCGGTGGCGGCCGACGGCCCGTCCCAGCCCTGGTCGGCAAGCACCAAGGGCTGGATGTTGGCTGGTCCCGGCCTTCTCGCGCTAGCCGGCGGGGCATATTACGCGCTTTCTTCGGCACGTGCGGCAGAGAATGTCAACGAAACCTTAGCGTATGGTGATTCAGGTTACGACGCTGCCTACGAAAAACAACAGCAGAACACCTACGTGGGCTACGCGGCCATGGGCGCTGGCGCGGTCCTGACCGGCTGGGGCAGCTACTACCTGCTGGCCAAGGGCGGGCTGTCGCGCACCGGCCGCGGGGCACTTGCCGCTGGCGTGGGCGCTGCTGCGCTGGGCGCCGCCGCGTACGTGTTCCTTGGGGCCCAGACCACGCTGAACAGCACCGCGGATTTGCCGGCCAATCACCCCGAGATCGACCGACGCATCGCCGTGGCGCAGTCCAACGCGACCGTGGCCTACGGACTGGGCGGCGCCGGGGCCCTGGTGGCCAGTCTGGGCGTCTACTGGCTGGTTACCGGCGGAAGCTCATCTAGCGTTCAAGCCGAGTTGCCAAGCCAAACGGCATCAAGCACATCGCATTTTACGTTGATTCCCCAAGTATCCACAGGGTTTTCTGGCGCATCGCTTCGCCTCGCCTGGTAGGGCCGCCCGCAGTCCCACAAGCCATCGCGGGTCTCGCGAGTGCGACTCGGCAGCGCCGCTGAGCGGCGGCGACTTCGCAACACCCTGCAGAACAAGGACAATATGGTCCAGCACCCCCACCGTCAGCCCAGTCGCCCTGCGCTCGCCACCGACATGGCCAAGCCCGTCGAGGTGGTGACGATCGCAGCGCCGGCCCAGATCCTGCAGCGCGGGGCGACCTTTGCCGATGCCGATCACAAGCCCAGCCGCTACACCTTGCCCGCCAGCCTGGATTCGGCGTCGCCGGTGGCGTATCGGACGCGGGTGCCGCTGCCACGCGCCGAGGCCGAGCAAGCGCTGGCGCTGCTGTCGTTGGCGCGGCCCAGCGCGTTTGCGGCGCCGCAACCTTTGCGCGAGCAAGAGCTTTTTGAGGAAGTGTCGCTGGGCGTCTTATCGGCCCGGCAGTCGACCAATTTCCGCGGATATCGACAGGTGACCTTTGGTCCCAAGGACTCGGAGCGGTTGGCGCACCTGCTCCGGTCGCTGCAGCACCGCGAAGCCAGCGTGTTGGATCAAGCCTGCCACACTCACGTGGTGCTGGCGCGGCCCTACCGCACGCCGTTCACGCTGCTGCTGACGTTTGTGGGGCACAAGCCGCTGTGGTCGCTGGCCTCGGTCGCCAACCGCGCCTGGCACAAGCGGGTTCACCACGGCGACGACATCCCCACCATCGGCTACCTGCCGCAGCTGCACGTGGGCATTCTGGCCGATGCGATGGAGCGCGCGGCCGTGGTGGCGTCGGCCGGGACGCGCCTGGCACAGGTATTCATGCAGCCCTTCTGCGGCGTGGGGAGGCAGACCAACAAGCCGGTCGCGCACGCCCTGGAGGAGCTGTGCGGTTTGACCTTGGCCGACCGAGCCGAGGGCTGGAAAGTGGCGCTGGTAGCGCAGGTAGGTCAGGCGCTGCCCGCCGAGCAGCCGCGCATCGACCCGAAAGTTCTGCGTAAGATTGGCGCTAATTTGCTGGCTTTCAGAAGCGAGCGTGTTCTTCCAGGTTATAATTTTGAAGACAAGGCTCCGGAAGTCTACAAGCATCGCCAGGACATGGACGTGCCCGACGCGCTCGCCGTGCAGTGCGGCCGGGCCGGATACAACGCCTTTGCCCACTGGACGGGCTGCAACCGCGAACACGCCAAGGAGCTTTTGCTGCTGGACCGCGTCGATTCGCTGACGCCCGATGGCGAACGGCGCCTGGCCGAGATGAGCGACCAGCAGAACCGAGTGACCGACAAAGTCATCGAGAACATGCCGCTTTGGGCGGACTTGCCCATGGGCAAAGCCCTGTCGCGCAACGCCGAGCGCGGCCGCAAGGCCTTTGCTCTGGTGGGTCAGCGCATCTACATCTGTGGCCTGTCGCGGCGCGACGTGCAGCGGGCCGGCCTGGACTGGGACCACGCGGTGCGCGCGGCCGGCGCGGCGGCGTCGCGGTCGGCGCTGATGGCCGAGCTGATGGGCGCTACGGAGCTGCCCGAAGGGGCGGATCTGCTGGCTGGCATCTGTTTGATGGCCGGGCCGGTGAACCAGAACGACATCGGCAAACAATTCTACGGCGAAAAAGACCTGCTCGACGAAAACTATGGGGACCGCGACCCAACCTCGCTGCTCGTGTGGACGCTCAAGGCCAAGACCGTCGCGGACCCGATCGGCAACGAAGAGCAACTGCTGAATCCGGCTCGTAAAGGCGCGCTCGTCGACCTGCGCCCGGGTCCGCACGAGGTCTGCCAGGTGGCCCAGGCCGGCGCGCTGAAGCCGCTGCGGCAGCAAGGCGGGCGCGTCAACGCCGAACGCGCCTTTGGCGAGCTGGGCAACTTTGTGACGGCCCCCGATGGCCGCGACATTGCCGGAAATCGCGGCTCTGCGTGGCCTGCGGCGTGGAGCCAGGCGCCCCTGTGGCCCGGAGATTTGCCGGCTGCGCGCGCAGCCAGCGGCCCACATGCCGCCGCCCCACACCCCAAAGTCCAAGGTGGACGATGATGACCACAAACCCGAGCCACGCGGCGCCGTTGCGAAGAATCTACGAGCGTCCACCCAGCATGGTGCCCGCCTGGACGCGCGCGGTGACGGCAGGCGGCAAGCGCCCCGCCGCACCGCCGACCGGCGAGACGCTCGCCCTGCCCAACCTGGAGCTGGAGCTGTGGCCGCAGCGGGCCGACCCAGGGCATCTGGCGCGCTACAAGCAACTGTGTGGTTTTACAGGCGATCAACGATTGCCGCTGCCCTATCCACAGCTGATGGCCGGGTCACTGCACTTCCACATGCTGACCGACCCACAGTTCCCCTTGCCTCCCGCAGGGTTGGTGCACCTGGGCAACCACATCGAGCAGACGCGGCCGCTGCGGCCCGACGATCCGATCCATTTCGCCTGCCGCTTTGGCACCACGGCGCTCACGGCGCGCGGGCTGGAATTCGAGCTTTTGACCCAGGCCACGGTGTACGGGGAACCGGTGTGGCGGTCCGTGCTGACCATCTTGTCGCGGGCCGTGCGCGACGAGGCCGCAGCCAAAGCCAAAGCGACCCAAACCGCCTCGGGCAGTCGCCGGGCGCCGCCCGCCCTGCCAGGGACTCCACTTCGGTCCTTGCTGCTGCGCGTGCCCGAAGATACAGGCCGGCGCTATGCCGCCGTGGCGGGCGACTACAATCCCATCCACTTGCATCTGATCACCGCAAAACTATTTGGGTTTCCGCGCGCGATTGCGCACGGCATGTGGACGTTCTCGCGCACGCTGGCCGAGGCGAGCGACGACCTGCCCCCGGGGCCGCTGCAGTGCGACGTGCGCTTCAGCAAGCCGGTGCTTTTGCCCAGCACCGTGCAACTGCGCGCCAATCGAATCGATTCTGGCGTCGCCTTTGCCATGAGCAACCGCGACGGGAGCACCCAGCACCTGAGTGGCCAGGTGGTGACGCGGACGGCGCCAACCAGGCCGTTTGCCGCTTGAACCGGTGCGGCGGGGCGTAGATACTGCACAGATGGGCGCGGCTGCCAGCGCCAAGGATCCCGGATGCGCTCGGCACTCGCTTTGTCTTTTGGCCTTGCTCGGTTCTGCGGCCTAGCCTTGTGGCTATCCCTGGCGGTCGCCGCACCCACCGTGCTCACTGCGTGCAGTAGCCCAGGCACCAGCACCAACTCGTCGGGCGCCAACGGCTCGCAGAACAGCGATGTTGGCACGATGTTCGGCGACGGCTACACCGTTTTGCCCGACGGCAAAGTCGTCGAAACGCAGTCGACCTCGGACGCCGTCACCGACAGCGGCAAGGACAGCACGTTCGTGGATGATACCACGTTCAATTGCACACCTGAGGGCCAAGTCGCGTGTTTCAACGAGACGGTTGTCAAGGCATGTGTCGAAGGCCAATGGCAATTCGCAGAGAAATGCAGTGAAGGGGATGTCTGTCAAAACGGCAAGTGCGTCACCCCCACCAGCTGCAAAGCCGGCGACGTTGACGGCTGCGACGGTACCCAAAGCGTCAAGATCTGTGCCGAGGGCGGCAACGCCTGGACCACCAAGAAGTGCGTCGGCAAGCAACTGTGCATCGACGGCGCCTGCAAAGAAGTCGTGTGTACACCTGGCTTTGGCACCTGCCTCGACAAGGAAAACATCCAGCTGTGCAAAGCCGACGGCTCTGCCTTTGAGGCGCCCACGACGTGCAAGCCCGGCTCGTTCTGCTTTGGCGGCAAGTGCGTGTCGCTGTGCGAAACCAACTTGAAAATCAGCAACAACGTGGGCTGCGAGTACTGGACCGTGGACCTGGACACCAGCCACGACACCTTCTCGGCCATCACGACCCCGGGCAACGTTACGCCCGACTTCTTGCCCCACAGCGTGGTCATCGCCAACCCGGGACAATTCGACGCGGAATTGACGTTCCAGGTCGCCTCGAGCTGCGGCGTCTCCGGTCCGTGCAAGCCAATCTCGACGTGCGGGGGCAAGAACACCGAATGCAAGGTACCCTCTGGCCCGTACAACCTGGACATCCCCGACAACGTGGTCAAAGCTGGCGGAACCAAAGAGTTCAAGATGCCGGTGATGAACGCCGACACCTCGGGGATTTTCCGCAAAGCGATCCGCATCAACTCGACCCAGCCGGTGGTCGCGTTCCAGTTCAACCCGTTCGACGCCCAGGGCGCCGCAAGCAACGACGGTTCACTGCTTTTGCCCGTGAACACGCTGGGCAAGCACTACATCGCGATCGTGCTGGGCTCGCGGCCCGAGATCAACTTTGGACCGACGATGCCCTCGCAAAACGGCTACTTCACGGTGGTCGCGACCTCGGCAGGCGAGACCACGGTGACGGTCACTCCCACCAGCAAGATCTCGGCCAAACCTCAGTACGGCGTACCACAAGATGGAACGACGCCCACCGCGCTCGAAAGCGGCAAGACGTATACCTTCAAGCTCAAGCAGTTCGACATCCTGAACCTGGAGCATCTGGGCGAGATGACCCTGGGCAAGTTGACGGACCTCACCGGCACCAAGATCGACTCAGACAAGAATGTCTCGGTTTTCTGCGGACATGAGGAAGCTGTCATCGGCAACGACGGCCAATCGTCCAACACGGGTACCGACCCCAACGCCAAAGACAGCTGCTGCGCCGAACACATCGAGGAACAGATGATGCCCATCGAAGCGTGGGGCGCCGAGGTCTACGCCACCAAGACCAAACCGCGTGGAACTGAAAAGGATCTGTACTACATCGTGGCCGGTGTCGACAACGTGAGCCTGACCACGGTCCCGCCCATCGCCGAGGTCAATGGCAAGGTGCTCGCCAAGGCGGGCGACTACCTGAAGGTCCAGACCGACCAGAGCTTCATGATCAAGGCCACGGGCAAGATCGAGGTCGCTCAATTCATCGTCAGCCGCGGCCAGACCGAAGACTTCCAGGGCGACCCCAGCATGATGATCGTGCCGCCCAAGACCCAGTATCGCGAGGAGTATCTGATCCAAACCGCCAACGGCTACGGCGCTGACTGGGTGACGATCGTGCGGCCCAAGGGCATCAAGATCCTGGCCGATGGCGCGCAAGTGCCCGACAATACCTTTGTTTCCCTAGGCGACGGCACCTGGGAAATGGCCTACTACAAGGTGACGGTGGGCGCGCACTTCTTCAAGTCGGACCCTGGCGGCGCTTTTGGCCTGATGGTCTATGGTTACGGCACGTCGGCGCCTACGGCCTACTCGTATCCGGGCGGCATGAACCTGATCGTGCAGTAGCCAAGCACCGGCGGTGTGCGCGGAAGCGGCGCCGGGTGGTTGACAGCGGCAGACGGTTGCGGCACACTCTTTCCCGCTTCCGCCCCCTGCGGGTGGGACGCCGAGCGCGCTTAACTCAGCGGTAGAGTATCACCTTCACACGGTGGGAGTCGTAGGTTCAAATCCTACAGCGCGCACTAGGAGTTACGATGTGAAAGCCCTGGGAAACCGGGGCTTTTGCGTTTTTTGCGCCAGGGCCTTCTGCGCGTTCGGCCTTGCCGCCGCGGCCTGCCTGCGCCTGATTCCCCCGCACATTCCGCTGCCTGGCCGACTATGCCTGGGCAGGGCCGGCGCGAGCCTGCTACCTTGATGCCAAGCGCAGCAAGCGCTTCTCTGCATCGCCATGACGACCTTGACCAATCCCCCCTGTGCGTTCGACCTGCAGATCTGCGAGACGTGCCGCAAGTATCCGGCGCGCGGGGTCAAGGGCGAGCCCGTCAAGCAGTTGATTGCGGCGGCCAAAGGCTGGGCGCAGGAGCGCGGACGCCAAGTCGCTATCTCAGAAGTGTCGTGTTTGTCGGGATGTGCGGTGGGCTATACCGCCATGATCGAAACCCCAGACGCGTCGGTGCGGCTGCATTCGATTTGCGGCGCCGCAGAGCTGGTGACGGTGCTGAACGACGCCGATGGCCTGCTCGCCGGCAAACCCAAGCCCGAGGCCAAGCGCCACCAACTGTCGCGCACCGACTGGTCGATGTGGCGCGACTGAGTAGATACTAACGATTTCTTCTATTTACTTGATGCGCAGGACGCGCAGCCGCGCCTTGGCCGCAGCCGGCACCGTCACCGCCACCGGCACCTCGGCCTGGTCAGCAGACGCAGTCAGGGTCAGGTACTCCACGCCCCCCGACTTCAGGGTACCGTCGGCCTTGCCCACCGCCTTCATCGCGGGACCTGCCATCGCTTGGCCGTGGAAGGGGGCGTACACGTCGCCGCCGCGCGGTTTACCCGTCACCGGATCCGTTGCGGCGGGCAAGAACGAGAAACACGGGTTACTGGGCGCAGTTCCGCCCTTCTCGGCGCGGTTGCTGGCGGCGAGTGCGGTGTAGAAGTCGACGGCCATGTCGCCAGGATCGGCCTTGCTCAGACTCGCGATGGTCGCGGCCACGGGCTCTTTGCCGTTCAAGAGGGCTTTGAGAAAGCCCGGGCCGCCCTTGTCCGCGATGCTGCCGTCTTTGGCCGCCAGGTCGCCCCCGCCGCGGTCGTAGAGCCAGCGGACGAACCAGTAGCTGACGCCGCGCAACACGCCGTCTTTGCTCGTGTCGTAGGCCGTGTGGTCCATGAGGGTGGCCGAGAGCGAGAAGTCGTTGATGCCGTCGAGCCCGGCCTTGGCCACGTACAGGTTGCCCGACTGGAAGCCGACCGCGTCTTGGGCAAAGGCGCCAAAACCCTCGATCATGTAAGAGCTATCGTCCCAAGTGGCCAACTTGTTGCGGAGCACCTTGCGGTTGAAGTGCATCAGGTGCCCACACTCGTGGGCGAGGATCTCTTTGATGGCTGCGGGCGTGTTGTAGGGCGGTTTGATGTTGGCCGGCGGGGTCAAGTACAGAAATTCCCCCTGGTTGCCCTGGTAGCAGCCATCGAGCGGGGCCAGGTCGCAGGCGGTGAAAAAGGCGACCGCGGTCTTAGCCGTCAGCGGCGTGAACACCAGCCCGACGCGGCCGTCGCCGTCTTGGTCGGACTCTTGGCCAAACAGCTGCCGCTCGCGGGGGAGGATGAGGTCGTTGAAGTCTTTGAGAAAATCATCAATCACTGCCACATCGAGCGTAGCCGGGTGAGCTGGGCTGACGTCGAGCCACACCACCGCGCGTTCGGCCACCGCCACCACCTTGGCGTCGATCACCTCGGTGCCGGTGCCCGTGGACATCACCAACTTGCGCACGGTGTCCAACGCCGGGGGCTGCCCAGTGGGCGGTGTTTCCGCCTGACCCGCCTGACCTTGCCAGCCCTGGATCGCGCACCCCTTGACCAACTGCGCCTGCAGTGCGCTCGGGTCGCCCAAAGCTTCGCTGTCGCCCACTGCGACCGTGTACGCGTGCTTCTTGGAAGCCGAGGTCAGCTGCGTCGACGCCAGTATCAAGGCGAACTGCTCGGTGCCGCTCGGAGTGGCCAGGCGCACCCCGGCAAAGCCATCCGTGACCGTCACTTCGCCGACTTCGCCCGGTTGGAGCGCCAACATACCCGGTTCCGCTGCGGCCGTGTCGGCGTCTTGCGCGGCCGTGCCACCGTCGCCCCCGGCGTCGGATCCTGTGGAATCTTGGATGGTTGCCGAACCATCCGCCCCGGCTTGGGTCGTTGGCCCGGCAGAACTGTCGCAGCCGAGCGCCGCCAAGGCCACAAGCATCGCCAAAGCCGCCCGCCGCCACCGCTGCCCAGCGTACAGGGCCAACAGCAAACCAAGCAGCACGCCGGCCGAACCGCCCCCTGTTCGCCCCGCGCGACACCCCCCTTCGGTCCGGGCAGGCGCAGCGACCGAGGCCTTTGCATCTGCAGCCCTATCTCCCCCAGACGTGCCCGCATCGGCCGCGGTATCGCCGGGGGCGGTGTCACCCGCTGCCGTGTCGCCCGTGGGGGCTGGCACGCAGGGCTCCAGCTCGTCGGGACCGCCCAAGCACAGCGTGCCTTGGATGCTATTGCCGGCCGCCGCACCATTGACCAGCATGACAAACACCTCGTCCACGCCCTGGCAGTCCACCATAACCGGGCTCCCAGACTGGGCAAACACCGGGTCACTCAGCTTGTTGCCCTTGCGCGTCAGCAGCGCCACCTGCAGGTCTACGGTCGGCTTGGTCGGCACCACGGCCAGCGCCATCTGGGTACGACCCGCCGGCGCCACATTCAGATACTGAGCCGACGCCGAGAAAACCCGCATCGAGTCATCCACATACGGCGCATCGACCTTGCTCGTCGCCACCAACGGCAGCTCATTGCCGTGTGGGTAGCTGCGCTGCGGGTCCCAGCGCTTGCTGGTGAGCAGATTCCAGAACGCGAAAGTGGCCATCTCTTTGGGGAAAGTGGTCTTGTCGTCGCGCGGGAGCAGCGCTACCAGGGCCGGCAGCCACTCGGGGTTGGCCACACCTTGGGCACCGTTGCGGCAGTCCTCCCACAGTCGGCGCACCACGTCGTTGCCCACGCGCAGGTCCAGGAACATGTAAAACAGGCTCATGCCGTAAGAAAACGCGTCGACGGGCCCCAAGTTGGGCTTGTTGAGCGACCGCTCGGGGTGGTCCAGGTAGCCGCTGGCAAAGGCCTCGAAGTCGCTCAAACTGCTATCGAATCGCTCAGTCGCCCACACGGCCGTGCCCTCGACGAACTCGGTGCTTTGACCGGCATCGTAGGCCGCCTGCACGGCATGGAAGAACTCGTGGCTCGCCAGGATGCGATTGGCGTAGTCGACCGACGGATAGCCGTAGCCGGCAAAGTCATTCTCTTGAATCATGAAGCCGGCGCAGGTGTCTTGGATGCACGACTCCTGCACAAAGCTCCCGTCAGCCTTCCCTGCAAAATCCAGCAGATATACGTCGAACTTGCCGTCGCCGCCGTTCTTGGCCTGCTTGGCGTCGCTCAGGGGCTCAAGAAAGCCCAGCGATTTGTAGAAGGCCAACACCTCTTCGTACAGCGCCGCGAGCTTCTGCACGTGGTCCGGCACGTTGTCGGCGTCGGCATCGCCCAACGGCACAGCGTGGTCGCCGGCGATGGTGTAGTGGAGCTTGAAGTGGCCGCCAACCGAGTCAAAGGTCAGGACTTTGTCGGTCGCGGCGTACTTGTAGATGTCGGTCTTGGTCGGAGCGTCGGGCCGGGCCAAGGCCGGGGCCGCCAGCAACCCCAGCAAGGCCGCAACGGCATAGCGCAACAGCTTAAACTTGCTCATGCTTTTGTTCCCGCTCGTCTGGGCTAGTCGAGGTAGGCCCAGCGCAAGCCCAGGTTGCCGCCTTCGCTGCCGGCCGGAATCGAGCCGCCACTGTCGCATTTGGCTTGCACTTCAGGCTGATAGTAGGTGACGACGCTGACCTTGACGTGGCGACCGTTGGCGAGCTGCAGGATGTACACAGTTCCGGTCATCTTGACGCAGTTGGTGTACTTCCAAAACGTGGCGAGCTGAGTGGCGGGCGTGCCCAGGCCCGACTTGTCGGCGACCACCTTGCAGCTGCTGTCGTAGTACGCCTCTGGCTTGAAGACAGCGGCATCTGGGACGGCGCTGACGTCGTCGAACTTGTTGGCCGAGCTGAGCTTGTAGGCGCTGACGCACGACGGGCCAGAGACGCCGCTGTTCAAGCGCACGATGAAGCGGCGGGCGGCCAGGTCCCAATCCTGTGACATAAAGGCCTTTTCGTCGCCGATGTTGACCTTGACCAAGCCCTTGTCGGTGAACTTGGCGTAGACGTAGGCCTCGCTGGGCGAGGAACCGCCACCGCTGCTGTCCAGGGTGCTGACAAAGCCGTTGCCGTCGGCCACGTTGTCGATGCTGCGGTCGCTGGCTTGTTTGAACAACGCCAAGTCCAGGATCTGATTGTCGGTGCACTGCGGTTCGACGGGGTCGCAGATGGGAGCGGCGGTCGTGTCTGCCGTGGCGGTGTCTTGGCTCGCGGTGTCGCTGCCAGCCGTGTCGGCGGCGCTGGCCGTGTCGCTGGTGTCGCCGCTTGGGCAATTGACGCCGGGCGTGCACGCCGAGCCGCCCGCGTTGGCCGTGCATCCGGCCGCAGCGAGCACCATCACGAAAGGAACGAATCGACCCATTGTTTTCCCTGCCCAGCGGCCACCACGGACCGGGCCAAAAGCGCGGCAGGATAGCACAGTCGGCTGTGCGGTGGCCACGGAAATCCCACATGCGACAGACTTTGTCGCTTTGGGGCAGCTACTCGAACGGCTCCAGCGAGTACATCCGCACGGTCGCATCCGTCTTGGCCCAGTCTTGGCTGCCGTGGCGCCGCGTGAACACTTGCAGCTGGAACCAACGCCCGCACGACAGATGCACCGGCATGTTGATGAGCCAAAACAGCGGCTCGGTCATGGCGTACCAGCCGGGCGGCCCGGCGCGCACCAACTCCACCTGCCGCAGTGGCTTGGCGATCATCGTGTCGCAGCTGTACCAGGTGGCGGTCACCAGGTCCACGGTCGCGGTCGGCCCTGCATCGCCCAAGTCGACCTGCAGCCCCGTCAGAGCGTGCCCCGTGCCTTGGATGCCCTGATGCAGGCCCAACCAGCTGCCCTGATCCACCGCGAGCGCCTGGTCGTCCCACTGCACCAGCGCCGCGTGGGCGTGGTCCTCGGCGACTTTGCCGCCCGCGTGGAGCACTGGCTCGGGCCAATCCGTGGCGCAACCGTGGAAATTGGGAATCAGATCGCCCGGCACTGCCACCGGTGCCGCACCGACCGGACACGTCGTGGGGTCGGGCAAATTCACGAACGTCGCGTCCGTTGCGGCCTGAGCGTCTTGGACAATAGCGACAGAATCTGTCGCTTGGCCTGTTCCGTTGGCGCACGCCGCCAAAGCCAAGCTGACGAGCCACGCCGGCCGTCCAGCTTGCTGCCCTGCCCGCACTGGCGGCCACCGCATCGACTTGCCTCAGCCTTTGGGCCGTCCCCACCACCGCACGGCCACCGCCGCCACCAGCGACAACAGCAACGTCAGCGGCCACCACGGAAAACCGTCGCCGTCTTGGGACCTGGGTCCTTGAATCGGCGAGCCCTGGCCGCGATCACCAGTCGCCGTAGCGGCTTGCGCCGGGACCGCCTCCGCCGCCGTGGCCGCAGTCGGGCCATCGGTGGGCGTCGCGGCCCCCGGCAGCCAGATCTTGCCCTCGCGAACTTCGGCCGAGACAGGACGACCTTTTTGCTGATCCGGCTGGAACGGCGCGCGCTCGGGCCCAGGTCGGTCCCAATCAGGGGGCAATTCGCCGCGGCGCATGAACGCCAGCTCGGCCTCGACCCGCGCCGCCTTCTGCTTGGGGCCCACCGACCACGGCTGGGTGGTCATCGCCTCGTAGCGCACCAAGTCGGCGATCGCCAACGGCAGATTCACCGACCGCACGATCTGGCTGCGGCAGTAAAACACATCGGGATCCGAGGGGCCGATGTCGACCGCGTGCTGAATCAGCTTCTGGGCTTGCTCTTGGTGCCCCAGCCAAAAGTGCGCCATCGCCGTGTAGAGCGGGATGCGCGGGTCGCGATTGCCGCTGGTCACCAGCGCCTCGAGCTGCGGCAGCGCCTCTTCCAACCGGCCGGCATAGTAGGCGCGGGTCGCGACGATGAAGCGGGCGACCACGTCGTTCGATTCGGTGGCCGCCGCGCGCATCCGCGCTTCGATGGCCTGCAGGTCGGCCTTCTTGACCGGGTCGCGTCCCGCTTCGTCGGTCAGAAAGTTGATGAGCCCGGCGATGCGCCCCAGCACGATGTCGCGTTCGGGGTGCTTTTTGGACAGGTCATGCAACACCTCGATCGCCTTGCGGAACTGCCCCGAGCGCGCCAAGCCGGCGGCCAGCACGTCGTAGCCTTCGGGCGAGTCCGGGTGCAGCTCGATCATCCGCTGCGCGACCTTCTGCTCGGCGTCCGCGTCGTTGCTGGCGCTGGCCAAGCCGAACCGCAGCTTGAGCAGGTCGTCGCGCGGCTTGGCGGCTTTCAGCGGGCCTTGGTCGAGCAGCCGCGCCGCCTGGCCGAACGCCCGCGCCGCCGCCAGGGCTCGCACAGACGGCAGCACGTCGCAACCGGGCGGGTTGGCGCAGTTTTCGGCCTTCTGCACGGTAGCGGTGGGATCCCCGGAAAGCGCCGGGACCGCGGCGGCGATGGCCCGCAAGTCCGCAGCATCCGGACCTTTGAAGCCAGCCTCGATCGGCATGGCCCGCGCCGCCAAAGCCTGGGTCAGCGCCGCGAGCGCCCACTTGAGCGAGTCGTCGGCCACGGCCCCGCGGGCCAACACCGCAAAATCGAATAACTCTTCGGGGGTCAGCTCGGCCGCGGGGCGGGCCTTGCGGGCCGTTTCCAAAGCAGCCGTCAGCGCCCGGTCATCGCGGGTCGCCAGGGCGCGGTGGGCGTCGAGGAGCGCCCCCAGGAATGCGCCGGCCGGCGAACCCGGTGGTGGACGAACCTGCTGCCACGGAATGGCTGCTTCGCCCTTCTCGACCCGCCCGGTCAGCTGCTGTCGGACGGCGTCGCGCTGGGCCGTGCAGGTCGCATCGCAAGGCGTCGCCCAGGCTTGCGGCCAATGCAGCGCGAACAGCAGCGTGCCCGGCTCGGTCGAGGCCGCCGAGCGCGCCGCCAGCTCGACCACCTCTTTTTGGGGGCCGCAGACGACCTCGGCCAGGACGCGCGTGGCTTCGAGCCTAAGGTCGCCGAGCCCACAACCCAAGGCGGCGCCGGCAAATTCGCGCCCGCCGGCTGTCAGCATGGCCTGGACCGCGGTGCTCGCCTCGGGAGCCAACACCCGCGGCCCGGTCGGGCCGAACACGACGTCGAACCCGCCGTAAGGCTCTAACAATGCAGGTGGTTTTTCGGCGGCCTGCCCGGTCGCGACCGCACCGGCCCAGGCGATGGCCACCAAGGACAACGCACCCAGGCCGATGGGCCGCAACGCAAGGCAATTCATAGTCATTACAGCAGCGTCACCGACTTGATGTAGTCCAGGTTGGGGAAGTCCTTCTTCAAGTAGGCATTGCCCTCGGACTGCACGCGCATCTGGTTGGGGCCGTTGCCGCCGGGCGCGCCTTCGCCGTACTCGGTGTTGACCTTGTCGACGACTTCCTTGCCCTCGATGACTTCGCCGAACGGGGTGAAGCCCATGCCGTCGAGCATCGGGTTGTCCTTGAAGTTGATGAAGAACTGCACCGAGCGCGAGTTGGGGATGCCCTTCTTGGCAAACGTGATGCGGTACTTGTTGTTCGACTGCCCGATCGGCGGATCGTCGTCGATCGAGGCCTCTTTCCACACCGAGTTGACCGTGGGGTCGCCGTGGATGCCGAATTGGCACATGAAGCCCGCGACCGCGCGGAAGAACGCGATGTCTTGGAAGTAGCCGATCTTGACCAGGTTGTAGAAACGATCGACGCCCTTGGGCGACCAGGCCTTGTGGATGGCCAGGACAAAATCGCCCTTGGTGGTCGAGACCTTGACCTTGAACTCGTCCGGCGCGGTCAGGTTGGCGACCTTGGGGTCCTTCATGGCGGCGGCCGAGTCGACGTTGCCGGCAGCGGGAGCTGCAGCGGGGGCAGCAGCCGGGGCCACGGCCGCGGGTTCGGCGGGCTTGGCCGCCTCGACCGGCTTGGCGGGTTCGGCGGGCTTGTCGGCCGTCGGCGCAGCGGCCTCGGCGGGCTTGGGCGCTTCTTTGTTGCAGGCCATGGTGCTGACCAACAGGGCAGCAACGGCAAATCGTGCCAGGTTTCGCATTTTTGCAGACTCCTCGTGGGATGCGCCGGCCACTGCGGCGACGGCGGCGGGTTGTGGTCGGGGTGGCCCAACCGGGTGGGTAGTCTCGGCATTTTCGCCGGCCGTGGCAAGGGTCCGCGGAGCATTGGGGTGAGGATCCCAAAACCGGGACCAACGCGCGGTAGGACGACAACTTGCGAAAACAAAGAAAGGGGGTACCTCTCGTTGTGCTAACCCCGCCCGCGGA
>JBBISH010000100.1:0-24312 GCA_037441385.1 Myxococcales bacterium
CAGGTTGCCGTCGTCGCAGGCGGTGCCGTCGGCCACGTTGGCGGTCAGACACTTGCCGGTGGTCTTGTCGCACGAGTCGGTGGTGCAGGTGTTGTTGTCGTTGCACACGGCGGCAGCGCCCGACACGCACTTGCCCGCGACGCAGGCATCGCCCACGGTGCACAAGTCGCCGTCGTTGCAGGCGGTCTGATCCGCGACGGGGGTGCTGCTGCACTTGCCGGTCACCGGGTCGCACGTATCGGCGGTGCACTCGTTCTTGTCGTCGCAGCCGGTGGCGGTGCCGGGCGTGCACTTGCCGCCCAGGCAGGTGTCTTTGGCGGTGCAGGCATTGCCGTCGTCGCAGGCCGCGCCGTCGGCGACGCCCACCTTGCACTTGCCGGCCACGCAAGACTCGCTGGTGCAAGGGTTCTTGTCGTCGCAGTCGGTGTCCACGGCGCAGTTGCCGCCGCAACCCACGATGGGCTTGGCGATGCACTGGCCGGTGGCGGCGTCGCACAGGTCATTGGTGCACGGGTCCTTGTCGTCGCAGACCACCGGCGTCGAGCCGCACACGCCACCCTTGCAAACGTCTGGGCTGGTGCAGCCGTTGCCATCGGTGCAGGCGGCGCCGTCGTCGTCCACGGCCTTGCAGCCCAAGGCGGGGTCGCAGCTGTCCTTGGTGCAGGGGTTCTTGTCGTCGCAGACCACGGCGGTGCCGGCGCACTTGCCGGCAGAGCAGACGTCGCCGCTGGTGCAGGCCGAGCCGTCGTCGCAGGTCTGGCCGTCGCCCGGGGTCGAGACGCAGTTGCCGTCCTTGCAGGCGTCGGTCGTGCACGGGTCCTTGTCGTCGCAGTTCTTTAGGGTTCCCTGGCACTTGCCAGCTACGCACGCGTCGGCGCTGGTGCAGGCGTCGTTGTCGTCGCAAGCGGCGGTGTTGTTCACGGCGGCGCATTGGCCGTCCACGCACGCGTCGTTGGTGCACGGGTTGCCGTCGTCGCACGTCACGGCCTTGCCGGTGCAAACGCTGGCCACGCACGCGTCGCCATTGGTGCAGGCGTTGCCGTCGTCGCAGGGCGCGCTGTTGGCGGTAAAGACGCAGCTGCCGGCCTGGCAGCTGTCGTCGGTGCAGACGTTGTTGTCGTTGCAGGCGATGGCGGTGCCTGCGCAGGCGCCAGCGGCGCAGGTGTCTTGCTGAGTGCACGCGTTGCCGTCGTCGCAGGTGGCGCCGCTGGCGGGCGCATACACGCACTTGTTGGCCACGCAGGTGTCGCTGGTGCAGGCGTTCTTGTCGCTGCAGTCGCTGTCGGCTTTGCAGTCCACTGCGCAGCCCGAGATTGGCGCAAACACGCACTTGCCGGTGGCGGGGTCGCAGCTGTCGGCGGTGCACGGCGAGTCATCGCTGCACACCAGGGCCACGCCCGCGCACTCGCCCTTGGCGCACTCGTCCTTGTCGGTGCAGGCATTGCCGTCGTCGCAAACGGTGGCGTCCGCCACGGCCGTGCTCACGCACTTGCCGGTGGTGGCATCGCAACTATCCGTCGTGCAAGGCTTCTTGTCGTCGCACGAAACGGCCGTGCCCTGGCAGGCGCCCTTTTGGCAGGCGTCGGCCGAGGTGCAGAGGTTACCGTCGTCGCAGCTGGTGCCTTCGGCCTTGGGCGTCGAGATGCAGGCGCCCAAGACCGCGTCGCAACTGTCGGTGGTGCAGGCGTTGCCGTCGTCGCAGTCGGCGGCGGTCTTGCACGCGGCCTGGCAGCCGGCGGCGGGCACGAACACACAGGCGCCGCTGGCCGGGTCGCAGGCGTCGGTGGTGCAGTTGTCGGCATCGTCGCATTTCTTGACGTTGCCGATGCAGACGCCCGCGGCGCAGGCGGCGGTGTCCGAGCACAAGTCCGCGACTTGGCAAGCGCTGCCGTCGGCGACGGCGACGACCTCGCAAGTGCCGCTGTTGCACTTGGCTTGGTGGCACTGGGTCAGCTTGACCAGCTTGGCGCAATCCAAGTCGCTGGCGCACTGGGCCGAGGTGGCGTCGGCGGCGATGTCGGCCGAGTCGGGCTGATCCGTGGCCGAGTCCGGCTGAATATCATCGGAAATCTCGGGCAGATCGGGCTGATCGGTGGCCGAGTCAGGCTGAATGTCGATCTGGTCGGTAGCGCTGTCGGGCTGGATGTTGCCGGGCTCGGTGTCGGTCGGCGGCGTGTCGCCGGGCTGCGCGTCGCCGGGCTGCGCGTCGCCGGTCACGTTCGCGTCGGCACCGGTCGTGTCCCCAGAACTCATGTCGGTGGCTACATCGCCAGTGTTGCTGTCGGCGGTTGCACCAGTGGGCGCGCCGATGATTTGCTCGTCGTCGCCGCAGCCGGCCAACGCCAGCGCACCCGCCAAGAACAACGGCAAGGCGCCTAGCCGCAGACGCCGCAGGCGATCATTCGCCAAAGCGGCGATGCAGTCCGGCTCAGAATTCATAGGGTTCAGCGACATGGGTTCCTCCGCTCATAGCCAGTCGGCGCGGTTCGGCACCCAGCGGGCGACCAAGGCGCAAGCGACTCAAAGCGAATTGTGCACGAGCCCCAAGTGGCGTGCAAGAAAACGCCCCTGCAAGCATCGTTGCAATTCGATGACTTACGGCATATGGGGATTTGTAAAGACAGGACCTCGCGGCCGCTGCCGATCAATCTTCGTCGGCGTCGTAGTCGTCGTCCGCGGCAAAATCGGCGCGGGCTTCGGCGATGCGATCCACGACCTTGCGCACGCGCGAGCGCGTCCCGGCCACTGCATCTTGGACCACGTCTTGAACGGCGTCTTGCACCACCGACAGCGTGCTCTCTTGGCGCACCGCCGCGGTCGCGGTGGCAACCGCCTTGCGCTTGGCCGGTGCGGGCTTCTTCTTGGCCTTGGACGCCGCGGCCGACTTGGCTTTGGCGGCGGTGCGCTTGGGGGCGGCGCGCGACTTCACTTCCGAACGCAGCGTGCCGTCCGGGTTGGGTACAAACCGCACCTCGGTGCGAATCTCGAACGAGACCGAGGTCAGGACCTTGCGAATTTCTTCCGAAAGATTCAATGTTTGCAGGAACTGCTGCATTTCGCGGGCGACGATCTCCACCGCCTCGCGCTTGGTGGTGTCCACGGCCTGGGTCGCCGATTGGAGCACCGTCTGCACCAGCTCCTTGGGCAACAAGCTGCCCAGCACGCGCTTGGCTTCGTCATCGCTCTGCAGCAGCACGTTGACGCTGCGCTCTACCGCGCGCCGCACCATGTCGGGCAGCAGCCGTCCCTCTTCCTCTTTGCCTTCGCGGCGGTCACCAAATGCCATGAACGTTCCCCACAGGTGCCGCGCACGCGCGCTTCGTGCATCACGGTAGGCTTGTTGCCGGCTACGTCAAGCGGTCGCCCGCCGCAGCGCCCGCCGCGTCGGCACGTCGGGCCCGCATCGCAGCAGCTCGGCCGGTGGCCCCTCAAAAGTCACGTGACCGCCTCGCAGCCCCGCTCCCGGCCCCAGATCGACCAACCAGTCGGCTTGAGCCGCGATGCCCAAGTGGTGCTCGATGACGATGACCGTGTCGCCGCGATCGACCAATTCTTGCAGCACAGTCAACAGCTTGTCCACATCGCGCAGGTGCAGGCCGGTCGAGGGCTCGTCCAGTACGTACACGGTCTCGCTGCGGCGCTTCTTGGCCAGCTCGGTCACGATCTTGATGCGCTGCGCCTCGCCGCCCGAAAGGCTGTGACTGCCCTGGCCCAGCGTGAGGTAGCCCAGGCCCATGCGGACGGCGAGTTCCAAGGGCGCGGCGATGGTGCGAACGTGACAGAAATGCTCGGCCGCCTCGGCCAGCGACATTTGCAGCACATCGGCGATCGAGGCCCCCTTGAACGTCACCGCCAGCACGTGGTCGGCGTAGCGCCGGCCGCCACATTGGTCGCAGTCCACATGGGTGGTCGGCAGGAACGACATCTCGACGCGCAGTTCGCCGCTACCCTGGCAGGCCGGACAGCGCCCAGCCTCCAGGTTGTACGAAAACGCCGCCGCGTCCAGACCGGCCACCTTGGCTGCGGGCTGCTGGGCAAACACCTGGCGCAGGGGATCGAAGATGCCCATGTACGTGGCGGGACACGAACGCGAAGTGCGGCCGATCGGCGACTGGTCGATCTCGACGATGCGACCCAGCGTCTCGAGCCCGTCGATGCCGGCGAGCTCGGCGTTGCCGGTGAATGTCTCGGGGCGGCGCTCGCGGGCCGTCAGTCCCAAATTGCCAAGCGGCACCAACAGGTCGCGCACCAAGGTCGACTTGCCCGAACCCGACACCCCGGTCACGACATTGAAGCGACCGCGCACGAAATGGGCTGTCACTTCAAGCAGATTGTTGCGACGGGCGCCACGGACGGTCAGGCGCGGCTGGTCAGGGCCCACCGCCCGCACGGCCGCCACCCGTAACGCGCCGGCCTGGAGCAGCGCTTGCCCAGTCGGCGAAGTCGGGCAGCTCAAAAGGCCAGCAAGTCCGCCTTGATACAGGATCTGCCCGCCCTCGCGGCCGCCCGACGGACCCAACTCGACCAGATGGTCGGCACGGCGAATGGTCTCTTCGTCGTGCTCCACCACCAGCAGGCCGTTGCCGCGCGCCACGAGTTCGCGCATCGCCGCAAGAACCAGTTGATTGTCCTCGGGATGGAGGCCTATGGTCGGCTCGTCCAGCACGTACAGGGCACCGCGCAGGTTCGAGGCCAGCTGGGCCGCCAACCGCAGCCGCTGGCTCTCGCCACCCGACAGCGTGACCGCACCGCGCGACAGAGCCAAGTAGTCCAGGCCCAGGCGCAGCATCAGCGCGCACTTGCTGCGCAATTCGGGCAGGAGCGCGGCAAAAGTCTGCTGTTGCGCGCCGCTGAAACGCAGCCCGGCCAGCCAATCCAAAAGCTGCGCGGGCCCCAAGTCCAGCAGCGCCGGCAGCGGCATCCCCGCCAATGTCACCGACTCGGCTTGGGGTTTCAGGCGCCGGCCGTGGCACTGCGGGCAGATCTGCTGGTGGCGCTCCGCGTCGGTTTGCACACTCTCGCCGCCGTCGGGCAGGCCGGCGCGCGCCAGGTCCTCGGTCGACCGACCGTCGGCACCGCGGCCGCGGCGTTTCTTGGCCGCAGGCTCGTCGCGAAAGACGCCGGTGCCCTCGCAGCGGCCGCACCAACCCACGCTCGAGGTAAAGGAAAACCACCGTGGATCCGGCGCCTCGACCGACCGCTCGCAGCGGCTGCAGTGGCGGCGCAAGCTCCACGGCTGCAAAGGATCGCCCGCGGTGCGGCTGCCGATGGTGCCGTCGCCCAGCGCCAAGGCGGCCTCGACCACCTGCGCGACCAACTCGTTGTCCTGGAGCTGGCCCGGACTCAGGCGCGCCACGACAAAATCGAGGTCGTGGGCGGCGAACCGGCGCAGCGGCGGCACGGCCGTCAGCGCGCACAAGCTGCCATCGACGTGCACCCACGCGTGGCCCAGTTGACGGGCTTTCTCAAGGATATCCCGATGATGCCCCTTGCGACCGCGCACCGCCGGGGCGGTGACGTACACGGCCGTGGCCCCGCGGTAGCGTTCGGCGAGCGACGCCGCCACCGCCGCGGCCGACTGCCCCGACACCGCCCCACCGCAGTGCGGACAAAGCTGATTTCCACATCGAGCATACAGTAGACGCAAGTACGGCAGCAGGTCGGTCAAGGTCGCCACCGTTGAGCGCAAGCCGCCGCGGGTGGTCCGTTGGGCGATCGCCACAGTGGGCGGCAGGCCGGTCAGGCGGTCGACTTCGGGCGCACTGGCCGGCGGCAAATACTGCCGCGCATACGGCGACAGGCAGTCCAAGAAGCGCCGCTGCCCCTCGGCAAACACCAAGTCAAACGCCAGCGACGACTTGCCCGAACCCGACAGTCCAGTCACCACCGTCAGCTGGTCGCGCGGCAAGTTCAGGTCCAGGTTGCGTAAATTGTGCACACGCGCGCCCCGGACCTGGATGCAGCCGGGATCGCGCTCGACCTGCTCGTCGCCCAGGCCCGGCGTGGCGGCGTAGCGGTGATCGCGCTTGTACTGGCGCAGGAACCGCCCCGTTGGCGAGTCGAGCAGCGCGCGCAAGCCGGCCGGCGGCCCCTGGTACAGCACGTGGCCGCCGCGCGGGCCGCCGTCGGGCCCCAGTTCGACCAGATGGTCCGCGGCATCCAGCAGATCCAGCTGATGCTCGACCAGCACCACCGTGTTGCCCGCCGCGACCAGCCGCCGCAGCGCCGCCAGCAGCACCGCCACATCGTGCAGGTGCAGGCCGGTCGACGGCTCGTCGAGCAAGAAAAGCGCATGACTGGTCCGTGCTTGCAGCAGGTGCCAGGCGATCTTGACGCGCTGCAGCTCACCACCCGACAGCGTCGACAGGGGCTGCCCCAGCCGCAGGTAGCCCAAGCCCAGCTCGGCCAGCGCGCGAGCCGGGCCGGCCAAGCTTGCGTCGTCGCTGAACATTTCGGCCAGCTCGCCGGCGGTGCGGTCCAGAAAGGCCGCGGCGTCCAGTCCGCGGTGACGCACCTGCAGCGTCGCGGTCGAAAAGCGCTTGCCCTCGCACAGTTCGCAGGTGGCCTGCACGTCGGACAGGAACTGCATGTCCACGGTCTCGACGCCCAGGCCCTCGCAGGCCGGACAGCGGCCGCCTTCGCGGTTGAAGCTGAAAGTCGCTGGTGTGTAGCCGCGCTGCACCGCCAAGGGCTCGGCGGCCAGGCGGGCGCGGATCACGTCCCAGATCTTCAGGTAGGTGGCGCAGTTGGCCCGGTTCGATCCCGGCGGCATCTCTTGGTCGACCAGCACCACTTGGCGGATGGCTTCGGCGCCCAACAGGCCTGCACAGGCCCCGGGCTCGTCGGTCGGCTCGCCGCGGGCGCGCAACATGCCGCGATACAACACTTCTTCGACCAAGGTCGATTTGCCCGAGCCGGACACCCCACAGACGGCGTTCAGCGCCCCTAACTGCAGATGCACGTCTTGGCCGCGCAGATTGCGGGCGGTCGGGGCAAGAATCGTAAGCGTACCCGTGGGCTTGCTGCGAGCACGCGCAACTGGCGTGGCCGGGAGGGGAGCCTCCACGCGCCGGTCGCCCAGCAGGTACTCGGCGGTCAGGCTGCCCTGCCCCGCGGTCAACGCGGCCGGTGGACCCGAAAAGAGCAGTTGCCCGCCGTCTTGACCGGCGCCAGGCCCCAAGTCGACCAAGTGGTCGGCCGCCAAGATCAATGCCGGGTCGTGCTCGACCACCACCACGCTGTTGCCGGCTGCGGTCAGGCGCTGCAACAGCCGCAAAAGCCGGTCGTTGTCGCGCGCATGTAGGCCAATCGACGGCTCGTCCAGCACGTACAGGACTTGGGACAAACCGGTCGCCAACGCAGCCACCAGTTGCACCCGCTGCAGCTCGCCGCCGCTCAGCGTCCGTGCCGGACGGTCGGCGCTCAGGTAGCCGAGGCCAATTTCGACCAAGAATTCGACGCGTTTGCGAAGCTCGCGCAACGGCAGTTCGATCGCCTGGGCCACTGCCGGCTCCAAGTCCAGCGCGCCCAGGCGCGCAAGCACCGCCTCCAGCGGCAGTTCGAGCCAGCCCGGCAGGTCCAGATCGGCCAGTCGCCACGCGCGCGCCTCGCTGCGCAACCGAGTGCCTTGGCAGGCCTGGCACGTGCGGTAGCCGCGGTAGCGCGACAACAGCACCCGCACATGCATCTTGTAGGTCTTACCCTCTAGCCAGTGGAACCAACCGCGTACACCGCGAAAGCGAGTCCCGGCGGGGCCTTTGTGCACGCCATCCAAGATCAGCAGGCGTTGCTCAGCGGGCAGGTCGCGCCAGGCGACGTCGGTGGCGATGGCCTGGCGTTCGCAAAACCGCAGCAGTGCATCGCGCTCGTCGTCGGTCGCCTCGGTGGTCCACGGCCGGATCGCCCCGCCCGCCAAGCTCAACGAGGTGTCGGGCACCACGCGGTCCAAGTCGATGTCGGCGATCCGCCCAAAACCATTGCAGGTTGGGCACGCGCCCAGCGACGACGACGACGAGAACAGCTGCGGCGACGGATCCGCCACCGGCGTGCGACAGGCGACACAGCGGCGCTGCGAGGTCGCGCGCAGCTCGACAAAACCCGCTGACGAACCGCGCAGTTGCCAGGCCCCGCCCGGAGGAGCATCGCCCTCCAAGTGCACCGCCACCACGCCGCCACCGCGCAACAGCGCTTGCCGCAACGAATCCGCCAATCGCGACGGCTCGGTCGGGTCGATCACCAGCCGATCCTGCAGCACGGCCAGCGTGGTCCCAATGCGATCGACGCCCAGAACCTCGGCCAGCGCCACGGCTTTCCCGGCCTCGAAGCAGCGGTGGTAGCCCGCCGCGGCCAGCCCTTCCAGCGCCGCCCGCGCCGCCGCCGTCGACACCACCGGCAGTTCGAAGGTGATCGCCGCCCGCCGCCCCGCCGCCGCCGCCAGAAGCTCGCCCGCCAGCTCGGCCGGCGCTGCTCGCCGCACCGAATGGCCACACTCCGGGCAGACCGGGCTAGAGGCCTGCGCAAAAACCAGGCGGAACAGCTCGCTCAGCTCGGTCAGCGACGCCACCGTCGAACGAGCGGCGCGGATGGTCTTGCCCTGCCGCAGCGCCACCGAAGGCAAGATCCCGCTGATCTCGTCGACTTTCGGTCTGTCCATCCGCTCGACGAATTGCCGCGCGTAGCTCGACAGGCACTCGACATAGCGCCGCTGCCCTTCGGCAAACAGCGTATCGAAGGCCAGCGACGACTTGCCGGACCCCGACACCCCCGTCACCACGACTAGCTTGCCGTGGGGCAGGTCCAAGTCAAAGTGCCGCAAATTGTTCTGGGCCACGCCGCGGAGCCGCAGCATGGCCGGGGCGCTGGGCTCGGCCGTGGACACGTGGACCTGCCTACAATGCTTGGGGCCGGCCCAAGTCCTGCATTCGCACCAGTTCCCGCAGCTGCTCGATGCGCTCGCCGGGCAAGAGCAAGGCCGCGGGCGACGTCAAGAAGCGGCGGATACGCAGTCCATCCCCCAGCGCCTGCAGACAGTGGGCCTGCACTTGGGCCATCTCGGGCGACCGCGGCACCCGCTCGGCAAAGCGCACGGCGTCGTCGTAGCTGGACAAACGCGCGGCCGACAGCGCCAATAGCTGCCAGATGTGGTCGAGCTCGGCCGGCGACAGATAGGGTTCGTTGCGCGCCAAGTGCCCCAGACGCAACGCCGCGGCGAAATCGCCCTGTGCATAGGCCTCGCGGGCCTGCTCGACCAGCTCGCGCACGCGACCGTGCTTCTTGTGCACCTTGGCTGCGCTGCTGTCTTCTACCGCCTGCAGCATCTGCCAGTTCTGGTACACCGACATGCCCAGGAACAGCGCGCCAAAGGTCTGGCCCATATTGAGCAGCACCACCGCCAGCACCGCGCCCACCACCATGCTGGCCACATGGGTCCAGCGCTCGGCGCGCACCGGCAACAAGAAGCGCAAGAAGGCGATCCGCATCAGCTGACCGCCGTCCAGGGGCCAGACGGGCAACAGGTTGTAGATCCCCCAAACCACGTTGAGCCAGATGAACATGCCGCCCAGCCCCATCGCGCGCTCGGGCAGGTGGTCCGCCACAAAGTAACCCAACACAGCCAAGATGAAATTGACTGCCGGACCGGCGGCGACAATCGCGAACTGCTGCCCCAGCCCGCGCGCCGGAGCATGGCGGGTAAAGCCGCCCAGGCTCACCAGATAGATCTCGGGGTCCAGGCGGTACAGCTTGGACAGCAGTCCGTGCCCCAGCTCGTGGGCCAGCACCGAAAAACTGCCCAACAACATGAGCAACAGCGCTCCGGTGCCGCCCAAACTGCGCGACGCTGGCCAACCCAGCAGCAGAAGCATCCACAAAAAGTGCCAAAACGACACCGTGACGGGAATTCCAAACAAGACAAAGTTAGGCCGACCCACGCACACCTCCGCCGATCAAGGTAGCACGTTCGGTCGGCGCTGCACGCCCGGCGGCAACATCAAGCCGCGCCGCAGGGGCGCCATGAGGGTGGGGCCGTGCTGGGCGGGCGTGGCGGGTTCGGCAAGGGGCACGGCCGGCTCGTCGGCCACCCCGCGCTCGGGCCAGCCAAGTCGGCGTCGCAGCTGGTTTTCGCGCCATACGGCCGCGCGCGACTGGGCGATCGGCAGCCCCCAGCCCCAGCCGAGCAATTGCCCCACGTCTTCGACGATCCCGGCCGCAGCTTGCCCCGCTTCGTCCAAGACCGGCGGCGGTGGCGGGGGCGGCCAGGACTCGGGCGCGGGGTTGCGGAACACCTGCCATCGACCGCGCTGGAACACCCTTTTCCATGTGCGCAGCATGGCTTCGTAGCGCGGCTCGGGCGAAAATGGGTCGCGCAACACCGCGATATAATCATAGAAGCGCGCGTGATCGAACCACGTCAGCTTCTCTTGGTCGTCGCCCGGCGGTTGCGGCAGCATACGGTCCGACTTCCAGCGCACTTGCTGCAACTGCGGGTCGATGAAGGGCGACGGCACAACGCCCCCGCGAACCACCACATAGTAGGCCGCCACTTCGGTCAACAGCGGCGCCTGCATCCAGTGGCTCTCTGCGCTGGGGTGCAGCACCAACAGGTTCTTCTGCGGGGGCACCGCCTCGTAGGCCTCGCGCATCGAAGCGAATTCCGGCTGGATCAGCACGACCGAGCGCACGGTGGCCAGCGGCATCCACACCGCCACCACAAACATGGCCAGCGTACCGGCCAGGGCGCGCCACCGCGCCTGCGGGGCCTGCAGTGGCGACAGCGGCAGCGCCAATACCCCCAGGATGCCGACCACTTCGGTCAAGCGTGGCGCGACGCCGTGAATCCACACAGGCCGGAACACATGGGTCGGCAAAGCAAAATAGGCCACCAGCGCCAGCGTGAAGGCCCAGCCCAGGTACCAAGTGCCGTCGGGGCTGCGCGCGTGCAAGTCGCGATCAGGATGGCCATCTTGGGCATGGGTGACGCGCGCCCTGGTCTGCGCCACCGCGGCAAAAAGCCACAGCGCCAGGCCCAGCAGCCACAGCCCTGTCATCGGGTCGCCCGGCCGGTTGAACAGCAGGTCGGCCAAGCTCTCTAGCGTGGTGCCGCGCGGCGCAAACTGGTCGAACATGTGCGAAAACAGCCCCTTGAGGCTGTCGACCGGCAGCGTCCATTCGGCCTGGAAGGGGCCGCCAGAAACCACGTCGCGCCGCAGCCAGGGCATCAAAACGGCCAGCGACGGCACACTGAGCAGCAGGTCCCGCCCAAGTGCCAGCGCCGCCGCGCCAAACCGCCGCCCTGGGCTTCCGTGGTCGCGCCGCCAAACCATCGCGGCCGCCAAGATCGGCAGCATCGCCACGGCCATGAACCACAGCAGCAGGTGAGTCACCGCCAAGACACCGGTCACCGCGGCCACGGCCAGCGCCCGCCACGGCCCCGGATGCCGCACGTAGGGCAAGTGGATCGACAAAAGCAGCAGAAACACCGGCAACCCAACGATCGCCCCGATGTGCCCCACGAACACGTCGGCGTGCCAGAGCCACGGCAGCACCGCCAGCATCAGCCAGCGCGAGTGCCCTGCCGCCTGGTTCAGACGCCAGGCCGCCCCCGCAACGGCGACGATGCACAGGCCCAACAGCACCTTCCACGCCAGCGGCACGCCAAACAGCGGCGCCAGCAGCGTGAGCACGCCCACGCCCAAGTGATTGGGCACGGGGTAGTTCACCCGCTGGAAGTCGCGGTGGTACGAAGGCACCACGTTCCAGTCGTAGATGACCGAAGCCTGGTGCTGAACCTGGGGTGCATCCAAAATCGGTGTGATTTCACCGGCAAACAACGGCCACAGCGCCAGCACCGTCAACAAGACCACGGACGCGACGGCCACCCCTGGCAGCGGGTCGCGGGCCGCGAGGGGCGCGCTGCGCACGGTGGCGTCGGGGCCTACCAGCAGGGGCGGCGCCTGGTCAGCTTGCGGCGCCTGATTCGATTGCAGCGCCTGGGACATCGCGGCGGGAACTCACAGGGGGTCCAAGAAACCCGAACGGCCAAATGGTTTGCCCAGCGAGAGGGCGGAGGGGGCGAACCGCTACTTGGCCGGTGCAGCCGCGTCGGGCTTGGCGGCCTTCTTGGCCTTGTCCTTTTCGACCTTTTCCTTGGCCTCGTTCTCGGCCCAGGGCGCCAGCACCTTGGCCTTGCGCTCAAAGCTGTAGCTGGCGAAGTACTGCCGCCACTTGCTGGTCTCGGCGTCGATCTTGCCTTCGGACGCCAGCTTCTGAGTCGCGGCCACAAAGTCGGCCACGTCCACCGCGGCCTGCACCAAATCGATCAGGCTGAGCGGCGCGTCCACGTTGATGACGGCCTGCACGTTCTTGGTCCCCATCGGGTCTTTCTTGTCAAAGTTGCGCAGCGCGGTGACCGAGGCGGCATCGCCCAACACCGCCAGGCAGCGGCTGGCGACGATGCGGTCGATCAAGCGCGGGCTGGCGGTCAGCATGCGGACCAACTCGGGACGCACCGCGTCGCCGCCGATGGCCAGGATTTCGTTCTTGCAGGTGTCGACGAGCAACTTTTGCACATCGTTGTCGCCGTGCGGCGGGCCTTTGCCGTACAGATCGTCGTCGGGCATCTTCGCCATCGCGGCCTTGAAGCCTTCCAGCCCGGCGTTGGCGGCGTACAGCTGCAGCGCCCACCAGCGGTCGTCGCAGTTGGACGAGGTCAGGTACTTTTCGAGCACGGGCGCGACCTGGGCCCAGCCTTCTTTGATGGCCTTCTTGTTGGCTTCGCCGACCTTCTTGTCATCGGGATCGGCCCATTCCAGGGCGGCGCGGACCGCCAGCTCGCCGGCGCGCTTGTCGTCGGGGTGAATCTTCTCGCCCGGCTTGGCCAAGATGATCTTGTTCAGGTACAGCTCCAAGAAGTACACGAAGCCGTCCAGGCTAGAGGTCGCCTGGATCGCGCCCAGATCGTCCTCCGTGATCTTGACGTTCTTGGTATTGGTGTGGAAGTAGCGCAAACCGCGCACGATTGCCTTGTTGGCCTCCGGCGTCTTCATCCCCTTCAAGAGCGCCAGGATTTCGCCCTTGGCCAGACCCTTGCTCAGCATGATCTCGGCGCCCGGCACCGCGTCGGCGCCCAGCAGCAGGATCTCGTCCGGGGTCACGCGGTCCTTCAGCTTGTCTTTGACGCGCTCCAGCGGATCGTCGGGCGACAGGTCGCCAAAGGCCCACTTGGAAACTTGCGCCCGCAACTCGGCCACTTTGGCCGCCGGCATCGAGGGGTCCTTCATCATGTCGAACAGAACTTTCTTGCCGTGCGCTTGCTTCTTGGGGTTGCCGTCGCTCAGCAGCTTGAACATCGCGGGCTGCAGACCGATCAGCAGTTCGACCTTGTCCGGCGCTTTTTCGACCACGGCCTGCACTTGCGAGGGCTGGCCACCTTCGGACACCAGGATCTCCAGGGCGCGCACGCGGGTCTTGGTGTCGTTGTTCTTGTCGGCCACGTAGGCGGCCATTTCGGTCCAGCCGGCCTCGTTGTTCATCCACAACCGGAAGTTCTCTTCCGGATCGCCCTTGCCGCAGGCGCTCAGCGCACCCGCCACGACGGCGAGCACTGCCGCCCCCTGCGCCGCCTTGCGCAGCAAGCGCTTGGATTCACGAACGATTGCCATCTGCATCTCGGGCCTCCCCTGGGCCCCCGCCGCCATTGACGGGGACGTCGCTGTGCGCGCGCGCTCCTGGATTCGGCAACTTCGGCCTCGCCAAGCGGAGTGACGTTGCCAGACGCGCGCCAGGGATGGTAGTACGAACAAGGCAACAGGGCAAACGCGCCGAGTCACCGACTTGCCGCCTCGCCTCTGCGAATCAGCGACGTTCCGCCCGGCTGCAGCGGACGCGGGCCGACCAAGGCTCACCACCACGACCCGCGCTGGGTCTAGACGAGGACCAAATGGCAATCGGCAGAGGCCCCGTAGGTTCGGACAAGGCTGCACAGCAAATGGCGCACCTGGAACAGCGCCTGGAAGTGGTGCGTCGCAAGTTCAATATGTTTTTCAACGGATTTGAGAAAGTACCGCCGAACTCAGAGTTCGAGACACTCAAGCGCGAGTTCCGCGAGTTCAGCAGCCAGGGTTTCTCGTCGCCCACCTTCCGCTTCAAGGCGCAGAACCTGATCGCCAAGTGGAATTTGATGCGCACGACCTGGGAGCGCGACCTGGTGCGCATGGAAGAAGGGCGCTTCAAGCCGAACGCGCACCACGCGTCGCACGCCAAGGACTTAGGCAACGTCGACGAAGTGGAGTAAGTTCAGATCATTAGATTAGACGGGGGACCATCCATGGGCCAACTCGTCGTCGCGCTCGCTCTGCGCCTGCTCGTCCAGCTCCGCGGCGCGCTGGCGGGCTTGAGCGACTGCCGGCTCTAGCTCGGCCAGCAGATCGGCAATGCCGGCGCGGGTTCTTGCCGACACCTGCCACGCGTCGTACAGCCCCACCACTTCGCGCAGGGCCGCCGGGTCGGCGACGGCATCGCATTTGTTCACCAGGATGCGCCGCGGCGCGTCGCCCAGGTCGTGGTCTGCCAAGATCCGCAACACCGAGGCCAGTTGCCGCTCCATCTGCCGGTGAGCCGCGTCGACGACGACCACCACCAGGTCGGCGGCGTGCACTTCTTCCAGCGTGGCCTCGAAGGCGCCCAGCAGTTCCTTGGGCAAATCGCGAATGAACCCAACGGTATCCGTGACAACCACCGGCGCACCACCTGGCAGATGGAGACGCCGCGTGGTGGGGTCCAGGGTCGCGAACAGCAGATTCTCGGTGTAGGCGTCGCTCTTAGCCAATGCGTTCAAAACACTCGACTTGCCCACGTTGGTGTAGCCCACCAGCGCAATCGACGGCACCTCGCTGCGCTGGGCGCGGCGCACGCCACGGCCGCGCTTGAGGCGTTCCAGCTCGTCTTCCAGGCGGTGGATGCGGTCGCGCGCGCGCCGTCGGTCGATCTCGAGCTTGGTCTCGCCAGGGCCCACGCCCCCGATGCCGCCCGCCAGGCGCGACAGGGCGTTGTCGCGATCGCCCAAGCGCGGCAGCGAGTAGCGCAGCTGGGCCAATTCCACCTGCAACTTGCCATCTTGGCTGCGGGCGCGCCGGGCAAAGATGTCCAAAATCAGCTGGGTGCGATCGAGCACCTTCAGCTCGGCCTGGTTGGCAATCGACTTGCTTTGGCTGGGCGTCAGCTCGCGGTCAAAGATCAAAGCTGTCGCGTCAGCCTGCAGGGCTTTCAGCGTAATCTCGGCCAGCTTGCCCGATCCGATGAGCGTGCGCTTGTCGATGTCGCGGCGGCGCTGAATGACCCGCGCCACCACTTCGACATGGGCCGTCCGCGCCAATTCCTCCAGCTCGTCCAGGCGATCCTCCGCCTCGGCGATCGCGTCGGGGCCGACATGGACCAGCACGGCGCGCGCCCGTGCATCGACCAGCCGCCCTGCCGGCCGCACCCGCGCCAGGTGGCTCTCCAGCTCGGCGACAAAGGCGGCGCAGTCAAATTGCAGAGTCGCCCAGAGCTGTTGCGGCAATACCGCCGTGGGCTCCACGCTGAGATACGGCGCGGCCTGCCGCTCGGTGGCCAGGTGCGCGATCGAAACCAGCTGCGGCAGCCCGCTCTGCTGGGTGAGCGCCGCCACCAGGTCTAGGCCCAGCCGCGCCAAGTCGTTCAGGTCGTCGGCGTCGACCGGTTCGCCCTTGAGGTGGACGTGAACCAGCCGTAGACCGCGCAACCGCCCGGAATCCTTACCCCAACGCCCCAGATCGGGGAGCATGAGCTGATGGTCGTCGCCCACCAGCGCGTGCGTCACCTGCCCAGTCCGATCGATGAGCACGCCGACTTGGCGGCCCAGCCGTTCGGCCAAACCGCACAAACGCACGGCGAGCGCGTCCGAGCAGAGCTCGTGCGGCACGACGCGCTGATGACCAAGCCGTTCCAGCGAGCGACGCTCGAGGGCGGACAGACCGGTTACATTTCCGTGGAGTTGAGTCAGGGGCGGCCCGATTCGACGCTAGGTGAGGGTGCGAAGCTAGTTCAGGTTGATGGTCGAGCCCTTGACCGTCATGGTGCTGGACGACTTGATGTCCATGGTCGAGCCGGCCTTGGTCTCGGTCGAGCTGCCCGACTCTTGCTTGATGGTCGAGTCGGCCTTGATCACCAGATCCTTGCACTGCATGGTGATGGTCTTCTCGGCTTTGATCAGCATGTCGCCGGTCTTGCACTCGATGGTGATCTTCTTGTTCTTGGTGTCGATCAGGATGTAGTGCTCTTGGGTGTGGTCGTAGATCTCGATCTGATCGACCTTGCCCGACTGGTCCAGGGCGATCCAGTGGCCGTCGCGCTGCTTGGGATCCTTCTCTTCGTCTTTGGCCTTGACCAGGTTCTGCAGCACGATGCGCTCGGTGCCTTCCTTGTTGTCGACGAACTGCAGCATGTGGCCCGAGCGCGAGCGAATCGACCGGAAGTAGTTCTTGCCGCTCTGCTCCTGGTTGGCGTGGATGGGCGTGTCGACGCCGTTCCACAGCGAGCCGATGACAAAGGCGCGCCGCACGTCGCCGTGCTCAAAGGCGATCAGGACTTCGTCGTCCACTTCGGGCAGCCAGAAGGCGCCGCGATCCTTGCCGGCCATGAAGGTGGCGATACGGCACCACGAGGTACGAAAGTCTTCGTCGTCCTTCGCGTCGGTGTACTTGGCGTCGCTTTCTGACACCCAGGGGAACTTGACTTTGACGCGGTAGTGGCCGTCGGGATCCTTGTTGTCGACGACGACGCCAACCACAACCCCTTGAACTTTGAAGGCTTCGCGCTTGCGTTCCATCAGCATTGCGACCTCGCTCTTGGACCGAATGGCGGCAGGCCCCCTGCTTGCCGGGCGCGCGTTTGAAAAGGGTGGTTGCCGTGCGCGCGTATGAAGTGTGCGCCCAAAGCGCGGCGACTTCAGCGGTCAAGGTAACGCCGCTGGGCGCCGCCTGCAACCGGGACCGCCAAGCCCCAGGCGGCCCTGGGGTCTAGGCGCCCCGTTTTGGCGATCGGTGCTGCCGGCGAACCGCTGCGGGGGGCCGCCGTGGCGATTCCGTGGCGTCGCGTCCTTGATTTTTGGGCCCCATGGCGGTATTCCGCCCGGCGGACTGGAGCTGGCGTTTGGCCAGCGCCTTGGCGTTTTCGCGTCCACCTGGCTATCCAGAGGCGGATCCGGCCCGAGCAGATGCTGCTCTGGACAGAATGAACGGTGCGCCGGCCCCAGGAAAGGAGCTCGCATGTTGAGCACACAACTCGGCTACATCTCGATACTTACCGTGCTCGCCGTCGTCGCTGTGATGGGCGCGGCGATCCTGGTGCTGAACTGGCTGGTCGGCCCCAAGCGCACGAGTCCGGTCAAGCAGGCCGCCTTTGAGTGCGGCTCGGATCCGATCGGCTCGCCGCGGCAGCGTTTCAGCGTCAAGTTCTACTTGGTGGCGATCTTCTTCATCGTTTTCGACATCGAGTCCGTGTTCTTGTACCCGTGGGCCGGCATGTTCCGCGACCTGCTGGTCGAGCCGGGCATCGGCTTGGTGACACTGGCCGAAATGTTCCTGTTCATTGGCATTCTTGGCGCGGGCCTGGCCTACGTGTGGCGCCGCGGCGCGCTGGACTGGGAGTGAGCCACCCCTTGTCTGGGTGGGCATCTTGTTGAATTTGGCAGTGCTTTCTTTGAATTGGACGCTGCACTGCCCGGTATTGAACTGCCTAGCTAGGGAGCGATCATGGCCCCGACCCTTGTAGATCTGGTGCGCAAGCAATTTGGCAGCGCAGTGCTGGGTAGCCACGCCCACCGCGGCGACCAAACGGTGCTGGTTCAGCGCGACAAAGTGCTGGACATCATGAGCTACTTGAAGAACGACCCGGCCATGGCGTTTGACGTGCTGGCCGACGTGACGGCGGTGGACTACTCGACCTACCCCGAAGGCGCGCGCGCCGCGGTGAGTCCGGTCGACGCCAACCACCCCTCGGGCCTGACCAGCGACACGCTGCCCCGCTACGAAGTGGTGTACCACCTACTGTCGATGAGCAAGCAGCACCGCCTGCGGGTCAAGGTTGCGCTGGCCGAGGGCGACGAGCACATCCCCAGCATGTGCGGGCTGTGGATCGCCGCCAACTGGGGCGAGCGCGAAGCCTTTGACATGATGGGTATTCAGTTTGACAACCATCCCGACCTGCGCAGAATTTTGACCTACCCCGAGTTCGAAGGACACCCGCTGCGCAAGGATTTTCCGCTGCGCGGCTACCAGCCGCTGGTGGCGCAGCCGACCTTGGCCGACTACAAAGACAACGAGACCTTCCGCTAGGAGCCACCCCTACGCGCCTGTCCGCGGTCACGACCTGCGGCGGACGGCGACGGAGCACCGCATGAGCGCGAATCTACCCACGGCCATCCCTAGCCTGAGCACTGGGGGCCACAAGCTGACCGCCGAGCGTCAGGGCGACCTGATGACCATCAACATGGGCCCGTCGCACCCGGCGACCCACGGCACCGTCAAGTTCCTGCTCACGCTGGACGGCGAGATGGTGCAAGACGTGGACATCCACATCGGCTACCTGCACCGCGGCTTTGAGAAAATGAGCGAACAGGGCACCTGGCAGCAGGTCCTGCCCTATACCGACCGGCTGAACTACGTGTCGCCGCTCATCAACAACGTGGGCTACGTCCTGGCGGTCGAGAAGCTGATGGGCGTGCAGTGCACCCCGCGCACGACCTGGATCCGCATGATCATCAGCGAGGTGGCGCGTATCGTCGACCACTTTACCGCGCTGGCCGCGGGCGCCTTGGAGCTGGGCGGCTTTGCGCCGTTCCTGCTGGGCCTGGAAGCGCGCGAGACGCTGTACCCCCTAGTCGAAGAGCTGACGGGCGCCCGCCTGACCACCAGCTACACGCGGATTGGTGGTCTGCGCGCCGACCTGCCCGACGACTACGAGAAGCACCTGATGGAGGGCATTGACAAGGCCCTGTTCTGCCTGGAGAAGATGGGCGGTCTGCTGACCAAGAACCGCATCTTCTACGACCGCATGATCGGCACCGGTCCGCTGAGCAAGGAGGACGCGATCTCGTCGGGCTGCACCGGCGTGATGCTGCGCTCGACCGGCGTGGACTGGGATTTGCGCAAGCACCAGCCGTACCTGGCCTACGATCAGGTCGACTTCGACGTCATCATCGGCCACCAGGGCGACAACTACGATCGCTTCTTGTGCCGCATCGAAGAGATCCACCAGTCGGTCAGCATCATCAAGCAGTGCTTCAAGAAAATGCCCGGTGGGCCGATCAACGTGGACGACTGGCACGTGGTGCTGCCACCCAAGCACGCAGTCTACAACACCATCGAGGGCATGATCGCCCACTTCAAGCTGGTGATCGACGGCCACGGCGTGCCGGCCGGCGAGGCCTACCAGGCCGTGGAAGGCGGCAACGGCGAGCTTGGCTTCTACGTGGTGTCGCAAGGCAACGGCCGGCCGTTCCGCGTGCACGTGCGCGCGCCGTGCTTCTACGCCATGGGCATCGTCAAGAAGATGATCGTGGGCCACTTGCTCAGCGACATCATCCCCACCTTTGACGCCTTGAACATGATCGGCGGCGAGGTCGATCGCTAAACCCTGCGCAACGCAAGTTCTTTCAGCTCCCTATCGAGCGAGGCAGCCATGCCCAAAGTGACCATCGACGGACAATCGATCGAAGTGCCGGCCGGAACGACTGTTCTGCGCGCCGCCAAGCAGCTGGGGATCGACATCCCAGTGTTCTGCTACCACCCCGGCCTCTCGATCGCTGCCAACTGCCGCATGTGCTTGGTCGAAATCGAGAAATCGCCCAAGCCGCTGCCCGGCTGCTACACCGAAGTCGGCGAAGGCATGGTGGTGCACACCCAGACCGAGCGGGTCAAGGCGACCCAGAAGGCGGTGCTGGAATTCATCCTGCTGAACCACCCGGTGGACTGCCCGATCTGCGACCAGGCCGGCGAGTGCGTGCTGCAAGAGCACTACACCACCTACAGCCTGCAGGCGTCGCGTCTGATGCACGAGAAGGTGGGCAAGCCCAAGGCCAAGCCGCTGGGACCCAACGTGATCTTGGACGCCGAGCGCTGCATCGTCTGCACCCGCTGCGTCCGCTTCTGCGAAGAAGTCACCAAGACCTGCGAGCTGACCGTGGAAAGCCGCGGCGAGCACAGCGAGATCACGACCCCCGAGGGCGTGGAGCTGAACAACGCCTACTCGCAGAGCGTGGTCGACATTTGCCCCGTGGGTGCGCTGACTTCGCGGCAGTTCCGCTTCCACCGCCGGGTGTGGTTCTTGGACATGCGCGACTCGCTGTGCACGGGCTGCGGCCGCGGCTGCTCGGTGCGCGTCGACTCGCACAAGAACCAGGTCGAGCGGTTGGTGCCGCGCTACAACCCCGACGTCAACAGCTATTGGATGTGCGACGACGGCCGCAAGAGCCTGGATGGCTTGAAGGACGGCCTGACCATGGGCTGGCTGCCCGGTCCCGACGGCGCGCGGCAAGCCCCGGCGGCGGACGGCCTGCGCGCCATCGGCGCGTGGCTGCAAGAGCAGAAGACCTCGCAAAGCGGGCTGGGTATTGGCCTTTCTGCCTCGCTGAGCAACGAAGATCTGTACGCTTGGGCGCGGCTGGCCAAAGCAGCCAATGCCAAGGCCTATCTGCTGCCGCGGGCGCCGTGGCAAGGCGACAGCCTGCTGCGCACCGACGACCGCGACTGCAACACCGCGGGCGCCAAGGCGATCCTGACGAGTGTGCTGGGAAGCTACGGCGACGCCGACGCGCTGATTGGCGACGCCGGAGCGCTGGAAGTGCTGCTGGTGGTCGACCACGGCGCCGACTGCGACAGCGAGCTGCGCGAGGCCCTGAGCCGCGTCCCCAAGGTGGGCGTGTTCGCTTCGGAAGCGAGCGAGTGGACCCAGGCCGCCAGCGTGGTGGTGCCGTTGACGCCGCTGCAAGCGCGCGAAGGCACGCTCACCAACGTCGCCGGCTGGGTGCAGCGCCTGCAGCAGCCGCTGAAGCCGGCAGTCACTACCGTGGCGGCGCACATGGCGGCGGCGACGCTGGCCCCGGCGGCGAGCGACGTGGCCATGGACTTCAGCGACAAGACCCGCCCGGCCGAGCTGTTCGACCGGCTGGCTGGCGCCGTGGTCGAATTCAAGGGCTTGAACTACGCCGAGATCGGCGATCTGGGCCGGCACCTGCCGGAAGACGGCACACTGGCGCCGCGGCGGCCGCGGGTGGACGGCACCCCGCAGTGGGAGCCCGACACCGTGGCGCCGACCTTCAAGCGGCCCTTCCAGCTGCGGCGCGGCGCGTAGGCGCGGCCACCGCGGACGTACGGTCCTAGTATTTCCCCGAAGTCGAGCCCCGTGGGCGGAGACCGAAAATGCAACTGCTAGCCAATCCCGTTCTCAATCAGATCGCTTGGACGCTGATCAAGTTCGCCGGCTTTGTGCTGGTGTTCGTGCTGGGCCTGGCCACGGTGCTGACCTGGACCGAGCGCAAGTTCTCGGCCCTCATGCAGAACCGGCTTGGACCAAACCGCGCCAACATCGGCAACATCCGCGCCGGCGGCCTGCTGCACATGCTGGCCGACCCGATCAAGATGTTCACCAAGGAAGCGTTCACGCCCGACACGCCCAACCCGTGGATGTTCACGTTGGCGCCGCTGGCGGCGTTCGTCCCGGCGCTGCTGATCTTCGTGGCGATCCCGTTCGGCCCAGGCGAGCACATGCAGATCGCCACGACCGAGCTGGGCATCCTGTTCATTTTCGCGCTGTCGTCGCTGAACGTGTACGGCACGGTGATGGGCTCGTGGGCGTCGAACAACAAGTGGTCGCTGATGGGCGGTCTGCGGATCTCGGCGCAGATGATCAGCTACGAAGTGGCGGTGGGCCTGTCGCTTTGCGGCGTGTTCATGATCTACAACTCTACGGATCTGCAGTCGATCGTCGTGGAGCAAAGCAAGCAGACCTTCTTGGGCCTGCCGGCCTGGGGTGTCTTGACCCAGCCGCTTGCCTTCATCTTGTACCTGACCTGCGCCATCGCCGAGAACAAGCGTGCGCCCTTTGACACTGCCGAAGCCGAGTCCGAACTGACCGCCGGCTACTGGACCGAGTACAGCGCGATGGGCTGGGCGGTGTTGGCGCTGGTCGAATTCGTCGAAATCATTCTGATTGGCTGCGTGGGCGCCACGCTATTCTTGGGCGGCTGGAGCATTCCCGGCGTGCACGGCGACACCCCGGCGCTGATGGTAGTGCAGGTGGGCGCGTTCATCGCCAAGGTGCTGTTCCTGGTGTTCTTGCAGATGACGATCCGCTGGACGTTGCCGCGCTTCCGCTACGATCAGGTGATGCGCCTGGGCTGGCGGATTATGCTGCCGGCGGCGCTGATCAACCTGCTGGTGACCGGCGTCGCGCTGACGCTCATCGACCGTTAAGCGCGCTGCACCACTTCATATTTTGTCCGCTCTGAGGACAACCCAGCTCCGAGGAAATCATGGCCAAGCTCGTCAATCGCATGGAACCGGCGCTCATCGAGCAGTCGTACGTCGTCGAGGCCGTCAAAGGTATGGCGATCACCAGCCGGCAGTTCTTGCGCAACCTGTTCGGCCGCAAGGGTGTTTTGACGGTGCAATACCCCGAGGTCAAGCGCCCGTACACCCCGCGCTTCCGTGGGCGCCACCTCCTGACCAAGCGCGACGATGGCGCGGTGCGCTGCGTGGCCTGCATGCTCTGCGCCACCGCCTGCCCGGCCAACTGCATCACCATCGTGGCGGGCGAGACAGGCGACCGCGAGGTCGAGAAGTTCCCCACGACCTTCGAAATCGACCTGCTCAAGTGCATCTACTGCGGCTTCTGCGAAGAGGCTTGCCCGTGCGACGCCATCCGCATGGACTCGGGCGTGCACTCCGTGCCCACCACCAACCGCCGCGACCAGAAGTTCGGCAAGGTCAACCTGCTCGAGCTGGCCAAGCTGTCGACGGCCAGCCAGGGCGGCGAGTTCCGGGCGAGCAGCCACGAGGGCACGGCGCACGGTTGGGGCGAGCACTAGCAAGGCAACGAGGGAGTGTCAGGTATTGACACTTGACACCTTTTTGTCGGGTTCGGGTTCAGGATCAGGATCAGGATCAGGATCAGGATCCGGATCAGGATCATGCTAGAAACCTGCCACACAACCGCAGCTTACGTCCATTTCTGACACCGTTTCGACAGGCCAGGCGCGGAGGCAAGCGATGCCTACGGCACCACTGGCCCTTGCCGGAAGCCGTAGAGGCGCACGGTGCGGTCGACTTGGCCCCAGGCGGTCTTGTCTTTCAGGCCGACTGCGGCGTGCACGGTCAGGAATTGGCCACAGACATCCTTTGCTTTGCTGCTGCCAAGGCCGAGTAGAACACACGCACCGCCAGGGAACGCGGGCGTGGCGTTGACCCAGTAGTTGCCTGGTCCGGGCACGCGCACAAACTTCATCATCGACGTGACGGTCACCGCGACCGGCTCGCAGCCGATCAGGCCGTCGCCGTCCACGAACAGCTTGACCTCGTCGGGCGAGCTAGCCGGCAGCTGGACACGATAGACCACCCACACGCCCGCGCCGCCGCGCATCCCGGTGTGCATGGGCGCCCACTGGCCATCGATCAGCGGATCGAACTTGCCGGTTTCCATGTTGTACGTGCCGAGTTCGAGCGCCAAGGTGGGCTTGGGCGCCTGCTGGCCGCTGTACCAAGTGGGCAAGGTCGTGGTGCAGGTCATCGGCAGGACCACCGTGACATCGGAGGACAGGCATGTGGCGTCGGTTTCGGGAAGGGCATCCAGGGCGGCCACGTCGATGAGCAGTCCGCCCTGCCCCCACCCGTCGACGAGGGCGTCGGGCGCGCCGGCTATCTGGCCCGTGAGTGCGCCGTCTGACGTGCCGCAAGCGCTGGCCCATACGAAAGAAGCGGCCGCCCACAGGGCAAAGCAAGCGTGGAAACGGCGAGGCGGAACGCAGCGCGGCATGGCGATCCTTGAATCCTGAACCCATCAGGTGGTGGCCATGGTCGGGCAAGCACTGGTCAAAATCCACCCCAAATTCGACTCGGAAGGAGAAGAACAAACGCCGGCTCCGGCTCCGAAAAAGATGTCAAGTGTCAATACCTGACCCTCTGGAACTCACCCCCGGCCTGCGGCCGACCCCGCTCTCGCCGTGAAATTGAGTCACGGCTCGCTCGCTTCGCTCACCGCGGGGACCCCTCCTCTCCCACTGAAGTGGGCGAGGGGTAAAGG
>JBBISH010000101.1:0-24139 GCA_037441385.1 Myxococcales bacterium
GGGCGAGGGCTGTATGGGCGCGGGCCACTGCCATCCGTTGGTGCCCACGATGCTCGACGACCCGCCGGGTGGTGCGTTGAATCCCAGCGTCGCCGTCAATGGCGACCTGTGGGGTATCGCCTACTCGACGCGGGCCCCCGACCCGAACTCACTGAATCTGCAGGTGCGCATCTTTGGCGAGGGCGGCGTGGCGGTCGGCGAGCCTCTTTCGTTGAGCAACGACACTGCGGTCTTGCACCATGCCCCGCACTTGTTTGCCGTGGGCGAGCACGGCTGGCTGGTCAGCTGGTTGACGCAGGACTTGCTCACGGATTTCGAGACTTTGCGGGTCAAGCCCATCGCCCTGGATGGCACGGCCAGCGGGCCCGAGGTCCTGATTGCGCAGCAGGTCTATGAGTGGCCCTCGAATGTGCGCGGCGCACGGTTTGCGAAACTGCCCGTGGAAGGGACCGTCGTCGCCGTGTGGGCGGGCAGCATGCAGGGCGACAAGCAAGCGGTGTATTCTCAGCCGCTCAAGCTGGACGGCACGATGCTGGCGGCGCCGATCAAGCTGTCGAAGCCCAACGACAAGGCCTACTCGGCCTCGGTCGCGCCGCTGCCCGATGGCGCACTGGTTGTGTGGGCATCGTGGCTTGATTTCTACAAGCCGAATCCGATTCGCGTCATCGCCCGCAAGCTCAGGTCAGACGGTGTCCCGGCGGCGCCCGAGTTTCAACTGCCGGCCTTTGGCAAGCCATACGAAGGCCAGCCGAGTGCGGTCGGATTTGCCGACGGTTCGGTCTTTGTTGCGCGGGCGCTGGGCAATGTCCAGACGGTTTGGGTTCCAGTGGACTACGATGGACTCTTGCTCTCGCAGGCGGCGCCGACGGCACTCACCAAAGAATTGCCGAAATTCGGCAACGACACCAGTAGCCTAATGTTCCAAGCGCCCATGGCTGCCCACTTTCCGGGCCGGGCTGTCGTAACCTGGCACGACTACGGAACGGGCGGCTCGATCTATCTGAAACACTACTACCGCAACAGCAACGCCATGGACTGCGACGCAACGGACGTCGCCACACCGAAGGTCCCGAACGCCTCGACCTACTACTTGGCGCCCAATGTCGCGACCTTTGCCGACGGCCGGGTCTTGGTCGCCTGGTCCACCGAGACCAAGGACGCGACTGGGTTGCAGACCATACGCACGATAGTTCGTTTTTTGCCCCAGTAGCGCAGAAATGGCAGGAGCGACCAACGGGAGCCAACATCAGGAGAGACTCATCATGAAAGTACTCGCAATTGCAGTAATTGCCGGTCTGGTTGGTCTGGCGGGGTGCGGAAGCAACCCTGGGGCGAGTACTTCGGACGTGGCCACGCCAGCCGCCAAGAGCGACGCAGACGGTGTCGGCGGCGATTCGGCCAACGACATGGCGGCCACGGCGACCCAAGCTGACGCCGGTCCAGTTGTGCCCGATGCGCAAGCCGTCGCCGACGTGGACGCGGCCGATGGGCCGGGAGACTTGGATGCCGATCCAATCGACGTGGCCGGTCCGGACGGCAATGGTACGGCGCCCGACGTGCCCCTGGACGCGGGTCCCAATCAGGACTGCTTGTCAGGCCAGTTCAAAGCGGGCACGACCTGCCAGGCGGCCAACTGCGAGACCGTTGGCATCTACGAGACATCGCAACTCAACGCGCTGGTGTTTGACCACCAAACCTGCACACAGGACGCGGACTGCGCCATCGTCGACGTTTCGACCCGCTGCTACCCGAAGTGCCCATACGGGATTCAGAAGGAGTATGTAGCCGCCGCCGAGGCTTTTGCCGCCGACTTCGATGCCGCGGTCTGCATCCCCTTCGACGTCAGCGAAGTCTGCAAAACCAAGGAAATCGTTCTGAAGTGCAGCCCAGCCAGCCCTGGCTGCGTCAAGGGCTACTGCGCCGCCGACAAGCAGTACGAGAGCAACGACTGCGCGTCCCCCGCGCCCAAGGGCGCCAAGTGCTTTGGTGGCAAGTGGATCTGCGATCCAGGCCTGACCTTGCCGCCCCATGTCGTCGATTGCATCCCGGCCACCTGCGACGAAATCCAAGGTGCGCTGCAGGACGCGGTGGCCAAGGTGATGGCGGGCCCGTCGACCGACTGCGTGCAAGACTTGGACTGCGCACCGCTTGTGCTAGGCACAGCGTGCGGGACCCTGTGCACCGCGGCGGTGAACAAGAGCGCGTCGAAGAGCGCCGGCGCGTTCGTGTCGGAGTGGGACACCTACTGCAAAGAAGTGTCGTTTCCGGCGAACTGCGTCGTGCCGCCGATCCCCACCTGCCCGGCGAAGAGCTTGGCGTGCATGGCTGGCAAGTGTGTGTTTGCGAAGCCGTGACCGGCTAGTTGCGACCGCCGCGCACCCGAAGCTGGGTTGCGGGCGCCGCTGTGGGAACTGGGCCCGGATCGCCCTGGTGTTCTTGGCGCGGATGCGGCGGACCCAGAGCATTTCCCTGCGCTTGACAGCCACGGATCTGGCCCCCGCGGGCGGCGCGCGGCTGCGATCATGGCAGCGAGCAGGCGCCCCTGAACGCAACCCGACAGCAACAGCTCCACGCTGCCGACCTCCCCAGAATACACCAGGAGTAGGGGCGGGCTTCCACGCCCGCCCGGTTGGCCACGCCTGCGGGTATTGCCGGCACTTGGAGTAGGGGCGGGCTTCCACGCCCGCCCGGTTGTGCGCCGCGCAGGTTCGGGTCGTGTCCGAGTAGGGGCGGGCTTCCACGCCCGCCCGGTTGTGCGCCGCGCAGGTTCGGGTCGTGTCCGAGTGGGGGCGGGCTTCCACGCCCGCCCGGTTCCGTTCGCGTTGGGGTTGCAAGCGATCCTGGGCCAGCCGCGACCTCTGCGTTCCGATCGCGCACGCATTGCGTCGCGTCTGCTGGCGCCCCCTGCGCAATTCCCGCCGCATGACGACCACGGATCCGGCCCCGGCGGTCACCGCGCCGCCGCGATCCTGGCACGGAGCCCGCGTCCCTGGCCGCAACCCGAACGCGCTCCGCGGGCGCTGCCGACTTCCGCAGCTTCCCCGGATCCGAACCTGACGCGCGGCGCGGGCATCTCCAACCGGGACTGCGCGCGAGCCCGGGCCGAAACCCGAACCGGCACTCCAACCCAAATGCCGACCAGCTGCCACGCCGTCCAACTGGCCCCTCGCATGACCGTGCGATTGGCAGATAACTTTATCGCAATATGCTGGCTCCACCACGACGCGCGGCGCCGCCGCAGGAGGTCCGGGATGCAGCAACTTTGGCAAGGAACTACGGGTAGCGTTTGGCGGCTGGCCATGCTCTTGGCGCTCGCTGCAGCGCTGCTGGGCCGGCCCGCACTGGCCGACGACGCCAGGGGCGAAAAGGAGAAATGCGAGGCCCAAATGGCCGACGAGTCTACCGCGACGATGGCGGCGCGCGAGGTCAAGGTGCCGTCCAAGTTCCTGGCGCAGGTGCAAGGCACCTTGGGCGGCTTCATGGGCGGCGGCTTTGGTGGCAGCTACCACTACGACGGGCCCGCCAAAGACCCGGCTACCTTCGGCGCGCGCTGGAATGGTTCGGTGCGCGGGGATGTCGACTTGCTGCATCCGCTGTGGCTGGGTGGCACGCTGACCTACTTTGCCGGCGACAACCGCTCGGCCGTGCAGCTCGACGCCATCGCCGGCCTGTCTTGGCGTACTTATGGCCCGCGCTGGGTCCAGGCGGGCCGGCAAGTGACGACCCTGAGCGGCGGTGGCGCCATCGTCCACGCGTGGGACTCGCACTGCCAGCTGCGCCGCGAAGAGAGCACCTTGTTTGGCGGCTTCAAGACCCAGCTTGCCGGGGGCGCGGCCAAAGGCGAGCCGGATCCGCACAACTGGTTCGCTCTGCAGGTCGGCTACTTGAGCACATTCCGGGTCAAGAAGCTGATCGCTTGGTCGGTGGCGGCCCTGTTCGACCCCTACCACGTCGCCTACGGCGGCCAATTCCACATGGGCGGCACCGGCCTCTACAGCCTGCCTGACTGGCTCTACATGGGCACCCAAGGCGGCTTGCTCGTGGGCGGTGGCGTCACCGGCGGCTGGTTCACCTTTGACTTGGGCGTAAAGCTTGAACTTTAGGCCCTGCAAGGCTTTGGAGGTGACCGTGATGGCAAATTCCACCCATGCGCAGCCACTGCGCTACTTGCTCGTACTCGTGACCGCCTGGCTCGCTGGCTGCGGTACCTTTGGCGTAGAGGCGCAGCCGGATTTCAAGCCGCAGATGCGCTACGGGGCCAGCCCGCAGCGGGTCAAGGTGTGGTTCGACGGCGCGGGCGGTTCGTACCTCACCGACACCGACGACAGCAAGATCAACCGGCCGTGGAAGGTCGTCGCCACCTACAAGCAATTGCCGTCGATGTTCACCTCGTTCGAGGGCGCCGCCCGCCAGCTGGGCTGCGACGCATTTTGGATCGCCTCGGACGTGACCAGTCACTACACGTACTCGGCCGAAGGCGTGGTGCAAGGCGTACCCTTCAGCCACGGCGACCAGGTGTGCATTCGCTTTGACGACGCCGCCGCCAGCGCCGCGCGCGCCGCCGAGGGCACTTGGGTCTGGACCGCCTACCAGCGCCCAGCCATGAACGCCGGCTGGAGCCTGAACGGCAACTTCCACGTGGCCGGCATCGGCAAGCGCGCCGACGGCGACATGTCGCTCGAGAAGTGGTTCCGCGCGATCCCCTTGGGGATTGGCGTGCGCGGCATGACCCTGGGCGACGGGCAAGGCCGCCTGTGGGCCAGCGTGGGCGGGCAGGTGATGGTGCCGGCGATCACGCTATGGAAGGCCCAGCTGGCCGGGGTAGTCAGCGTGCACAAGGCCTTTGAAGACAAGAGCAACTTGCAGACCTTGCGGGTCGGCGCGGGCGCGCTGCTCGACGTGGTGTTGGCGCGGTGGGCGATGGTGGGTGTGGGCGTGGAGCAGTGGACCAGCCTGGACACCAAGCAGGGGCCCGACGGACTGCTGACGACTTTCCGCTACGGCCTGGCATTCTGAGCGCGGCAGACAAGGGTAGAGCGCGGCAGACAAGGGTAGAGCGTGGCAGTGAAGGGTAGGGCGCCGCGGCGGCCGGGCTGGTTGGCCGGCGGCCCTTGTGCTGGCCCTACGCGATCCCGATGCGCTTGGCCGCGGCGATGGCGTGGGTGCGGTTGTGGACGCCCAGCTTGTCGTACAGCGAGCGCACATAGGTCCGCACGGTGTTCGCCGAGATCCCAAGCAATTGGGCGATTTGCTCGTACGAAAAGGCGCTGGCCAGCAGGCGCAGCACCTCGGTTTCGCGTTCGCTGAGCTGGGGGCCCGGCTCTGGCTCGGCCGTGCCCCTGGCCCCCAAGGTGGCGGCCACCAGGCCCCGGGCAATCGGCGCCGACAGCGCCACCCCACCCCGGCACGCTTCGTGGATGGCACCGGGCAGGCGCGAGACCAGGTCTTCTTTCAGCAGGTAGCCGCTCGCCCCGGCGCGCAAGGCCGCCTCGACCTGCGGCCAAGCCGTGGCCACCGTCAGGACCAGCACGGGGGTTGCCGGCGCGCGCACCCGGCAGGCCGCGATGACGTCCATGCCGCTGCCATCGGGCAACCCCAGGTCCACCAGCACGATGGAAAATCGCTGGGCATCCAAGCACTCGCGGGCCTGCGACACCGTGGTGGCCACGTGCACCGCGCCCTGAGGCCGCAGGATCAAGCGAACGGCACGATGGATCAGGGGGTCGTCCTCGACCAACAGGTACGCCGCCGCGGCCGGTGGGCTACGCTGGAACATCGGCGACCTGCAGCGGAATGTGCGCACGCACCTGGCAGCCGTGCGCCGGCTGGCTCACCAGTCGAAAGTGGCCCCCCGCGGCGAGGACCCGCTGACGCATCCCGGCCAGTCCACGCCCGCCGCCCGGCGTCTCGGGGTGAAAACCGATGCCGTTGTCCACCACTTCGACGATCAGGGCAGCTCCTTGCAGCGCCACCGCCACCTTCAGCTCCGCCGACTGGCTGTGGCGCACGGCGTTGGTCACCGCCTCTTGCAGGACCCGCACCGCCGTAAGCCGCGGCAGGGCTGGCAGCATTTGCTCGGGCGGGCCGTCTAGCTCCAACTGGGCCGCCACCCCAGCGGCCGTAGCGCGGTCGGCGAGGTGGCGGGCGTGGCTCGCAACGCTGTCAAAGGTACCGCTCTCGGGCGCCAGGGCGTTCAGCACCGTGCGCAGCTCGGTCAGGCCCTGTTGAGCCGATTCACGCAGTTGCCGGCTCACCTCGGCCAGCTCTTGGGCATTGCCGCGCTGCTCGGCCAGCAAGTCGCCGTAAAGAGCCACGATCGCCAGGTGTGAACCCACCGCGTCGTGGAGCTCGCGCGCCAGCGCCTGTCGCTCTAGCTCGTGCGCCTTGCTGCGGGCCGCCTCCAGTTCTTGGGCCTGCTGGGCGCGCAGTTGCCGCCACCGCAAGCTGGACGCCGCCGGCAGGAAGTAGGCCAGCACACCCATCCCGCCAGCGAGCGCGGCACTCGCCACTGCGTTCTGCAGCGGCACCCCGGCGGCGACGAAGCCGGGCACGGCCAGCGCGGGCACTACCCCAAACACCACCAGTAGCCCGCGCGCCGGCTCCAACTCCTGCACCGCCCCCGAAATGCCCGCGTACATCACGTAGGCGTACCACCACGGGGTGCGCGGATCGCCGCTGTGGACGACCACCGCCAAGGTCAGCGCTAGGTTGTAGGTCAGCACAAACGGCAGGTGCAACGCGCGAACCCAGGGCCGCTGCTGCCAGTACCGCACCGCCGCGCCGGCCGCGAACACACAGGTCAGGTGCAGTGCCAAGATCATGGCCAGAAACGGCGCCGCCACGCCGGTGACCGCCGCGACCGCCGGCAGCCCCAGCACCAGGACCACGGCCACTTCGACCACCGCGATCTTGGCCAGCAGGGGCAGTTGGTATTCCGCGCTGGCCACGGCCGGTCGCGGCCACCACACCCAGGCGCGCTCTTTCAGGTCGCGGCCTGTGGCGGCGGTTGGCGCGGACCCGGTGATACTGGCTGCTTGGCACGACATGGCAGGCCTTGGCGTAGGGAGTCGTGGCAGTGGGCGCGGCAGCCGCTGCGGAGGATTCTGTCGCGACAAATATATCCACAAAGCCGATCAACATGCCAGAGCAAAAATGGAGATTCGCTGCCAGCGTGGCTGCGGGAACGACCGCTGCGGCCGAGACGCGGTGGGGATGCGGGTGCAGGTAGGGCAGCGGTGGCCGCATGGCAGCGGCGTTGGCGACTCGGGGGCGGAGTATGAGGCAGTCCCGCGGCCGCGATCCTGGCAGGGAGTTCGCCTGCGCGCCCGGATCGCAGCCCAGATCGGGCCACAGGCGCGACATCCCTACCTTCCTCGCCGCCGATCCCGACGCGCGGGAGGCGCATCCCCACCCGCCCGGTTGTGGCGTCGTCCACGGATGACGTGCGCGGGAGTTGGGGCGGGCTTCCACGCCCGCCCGGTTGGCTGTGCCCGTGGTATCGCCCGCATCAGGGAGTAGGGGCGGGCTTCCACGCCCGCCCGGTTGTGCGCCGCGCAGGTTCGGGTCGTGTCCGAGTGGGGGCGGGCTTCCACGCCCGCCCGTTTGTGCGCCGCGCAGGTTCGGGTCGTGTCCGAGTAGGGGCGGGCTTCCACGCCCGCCCGGTTGTGCGCTCCGATCGCTCCTGTACACTCCGCCATCGCCCATGCCGACCAACAACGCCTTCACACGCAAGCCGCTTCCGCACTTCCGCGAGCCTGCGGCCACGTACTTCGCGACCTGGCGGCTTCACCGCGATCAAGCCCCCCTGTCCGCTGCCGAGCGCGACGTCGTTGCCAACGTCCTGCGCCACTTCGACGCGGTCCGCTACACGTTGCACGCGTGGGTCGTGATGGACGACCACCTGCATGTCGTCGTCACGCCGCTTGGCGACACCACCATCGACACCGTGGTCCACAGCTGGAAGTCGTACACGCCCCATCTGCTCCGCGGCGCGGGTGCGCGCGAGCCGCCGATCTGGCAGCGCGGCCGGGCTGACCGCGTGGTGTTTGTGGACGGCGAGCTCGCGCAGAAGGTGGCGTACGTTTGTGCCAATCCGTGGCGACGGTGGCCCGAACTCCGCGAGTATCGCTGGGTGTGGCCGGTGCCGGAGATGCGGTATTGCCGGGTGACTTGGACACACGATAGCCAGGGATGATCGAAGGAACGAACCGGGCGGGCGTGGAAGCCCGCCCCTACTCGCGAAGGGCCATGATTCGGGATCGCGGGGTGTGGTGTGCGCGGGCGTACGAAGCTGGAACCGGGCGGGCGTGGAAGCCCGCCCCTGCTCCCGGTGGGAACGCGACGATGCGGGGCAGCGGCGTGTGGCGCGCGCGGTGTGCACGAAGCTGGAACCGGGCGGGCGTGGAAGCCCGCCCCTACTCCTAGCGCGGGCCGAACTGGGCCCGCGGTCTGCCGTCCATCAACCCTGGCATCAGGGGTCAAAGTAACTGAAATACATCTGAAAATTGCGCCGCCCCTCGCCCAATGCTTTGGGAGAGGGGCAGACGCGCAGCGTCGGGGTGAGGGCCAAGTCCCCCGCCAACAAAACAATTCTACCGCCAGTTCCGCCAGGTCCACGTCCCCGACAGCCCGCCCCTACTCGCCCGGCTCCGCCATCAGCGCCGTCATCGCCGTCACGCGCACGATCGACTCCACCGTCGCGCTGGGCGGCAGCACGGTGACGGGGTGGGCCAACCCCATCAAAATCGGACCGATTTCGTCGGCGCCACCGATCTTGTCCAGCAGTTGGTAGGCGGTGTTGCTGGCGGATAGGTTGGGGAACACCAGCACGTTGGCCGCGCCGGCCAGCTTGGTGTGGGGCCAGGCCTTTTGCCGCGCCTCGGGATCCAGCGCCACCTGCACCTGCATCTCGCCCTCGATGTCCAGGTCAGGCCGGCGCTTTTGCACCAGTTGCGTCGCTTCGGCGACCTTGCTGGCCTTGGGGCTCAGGCTTTGGCCAAAGTTCGAGAAGCTGAGCATCGCCACGTGCGGCTCCATGCCCAGCGCTGTGGCAAAGTCCGCGGCGGCGATGGCGATGTCGGCCAACATCTCGGCATTGGGCTCGATGTTGACCGTCGTGTCGGCAAAGACCAGTGGGCCCTTGTCCGTCACCAGCACGTGGGCGCCGGAAGCGGCCCGCACACCCGGACGCAGGCCAACCAGCTGCAGCGCCTGGCGAATTGTCTCAGGATAGCCGTGGTGCAGGCCGGCGACCACGCCGTCGATGTCGCCGGCGTGCAGCATCATCAACGCCGCAGTCGTGGCGTCGGTCGTCAACGTCTGCTGGGCGCGCGGAGCGGTGGCGCCATGACGACCGCGCAACTGCAGGTAGGCCATCAGATCGCGCTCCAGCCCCGGCCGGTTGGCCAGCGGAACGAATTCCACGCCTTGCAGATCCACGCCCAGCGACACCGCCCGCTCGCGGATGGCCGCTTCGTCGCCCAACACGACCGGCTGGGCGATGTGGTCTTCGACCAGCACGGGCAGGGCGCGCAGCACGCGCTCGTCGTCGGGCTCGCTGAACAAGATACGGCGGGTCTTTTGCTTCACGCGGTTGACCACGTGGCGCACGATCGAGCGGGCCGGGCTCAGGCGCTCCATCAACTGCTCGCGATACGCCTCGACGTCCAGCGGCAGGCGCGCCACGCCCGAGTCCACCGCGGCCTGCGCCACCGCCGGCGCGACGTAGAACAGCACCCGCTCGTCAAAGGGTTTGGGCAGGATGTATTCGGGGCCAAAGCGCAAAATCTCGCCGCCGTAGGCCTGGCGCACCTGCTCGGGCACGTCTTCGCGGGCCAGCGCAGCGATTGCCTTGGCCGCAGCCAGCTTCATCTCGTCGTTGATGCAGCGGGCGCCCACGTCCAGTGCGCCGCGGAAGATGAAGGGGAAGCCCAAGACGTTGTTGACTTGGTTGGGGAAGTCGCTGCGGCCGGTGCCGATCACGGCGTCGGGGCGCGCCTCGCGGGCCATCGGATACGGGATCTCGGGGTCGGGGTTGGCCAGGGCAAAGATGATCGGCTTGTCCGCCATCTTCTTGATCATCTCGCCCGTGACCACGTTTGCGACCGACAGGCCGACGAACACGTCTGCCCCCACCAGCGCCTCGGCCAGGGTGCGCGCATCGGTCTTGCGCAAGTAGCGCTCTTTGCTGGCGTCTACGCTGCCGCGGCGGCCTTCGTGCAGCACGCCCTTGCTGTCGGTCATCATGATCTTGCCGCGATCGACGCCCACCAGGCACCACAGGTCCATGCAGGCGATCGCCGCCGCGCCAGCGCCAGAGACCACCACGTTCAGATCGCCCAGCTTCTTGCCCACCAATTCCGCGGCGTTGATGATGCCCGCGGCGGTGATGATGGCGGTGCCGTGCTGATCGTCGTGGAAGACCGGGATCTCCATGGTCTCGCGCAGGGCGCGCTCGATCTCGAAGCACTCGGGCGCCTTGATGTCTTCTAGGTTGATGCCGCCAAAGGTCGGCTCCAGCGCCTTGACGATCGCGATGATCTTTTGCGGATCGTGCTCGGCCAGCTCCAGGTCGAACACGTCGATGTCGGCAAATTTCTTGAACAGAACCCCCTTGCCCTCCATCACCGGCTTGCCGGCCAGCGGGCCGATGTCGCCCAAGCCCAGCACCGCCGTGCCGTTGGTCACCACCGCCACCAGGTTGCGGCGCGAGGTGTACAAGAAGCCCAAGTTGGGGTCGCGCTCGATTTCCAGGCAGGGCACCGCCACGCCGGGCGTGTAGGCCAAAGACAGGTCGCGCTGGGTCAGACAAGGCTTGGTGGGAACAACAGAAACCTTGCCGGGCCGGCCTTGCGAGTGGTAGGCCAGAGCTTCGTCGCGCATCGACATGACAGTCTCGCAGCAGGGCAGGAAACGCCCAGGGGTGCCTAAGGTAACGCCAAACCTTGCCACTTCAAGGGCCACCCCACCCGCTTCCGGTCACAGTTCGGTCGCGCGCCTCTGCGTCGCCCTGGGGTTGCCAGCCGCAGCAGCCCGCCGCAAGATGGCCGCACCGACCGGCGGCAACGGTCATGGCCAGGCGATGATTCCCGAACAGCAGCGCCTCATCGACGCGATGTGTGGCACTTGGCTCGGCGACCTGCAGTCCTTTCCGTCGCCTTGGGACCCAGCCGGCGGCGTCGCCCACGGCCGCACTCAGGCGCGGGCGATCCTGGGCGGGATGCTGGTCTCGAGCGACTACGCCGAAGAGCGCGACGGCGTCGTCACGTTCCGCGGCCACGGCGTCTACGGCTGGGATGTGGCGGCACAGTGCTACCGCATGTACTGGTTCGACACGGTGCAGCCCACGCCCACGCTGCTCCCGGCAAGCGGCCACTGGGACGACAATGTGTTGACGTTCGAGGTCGCGACCGACATCGCCGAACATCGCTACACTTATCACTTCTTGGAACCGGGCTACTACGAGTTCAGCATCGCGTTGCGGCGGGCCGGCCAAGACTGGCGCCTGTACGCCCGCGGCCAATATGCGCGCCAGGGCTGACGCAAGGCGCGGAGTCGCAAAACACTATGGGAAACATTGACTTTCGTGCCTGGCTGCAAAGGCGCTTGGCCCGGTCGGGTGAGTCGCTGGGTCGCGAGATCCTAAAGCAAATTCAGGCAGATCCGGCTCAGACCTATCCGATCGTTTTGGAGCTGCTGCGCGAGCAGGTGCGTCCCGGCATCCCGGTCGATCGGCAAGGCGTGGAGCACAGTTGCCTGGCCCACCCGCTGCTGGTGCTGGTGGGCGACCTGCAGCTGGACCAAGCCGTGCCGCACTTGGTTGCCGTGGCCGGCGAATTGGAAGGCGAGGAGCCGCTACTGGGCGACATCCTTGGTGTCTTGAGCAGTTTTGGCGAGGTGGCGTTGGAGCCCTGTGCCGCCGCCTATGCCGCCTCGCCCGACGTGGCCGTGCAAGATCGCTTTGTGCAAGTGCTCGCGTCGCTTGGGATCCGCCACCCGCGCATCGCGGCGATCTTGTCCCGCCACTTGGAGCTGTCGCCGGATACCGCGCTTTTGGACGTGGCCGTCTACGGCGACCCCGATTTCATCGAACCGGCGCGCGCCGCTGTGGCCGATTTGCCGGTTGGCGAAGACGAAACCTGGGCCACAGTCGACGAATTGCAGAACGTCTTCAACGGTTATCAGGCTCTGACTGAGCTGGGCGCCAAGTTGACGCCGCAAGAGACCGAGCGCTGGGAGCAGTTGATCGAGCGCCACGACCGCCTGCTCGATCGGCTGGAAGGGATAGCGCCTGCCGCGCAAGATTCCGCCGCCGAGCCGCCGCCGCCGGTGCCCGACCCGGTCCGGCTCGCGCACCATCTGGGCCGCAACGACCCGTGCTGGTGCGGCTCGGGCCAAAAATACAAGAAGTGCCATTTGCGGGCGGGCGCTGACGGGTAAGGGGCTTCAACTGTTGAATAGTTAAACATTTTTCCGTAGGCGCTTGCTGTCTCGCCCATTTGGGCGTTATCCTCGCGCCATAGCTGGTCCGCGCCAAGCGACCAAGAAGTCCATATAGATCGGGCGGTGCGCCGCAGGCGGGTGCAGGTGATGGCGGAGCCCCACGACAACCAGGACAAGCCCCCGCCACTGCCTACCAGCTTGGCGCCGCGCCCCGACGTGCCCGCCGTGCGGCACGCGCAGTTGCCCGTTGGCCTGAACGCCGATCCGCTGGCGGCGCTGACGTCCGACAACGAAATTCCGGTCTTGCCCGTCCAATCGGTGTCGCGCCCGTGCATGTTGCAGCAGGTGCGCGGCCCGCTGGCGCCGCAATTCATCGAGCTGCGCGACACAGACATGGTGCTGGGGCGGGCCGACGACGTGGATGTCCGCATTCCTTCGTCGGCTTTGTCGCGGCGGCACATGCTCATCGAGCCGTATGCCTTTGGCCACCGCGTGACGGATCTGGACAGCGCCAACGGCGTCTTCTTGAACGAAGTGCGCATCCACTCGGCCGTTTTGCGCGACGGCGACGTGCTCCAGCTCGGCAACGTTGTGCTGCTCTACCACGAAGGGCGGTAACCGGTCTGGCGCCGCCTGGACCGCAGCAAGGGGAAGCGCATGGCGTTCTTCGTCCGATTCTGGGGCACGCGCGGATCCATCCCCACGCCGGGGCGGGCGACCTACCGCTACGGCGGCAATACCTCGTGCGTCGAAATCCGCGTGGCCGAAACACTGTTCATCTGCGACGGCGGTACGGGCTTGCGCGAACTGGGCGCGGATTTGCTGCGCCGCTACGGCCAAACGCCCGTGGTCGCGCACTTTCTGTTCAGCCACATGCACTGGGACCACATCCAGGGTTTCCCTTTCTTTGCGCCGATCTACCAGCCCAAGAACACGTTCCATATCTACGGCACGCGGCCGGGCGATACCCGCTTCCATGACTTGCTCTCTGGGCAGATGCGGTCGTCGTATTTTCCAGTTGATTTCAGCGAATTGAACGCCAACATCGTGGCCAACGACCTGGCCGAGGACGGCACGCGCATCATCGAGGGTGTGACGGTTCGCTGTTTGGCGCAGCGCCACCCCGGCGGCAGCTACGCGTATTCGCTCGAGCGCGATGGCTACAAGGTGGTCTACGCCACCGACAACGAGATCGACCTGATCTTGGCCGATCCGTCGCTGCCCCTGCGCGAGCCCGATGCGCCGCGGGATATTCCCAGCGAAGTCGTGGACTTCTGTCGCGATGCCGACTTGCTGATTGTCGACGGCCAGTACACCGACGCCGAGTACCGCAAGTACACTGGCTGGGGCCACAACCGGGCCACCACGGCCACGGACCTGGCGATCGCCGCCAACGTCAAGCAACTCGCGATCTACCATCACGATCCGATGCAGAGCGACAAAGACGTCGAGGCCAAGATCGAGCTGTGCCGCGTCCGCGTCGCGCAGCAGGGCTCGTCGCTGTTCGTCTTTCCGGCGCGCGAAGGCGTGGAATTGCGCATCGATTACTGAGCGGCGCTGATCCTATCGCAACAAGTCGATTTATACGCACCCCACCTGATTCGCGCCTGTACGGCTTGTCTGACCCGTTCTGCAACTGGCGAGAATCAGGCGGGGACCCCGGTTCGGACCCGAAGAATTGCCCGAGTTTCCGATTCGATTCGGACGGAATTGGTATTAGTGGGAATGCGGGTGGTCGTGCTCGCCTTCGTGCTGGCCGTCGCGCCCTTGATGGTCCAAGTGCCCGTTGTGCAAGTAGTCTACGTGGTCGCCGTGCTGCACGGTCAAGTGGCCACAGCCGGGCCCGTGGATATGGGCGTGGCGGTGCACTGCACGCACGTGCCAGGCGTCTAGCCCCAGGCCCACCAGACCCGCTACCACGACCTCTGCACCCGCCACCAACGCCTGTGCCGCGCCCACCGGCAGGGTATACAGAAACGCCGCAAGATAGCCCAGGAACCCGGCGGCACCGCCCAAGATGGCCGCAAGCCACGCCGCCGTGACCAGATTCGGCGCCACCCGCAGCGCCGCCATGGCCGGCAGCACGGTGAAGGCGAATACCGGCAAAGCCCCTAAAATACGCGTTGTTACTGACACCGCCAGCGCCAGCGAGGCGACGAGCAACAGGCCCAGCAAACCCGTTGGCAGGCCGCGAACCTTGGCCCCATCTTCGTCGACCGCCACCTGGGCAAAGCCGCGCACGCCCACCAACTGCAGACCCAGCAGCCCGCCCGCTACCCAGACCAACTGCTGCAGGTCGCCGGGGGCCACCGCGACCGCCGAGCCGAACAGAATCGTTTCGATGTCTTGCACTTCCTGGACGATGCGGGTGCCCAGCGCCAGCGTACCGGCCGCGCCCATCAAATACACCCAGCCCAGCCGGCCATCGGGCCGCCAGCGCGCGCCCCGATTGCCCCCCACCAGCGCCAGCGCCGCCAGCGCCGTTGCCGTGGTCGAGCCGAGTGTGGGACCCAGCCAAGTGCCCGAAAGGCCAAGGTGAATCTGCGCCCAGAACGCCACGGCCACGCCCAGTCCCGCCGCCTGCGACAGCGCAGCCGACAGGAACACCATCCGCCGCGCCACCACGAACACGCCCAAAAAGCCGAGCAGAGCGCCGGCCAGCACACCGGCCAATGCAGGGTCGCGGAACAGGTCCCACGCGTCGAAGAATTGCCCAAGCGTGGCCGCGCTTTCAGGAGGCATGGGCCCCCCGGCGGGTCACGTGGACGCCAAAGCGCGCGTCAAAGGCCGGATGCGCCACCACCTGCTCCAGCGGCCCCGGCACCACCACGCCTTGGTCCTTGTCCACAAAGATGGCGTGGGTGGCAAAATGGCCCAAAGCGCCCAGGTTGTGGCTGACCAGCAGCAGGCCCAGACGCCGGCGATCGCGCAATTCGCCCAGAAGCTCGAACACCTGCCGCTCGGCGTGGACGTCCATGGCGCTGGTCGGCTCGTCCAGAATCAGCAGGTCGGGTTGGCCGGCCAACGCTTGGGCCAGCAGTACGCGCTGTTTCTGACCCTCGGACAGGTGCAACCACGGCTCGCGGCAAAGATTTTCCACGCCCACGTCGCGCATGGCCTGGGTGACCGCGGGGTTGGCGGCAAACGGCCAGCGCGGCTTGGCAAACGACCAACCGCGTTCCGCGCCTGCGCGCACCAAGTCCACCACTCGCGCCGGCACACTGGGGTCCAGCTCGCTGCGCTGGGGGACGTAGGCGATGGCGCTGCCCGGGTGGCCCAACTGGCCGCCCAGCGCGGGCAAAAGCCCAAGCAGCGTCCGCAGCAATGTGGTCTTGCCGGCGCCGTTGGGCCCGATCAGCGCCCAGGTCTCGCCGCGCTGCACGCGCAGATCGACGGGCGGCAGCAGCGGTCGGCCGCGGTAGCCGACCTGCAAACCTTGGCACAGCAGCAGTGGCGCGTCACTTTCCAAGCCAATCCTTCCCGATCCGTCCGGTTTCTGGCCTCTGGGCTGCTCGCCCGGCCGCTCCCGCCAAGCAGTGTGCCCCCAACCGGCCGACCACAGCAACCATCGGTGGCCGCAGGTTGTTCCCAGCCGCGGCGATTTGCACCCGAATCCGCCAACCCGTAAGATTCGCGCCCCGCCGGCCGAGCGGCCGCCGCCAGGACCGCATGCTCCACGAACAGCTTCATCACCTGATCACCTGGTACTTTGGCATCATCTTGGATTACGGCTACAGCGCCGTTGCCCTGATGATGGCGCTGGAATCCACCGTTGTCCCAATCCCCAGCGAAGTCATCATCCCGCCGGCCGCCTACTGGGCGTCGCAGGGCAAGCTGAGCCACGTGGGCGTGGTGCTGGCCGGCACGCTTGGCTCGCTGGTCGGCGCCGTGATCATGTACATCGCCTCGCGCTACATCGGCCGGCCGCTGCTGATGCGCTACGGCAAGTATCTGCTGCTGCCGCCTGCAAAAATCGAGGCGGCCGAGCGCTTTGTCGAGCGGTACGAAACCGGCGGCATCTTCTTTGCCCGTCTGCTGCCCGTCGTGCGCCACCTGGTGGGCATCCCCGCCGGCTTGGTGCGCATGAAGCTCGGCAGCTACGCGCTGATGACCACCATCGGCTCGGCGGTGTGGTGCAGCGTGCTGGTGTGGTTTGGCGACGCCGTCCTGGGCGATCAGCCCAACCTGCTCAAAGACCAGGACGCGCTGGCCAAGGCCCTGAAAGACAAATCGCTCATGATCGTCGGGGCGGTGCTGGTGCTGGCCATCGCGTACGTGGCGATGGTGCGCATGACCAAGCGCAAAGACGACGCGAAGTAGCTCAAGCCAGCGATCGCAGACTACTTCTTGGCCTTGCCTTCGGCCAGCAAGCCTTCTAGCCACGATTGCGCGGCCGGGACCGTCCAGCCCGTGCCCTTGTGCGCGCCGCGGATGCGCCCCTGGCCGTCGACCACCAAGAAGGTGGGAACGCTTTCTGTATCCAGCACTTCCATGGCGTCGGGGCCGACCCAGGCGATCGCCGGGCCGCCAGGCAGTTGCTCGCGCACAAACTCTTCTAGCGCCTGCTCGTCCTTGTCGATGCTAGCTGCGACCACCAGCAGGCCTTTGCTGGCCAGGCGCGCGTGCAGCTCGGCCACTTGCGGCGCCGTCGCGCGACATGGCCCACACCACGTGGCCCACACGTCGATGAGCAGGACCTTGCCCGCCAGACTGGCCGGCGGCTTGTCCAGGCCAAACCAGCGCTGCACGGCGATCTCGGGCAGGCCTTGGCCCACGCGCGGATCGGTCGCCCAGTCCAGCGGCGCTGCCGGAGCTGCCGGCGCGGCCTTGGCGGTCGCTTCCAGCACCGTGGCCTTGCTGTCGCCCGTCTGGACCAGCCGGTCCGCGGGGAAGGCCAAGTCGGCCGCAAAGTAGGCATCCACGCCTGCGCCCGCCACCGACGGTTGTAGTCCGGCGATGCGATAAACCCCTTGCGGAGCAGCCACTTCAAAGATGCCGGCTTTGTCGGTCAGGGCCGTCTGGCTGTCCTGACTCAGACCAGCGGCGTCCGTCAGCCGCAGCGTCACACGCGTCGCCGCCAGCGGCTTGCCGGCCATCATCAGCTGAAATTTCAGCTGGCTCGCCCCCTGCCAGCGCACGCTGCGCTTGGTCGACTCCGTGCGCGGCTTGACCACCGACGGAAACGGCGGGGCGATCTGCAGCCAGTCGCCCGCCACCTCGTGCACCGGTAGGTTGCTCGCCGACACCAGCACGGTGCCGTCGGCGCGACTCTTCAGTTCCACTTTCCAATCCGAAAGTTGCAGCGTTGCACCCTCGCGCGGATCTACGGTGACCATGCCGGTCCCTTGCTGGCCACCGGGGCTGCCCAGCGCACCGCTGCCCGCCTGCACCGCCCAGCGGTAGGTCGCCGACTCGCCCACCCGGAGGTCGCTGTCAAAGGCAATGCCCAGGGTCTGCTTGCCGCCCTGAGCCAAGTAGGCCGCACCCTGCTTGGCCAGAAGCGGCGCCTTGGACGGCGGCGGAAACATACGCTCCATCGCCATGCGCTCTAGCTTGAGCACCACCGCCTGGCCTTGGCGACGGAATTCGATCTCGGCCGTGGTCCCCACCGCGCCGCGCACGTGCTCGACCACTTGGGGCACCTTGGCGCCCGGCGGCACCACGTAACTGTCGATGCGCACGAACTGATCGCCCGGCTGCACACCGGCCCGGTGCGCCGGCCCGCCCGGCACCACTTGCTGCACGTACACGCCGTCGGCCTTGCCCTCTAGCACCGCGCCGATGCCGCCCTGACCCTGATCTTTGGGCTTGCTGGCCGCCGCGGCGACAAAGGGCCACTTGGGCGACGGCAACGGTGCTGCTTTGGCGTCGGCCGTAGCGGCCTGGGCAGGTAGTGGCGTGGCCGTACCGATCGCGGTCGCGACGAGGCCTGCGGCCAGGACCGCGCCCCAGCGGCGGGCGCGTTGGATAGACAACTTCGATGGGGTCACGGTGACTCCTGGAATTCGGACGGGTTGGCAACTTGAAGGGTGGCGACTGGCCCGGCGACCACCGGCGTTGCGATCAGCCTACCACGTGCGCAACCGTGGCACGAAACCGCTTCAGGTCAATCGGCTTCTCTAGGCAGGGGCGCCCGGCCATTCCCAGGCGCTGATCGGCATCGTCGGCAAACGCGCCGCCCGTGATGAACACCAGCCGCCCGGCCTGCTCGGGCCGCACCTGCAACAACTGACTGTACAGTTCAATGCCCGACACATCCGGCATCATGATGTCGCAGACGATGGCATCAAAGGACTGCCCCTCGACCAGCCGCTGCAGCGCCCGCCGCGAGTCCGTCTCCACCACGACATCGTGCTGCGAATTCAGGATATTGCGCATGATGAGCGCCACGGTCGGGTCGTCGTCGACGACCAGCACCAGGCCGCGCTTGGGCCGGATCTGCAGGGGCTGCGGAGCCGCCTCGGCGGCTGTTGGCGCGGGCGCCGCGGGTAGTCGCACCTCTACGCCGCTGTAGTGCTCGCGCGCCACAGGCAGCAGGCGCCCGCCGTACGACTGCAACACGCTGGCACACAGACCCACCGACCCGACCAGCGGCTGCTCCACGTTCTGCACCATGGCCAGGTCCAGCCGCACGGCTAGCGGCGCTACCAGCCGCACGCGCGCTTCGCCAGCGTCGGTGTCCAAGGTCATGGTCAAGTCGCCGCTGCCGATGGCCGAGCGATGCACGGCCAAGCCGGCTGCCACCAACAAGTGCGCCAGGGCCTGGGACAATCGCGCCTCGTCGGCCAAGACGGGCGGCGCCGCGTCGACCTGCAGCGTCAGCTGCACGCCACTGGGCAGGCGCGCGTCGACCAGTTGGCAGGTCGACTGCAAGACCTCGGCCAAGCTCACGCGATGCGGATCTGAGGTCGAAGGCAGCGAAAGCGTGCGGAAATCGGTCATAATCGAGCGCACGAGGCGCGCCGCCGCCGCCGCCGCCTCGGCGTGTTCGCGAACATTGGCCAGTTGGGCCAGCACGTCGCCGCAACTGTGCCCAGGTTGGCCGCCTTGGACAGAGCCCGCCGCATGGAGCCGCTCTACAGTCGCCTGCAGCACCGGCAATTCTTCGACCGCGAGCTCCAGCTGACCGAGCAGGACGGCCAGGGGATTGTTCAATTCGTGCGTCAGCCCCGCCGCCACCCGTCCCAGCGTGGCCGTGGTGTTGGCTTCGGCCAGCTCGGCTTCCAGCGCGTGGCGTTCGGTCAAATCGCGGACCAGAGTCGCGCGCGCCACGCCACCCCCAAACGGGATGGTCACCGTGCGCAACTCGGCCGGATGGGCGCCACCGTCGCTCGAGCGCAAGCGCCGCTCGACCGGGACCAGGCTATCGCCCGACATTGCTTCGATCAGCCGCCGTCGCGCCGCTGGCTGCTCTTCGGCCACGAACATCTTGTCGATGACGGCCTGGATTGACATGCCAGTTGGGTCAAATCCGTATCGCTCCCGCAGGGTTGCATTGCAGAATAGCACCACGTCGCGGTAGACGATGACCCCATCGGGCAGGCTGGCAATCAGCTGCAGCAGGCCGTCGTTCAAGCTGAGCTCGCGTTCGCGCGCCTTCAGGTCGTCGGTGATGTCTTCGGCGATGCCCACCAAGCGGGTGGGGACGCCGTCGGCGTCGCGAACGGGCCACAGGCTCAAATCGACCTGGCGCGGCCCGCGTTGGCGGTGGTGGACCGTGACGCGCACATTGGCGCGGCCATCGCCCAGATTGGCGATGACTTGCCGCACCCGCGCCAAGCTTTCTTCTGGCAGACACTTGTGCCAGACGTCAGGCGCATCCAGGACTTCTTGCACCGTGACGCCGCAAATGCGTTCGACTGCTGGGCTGATGTAGAGTGCCGCCCGAGTCGCCACGTCCGTCAGGAAAACGACCTGCGGCAGGTGCGCGGCCACTTCGGCAAGCAATGCAAGGCTGTTCGACTCGCTGGCCACGGGCAACACATCGCTTGGGGCGGACTGCGCCCCACTGGTCTAGGGTAGCCCGGACGCTCGCAAAACGCCACAGCGGGGACAGGCGGCCTGTGGGCCATGGGGTGGCCGCACCCACTCATGCGCAACCCACGCGACTCGCGCCTGTACGGCTTCGCCGGCCCGCTGTGCAACCGGCGAGAATCAGGTGGGACCACGGTTCGGGCCCCATGAACTTCCGGAACATTCCAGCCGATTCAAACGGATCCGGATTCATGACCGCTGCTTGACCTGGGCGCGGAACTGGCGCCCAATTCCGTGGGCGCGGCGTCTACAGCTGCGGGCAGTGTCATGCGCGGACGTATTGTTTTCAATGGCAATATTGGCTCGCCCAGCGCCTTGATGGCGCGCACGCGGCCGTTTCTGCGCGCGCGCGACGGCGGCCAGCCCAAGGTGCTGCTGGTCACCGCGGCGTGGGGGCCGGGCGAGTATGGCGAGCAAATCGCGCGCGATGCGCTGAATGCCGTGGGTATCCATTCGGACTGGCACGGTGGTTTCGATCGCAATATCTATAACTTGTGTGCATGGCACGTCTGGCAGGAGTACCTGGAGCGTCACCCCCACGTGGCCGCCGTGGATGCAGAATTGCGCGCCGTGCAGGAAGCGACCCGTCGCTTCTACGTGGACAAGACCAGCTTTCACGCCGAGCGGATTCGGCACGCCGTCCGTTATGCTCGCGAAAAATTGGGTGATTTTCGGCTCGGACACCTGCCGCTGGTCGAGCGCGAGAGCTTGCGGCCTGGCGCCACCCTGAGCGGTCGCGATTTGTTGCAGCGGGCGCTGGTGCGCGAGCTCATCCACGACCTGGCCGACTTGGTCAGCAACGACCAGCGGATGCTGGCGGCGCTGGAAGAGGAAGAGGGCCTGCTGCCGGCCCGCACGGGGCTGCGCCTGGACCGCGACTGGCAGGCCCAGCAGCGCCTGTTGAGTCAACGGATTTTGGCCGCCGACGTGGTTTTTTTGTTTGGCGGCGACCCCGGGGCGCTGTTGGCGTCACTGCGCTTCTTTGACTTGCAGCCCACCTTGGTCGAGGCGTTGCGGCGCGGGACGACCTTTGTCGCGATTTCGGCAGGCTCGCTGGTCCTTTGCGAGCGGATGATCATCTACGACAACTTCTCGCCAGATCCAGGGCGGCGCGAATTCCGATTGATTGACCGCGGTTTGGGATTGGTCGGCGGCGTCCAAGTCTTGCCGCACTGCATGGACCGCATCCACACCGACGACCCGGACAACTTGGCCTACTTGGCGCGGCGGTTTTCGAGCCACCGCTGCGTGGGTTTGAACGAGGAAAGTTTCTTGTTGGTCGAGCCCAGCACCGGTCAGGCGCTTTCGGTCGGCGAGCACGACGGCGTCTACGTGTTCGGTGCCGACGGCGTCAAATGGCGCTTCCATGCCGGCGAGCGCGTGCCCTTGGAATGAGGCGCACCCCAACCTGATTCTCGCCAGTTGCAGAACGGGCATCAGAAATCGTACAGGCGTGAATCAGGTGGGCTTCGCATCAGGGGCTGCCCAGGCAGGCGGCCGCCGAGCAGCTGGCGACCGAAAACACCACCGAATCCGCGCCGGCTTGCGACAGGCACGTGGACAAGCAGCCCGTGCAGCCCTTGGCGCACGCCCAGACTTTGGCCAAGGTCCGTTCGCACGGGCTGCCCAGCTTGCATTGCAGCGAGCCGCCTGGGCATTTGGCGATCATGCACTCGGCGCCCGCCTTGGCGCCCGGTACGCAGTCGTAGGCGCAGTTGCTCGCGTCTTCGCCCTTGCTGCACAGGCTGTCGCCGCACAGGGGCGCGCAGTCGGCCGGGCAGGTGTCGGGGCCCTCGCTTGGGCTGCACAGTCCGTCGCCGCAGGCCAGCGAAGTGCCGTCGTCGTCTGTGGTTTCGCTGCTGCCGCCGTCGCCCGCGTCGCTGGTCGCGGTCCCGCCGCCCTGCCAGTAGCCGGTGCCGCCGCCGTCGCCTTTGCCACCCGAGCCGGTCGCTTTGGCGACGCACACCGCGGTAAATGGAGTGATCTTGCCAGCGTCGCTGGTGTCGGCGTCGGCGACCTGCTCGCATTGGCCGCTGGGGCAGTAGGCCACGGTCAGCCACAGCTTGGTGCCGGTGTCGCAGACTTGGCGGATGCCGTCGATGCTGGGGTCGCAGCGCTCGCGGTCGCGGCTGGGATCGCACGGGTCGGGCGTGTCGACGAGCGGCGTGGGCTTGGGCGCGTGGCAAGCGGGCAGGGCGCTGCCGGTCGCCGCGGCAAGTAACACAAGCCAGGTCAAGAGGTTGCGCTGATTGCCCCCCCTGGCTTGCCTGCGGTTGTCGGTGTCGCCATACCCCACGTGGCACCCGAATCGCGGCGCCGTCGCCGCGGCGGCTTGAGTGCAAGCCGTCCCAGATTCTAGCATGGCAGTGGCGGCATGCCATGGCCGGACGGTCGTTGGCCACCGCCGCCGCGAGCCGGCAAGCCGTACTGCCGTGAATCGGCTGGGGTTGGTAGCCGCGGGCCTGGGCACAGGGAGCGGCTGGGATGGCAACGAGAACCTTGGAGCCGAATCGGCCTGGTCGGATCGTGAATCGCGCCAAACCTGGCGAGTGGAATGGGGCCGTTGGCATGCAAAACCAAGAAACTCGCGTCGCGTGGAAAAGCTTCGTTGTGCTGCTGCTTTGGGCCATGCTGGCCGCGAGCGGCTGTGGCAGTGACACCGCGGCGACGTCCACAGCCGGTGCGGACTCCTCCAGTGCCGACGCCCAGAGCGATGTGACATTGTGTCCGGGCGGTTATGGCTGCGTCTGCGCCTCGGACGAGGAGTGCCCGTACGACAGCCAATGCCTTGAAACAACAGAAGGTCTTCGCTGCGCCTTGCACTGCGCTGCCAACGAATGCCCCGGCGCCTACACGTGCGCGCAAGTCGCCAAGACCGACTCCAAAGGCAACCCGACCATCGTCAACCACGTATGCGTGCAGAAGTGGCCACGCGTATGCGATCCGTGCACCGGCAGCGCCCAGTGCCTGACCGCCGGCGACGCCAAGGCCAAGTGCGTGGCCATCGACGGTGGGGTCGGCGCCAGCGGGTGGTATTGCGGCAGTGCTTGCGCCGCCGACACCGATTGCCCACCCGCCTACGGCTGCAAACAAGTACCTGTGCGCGAAGGAGGAACGGCGCTGCAGTGCGTCCCCAACTCGCAACAGTGCTCGTGCAGCGGCGCGGCGGTGGCCGCCCAGAAATCCACGACATGCTTGGCGGTGGTCGGCAGCGGCAAAGAGCCCACCTGCGCCGGCACCCGCGCTTGCGGCAGCGACGGCCTGGGCGCCTGCCAACCCGGTGCCGGGACTGCAGAATCCTGCAACGGCTTGGACGACGACTGCGACGGCGCCATCGACAACGCCACTGGTGCCGACGGCCAAGCCACCGCCGCCTCGTGCGACGACGGATTGCCTTGCACCACCGACCTTTGCGACCCCAAGACTGGCTGCCAGCACACCGCGAACACCGAACCGTGCGACGATGGCGACGCCTGCACTTCGGGCGACGCCTGCAGCGTCGACGGCTGCAAGGGGGCAAAAATCACCTGCCAAGACAGCCAGTTGTGCACAGACGACGTGTGCGACCCCGCCCAGGGCTGCGTCTTTCCCCCCAACACCGCCCCGTGCGACGACGGCAAGCTGTGCACCGGCCCCGACGCCTGCAAAAACGGCGCTTGCCAGG
>JBBISH010000102.1:0-23396 GCA_037441385.1 Myxococcales bacterium
GTGCTCTTCCGATCTGTGACCTGGGTCGGACTGCCGAGCGCCCACGCGGCACCCAATGTCAAATCCGCCCATGATGCCGCGGACGTGGCCGAAGCTACCGAACTGGTCGAACTGGCGCGGCGCCGCTTCAAAGAAGGCCAGTTTGAGGTCGCCGCCAAGCTTTTCCGGCGCTGCTTCGAACTGACGGGCAAGCCGGCGATGCTGTTCAACGTCGCTCGCGCCCACGAGGAAGCCGGCCAGAAAGCCTTGGCGATCCAGGCATTTCGCGACTACCTGGCCGTGTCGACCGATGCCGCGGGCCGGGAAGAGGCGCGTGCCCACATCGAGTGCTGCAGGACGCAAAGCCCCGCCCAACCGACCCTGTGCCTGGCAAAACCCAGGGCAGCGGCAAGAGCGGCACGGACATTGCCAGCACCGCGCCTGCACCGGGTTCCTCCAGGGCCGCTGGCTGGGGATTGTTGATCGGAGGCACTGCCGTAGCCCTAGCGGGTGGCGCAGTGTATGCCACAGGAGTGGCTGCCGACGGCGCACTGCAGGGCGATCTTGCGCGTCGCGATCCGGCCGGCCGAGTCATCGGCGTGAGTCGGGCGGACACCCTCAGCCGCATCGACAGCATTGGCAACCGCGAGACGGCTGGAGCCATTCTCGGCGCGGTCGGTCTGGCGGGCATCGCCACGGGTATTGCGCTTTTGTTGCAGGACCGGCCGGCCCAGAGTAGCTGGATGGTCACTCCGGCAGGTACCGGCTTTGCGCTCTCGGCGAGGTTTTGATGCACAGCCTGTGCCACTGGACATTCGCGCTACTGACGCTGCTCGCCGCGTGCAACGCCAACGAGTCCGCTGACGCATTCACATTCGCTTGCGCGAACACGGCGCAATGCGGACTCGGTTACGTGTGCACCGACGGTGTTTGCGCGCGGCAAGGCGCGGTCCAGAATCAAGACGCCCAAACGCCTGCAGACCAGCATCAGGCCCCCGCAGACGGCGACGGCGAGGACGCCGGCAGCGTCGACGCCCCAGGTTTGGATTACGCGACTGTGCTCGATGCACCGACAGAAATCGACGTGGACAATCCGCCTGACGCGGACGCAACGGCCCCGGATTCGGCTCTCCTCGACTCCGCAGTCCCAGACGCCGCCGCGGCGGATGCGATCGGCCCCGATGGCGCCGACGCTGCTGTCGATCCGAACGATGCTTCGCCGCCGCAGGACTTTGGACCGACTTGCAGCCCCGCGACCTGTGACGACCAGAACCCCTGCACCCAGAATCTGTGCAACGCCGATGGGAGTTGCGCCAACCCGCCCATCTCCGGTGGTTGCGACGATGGCAATCCATGCACGGTGAGCGACGCCTGCTCGGGCGGAAGCTGCACCGGGGTCGCGAAGGATTGCAGCGGTTCAAGCGATGCGTGCCACAGCGGCGAATGCCAGTCGGGCGCATGCGTGAAGGTGGTCAAGGCCTTCGGCCCCTGCAACGATGGCGACCCCTGCACCAGCAACGACACGTGCAGCGCCAGTGGCGTGTGCGCCGGCTCGGGCTCCTGCGATCCGTGCACCCTCTATTGTGCCAATGCCGGTCTTGGCGCCTGCGTCAGCGGCAAGTGCGTGGTCGATTGCGCCACCCACGACTGCAGTTCGGCCAGCGCCTGCCCAAGTGCGGTGCCCTGCAAGCTAGACTGCAGCGGTGCCGGCACCTGCCAGGGCAAGATCGCTTGCAGCGCTTCGGCCTGCGACATCAGTTGCACTGGCAGTGGCGCCTGCGGCGGCGGCGTCAGCCTGTCGGCCTCCAGCGGCACGTTGACCTGCGGCGCGGGGGCGTGCAAAGGCAAGATTACGTTGAGCGGCACCAGCGCCGAATTGACCTGCACGGGCCTGGATGCCTGTGCCGCGAGCATCGCCGTGTCGGCGTCCAATGCCGGCGTGACCTGCAATGGCACCAACAGTTGCAGCGGCGCCATCACCTTCAGTGCCTCAAACGATTCGTTGATCTGCAGTGGCCCGAGCAGTTGCGCCGGCGATATCACCAGCTCCGGCTCCAACTTCGACGCGGTCTGCTCCGGCAACGGCAGTTGCGCCGGCAACGTGACCTTGTCCGGCACCAACGCCAATGCCACCTGTTCGGGTCAACTCGCCTGCCTCGGCGGGGTGTGCTGCAAGACCTCAAGCTGCAGCGTCTCGCCGGCCGGCAAGGCGAGCTGTCCGTAGGCGCAGTTGTCCACCCTCTGGCAGAGGGACTTGTGCGAAATCCGAATGATTCGTCTCGTCAACCTTGGCAATTCCTCGGGTGGCGAGCCGGGGTCCCCGGCGGATTCTCGGCGGCTGCACAACGGGGCACGACGGCCTCGTGGCCACCGGCGGCAACTTGGCAGCAACTTGGGGGGCATTCTCTGAGCCCTGGTCCGCTTGGGGCCTGCGCAAACTCAGGGGGCATGGGCGAGCGCGCGACCCTTGCGCGACGCCGGCCGGCACCGTACCCTGCGCGCCGGCGCCCCCCGCCGCGCCACGGAGGATCGCAATGAAGTTGGCTCCACTGTTGATGATTTGCTCTCTGCTGCCACTGGCCCGCCCCGCCGTGGCCGCCGATACTCCGGCCGAGGCTGAGGCCAAAGTGCGCGCCCAGTACGGCGACGCCTTCATGGACGACGTCAAGGCCCTCAAGGCCGCTGAGAAGGACGGCTACGTCCAGGGCGTCAAGACCTGCCTCAAGGTGTATGCCGGGGCCGTGGACCGCGACAAGCAAAATGCCGGCAAGTCCGAGGCCGAGTTGCATAAAGCCGGAGTCGCCCAAGAATGGCGCGCCTGCACGGCCACTTGCGGCAAGAACCTGCCCGCGGCCACGCCGGCCAGCGTTCGCCCCATCGCCGCGCGCTACGAGGCGATCTGCAAGCAGAAGGCGGGGGCCCTCGACGCGGTCGACCACATCAAGCGGTTCCGCGCCGCCATGGCCAAGGTGCCCAGTGCCCACGGCGCCTTGGACCTCATGTACATCGTCGCCGAGGCCAAGGGCGCGCTCAACCAGGCCAAAGAAGGCGCAGGCGAGTCTACATACCCTGTTGAAAGCAAAGAGTTAGCTCAGGTCGAGGCCGACCACAAAGCCGAGTTGGCCAAGGCCCGCAAGTTCGCCGCACGCCCAGATGTGGTCGAGCTCGAGCAGCAGCGCAACCACTTGCGGGCCAAGATCGAGGACTACCAGAAACTTGGGATGACCAAGCAGGCCGAACAGGCCAAGGAAGATCTCCGCCACGTGGACATGAAGTGGGCGGCGCTGGCCAAAGAAGCAGGGCTGTAGGCGCGGCGCGTGGGCTGGCCGCGGAACTCTGGCGACCTCTGAAGTGGCGACACGGAAAAGCTCAGCAAAACAGCGCATTGTCTGCATAGTGTTTGACGGGCTTGCTGTGCTGCGTTACAGGCATCACTGGACCGGGGTGTGCAGGCGCGGGCAGCCAAGACCAATCTCCAGATAGAGACGGCCAAGGGGGGCGCGTGGCCCCTTGGGAGCCCGACGTGCGACGGCCAGCATGGGCGCCTGCTTCGACGTGACGGTCTTTGCAGACGCCGTTTGCCGGCTGGGCGCGTGGAACTGGCCAAACGATCATTGCGCTGCTACGCAGGCCAGCGCACGCAAGGAGGACAGCGTGGGAATCGAGTTGGAGCCAAAGCCGAAACCGCAGACCAAACCCAATGCCGCCGCCGAGGCACTGCCCAGCTGGAAGAAGGCTGTGCGGCCCGGCAGCAACTACGCCGAGGCGCGCGAAGCGCTTTCGCCCAACGGCAAGCCCACCCTTGGCGCCCACCGTGGCAGCGCTCCTTCGGGCCCCACCTCGGCGCCGGCGTCGGGCGTCCGCATCGGCGGCCACCGCGAGCGCCAATCGCCCGTTGCGACCACGACCGGTGCCGTCGCGTCGGGTGTCGGCCCTGCCACCAGTCAGGCCCACGGCGTGGCATCGGGCACGACCAAGGCCCAGGTGCCGCAAGCCGGTGAGATCATTGCGGGGTCGCAGGCCAAGACGACCGAGCTGAATCGAGCCGCGAGCCAATCGCCCTCCGGCTCCGCCAACAGCCACGGCGCGATCGAGGCCAAGGGGCGGTTCGAAGGCGGGGCCCAGCCCCAGCAGACCAAGAAAGGCAACAAGTTCATGGCTATGGCCCAGTTACTGACCAAGGCGAGCGAGCCCACATCGGGACCCAAGTCGCAGCGCCCCGAAGACTACACGGATCCCCATGTATGGGCGGCCGTGCTGGTGCCCGACGACGACCGGCAATACCGGAGCATCGTAGAGAATCTGCGGCACAAACACCGCGACAACGGCACCGTGGGGAGCATCAACGCCGCTTGGGAGGCCGGTCAGGCCCGCCTGGAGCTGGCCAAAGAGCGCTGGGCCAAACACCCCGACCACGCCAAGCGGCAGGTCATCTAGAGACTAGACGAATTCGTGCGTTGCGGTGACCTGGGTTGTGTTGGCCGATGCGGCCGACCCGCGGGTAGACGTTGGGCGAATGGGCCCGTCGCCGTTTGCGCAGGATCTGCTCGCCACTGGCGCGGCTGGTCCGATCGAACCCAGGGCACTTTCGGCTGGCGTGATGTTCGGCCACGCCGCCAATCCGCTGCGCACTCGCGACGAGCGGGTCGTGCCCACCAAGGAATACGCAGAGATGACGGCCCAAGGGCCACTGCACGTGCACGCCGCGGCCCTGGCGCGACTGTACGAAACCGTGCACGCACACTCATGCGGAATCCGTCTGAATCGGCTCGAAAACTCCGGCAATGCTCCAAGCCCGAACCGGGGTCCCCGCCTGATTCTCGCCAGAACCACCGAAACTCACGCCGTATCGGAGCAAGATAGCCAGAACTCGAGCAGGCCCGACCGGTTCGGCACTCCCACGCTCAACGTGTACCCAAATTCTGGCGGCGCCAAATGACGCGCCGCGCCAAGTCGCACAGGACGGCAGTGCTGCAGGGCTTTCGATCAAGTCTGGGGTGCGCGCCAGGATCCACCGCCGAAATTCGTCCCGGCCGCCGATCCCCGCTGAGAAGCAGTCCACTGGACTGCTTTTCTGGCCTGCGGCCACCACGGGGACCCCTGGATGCAAATCAAGGCGCAAGGAGCGGAGCGACTGAGGCGACCTAGCGGTCGCCGCAGGGAGAAGGGCCCCAGCGGTCGCCCGAAGGGTGAACGGGTCGCCCCAGTGGGGCAACCCGTAGCTGGGACGACGCAGCAACGCCGAGTTGCGCCCTAAGCGGCGGATCGGGGGCGCGTGCCTTTACTTGCGCCACGGGGGCAACAGGCGTAACGTCGCCGCGACCCTCGGGCTTGGCGACGCGATCCCAAGCCGCGTGGCCCGATGCGCCAGCCGTGGCGCGGCGAGGCTCTCGTGCTCTCTAGCGTACTGCCCACATATACCAATTCCGTCCGAATCGGATCGAAAACTCGGGCAATTCTTCGGGCCCGAACCGGGGTCCCCGCCTGATTCTCGCCAGTTGCAGAACGGGTCAGAAAGGCTGTACAGGCGCGAATCAGGTGGGGTGCGGATTAGACATGGAAGTCACGTGGCTGTTCGGGACTAGCTTGGCGGCGCTGACCGCGGCCATGACGGTGGCGCGTGCCCGTCCCAACCTGAGCGTGTATGCCCTGGCGATCGCGGCCGCGAGCTTGCTGGGCGCCGCGCTCACGGCCCTTGCCACTGCCATTACCTGGGATTTGCAGTTGCCGGGCTCGCTGGGCGGCCAGCCCATGCACCTGCAGCTCGATCCCCTTGGCGCGCTGTTCATGGCGGTCGTGGCAGTGGTCGGCGGCGCAGGCGCCTGGTATGCGCGCGGCTATTGGTCGCACGCAGAGCGCGGCGATTCCTCTGTAGCTGGGCGGCGTTGGTGGGCAGTGTTCATGGCCAGCCTGGTGTGGGTCATCTTGGCTCGCAACGGCCTGCACTTCTTGCTGGGCTGGGAGTTGTTCAGCGTCGCGGCCTACTTCCTGGTCTCGCTCGACAGCGAGGACGCCGAGGCCCGCCGCGCCGCCTGGCTGTATTTGGCCGCCTCGCACCTCACTACCGCCGTGCTCTTCGGCTTGTTCGCCGCGCTGGCCAACCTGACCGGCAGCTGGGAGCTGGGGCCGGTTCGCGATCCGCGGGCCAGTGGCTTGTTTTGGCTAGGTCTTTTGGCCTTTGGCGTCAAGGGCGCCACGTGGCCCGGTCATGTGTGGCTGCCCAGCGCCCACGCCAACGCACCCAGCCACGTGTCGGCGCTGCTGAGCGGCGCGGCCATCAAAATCGGCATGTACGGCCTCTATCGCCTGACCGAATGGCTGCCGCTGCCCAACTCAGCAGGTTGGGTCATCGCCGGCTTGGGCGTCACCAGCGGCGTGCTGGGCGTGGCTTTTGCGCTGGCACAGCATGACCTCAAGCGACTTCTGGCCTACCACAGCGTCGAGAACATCGGCATCATCTTGATCGGCTTGGGCTTTGGCATCGTCGCCCGCCAGCACGGCCACCCGGCATGGGGCACCCTGCTGGTGGTCGGGTCGCTACTGCACGTCTGGAACCACGCGCTGTTCAAAGCATTGTTGTTTCTGGGCGCCGGAGCGATTCACCATGCCACGGGCACGCGCGTCATGAGTCAGCTGGGCGGTTTGTGGCGCGGGATGCCGGCGACGAGCGCCCTGTTTGCCCTGGCGGCCATGGCGATTGCTGGCTTGCCGCCGCTGAACGGCTTTGTCAGTGAACTACTGATCTACATTGGGCTTTTTGACGAATTCGCCGCCGGTCAGAGCGCCTATGCTGCTGCCGGGGGCGCGGTGCTGCTGGGTTTGACGGGTGCGCTGGCGCTGGCCTGTTTCGCCAAGGTCGTCGGGGTGGTCCTGCTCGGCTCGCCGCGTTCGCCCGCCGCCGAACATGCCCACGAGGCCGGCAGGGATCTGCTGCAGGCGATGGGAGTTCTAGCCAGTTTGTGCGCAATTATTGGCCTGTTGCCGGGCGCCGTTTGGCCGCTGGTCGCAACCGCGGCGGGCCAGTGGTACGGGCTGGCGCCGCAGCCCACTCCGCAGCTGTTGACGCACCTGGGCACGCTGCACGTGGCCCTGGCGGCGGCGGGAGTGACCGCCGGGGTCGTGCTGTGGAAGCGCCTGTCGCGCATGGGGTTCCGCCGAGCGCCCACCTGGGATTGCGGGTACGCCGCGCCCACGCCGCGCATGCAGTACACCGCCGGCTCGTTCGCCCGCATCATGACCGAGTGGTTTCGCTGGATTTTGCGCCCCGAGTGCCACGCCGCGCCACTCAGCGCCCCCTTTGCCGCGCCCGCGCACGCCGACGAGCACACGCCCGAGACCGTGTTGAAGCTGGCGATCGAACCCACGGCGGGCGCCTTGCTGTGGCTGGCCGACCTTGCCCGGCGCCTGCAGCATGGCCGCGTGCAAGCCTATGTGCTGTATGTATTGATCGGCGTCGCCTTTATCGCGGCGCTCGCCATCTACGGCGGTGGGCCATGATCGACGACGCCTTCGGGCTAGCCGAACTGGTCGGCCGGGCGCTGCTTTGGGCGCTGCTCGCGCCGCTGGTGCCGGGCATCGTGGGCCGCACCAAGGCGCTGATCGCAGGTCGGCGTGGTCCGCCGGTTCTCCAGTTGTATTACGACCTTGCGCGCCTCTGGCACAAGGAGGTCGTTTGGTCGCAAGTGGCCTCGCCCGTGCATGTGCTGGCCCCGGCGGTGGCGTGGGTGGCGGTGCTTGGGGCGGCGCTGCTGCTTCCGGTGGGCCGCCCGCATGGCGGGGTCGATCTGCCGGGCGGAGCGCTGATCCTGGTGTACTTGCTGGCGCTGGCGCGCTTTGCCACGGCGACGGCGGCGATGGACACGGGCTCGGCCTTTGAGGGCATGGGCGCGGCCCGCGAAGTCAGCTATGCGGTACTCAGCGAAGTTGCCATCATTACCGGACTTTTGGCGTTAGGCGTCCGCGGCGGCTCGGCCTCGCTGCCCACGATGCTGGCGGCGTCGGGCGGCGTTGGCGCAGCGCTGTTGGCGGCGGGGCTCTTCACCGTGCTGCTGGCCGAGAATTGCCGAGTGCCCTTCGACGATCCCAACACCCACCTGGAGCTGACGATGGTCCACGAGGTGATGGTGCTGGATCACAGCGGCCCGCCGTTGGCGGTGATCCTGCACGGCGCGGCGCTAAAACTCACGCTTTTCGCGGTGTTGCTGGTGCAGGCCGTAGTGCCGCTGGGCCGGTTGGCGCCCTGGCCAGCACTGGGCCTTGTGGCTGCAGCGGTACTGGCGGTCGCCGTGGCGGTGGGCCTGGTCGAGTCGCTGGTAGCCCGTCTGGCCTTCCGGCGGGTGCCGTTGCTGCTCACTACGGCGTTTCTGCTCAACCTTTTTGCCCTTCTCGTCGAAGTCGAGGGCGGACAGCTGCCATGACCGGGACCGTCAACCTGCTCATCGGCATCGCCGCCGGCCTGAACTTGATGGCGCTGGCCAGCAGTCGCCTGCCCTCGATGATCCGGGCGGCCGCGTTGCAGGGCCTGGTGCTCGGCGTGCTGCCCCTGCTCATCGAGACGGAGTGGACGCCGCTGTTGCTCCTCACCGCCATCGGCACGGCCGCCGCCAAAGGCTTCGTCATACCCACCTTATTACGTAGGGCGATCCGCGCTGCCGCTATCGACCGCGAGGTCGAGCCGCTCATCGGCTTTGTGCCGTCGCTCTTGCTGGGGGCCTTGGCGACGATTTTGGCTATGATGTTCGCTCGTTTGCTGCCCATGCGCCCTGAGCACACTGGTACGCTCTTGTTGCCCGGCGCGTTCGCTACCGTGGCCTGCGGCGCGCTGCTGATCATGGTCCGCAGCAAGGCCATCTCCCAGGTCTGTGGTTACCTGGTGCTCGAAAATGGCGTGTATCTACTTGGCCTTCTGCTGCTCGGCTCTACGCCGCTGCTGGTCGAGGCCGGCATCCTGCTCGATCTCACCGTGGCGATTTTCGTCATCGGCATCGTGGTCGACCGCATTCAACGGGCGTTCGACTCGCTTGACACCCGCAACCTGACGGAGCTGCACGAATGAGGGCGGTGGCGCTGGTGGCTGTGCCCGGTGCGGCGGCGCTGACGGCGCTGGCGTGGCCCAAAGCCGAGACGCGGCCTTGGCTTTTGCCAGGGACTGCGGTGATCCACGCCGGCTTGGCTCTGTCGCTGCTGGTGGCGCCCACCTCGGTCCAGGCGACCCATTGGCTGGGCAACGATGTGCTGGCGCGGGCGGTGCTACCGGCGATTTCGCTTCTGTTTTTGCCGGCTTCGCTCTACACGGTGGCCTATTTGCGGCTGCGACCCGAGCGAGACAACCGGGTCTTTGTCGCCGCCTTGCTCGGCGTGTTGGGGCTGCTGAGCCTGGCGGTGCAGGCGCAACACCTGGGCCTGTTGTGGGTAGCGGCGGAAGCGGCGACGCTCGTGACCGTGCCGCTGCTGCACTTCAACCGCTCGGCGCGCGCCTACGAGGCCACCTGGAAATACCTCCTGGTCGGTGGCACCGGTTTGGCCCTGTCGCTCATGGGGTCATTCTGCTTGGGTTACGCGTCGTTCCAAGCGGGCGGTGCGGGCGACCTGACATTTTTGTCACTGGGCAGCCAGGTGCGCCAGCTGTCGACGCCGTGGCTCACGCTCGCGTGGGTGCTCCTGCTGGCTGGCTACGGGACCAAGATGGGCGTGGCGCCGATGCACACCTGGAAGCCCGACGCCTATGGCGAGGCCCCGGGCATCGTCGGCGCGGTACTCGCGGGCGGCATGACCACCATGGCCTTTGTCGCCGTGCTGCGGGTGCGGGCGCTGGTCGACGCGGCGGTCGGGCCGGGTCTGACCAGCCGGACTCTGCTGGGTATTGGCCTGCTGTCGATGGCCCTGGCGGCGCTTTTCCTTTTGCGTACCAAGGATTTCAAGCGGCTGCTCGCCTACTCGAGCGTGGAGCACATGGGCATCTTGGCCATCGGCGCTGCGCTGGGCCCCCTCGGCACCTTGGGCGCGCTGTACCACACCTGGACCAACGCCCTGACCAAGGGGGCTTTGTTCTTTGCAGCCGCCAACTTGCGCAGGGTCGGTGGCGGTCGAACCGCCGACGAGGTGGGCGGCTTGGCGCGCTTGGCCCCAGCGTCGGTTGGGGTGCTGGTGGCTGGCCTGTTTGCCGTCACCGCCTGCCCGCCGTTTGGCATGTTCTACTCCGAACTGCAGATTTTGCGCGCGGCCTTTGCCACTGACCACGCCGGCGTCGCCGCATTCTTCTTGTTCTGCCTGCTACTTGCCTTCTTGGGCATGAGCCGCTTGGTGTTCGCCATCGCCTACGGTCCCACGCGCATCCAGGGCACGTTCGACCCGGCGATGCGCGACCGCGCCGGGGTGATCGTGCCGCCGCTGCTGTGCCTTTTGGCCGCGCTGTGGTTGGGGGCCGCGCCGCCGTCGCTGCTCACCCAGACCTGGCAGGCGGCCGCGCAGTGGCTGGGAGGGCAGCCATGAGCGAAGTGCGCGCGTGGCTTGAGAATCCTGGCGCCCTGCCCTGGCAGGCGGTGCCCGAGCGGACCGCCGATCAGTTGGTGGCCGAGACCGCTGAGGCGCTGCAAGCGGGCGCTCGCCTGTCGGCCTGGTTGGGCGTGCCCGCCAATGAAGGCGTGGTGATCGTTGCGGTTCTCGCCTTCGACGCGGAGCACCGCCTGGGCGTCGCGCGCAGTCGGCCGCTGCGGGGCGGCCTGCCGTCGCTGACGCGGCAGTGTGCCGAGGCGCAGTTGTTCGAGCGCGAGCTGTGGGAACTCCATGATCTCACACCGTTGGACCACCCGTGGCTCAAGCCCGTGCGGCGCATCCCCGGCACCGACGGGGCGCCCGTCCCCTTCTATGCGCTGGACGGCGGCGAGGTGCACGAGGTCGCGGTCGGGCCGGTCCACGCCGGCATCATCGAACCTGGGCATTTCCGTTTCCAGTGCCAAGGCGAGCAGGTGCGACACCTGGAAATTGCCTTGGGTTATCAGCACCGCGGCGTCGAGGCGGCGCTGCTGCGTGCCCGACCGCCGGCAGCGTGGGCGATGATCGAGACACTGGCCGGCGACACCAGCATCGGTCACGGCAGCGCCCATGCTTTGCTCCGCGAGGCGCTCTCTGGGACTCAAGTGCCGGCGCGGGCTCACTATTTGCGGGCGTATGCCTTGGAGCTCGAACGGCTGGCCAACCACACCGGCGACCTGGGCGCCCTGGCCAACGACGTGGCTTTTCAGCCCACTGCGGCGGCCTGTGGCAAGCTGCGCGGCGATTTCTTGAACCTTACTGCAACCTTGTGCGGCAATCGTTTTGGGCGTTCCTGGCTGCGGCACGGTGGCGTGCGCTTCGACCTTGACGATGCGCGGCGCCGCGACTCGATCGACCGCCTGCACCAGTCCCTGCACGAGGTCGAAGATGCGGCGCGCTGGCTGTGGGCGAGCGGCTCGGTCCGCGCCCGCTTCGACCTCACCGGGCAAGTCGCGGGCGCAATGGCCAAAGAAATCGGTCTGGTGGGCGTTGCCGGCCGCGCGTCGGGGCGCACTTGCGATGTGCGGGTGGACCACCCGACCGGCGCCTACGTGGCCCTGCCCATGACCGCGCAAGTCGACAGCTTGGGCGACGTGGCGGCCCGTGCGTCGGTGCGTCGCCACGAGATCCACGAAACGGCCCAGTTTCTGGAACGTTTGCTGAACAACCTGCCGAGCGGCCCAGTGACCGAGTCGTCCGCGCCGCTGGCCGGTGACCGGCTGGGTGTGGCACTGGTCGAGGGCTGGCGTGGCGAGATCTGTCACGTTGGCCTGACGAATTCGTCTGGAGGTTGGCGCAGTTACAAAGTCGTCGATCCCTCGTTCCACAACTGGCTGGGACTGGCGATGGCGCTGCGCGATCAGGCCATCTCGGACTTCCCTCTCTGCAACAAGAGCTTCAACCTGTCCTATTGCGGACACGACCTGTAGGGCCATGTATTCGCTTGAGATCCTTGCCCGCCGCCTGCGCATCGGCAGCCAGACCATGGCGTTTCCCCGCGGTCCGGCGCCGGGTCTGCCCGACCGCCACGGCGGGACATTACGCCTAGATTCAGAGCATTGCGCCGCCACGTGCCGCGCCTGCACCGAGGTCTGCCCCACGGCCGCCATCGTGCCCGCGGCGCCCACCGTGCTCGATTTGGGCCGCTGCCTGTTCTGTGGCGCGTGCGTCGACGCGTGCCCGAGCGGTGCCGTTGCCCACACGGGCGATCACCGCATGGCCGCGCGCAGTCTCGCCGATTTGCGCATCGGCGGCCCCCACGGCCACGAGCTGCGGCAGGCCACTGAACTGGGCGACGAGCTTCGCCAATTGCTCGGCCGCTCGCTCAAGCTGCGGCAGGTGAGCGCCGGCGGCTGCAACGCCTGCGAAGCCGATCTCAACGTGCTGGGCACCATCGGCTGGGACCTCGGCCGCTTCGGCATCCAGTTCGTCGCCTCGCCGCGCCACGCCGACGGCCTGGTGCTGACGGGCCCCGTGCCGCCCAACATGGCCCTGGGCTTGCGGAAAACCTGGGACGCCATCCCCGGTCCCAAGATCGCCATCGCTGTCGGCGCGTGCGCCATCTCGGGCGGGCCATTCGGCGCCGAGACCTGCGGCCACCAAGGCGCGACGGGCACTCCGCTGGCCATCGATCTGTACATCCCGGGCTGCCCGCCACATCCGCTGACGATCCTGGAGGGAATTCTCAGGGTTCTCAAGCGCTTGTAGTCCACCTGGGCATTTCTACCCCGCATTCTTCTCTTTGAACCCAGGTCGTGCTGGTTTGGGGCAGCACGCGTTCGATCCGCGGCCGCTGTGGCGCCACGATCGGCGTGGTGGCTGCGCCTTGGAAGTCATCGTGCTCGAAATACAGCGGTGCAGAAAGGGGATTTGGCGATTCTCCAGAGCGTGAAGGTCGGGCCAGCAGTGGCGGCGCGCAACGGCCTCTTGACTTTTGGACCGGTCGGTCCTAAAGTGAGCTCATGACGATCGGCAGACCACTCGAATTCGATCCCGACGAGGCCCTGGGCGCCGCGGTGCAGGTGTTTTGGTCCAAGGGATACCAGGCCGCCTCCCTGACCGACCTGCTCGAAGCGATGACCTTGTCCAAGAGCAGCCTCTACCAGGCTTTCGGCGGCAAGCGGGAGCTTTTCGAGCAGAGCGTGGGTCGGTACGTCGACGAACTCTCGGCGGTGATGCTCGCCAGGCTCGACGCGACCGACTCGGGCCGCCGCTTCATCGAGGAGACCTTCTTTGGCGTTGCCCACACGGCCGGCCAAGCCGCTGGGGGCCGCGGCTGCCTGCTGGCCAACTCGGCGTCGGAGTTGGGCCAGCGCGACCCGGGCCTGGCTGCGCACGTGGCCCGCGGCATGGAGCGCTTCGCCGCCATCTTTTGCACCGCGATCGAGCGGGGGCAAGCCGCTGGCGAGATCACCAACGGGATCAGCGCGCCGGTTCTTGCCACCTACCTGCTCGCCTGCATGAACGGCCTGCGCACCATGATCAAAGCCGGCGCAACCTGCCACGCCGCCTGCGAAGTGTGCGCGTTGATGCTGCGGCCGCTCGACTAACCGTTCCCTGACAACCCGTGGGCCATTCGGTTCCACCCGACCGTAGCGATTGCTTGACCACCAAGGAGACCGATCCATGGAGACCGCCGCCGTGCCGAATACGACTAAGACGACCCAACTGCCCTACGACTTCGACCACCCCCGGCTGTACCCGGACGTCTTCCACGACATGCACATCGGCAAGGCCGACCTTGGTCCGGGGGATGCCGTCGGTGAGTTCGACCTGCCGACCACAGAGGGCGGTCGCTTCCGTTCGAGCGACCTCCGCGCCGACGGGCGACCGGTGCTCGTCACCTTTGGCTCGCAGACCTGCCCCATCACGGAGAGCGCGGCCCCCGGACTGAAGGGGCTCCACGCCCGGTTCGGCCAGAAGATCCGCTTCGTCATGTTGGCCGTCCGCGAGGCCCACCCAGGCGCGAGTATCCCCCAGCCCCACACGGCCGCGCAAAAGGCCAGGCACGCCCAGGCCCTCCGCGACCGCCACGCCCTGCCCTTCGAGGTCGCCGTCGACAGCGTCGACGGGGCCCTCCATCGCCGCTTGGGCTCGCGTCCGTCGAGCGCCTACTTGGTACTCCCAGACGGTACCATCGCCTTCCGCGCCCAGTGGTCCAACGAGATCGACTCGATCGCCTCGGCCCTGGAAGCCGTCACCAACAACCGGCCGGTGCCCAACCCGACCGTGACCCGCACCTACCCGGCCATGGCAAAGGCGATGGGCTTTGGCGGCCCCGTTCACCAGGCCGCCGGCAAGGGCGCGACCTTCGACACGTGGAGGATCGCGCCCCCGTTCGGCATGATCATGGCGATCTCGGGGATGCTGTTCTTCTTGCCGGTGGAGCGGCGCGGCGGCGTCGCCATGGCCGTGATGATGGCCGGTAGCCTGGCCGCCGGCATCGCCGTGGTCCTCGCCTTCTCTTGACCGCCGGCTGCAGGCCTTGGACCAGCGCGCGGTGCGCGACGTGGACAATGGAATCCTTCTGAATCGGCTCGACAGACTTCGGCGATTCTTCGGGCTCGAAGCGGGGTCTCTGCCTGATTCTCGCCGGTTGCAGACCGGAGCAGAGAGCCCGCACAGGCGCGAACCAGACGGGGTTCGTATCAGGGGCACTCTTTGTGGCAGCACGATGATGCGGATTCCTTTGGACGCGACCAATTACTGGATATTCGTTGAGTAATTGGCGTGCCGGCCGCGTCTCCAGCTCCAAGCGGACCGCAACCACGGCGCTCATCGTCTACAGCAGCCGTCGCTTCACCAGCGCGAACAGGTCGGCGTTCGTGGGGCGCATCACGCATGGCAGAAAGCCGTGGGCGATTCCCTTGGGGTTGGGGCAATCGCTGGGATCGGTCATCTCCTGGGTGGTCGTCACGCGCAGGGCGGCCGTCGCTCCCGCGCCGACAAGGGCCTCGTAGAGACCGCTCGCCTGCGACAATGGCACAATCGGATCGTTTGGCTCTTGTGCTTGAACGAGCAGGACCTCTCCGCTGGGCGTGCAGGCATGGGCCGTCGGCGAGGCGTCGACGCAACGGTCGCAGGCTCGGCCGGCGCCACAGGCACCAAGCGGCGTGGCACAAGTGCTGCGGGCCTCCAGATTCACGGCCGACGCGACGGGGCTCGCAGACGCGGCGAACGCCGGCAGGTCGTAGACGCCCGAGACGCCGACCGCCGCCACGACGCCCGGCGCTGCGTTGCTGCACTGCGGGTCCAGGTCCGCACGGTCGCGCGTCAACGCGGTCATGAGCGCAAGGTGCGCCCCCGCCGACTCCCCGATGATGCCGATGCGGGTGCCGTCCACACCGTAGTCTGCCGCTCGCTGGGCAATCCACTGCACGGCGCACTTGACGTCCATCACGTTGTTGGGAAACGCACCGCCTTCCTCGACGAGCCGATACTCGATGTTGAAGGTCGGCACGCCATAGAATTTGGCCCACGCTTGGGCGTACACCGCGACCGCGTCCCTTCTCCGCTTGCAGTCGGCAAAGCCTCCGCCATGCACGACGACCAGAACCCCGGGCTTCTGCGGCGTCGCCTGCGAGGGCGGGAGATAGAGATCGCCAACCAGGACGCGACCTCCGCGTGTCGCGTATGCAAGGTTTTCGTGGGCACGGACGCCGTCGAACGCACCGGTGAGAATCGTGTCCTTTGGGGCAGGGGCCGTAGACGTCGGGCCGCCGGGCTCGGCACATCCCTGGTCGGTGAGAGGCTGGCCGTCCTCTGTCCACGCACAAGACGCCGTCTCAGCGCCGTCCGCGCCGCCCACCTCGGGGTTGCCCGCATCGCCGTCGGCGACGGCCACGGAGTGGGCGCCAGGTTGGGCCTCTTCTGGGGTGCACTGAACACCGCAGAGCAGCGCGGTCGCGACAAGGATCCTTCGCTTCATCGAGTCGGTTCGCGCGACGGCTGCGCGCATGGCCCACTCAACCTATGTCGGTGTGGTCGTATTCGTCAACCGGCAAGCGGGCACGCCCAGAAGTTCCGGCTCACTCGGCAAGCTACGTCTCTTACCTCACGAGCGGCGCCCCGCCTGGAGTTCGACTGGGGGGCATCTTCTACCCATTCTTCTCCCAGACAATTTGGGCGTCCCGGACCGGCGACGATGGGCGCTGGAGGAGTCGGCAAGCGCTTGCGCCGGCCCGTCGCGCTCCGGCCGCCGGTCGAAGCAGGGGCAGGCGAAATCCGAAGTGGCCTGCTCCCGGCGGTGGCGACGCTCCGCCGCGCCGCCACCCCAGCGGGGCCTGGATCGCTGACGCGGGCGGGGAATTCGCAGTGGTTCTGATGGGTAGAAAGTGCCCGGTAGGAAGTGCCCGGCATTGGTTGCAGGCCGGTGGGGTAGGCGTCCCTGCCTTACCGGTTGCTGTCTCTGCCGCCGCGTCGAATGGCCCTCACCCCCGGCCTACGGCCGCCCCCTCTCCCACTGAAGTGGGCGAGGGGTAAAGGGAAATTGCATTGCCCCTCGCCCAAAGCGTTGGGAGAGGAGGGGTCCCCGCGGTGAGCGAAGCGAACAAGTGGCGCCAGCGGCGCCGGGAGAGCGGGGCTGCCGCCGCAGGCGGCGGGGTGAGGGCCAAGTGCCAAGGATCGCACAGGTTTCCAACACACTTACGGCGTCAGTAGCTATCCGGTAAGCCAGGTACGCGTCACTCCCCCAAAGCCGCCAACACCCGCTCGGCCAGCGCCTTCCACGCTCGGGCGCGCTCGCGGTTGACCTGGCGCTGCCGCTCGCCCCAGCCCGCGGCCTCGGCGGCGATGCGCTCGGCGTCGAGGCCCTGGAACGCCTTGTGCGCCGCCGCCAAATGCCGAACCGTGGTCGAGGTGCGCTTGCGACCGCGGCGCGGCTTGTCGGCCGGGAACGTCTTGGCGATCGCCTCGCTCAGCTGCCGCGCCGTCAGCTCTTCGGCGATGGCGACCTCGGCCATCTGCTGGCGCCGCGCCGGGTCGGCAAGGGGCAGCAGCACGCGGTGGTGGTCGACGCTGAGGCTCCAGGCGGTCTGGGCGTCCATGTGCAGCAGCTGCTCGCCCACGCGCACCAGCACCCGCAGCGCGTCGGCCGACATCGCTAGGTCGGGGTGCAGACACAGCGCCTCGAAGGCTGGGCGCTTGCTGTGGCGCGGGTTGGTGTACAGGTCCCAACGGCCGTCGCAGAACTCGTCGAGCACATAGCGGTGGACCTCGACCGCGGTGCGCAGCCCGGCGTGCAGCGTGGTGCGGTTGAGGGTGCGGACGGCTTGCTCGACCTGGGCTTGCTCGGCCGCGGGCAAGGCGCTGAACAGCGACTCGAAGGTCGGGAGCGGTCGGGCCGGCGGGCGGCCGTGGTGGGTGGTGGGCACAAGCTCTCCGGTGGGTGTCGGGCTGGTCATGGCTGCTCCTGGGCGGTGCGGTGGTTGCGCTCGATGCCCTGGCGGTCATGGTGGCGCACGGCGAAGATTTTGTCCAAGTGGCTGCGACCCCGTGATTTGAGGCCGCCTCAAATCGGCAAGCCGCTGATTTGTTTAGACCTCGTCAGTCGACTTGGGCGGTCGGGACGCGTAGGTTCCGCGACCATGTCCGCCCTCCCGGCACCGGCCACCGTGGCGCCCACAGCGCACCCGCCAAACGGTGGCCAAGTCGTCGCGAAGTCGTTGCAATGTTGTCGCAAAGCAGCTGCCCAGGATCCACCATCGAACGTCGCCCCGGCCGCCGATTTGGGATGCAAATCAAGGCGCAAGGAGCGGAGTGATACGAACCCCGTCTGATTCACGCCTGTACGGCTTCTCTGACCCGGTCTGCAACCGGCGAGAATCAGGCGGGGACCCCGGTTCGAGCCCAAAGAATTGCCCGAGTTTTCGATCCGATTCGGACGGAACTGGTATGACTGAGGCGACCTAGCGGTCGCCGCAGGGAGAGTAGCGACACAGCAACGCCGAGTTGCGCCCAAAGCGGCGGATCGGGGCTGCAAAAGTGGCTGGTCAGGCGCGGCGTTTGCGTGTATCCTCTCGCCCCCTCGCGCGACACCGCTTGGGTCTGGAGTGCAGCATGGGCAGGCAAATGCACAGGGTTTTCCTCGCGGCCGTCGGTCTCGCGACCGCTTGTGCCGCCGAAAGCAGTGGCCCGCTGGGCGATCGCGGTGCGGGCTTTGGCCAACAGAGCGGCGCGCTTACGATTCCTGGCCCGTGCGACTTGGCCAGCACTGCCAGCATCGCGGTGCCTAGCCAGTGCGCCACGATTCAAGCCGCCATCGACCACGCCAAGGCCGGTGCCGTAATCACTGTAGCCGCGGGCGCCTATAGCGAGGCGCTGTTTCTGAACAAGAGCCTGACGATCCAAGGCGCCGGTGCCGCGCTGACCCGCATTCAAGCGCCAAGCAGCGCGGTCACAGTCTTGCAGCTTGGCCAGGGCGGCGGCGGCACCGTGAGCAAGCTGACCCTGAGCGGCGGGGCGGCGGGCATCGGCGCCGGGCTGTACGACAGCAGCTTTCACCTGCTGCTGCCTGCCAACCTGACGCTGAGCAGCGCAGCGATTTCGGGCGCGCCCAGCGGGATGCTCGGCTCGTTCGCTGGGGTCACCTTGGTCAGCAGCAGCATCGCGGGCTGTAACACGGCGGCGATGAACTTGAGCCGGGCGAGCTCGGTCACCTTGTCGGCGGCCACCTTGGCGAGCTCGGGCAGCGGCTTGGTGCTGAGCCAGCCGAGCGCCTTGGCCAGTACGGTCGCCGTGAACAACAGCACCTTCAAGTATATGAGCGGCAACGCACTGTCGGTCACGGGCAAGCTCGTGTCGCTGAGTGTGGCCGGCAGCAGCTTTGCCAACAACGGCACCGGGCTGTACGCCAGCGGTATGGGCAGCACGGGCAGCGTCACCATTACCGGCAGCAACGCCGTGGGCAACAAGTTCATGGGCTTTCAGGTGAACTCGGTCGACGGCCCCATCAAGCTCGACGGCAACCTGACCCAGTACAACGGCAGCGTGGGCGCGGCGTTTAGCGGTGGGGTTGGTGCCATCACGGTCAGCAATCACGCCTCGCTCAGCGACGCGGGCAGCGCGATTTCAGTGGTGGGCGGCGCGCATCCGCTGCAAGTGCTGCATCTTGCGGTCAACGGCAGTGCCAGCGGCCTGGCGCTGGCGAGCACGGGTAGCGCCGCCACCGCCGTAAACGACATCAAGGTGGTCAACCCGGTGGGCATCGGCATCGACGTGTTCAACACGGCCGGCAAGGTCGACCTGAGCAACTACCAAGTCAGCAACGCTGCGGGCTTTGGCATCCGGCTGTGGCACGCCGCCAACGTCGCGTTGGGCACCGGCAAGGTCGACGGCACCAAGCCCCTAGCTTCGACCGGCAAATTCGGCGACGGCGTGGGCGTCTTTGACTCGCATGCGGTGGTCACCGGCCTCACCGTCACCGCGTCGGCGCGGGCGGGTCTGAGCCTGCTTGGCTGCACGGCCGGCAGTTCCGTGTACGGTGCGTCGGTCGAAGTGCACAGCATCGTTGGTCTGTGCAACGGCATCGACATGGACATCGAGACGAGCACCTACGAGGCCGACGCCTTCTGCGGCAGCGGCGATCCAGGCCCGGCCTTTGTCGACCTGTCGGGCACCTTTGGCGCCGCCTGTGCGTCGAGCTGCGCGGCCACCGCCCCAACCACTACCTGCGTGGCTGTGCCTGGCGCGGCTTGTGAGCTCAGTTGGGCGCCGGCGTGGCAACAGTGCAAGGCTTTGAGCAATGGGCTGACCTCGCTTGACCCTGGCAGCCTGGCGATGCCGCCCCATTCCTAAGACGCGGTATGGGTCGTGTACCAGTTCCGTCCGAATCGGATCGAAAACTCGGGCAGTTCTTCGGGCCCGAACCGGGGTCCCCGCCTGATTCTCGCCGGTTGCAGACCGGGTCAGAGAAGCCGTACAGGCGCGTATCACACGGGGTTCGTATTGTGGGTCAGGGGGTGAGTAGGTTGCAGTGAGTAGGGTGCCGACGCAGGGCGCATCGCCGCTCCGCGGCGACCCGGCCACGAGTTTGGGCAAGCAAGATCCTGCACGAATCGACACTTCTTGGCCCAAACCGGCGCGCGTCGCCGCCCTTCGGGTTCGTGTCCGTTGCGCAGAGTGGCCGCTGGTGCGGCCCACAGCAAGCAAGATGCAGTTGCACACGCGTATTCCTTGCATCGGAGCCGCTGTGGAACGACCCAAGGTGGCTGAAGGAGGCGCAACCACGCCCCCTCCGGCACCGACCACCGCATCGCCCACATCGCACCCGCCAAACCGGACCTACCAGCGTGAGAGACTGATCCTAGGCCGCCAGCAGACCGCCAGCTGACCGGGACCCTTGCTACACCGCATTCTCCAAGACATTTTGGGCGTCCCGGCCCGGCAAGCGTCAGGTTGGGGGGCAAATTCTGCAAGTGTGGGCATTTTCTGAACCCCGTGCCGGGCCGTCGCGCAGCGGCCGCCGGTCGTCGCCAGCTCCTGCACGGTCCCAACCTACTGCTCCCGGCGGTGGCGTCGCTCTTCCGCGCCGCCACCCCTGCGGGCCTGCATCGCTGACGCGGGTTCAGTATTTTCGAGCAATTCCAATGAGTAGAAATTACCCTCCTACCTCACAATCGGTGCCGGCGGTGCAGACGCCGCCTTTGCGGCAGGGGGTGCCGCGGGGCGCCATTTTGGCGTCGCAGCCTCGGATTGGGTCGCAGGTGTTGGTGGTGCATGGGTTCTTGTTGTCGCGGACGATGGCGGTGTCGCCGCAGTTGGCGTCCTTGCACACGTCGGCAGAGTTGGGGCGGGCCAAATTTGGTGGATGGGGCTGGGGTGGTTTGGGAGCGTTTCCCTTCCGCCTCTGCCGCGCTAGGGTGTCTAACGCAACGCAGCGAGGAGGTCCCCGCGACGGAAGGCGGCAGACAGGCGCTGCAGTGAGACGTCGGGACCATCAAGCGCCAGTTTCGCGAGCGCCGAATCCAGTCGTCGGACAGCAGCGGACAAAATATCGGCGCGCTCGTCTTCGAGGAGCTTTCTCACTTGTGTGAAGCGGGATGGCTTGAGGTCGTCGAGGTTGAGGCCAGCTCGTCGCAACAGTTCTTCGCCCATCAGCATGGCCAAGAAATGTGCCGCATAGGAACGGTATCGCTTGTCCTGGGTCGTGGTCGATGGGCGCTTCCGCTCGTTCTCTGCCACGCGGAACAGCAGCGTGGCGACTGCAACTTGGGCGGCATTCAGCGAATCGATGAAGATATCGTCGTAGTGCTGGTTGAACAGCGTGCGACGGTAGAATTTGGCGGTATGCGGCTGCCGACGCCAAATCGCAAAGATGGCCTCCGCGGCGACACTTGAAGTAATCGTGGCAGTGTCCGCCGTGTGTTGATCGCGCTTTCGCTTGTAGGTGTAGTCCAGCTCCTTGAGGGCAAGTTCAAGCTTCTGCTGAATCTCGTCGTTGGCGCGGAGGTCGCGCAGATCAACTGGATTCTGGCTATTAGTCGCGTAGGTAATGCGCTGAACAATGTTCGGCGCGTCCTCGGGCAGTTGGTAGAGTCGCACCAGAACGTAGGCCTTGCTGAAGTCGACCATCCCTGGCAATCCATCACGCAAGGTCTGCTGGAGGGTCTTGCAGGTCTGCCCGCCGTTGATGATTTGCAGGTCCTCGACCTGGACCGAGTAGTTGTCTGCCTGCAAGGCATTGTGGGCAAACTTGCTGCAGACCATCGTGACGCCGTTGTTGAAAAAATAGAAGAAAGGGTTCTGCGATGCGTCGAGGAGTGTAGTGCGGATGGCAGCGTTGACGCGGCTATCGCTGAGTCCGAGGTACCGGCGGATATTCCGCTCCAACAGCCGATCGCCATGCCTATCCATTAGCGCTGCCACTTCGGTAACGGACATGCGGCCAACCAAGACGCGAGTGAACTGAAAGTCTTCGACAATGGCCTTGCCGGCAAGTGACAGGCGATCAGAAACCGGCTTCTGCCGCTGCAGCAGTGAGATGAGCCGGTCGTGGTTGATGTGTTCCCAACGAACCTGGTCGCCGAACCTTGCGTTGGTGATGTGGAAATCACCCTCATCGTTCCAACGCCTGCCATTGTTGCACAACAGTACGTGAACCCGTGGAATATTGCCATCTGCCACAAGCGATCGAATTTCCTCGATCTTGGGGGCAATTGTGTCGTTCATTTCGAGCAGCTTGTACGGGTCGAAGAGCGCGCCGACGGTGCCCACCAACCGCTGAATCGAGTTGGCTGGGAAAGCGCTTTCGCCATCATCTCGCTGCTTGTATTTCGCCTGCAACAAAGTGACCGTGAACTCCCCGTCGCGAGGTTCACCGACGTCCATGGCGTCAATGCCCGCATCGCCGCCACCATCGACGAGCCATTCCAGAGCTTCGTCGGGATCCAAGTCAAAGAGCGTGCGCACGCACTCGACGACAAACGCGCTGGATGCTTTGCGGTTTGCATCGCCGTCAAGTCGATCGCCCAACTGACCAACCAACGTCTGCACACGTTGGCCCAAAACACTCAAATTGATACTCATTCGCCTGCATCCTTCGCTGCGGTCGGTTCAACTCCCACCGCACCACCGATGCGTAGGCGCGCAGGTTCCGCAACCGTCTCCGTCCCGGCACAGACCATCGCAACGCCCACATCCTACCCGTCAAACCGGAACTTCCGGCCTTGGGCGGCGACTCTACGCCCGCGACCGACCGGCGTCAATGCTGACTTTCCCATGAGTTTCTCGGTAAATGCCCGCACAACCAAAGTTCCGCCCCCCCAGCGCCAGAGGCCCCTCGCGTGCGCCGCCTACGGCAGCGGTCCCGCCCCGTTGTCATCCGCGTCGCCGGAAACTGGCTCGCCAGGCAGCCTTGTGGGCCATTCTCTACCCCGCATTCTCCAAGACATTTTGGGCGTCCCGGCCCGGCAAGCGTCAAGTTGGGGGGGCAATTTCTGAAAGTGGGGGGCATTTTCTGAACCCCGTGCCGGGCCGTCGCGCTGCGGCCGCCAGTCGTCGCCAAGTCCTGCCCAACCGCGACCTCCGGCTCCCGGCGGTGGCGCCGCGCCGCCGCGCCGCCACCCCTGCGGGCCAGCATCGCTGACGCGGGAGCCTGCCTCACCAGCAGCGCCCCCACGTGATTGAAACTGGTCGCGCCGCCGATGTAGCCCAGCACCTCGTGGATCTTGCTGGCGGCAAACAAGCCCTTGGCGGGCAAGCTGAAATTGGCGAAGCCGCCGTTGTTCTTGGCCGGGTCCAACAGGTTGCCCTGGTTGGCGATGTTGGCCGCCGGGCCGTGGTAGGTGGCGCCGGGGCGCGGGTACAGGCCGCCGCTCCACTTGGTCGGCCGGCCGTCGGTGCCCATCACGGCGACCAGCGTCCAGCCGCCGCCGCCCCACTGCATC
>JBBISH010000103.1:0-22846 GCA_037441385.1 Myxococcales bacterium
CCCCGTCTGATTCACGCCTGTACGGCTTCTCTGACCCGGTCTGCAACCGGCGAGAATCAGGCGGGGACCCCGGTTCGAGCCCGAAGAATTGCCCGAGTTTTCGATCCGATTCGGACGGAACTGGTATCAGGACCAGGAATCGGCGCGAAAAAGTCGAAAGGGCCAACCTCGTTGCAGGATTGCGCCTGCGGCAGAGGTTGACCCTTCGATGGGTGGCTGGGGGGGGACTTGAACCCTCGACCTAGCGATTATGAGTCGCTCGCTCTAACCAGCTGAGCTACCCAGCCCCCGCGGCCGTTGACGGCACGACTGCCGCCAGCGACGGCGTTTTTTAGCGCTTGCTGAACTGGAAGCGCGCGCGGGCGGCGGCGCGACCGTACTTCTTGCGCTCCTTGGCGCGCGGGTCACGGGTCAGCATGCCGGCGGCCTTGAGCGGGCTGCGCATGTCGGCGGCGTACAGGGTCAGGGCGCGGGCGATACCGTGGCGGATCGCACCAGCCTGGCCGGCCAGACCGCCACCCATCACCGTGACAGCCACGTCGAACTGGCCCTTGCGCTCGATGATGTCGAAGGGCTCGTTGACGAGCATTTCGAGCGTCGGGCGGCGCAGATATTCGGCGATGGCGCGGTTGTTGACGGTGATCGTGCCGTTGCCCTGCGACAGGTAGACGCGGGCGGTCGCCTCTTTGCGGCGGCCGGTGGCATACCAGCGCTTGGCGACGGCGGAATCAGTAACGCGACGGGTGGTGACCATGAAGTACCTTAGTGGCGGACGCGCAGGCCCGCGGGAGAAAAGCAGGAAGCGCGGTCGGTTAGACTTCGCGAACGATGGGGTTCTGCGCGGCGTGCGGGTGGTTGGCGCCGTCGTACACCTTCAGCTTGGTGATCAGGCGGCGGCCCAGCGGGCCCTTGGGCAGCATGCCCCACACAGCCAGACGGACGGCCTGCTCGCTGTGGCGCTGCAGGTAGATGCGCGCCGGCTCCGCCTTGATACCACCGGCAAAGTTGGTGTGGCGGTAGTACATCTTGTTCTCGAGCTTCTTGCCGGTCAGCTTCAGCTGGCCCGCATTGATCACGACGATGTAGTCACCGGTGTCGGCGTTAGGGGTAAAGGCCGGGCGATCCTTGCCGCGCAGCATGTTGGCGAGTTGCACCGCGGCGCGACCCAGGACCTTGTCCTTCAGGTCGACGATGTACCACTGGTGGGGCGCGTCTTGGGTGCGCACGCTGACGGTCTGCTTGGAGAGGCTCATCTTGGATCCTACTGTGCTAGCTGCGGGCGCCGGCCGATCGGGCGGGCGGGCAGTGTCGATTTTCGAAGTGGCGCGCGCCCCAATATCTGCGTCATTGTTGACGATTTCTGGAGCCCGACCCCGACGCGACCGCTATGCGATGCCACGCGAGGGCCAAAACTTTACGCGCTTCCAGCCGAGGTTGTCAAGGCAAAACCGGCTTGCGCGAAGGACAGGCGCGGCGCTTACAGCCCCACGGCGGTGCGCAGGTCGGCCACGCGGTCGGTGCGCTCCCAGGTGAACTCGGACTCGCTGCGGCCAAAGTGGCCGCCCGACGCGGTCTGCAGGTAGATCGGCCGGAGCAGATCCAGCTGCGAAATGATGAGTGCCGGGCGGAAATCGAACACGTCGAGCACCGCCTTCTCGATGCGGTCTGCGTCGAGCTTGGCGGTGCCGTGGCAGTCGACTTTGACGCTGGTGGGGCGAGCGACGCCGATCGCGTAAGACACCTGTACTTCGCATTCGTCGGCAAGGCCGGCTGCGACAATGTTTTTCGCGACGTAGCGGGCGTAGTACGCCGCCGAACGATCGACCTTGGACGGGTCCTTGCCCGAGAAAGCGCCGCCGCCGTGCCGACCCCAGCCGCCGTAGGTGTCGACGATGATCTTGCGGCCGGTGACGCCACAGTCGCCGTGCGGGCCGCCGATGACGAACTTGCCGGTGGGGTTGACGTGGAACTTGGTGTCCTTGGTCAGCAGATCCTTGGGCAGCACTGGCATGACGATGTGCTCGAGGACGCCAGCGCGCAGCTCGTCGTAGCTCAGGGTGTCGCGGTGCATGGTCGAGAGCACGACGGCCTCGATCGCGACCGGCTTGCCGCCGACGTAGCGAATCGACACCTGGCTTTTGGCGTCGGGGCGGATCCAGGGCAGCGTACCCTCGCGGAGGACTTGCTCTTGGCGACGCGTCAGCTTGCTGGCCAAGACGATCGGCAGCGGCATCAGCTCGGGGGTCTGGTTGCAGGCAAAGCCGAACATCAGGCCCTGGTCGCCAGCACCCTGCTCGGGATCCAGGCCGCGGCCCACGTCCACGCCCTGGGCGATGTCCGCAGACTGCTTGCCGATCGACACGAGCACGCCGCACGATTCGGACTCGAAACGGTCCTGCGGGTCGTTGTAGCCAATCTTTTTGATGGTCTCGCGGGCAACCGTGCGGTAGTCGACATTGGCCGAGGTGGTGATCTCGCCAGCGATGACAACAAGGCCAGTGGTCACCAGGGTTTCGCACGCGACGCGGCCACGCGGGTCCTGGCGCAGAATCGCGTCCAGTACGGCGTCGGAAATCTGGTCGGAGACTTTGTCGGGGTGGCCTGCGGATACGGACTCGCTGGTAAACGTGAACTCGCGCATATCGTTGTTCTTCCTCGCGTCCCCGGCCTTGTTGATCCTGCGCGGGGCGCGAAAGGATCTGCGCGGCGGCGATGGATGTCAAGTCCGCAGGCGCTGTCTGCGGCCTGCCGCCCCCTGATGCCCAGCGACGGGATGGGCCAAGGATGGAAATGCCTGGAAAAAGATCGTAAAGTGGGCAGTTCGGGGCAATCTAGGCCCAACATGGCAGGCCATGGCACGGCGCGCGCAACCGACTGGAGCCGATCACGGCGGATCGCGCCTTGCGCCGTGGCTGCTGTGCGTGTTGGCTGCGTGCGGCGGTCGGTACGAGTTCGAGCCCTATGCCTACGGTGGCTACGACGCCGCTCCGCCGGTTTTCGGCACGCCGGGCCAAGACATCGGCTACGGGTCGAACGGCGGGGCCGACGCCAACACCTCGCAAGCGGGCGACGCGGCCGGCAAGGACTCGGCGGGCGACAGCGGCGGCGGCAAGTCCGATGGATCGGCCAGCGACGGCGTCATGGGCGCGATGGACGGCCAAAGCGACGGCAGCGGCATCTGCGATCACAGCAAGCCCTGCGGCGTCGACAGCGACTGCCCCAAAACCGCCTGCAACAAGGCCGCTTGCAAGGCTGGCTGCTGTGCGCTGGTCGCAGTGGCAGACGGTACGACGTGCAACGACAGCAACTCGTGCACGACCGCCGACACCTGCAAGGCCGGCAGCTGCACCGGCAAAGCCAAAGACTGCAGCGACGCCTACGCCTGCACGGACGACAGCTGCGACACCAAGACCGGCAAGTGCGTGAACAAGCCGGCCAGCGGCTGGTGCTTCATCGGCAACACCTGCTTCCAAGACACCGAGGCGAATCAAGAAAACCCCTGCCAAGTCTGCGACGCGGCCAAGAGCCAAAGCGCGTTTTCGTTGGGCACCGGCTGCTGCGTCACGGACAGCGACTGCCCCGGCGGCGGCCCCTGCGACGTACCGATCTGCGACAAGGCGACGAGCACCTGCAGCTTGGGCAAAGCCGTGGGTTGCTGCACCAGCGACCAGGAATGCAGCGACGGCAACCAGTGCACGCTGGACAGTTGCGACGTGATGACCGGCAAGTGCTCGTACCAAGCGATCGCCTGCAGCAGCCCCAACCAGTGCCAAGACGGCGTCTGCGACCCGGCCACGGGCCAGTGCAACGCCAAGACCAAGGGCGGTTGGTGCATGGTCGACGGCGGCTGCTACGCAGAGGGCGAGGCCAACCCCGGAAATAGCTGCAAGATTTGCAGCTCGCTCACCAGCCAGACCAGCTGGACCGTGATGGCTGGCGGCATCTGCAACGACGGCAACGCCTGCACCTTTGGCGACAGCTGCAACGCCGCGGGAGTCTGCGCAGGTACGCCCAAAAGCGGCTGCTGCATGGCCGACAGCGACTGCCTGCAGAGCGGCGACCCGTGCGCACCCATGCATTGCGACCAAACCATCGGCACGTGCGTGCCCGCGCCCTTGGCCGGTTGCTGCACGGCCGGGACCTGTTGCGACGCCGGCTCGCTGGCGATCAAGTCGGCCGGCTCGACCTGTGGCAGCGGCCCCCTGAGCACGACCTACCAGTGCAACGGCCAGCAAGTGCAAAAGCGCGAGACCTGGGCGGGCTGCAACGGCCAAAGCCCAGACGGCTGCTCGACTTCGGCCGGCGCGCAAGTCCTTGGGGCATGGCAGACCATCAAGACGTGCGCCGCCAACACCCTGTGCACGCTGGCGTCCGCGGCCGCCGAGCCCACCTGCAAGAGCACGCAACCCACCGGCAGCTGTGCCAATTCCTGCGGCGGCAAGTCGACCTCGGGCAGCTGCTACTGCGACTCGGTCTGCAGCGGCCTCGGCGACTGCTGCACCGACTTCTTGGCCTTGTGCGGTTGCACCAGCGGCGAGTGCTGCAATGTGCCCCAGAACTTCCCCAAAGCGGCCGGCACCGCCTGCGGCAAGGCGGTGACCGAATACTCGTGCACTTCCAAGACGTTGAAATCGCGCAGCGGCCAGCCCAGCTGCGACGGCAAGAACGTCTGCGTCAGCAGCGGCGCGGCCGTGGTGTGGAGCAGCTGGACCACCGTAAAGACCTGTTCGTCCAGCGAGAATTGCGCCACGGGCGGCGGCACCGCCGGGAGTTGCACGCCCATCCCCGCCGGTACTTGCAATGGTCGCTGCGGCAGCCAGGCCGACGAGGGCTGCTGGTGCGACAGTGTGTGCAAGGAGCTGGGCGACTGCTGCGGCGACTACGACGCCAAGAATTGCAGCAAGTTCCAGACCTGCGGGCAGACCGCCACCGGCACCTGCAACGGCAAGTGCGGCAGCCAGGGCGTGGGCTCTACCTGCTGGTGCGACACCGCCTGCGACACTTTTGGCGACTGCTGCGCGGACAAGGTCATCTGCGGCTGCCTGTAGCCAAGCCCATGTCGGTGCCGTTTTTTGACAGCCACGCCCACCTGGACGACCCGGATTTTCCGGTAGCCGCCACGCTGCAAGCGCTCGCCGCCCTGCCCCACTGGCGCGGCACGCTGAGCGCCGGCTATGGTCCCGAGCGCTTTGCCGCGAGCCGCGAGGCCTGCGCGATCGATAGGCGGGTGCGCCGCAGCCTGGGTCTGCATCCTTGGTGGATTGCGGAGCACAATTCCGTAGACCGCGAACAGGGTTGGCAGCTGCTCCTGGCCGAGTTGGATGAGCACGGGGCGGTCGCGCTGGGCGAGATCGGCGTGGACAAGACCCGCCAAGGGCTGCAGAGCGGCGACGACCAGCAGGCCTGGTTGGAGCGAGGGCTGCGCTTGGCCAAAGACCGCAAGCTTCCTGTGGTGTTACATGTTGTCGGCTGGCATGGGCGGGCGCTGGCGGCGCTGCGGGCGGTGGGCGGGCCGTGGCGGGGCGTGGTGCATCGCTACTCGGGCTCGCCGGAGCTGGTCCGCGACTACACTGCGCTGGGGCTGCACGTCAGCCTGGCCCTAGAGCCGCGCGAAGTCGAGGCCAAGCGCGCCGCGATCGCCCAGGCCGTGCCGCCGCAAAAGCTGTTGATCGAATCGGACTGGCCGTTTGGCGCGCTGGACTACCCGCAGGCACTGCTGGCAACGTGGCAACTGGCCGAGCGGGTGGCAACCTGGCGCGGCGAGCCCGTGGAGCAACTGCTGGCGCGCCACAACGAGCAAACCCAAAACCTTTTCTTTGGATAAATCATGATGAACGAGACAACTCCCGTGCGGCTGGGCAAGTCGCGGCCGGCGCAGCGGCGCTTTGATCGTCTGGTGCGGCTGGTGCGGGTGCAGGGCTTCGAGCGGCTGCAGGACGCCCATGTCACCGTGTTCGGCGTGGGCGGCGTGGGCGGCTATGCGGCCGAAGGGCTGGCGCGATCGGGTGTTGGGCGCCTGACCCTGGTCGACTACGACTTAGTGTGCGCCACCAATCTGAATCGGCAGATCCAAGCGCTGGCCGGCAACGTGGGCAAACCCAAGGCCGAAATGCTGGCCGAGCGCCTGCGCGCCATCAACCCGCAGCTCGACGTGCGCGCGGTCTGTACGTTCTACGAGGCGGCCAAGGCCGACGAACTGCTGCCACTGGATCCCGCTCCCACGTTTGTCGTCGACGCCATCGATCACGTGACCGCCAAGCTGCACCTGCTGGATCGCTGCCGGTCCAACGGCATCCCGGTCGTGAGTTCGATGGGCGCGGCTGGCAAGCTGGACCCGACCCAAGTGCGCGTTGCCGATTTGTTCGAGACCCACACCGATCCGCTGGCGCGGGCGGTGCGCAAGTCGCTGCGTAAGCACTACGGCTGGCCCGAGGCCGGCAAAGGCAAGGACAGACAGGCACTTTCCGGCGTGCAGGTCGTCTACTCGCTGGAGAGCCGCCGCTACCCGATCCCGCCGGACTGGGACGCTGAAAACGGTTTTCAGTGCGTGTGCCCGCCCAGCGACTCGGGCATCGACATGTGCGCCCACCGCAACCTGATCGAGGGATCGGCGGTGTTCGTCACGTCCGTGTTCGGCATGGCGATGGCGAGCGTGGTGGTCCGCGAGCTAGCGGGGGAATTCCTGGCGCCGACGCTACAAGAAGTCCAAGAGAGCAACGCTGCGGCCGGGCATAGCCACCACTGCGACTAGGGGCTTTGGCTCCGGCTCCGGCTCCGCTGTCCGCAGAAGATGTCAAGTGTCAATACCTGACACCTAGTAATCACTCATCGACTTCTTGGGCTCGCCCGACTTGACGCCGCCCGGCGTACCTGTGCCGGCAAACGACATCAGCACGTAGAAGCTGGTCCAAGAGGCCGCCTGCTTGGCCGCACCGCGGACTTTGTCGGGCACGACTTCGCCCTCTTGCCGGCCGCCCTGCCGCCACGCCGCGACGTGATCGCGAATGGTCTCGATGGCAAAGGTCTGCTCGGACTGGCGCGGCGGAGCCTTGGCGTCGTGGATCGCCAGCCACCGATCGCACAGGTTCATGTCGCCCGCCGCGAGGCACAAGTAGGCAATCAACTCGGCAAACCCAGGGTCCAGCGGGGCGTCCAGGGGCACCTCCAAGGCGGCGGCGCTGGCGCGGTCAAGCATCCGCGCCGAAATCAACGAAGCGGCGACAAAGGCCAACCCGTGACCATGACCCAGGATCGCGGCCAGCAAGAACCCCGCGCGGGCGGCCATGGCAAAGTTGCCGACCTCGGCCCACTCGGCCATCGCGTCGAGGATCTTGCCGGGCCAAGCCGAGTCGGGCAGCTCGGCCATCGCCATCAGCTCGTCCATCGCGGCGCGGGCGTTGGGCTGCTTGGCCAGGTAGTTTTCCAGCGCTTGCAGCACCTCGGCGATGGTCGGCGCATGGAAGTTGTCGGCCCACTGCACCGAAAAGTCGGAGTCGATGAGGTACAGCACCATCCGCGACAAGCGATCCTTGGGCCACTGCGGCAACTTGTAGCGCTCCCACAGCTCGTGGACGCTCATCCACACCAGCGTGCGCGCCGCTTCGTCGTCGGTGTTGCACTGGCCGAGCCACAGATCCTCGACATCGCTCTGCAATTCCGCCGACGCCGCCTGAGCGGCCAGCGTGTCGCGGTCGGCCTTGACGCCGACTTTGGCCAAGGTCTCGAGCAGTTCGCCCTCTGGGCAATTGCGCAGGTTGGCCTGGTTGGGATCCCAATCGCCCAAATCGATAGTGGCACCCATTGTCTACTCCCTTGAGTCGTATGCGTTTTACGAAAGTGAGTCGTATGCGTTTTACGAAAGCGCGGCCAGCGCCGCCAAGACGGCGTCGGCGTGACCTTTGACGCTGACCTTCTTCCACGCCGCGGCGATCTTGCCGTCGCGGTCGAGGACGAAGGTCGAGCGGATCACCCCTTCCACCTCTTTGCCGTACATGATCTTCTTGCCAAAGGCGCCGTACGCGAGCATCACGCTTTTGTCGGCGTCGCTCAGCAGCGGAAAGTTCAGGCCGTACTTCTTCTTGAACCGCTGATGGGCGGCCAGCGAGTCGCCAGAAATGCCAAGCACGACGGCGTTTTGCGTCGCGGCCAGCTGCGCTTGGCGGTCGCGAAAGTCGCAGGCTTCCGTCGTGCAACCCGGCGTGTCGTCGCGGGGATAGAAGTAGACCACCACCGGTCGGCCGCGCAGGGCCGACAGGGTCACCGTCGAGCCGTCGTCGGCGGGCAGCGAGAAATCCGGAGCAAACGAACCAACTTCGATCATGGAAACTCCAGGGCCAAGCGGCCACGTCCAGCGCGGCGGTAAAAGCTCACCGATCTCGCGGCAAATCGCAAGCGCAGCGCCGCCGCCGATTGATCCGAATCACGAAAGCCCTTATGGTGCGGATAGGCCGCCGAGCCGCCGTTTGGGGACACCATGCGCATTGCCATCATCAGCGACGTCCACGCCAACGTGCAGGCCCTGACCAAGGTGCTGGACCGCTGCGAGCGCGAGGACGTGGACGAGATCATCTGCTTGGGCGACGTGGTCGGCTACGGCGCCAACCCCAACGAATGCTGCGACTTGCTGCGCGAGTACTGCAGCGTGGTGCTGATGGGCAACCACGACGCCGCGACCGTGGGCGTGATGGACGCGGACTACTACTACGAGTCGGCCCGCCGCGTGCTGTACTGGACGCGCAAAGAGCTGACCGAAGAGAACTTCCGCTGGCTGTACTCGCTGCCGTACTCGCACCAGCGCCCGGACCTGGACGCGGGCTTTTACCACGCCGCGCCGATCCTGCCGTCGGGCTTCTACTACGTGGTGCGCAACGAAGAGGCCGAGGCGCTGACCCGCATGAAAGAAGGGTTCTTTACCCACAACTTCATCGGCCATTCGCACCTGACCACCGCCTACGAATACAGTGGCAAGAAAGTGCGCGATACGTCGGGCAGCTACACGTACAAAGAGGGCAACCGCTACCTGCTCAACGTGGGCTCGGTGGGCCAACCGCGCGATCGCAACCCGCAGGCCTGCTTCGTGATTTTCGATAGCCGCACCAAGGCGATCCAACACGCCCGCGTCGCCTACGACATTGCCTCAGCGCAGGCGCGGATCCGCGAAGTCGGCCACGACGAGAAGTTTGCGCGCCGCCTGTCCGTGGGTCAGTAGGCCCCCAAACTTCACCGCGATCAGCCGTTGGGGTAGATGCGGGCGCGCAGCCGCCAGCGGCCCAGCTCTTTCTTCTTGCCGGGCGTCTCGGCCGGGGCGACACGCAACAAGAAGCCCTCGCCACTGCCATTGTTGACCAGGATCTGCCGCGCGGCCGGGTCGCCGATCGGGATCTGTCGCAGGTCGGCCTTGCTGCCCAAGTCGCGGATGAGCAAGGTGTATTGCCCAGACGGCGCGGCAGCGTCGATGCTCAGTTGCGTCATGCCGGCCTCGCCGCCTTCGACCCGCAGCCAATCGGTGGCGGCCGAGTCCCCGGTGTCGCCGTTGTGCCACGCGCCCAAAACCATAGGCTGTGCCGAGTCTTCGGTGTTGTTCGGCTCGGTCTCGCCCTGGTCCACCGCGCTGATGATGCGGTAGCGGAGCGTGTAGGGCACTTCGTCGGGCCGGAGTTCGGCACCCTTGGGGGCGTAGCGCGAAACCACCACCGAATCAGGCAGTTGCCTAGCCTCGCCCACGAACGACAGCGTGGCCTTGACCTCGCCGGGCTGCAGGCGCCGCGCCGCGAGCGTCCGCCGCGAGCCGTCGAGCAGGGCCAAGCGCAGCCCGCTTTGCTCTTGACCGGCTGGCAGTTCCACGTCGACCTGCAGCAACTGCGTCTCGGGGCTGCCGGCAATGGCAAAGGCGTCGCGATCCGACGGACCGTCCAGAATGCCGCTCCAGCGCAGCTCGGGCTGCGACTCGTTGCCGGGCGGCTCGTCGTTGGGCTCGGCTTCGGCGTGGAGCGGCCGCGGCTGGCGCTGCGTGGTCAATGTGTAGAGGTCCGACAGCGACTCGCCCGGCACCTGCCCCGGCACCTGCGCCTCGCTGATGCACACCACCCGCGCCTGCAAGTGCGGATTGACCAACCGCAGTCGCTCGCCCTGGCCCTTGCCGCGGTGCGAATGGGTCAGCAGCGGCTTGTCCGCGTCGCGGTGCAGCGTGAACTGCAGGTCCATGTTCGGCACGCCCTCGGCGTTCAAGATCAGCTCTTCGCCGTCGGCCACGCTGGGCAGAACGAAACAGTCCTGGTCGCCGATCTGCGCCGAACGCCGCTTGCCGATCACACCCTGCACCTGGTCGCCTGGGCCCAGCGGGTTGGCGTGCGCCACGTCGTCGTTGGGCTCTTGTTCGCGCGGATTGGGGGTGTGACTGAGCCACGCGGCCACACCAACCGCCGTCGCCAACGCCAGAATCGCACCACCAAATAGCCAGATGCGCTTCTTCTGGGCCGACGGTGCGGCGGCGAGCAGGCGCTCGGCTTCGTAGATCTCGGACGGACGCTGCGGGGGCGGTACGGCAGCCGGCTGCGCCGCAGGCTGGGTGCGCGTGTCGAGCAACGGAATCACCGCCGATGGCCGCCGCGAAGTCCCCGCCGCCACGGCAGGCGCCGCCACGGTCGTCTCGCGGAACTGCGACTTCAGCGCCGTCACTAGCGCCTGCGCCATCTGCTCCATGTCGGCAAAGCGCATCTGCGGGTCTTTTTGCAGCGCCTTGGCGACCACGTGCTCCAGCACTTCGGGGATCTGGGCGCCCGGCGCGACGTCGCGCATCTTGGGCGGCGCCTCCATCAAGTGCGCCTTCAGGATGTCGAAGGTGTTCTTCTGCTGGAACACGTTCTTGCCGGTCAGCATCCGGAACGCCAGCGCGCCCACCGAGTAGATGTCAGCGCGGCCATCGATCTCGGCGGCGCGGATCTGCTCGGGGCTCATGTAGAACGGCGTGCCAAAGATGTCGCGCTGGCTGTGGATCGTGTAGGGATCATCCACGCCTTCGACCTTGGCCAGACCAAAATCCAGGATCTTGACAAAATCCGGGTGGGCGGCGTTGTCGACCAGCATCACGTTTTCGGGCTTCAGGTCGCGGTGGACGATGCCGTGGCGATGAGCCTCGGCCAGCGAGTCGCACATCTGCAGCAGGATCCGCACGGCGCGGTCGGCCGGCAACGGCCCCTCGCGATCGAGCAGCGAGTCCAGCGCCTCGCCCTCGATGAGCTCCATCACCAAGTAGAACAGCTCGCTGTAGCGACCAAAGTCGTAGACCATCACCGTGTGCGGGCTGGAAAGCCGCGAGATGGCGCGGGCCTCGCGGGTAAAGCGGGCGATGAGCTGCTTCTTGCTGATCAGATTTTCGTGCAGGAGCTTGATCGCCATCGTCTTGCGCAGGTGCACCTGCTCGCAACGGTACACCGCGCCCATGCCCCCGCGGCCGATGAGGGCCTGGATCAGATAGCGATCGTCAATCAACTTACCCAGATACGCGCTCTGCGGCTCGCCCTCGTCATCATTCATCGAAGTGAGCAACGTCGGCCCTTCCGCCGGTGGCGCGGGCGTCGCCGGCTTGGGGGGCGGTTTCTGCGCTGGCGACTTGCCCGAAGCCGAACGCGCCGGCATCGCGAGCGCCGGGATCGAACCCGACGGAGCCGTGGCCGGGCTCAGCGGCGCGGCGGCCGGCGGGGGCAAGGGCGGCGGCGTGCGCTCGTCGATTGCGGCGACCTCGCTGTCAGGCCGCGGCATCGCCGTAACAACGGTGGGCACGGTGCTGGGGTCAGCCAACTCTTCTGGAAGTTCGTCCGCGGGTTGCGGGGGCAGTGGCGCTGGCGCGACGGGCACCACAGGGGCAGCCGCGGCCTGCAACGGCGAGCCATCCTCGCGGCAGAAACGCTCTGCGCCGCTGTAGCTTTTGCCGCACGCAGGACACGTCTTCATCTGCCAACTACTCCGCCGCTGTCCTAGTTTATGCCCAGGTCGCCAACGTGATCAACGGGTTTAGGGCTATTGGCCGCCCCAGCGCTTGGGCGCCTTGCCCGCCATGCGTTGCCAAGACGGCGTGTAGTACTGGGCAAAGGGCACGTCGATCGGCTCGCGGACCGCGCCGTCGGCGCTGGTGATCCACAGGCGTTGGCCTCTGCCGTCCTCATTCGAGGTGTAGATCAGGCGCTTGCCGCACGGCGACCAGGTCGGCTCGAGCGAGCGGCGGCCCTGCCCTGGCGTGAGGCGCTGCATCTTGCCTTGCAGCGTCACGGTGAGCACGTCCAAGGCGTTGCCGCGCTGCCCCGAGTAGGCGATCTTGCCATCGGGCCCCCAGTCGGGATCGGCGTTGTAGTTGCCGGCAAAAGTCAGGCGGCGTTGGCCGCTGCCGTCAAAGCTCATCACGTAGACCTGCGGCTCGCCGGTGCGGTCCGAGATGAAGGCGATGTAGTCGCCGTCTGGGCTGATCGAGGGCGACAAGTCGTTGCCAGGGTTGTTGGTCAGGTTGCGCACGGGCTCGCCGGTGTGGTCGAGCAGGTAGATGTCGGCCTGGTCGCCGTCGTTGATGGTGGCGATGATCTCGCCGCGCGGATGTTGGGCACAGCCGCGAAACTGCAGGTCTTTGCCGGCGGCAAACGGGGTGGGGATCTCTGCGGTGGCTTTGACGGGCGCCGGGCCCTTGGTCTTGACGGACTTGGGCAGTGTGGGCGTCAGGTCCGAGGTCGCCATCAGCTGGAACGCGTCGAGCTTGAACAAGCTGGGCATGCCCGTGCGGAACGAGGTGTAAGCCAGCCCGCCGTCCTGCAATTGCACCGGGAACATGTGAATCCCCGTGTCGCCCACGATGATGCGGCGGTTGGCGCCATCGGCGTCGACCTGCCAGATGCAGCGCTGGCAGCCGGGCCCCGGCGCGCTGTAGTAGATCACCGTGTCAAAGCTGCCCTCTACGCCGGTCAGCGCACCCTGCACGCCGTTCAGGACGCGGTGGGCCATCGAGCGCAGCGACGTTTGCGGCGCATTCTGCAGCGCGTAGTCTTGCAGCGAGTACACGCGACCGTCGTGGGCGCCGACCAAACCGGCCGAAAGCTCGAGGTAGCCGGCCTGCTTGCTGGGCTTGAGCGCCAGGGCGAGCACGTACGTAGCCCCGGCCCCAGAGGCAGGGCCGGTACGGACCGTGAAATTGGGCAACGGCGTCTTGGTGATCTGACCCGCTTGCGCACTGGTTCCGTGCAGCGAGCGCACAAACCCGGACAAACGCGCGTCGTTGGCAACCACCGACTCGACCAGCTCGCAGTCTTTCTTGGCGGTCGCGCAGACCACCGGCAGCACCAAGAGCGCGTCGAGCGGTCGCTGGGTCGCCTCGACAATGACGTAGAGGCCAGGATCGTCGCCACCCGGTTTGAGTTCGTCGGCGTGGAGCGGTGCGGCGATCAGGGCAAGCAGGCCGACCAGCACGGTCCGAACACCCAACGCGTAGCGGTGACTCGGCCATGGCCCCGCGCGGCGGGCCGAGCCCCCGTGGCTTGTTCGCGTTCGCATGCGTCCCCCTTCTTTGGCCCGTGGCGGGCAGCGTTCGACCAGCGTCACCGCCTCAAACACGCTCCACAATGCGATCGCTAGCCGCCGCGGTCAAGCGTCGCCCAGGGGCTCTGCGGCAAACGGCAGTGGCGCTTCCGTCGCGGCCTCGGCGCGCAATTGCACAAGCCAGGCGCCCACTTGGTCCACGTCGGTGGGATGGACGTACAGGCGCGTCAGCAGCGTATGGTCAGCGTACCGCTCGAAAAGCCGCGTCGCGCGGTCGAGTTCCAGCCACTTGACCGGGCCAAAGGGCGGTTTTTTGCGGACATAGATGGCGCGACCGCGATCGGCGGCGTGGTACTTGGACAGGGCGCCCTTGCTTGTCACGAAGAGGTGATCGATGCCCGCAGCCTGCAGACGCTCGACCAGCGGGGCAATCGGTTCAGCGATGCCGGCGGGCGACGACTCGGCCACAAGCCGCAGCGGTCGGTGGTGCAAGATGCCGGCCGCCCACGGCGAACGCCCCTCGAACTGCCGCAGCGTGCGCCAAAGGGCATGATCGTCAAACTCCAAGTAGGCGTCTGCGCTAGCTGGTGCCCGCACCGCCGCGCCGGCGTCGGCGTAGAAACGCCGCAGCATCTGGTCATAACAGACGGATTTCTTATGAAAATACACCATCAAAAACATGTGATGACGCGACAACAGAAAGTCATCGAACGAAAACAGCGCCCGGTCCTCTAGCCCCAGGTGCAGATGGCCGCGCTCGTCTTGGCGATGGCACAGGTGGGCGATGAGCCACGCCACATCGAATTCGCCATAGGATACGCCGGTGAAGTAGCTGTCGCGGAGCAGATAATCCATGCGGTCGACGTCGAGCTCGCCGGACACCAGTGCCGCGAGCAGGTCGCGGAAGTTGCGGCCAGCCACACGGAACACTTCAGGATCACAGGCTACTTCGTCACTGATCAGCGCCGCGACATGCAGGGAGCGCACCCCAAGCGGCGCCATCGCGGTGTCGATGACGTCGCGCAGCCCAGAGCCCAGCAAGAACAGCAAGGTAAAGTGCTCGTGCGAACCTTGATCGCTTGGCAGCGGCAGGCGTAGGTCGGGGACGCCCAGCTCGGCGCCGGGCGGGAGGAGCACCTCGGACGAATGCGAGAGCGGCGGGTGGCCCAAATCGTGGCACAGCGCCGCCAGGCGCAAGGTCTGCCGCAGCCGCGCGCGCTCGCTGCCCGCCAGCCAATCGGCCTCGCGCAGCGCCGCGTCAAAGGCCAGGCCCGCCAGATGCATCGCCCCCAGCGAGTGCAAGAACCGGCTGTGGCCGGCGCCGGGAAAGGTCAACTCCGAAAAGCCAAGTTGCTTGATGTTGCGCAAACGCTGCAGCCACGGCGAGTCGATGATTGCGGCTTCGGCCGGCGTGACAGGGATGGGGCCGTGGATCGGATCGCGAATTTCCATGGAATCATGCCCTTTGGGGTCGTGGGTCGTTCATTTCAGCTGGGGCCAGGCCTGTGCCGCGCGCTGACGAAGTACGGGATCCGTAATACCGGCAAGGACTTGTAGGGCCTGCTGCCGCAGTGGTTCCCACTCGGGATGGCGGGCGACGGCCTGCGCCAGGTGCCCCACGGCTTGCTCTGGCAGCCCGCCCAACGCGAGCCCCGCGGCGGTGGCCGAGACCCACTGCGGGTCCTGGTCCGGATCGGCGACAAAGCGCCGGGCAAACGCAGATCGCGCAGGGTCTTGCGCGGCAACCGCCAACACATAGGCATCCAACGGCGTGCGACCGCGGAAGGCCCCCGCTGGCAGATCGCGCACCAACGCAAAGGCGCGCTGGTGCTGCTGGCAGCGCATACCCCAGCCAATGCTGGCCAGGCGGGCAGGCACAGCGCGCTTGGTCGAGCCCTGCACCGCTTGCGCGAACGGCTCGGCGGCCGGGCAGTTGCCTGCGGTCAGCGCGGCATCCAGCCCCGTAGCCCACACCCCCGGATCGCCGCGGTCCAGGGCCAAGGCCGCCTGCGCGTGCGGCAGCGCCAGGTCCGGGCGGCGCTGAACCACCAGGACATGCGCCAGGTTGACGCGCATCCGCAGCGAGTTGGGCTGCAGGCGCACGCCGCGCTCGAACAGCCGCAGCGGTGTGGTCCAATCGTCAGCGACCGCCTGGGTCTGCAGCGTCGCGGGGATCAGCAGAGCCAACCCCGCCGGCACCGCGGCCCGCATCGACAGCCGATCCGTCGCGAGCGCGATCGCCACTGCCACCCAGAGCGTGGGCGTGGTCAACAGGCGATCGGCAAACTGCACGGTCGCGGGCGTCAGGATCTGCGAAAGGGGCAGCCAAGCCAGCAGCACGCCCAAGGGCAAGAGCACCACACCCTCGCGGCGCAGTTGCGCAGACTCGTCGGGCTCGCCTTCACGCGGCAACCGCAGCCAGGACCAGACGGCCAGCGCGACCAACGCCAGCAAACCCAGCATCCCGGCCGTGGCCAATAGCGACCAGTCGCCCGCTGGCGGCCAGACGGCAAAGGTATAGTCGGGGGCCAAGTCCGCGGGCCAAATCAGGCGAGCCAGGGCGCGGGCGCTCAGCTCAAGTCCGCTGAAAACGCGAGTGGTAGCGGGTACATGCGCCAGCGGATTGTCGTGGAGCGGCACCTTGGCGGCCAGCAGCGAGCCGATGTTCCAGCGCCGCCAAACCAGCCACGCCAACGCCACCGGCGCCAGCCCCAAGACCGCGGGCAACATGCGCTGCCGACACGGCTTGTCTAGCAATGCCCAGGCGCCCCACCAAGCCAGCACGGCGACCGAACTCTCTTTGGACAAGAGCGCCAACGCCGTCCACAGCGCCAGACGCAGGCCGTGGCGAGGCAGCGGCGCGCCGGTGCGGATCTGCCACAACTCGCGCGTCCCCAGCACCAGCAGCCACAGGGCCTGCAGCTCGGGCCGGTAGGCCACCTGCATCACTGCCTCGGTGTGCAGCGGGTGGGCGGCAAAAAGGGCCACGGCCAGGCCAGCCGTGCGCTCGGGGTGGCGAAGGCCAGCGGCGCGCAGCCAATCGCGAATCAGTAGATAGCTAGACACGCATATACAAAGCAAAATAAGCAGTTGCACGACGTGGCGCGCCAAGGAACTGGTCAACCCCAGCGCGGTTTCCAGGCAAAAGCCCAAGGTCACCGCAGGTCGCGACGGAAAATCGCCCAGCCGTTCGGCCGGGCCGAAGTACCGCCCCGAAAAAATGCCCGCCAAGTCGGGCGGCCAGGCCACCAGCGGGTTGCCGGTGATCGCCGCCCCGTCGTCGTGCACGTACTGCGCCTGCAGCGCCGCCGGTCCGTACGCCACCGCGATCAGCAGTGCTGCAGCGGAGATCGCGAGCCATGTCGCGCGGTTACGGGTCATCGGCGCCCCTGACCGCGGCGAGAAAGGTTGAGCAGAAAACCGACGGCCACCAGCACGGTCAGCGCACTGGACCCGCCGTACGAAAACAAGGGCAGCGTGATCCCCACCACCGGCAGAAGGCCGATGACCATGCCGGCGTTGATGAAGAATTGCCAGAAGACCAGCGCAGCAACCCCGATGGCCAGCAGCGCGTCGAATCGTTCGGTGGCGCGATTGGCGATGGCGAGACCCCAGCCGACCACGCCCGTGTAGAGCAGGAACAGCACGGTCGCTCCCACCAGCCCAAACCGCGTACACAGGGGCGCCAAGGCAAAATCGGTATGCACAAAGGGCAAGTGGCGCAACACCGATTGGCGGGCATCGGCGTCGGTCTTGCCCCACAGCCGCCCTGATCCCACCGCCCACAGCGCCTGCTCGGCCTGGGTGCGTTCGGACGGCGCCCGTGGGCGCTCTTCCTCTTCGACGATGGCTTGGTACCAGGCCTCGGCCCGGCCCTTTTGGTAGTCGCGGATCAGGCCGGTTTCCCAAGCGACGCTGGCGCCCAACACGACCACGATCATCGCGAGCACCGCCGATCGACCGCGGATGCCTTCGTACAGGATCATCGACCCGCCGATGGCCGCCACCACCAGGGACGTGCCCAGGTCGGGCTCGCGGTTGATGAGGATCACGGGCACGGCGACCAAAGCGGCCGGACGGATCAAGTCGCGCAGGCGCCAATTTTCGCTGGCGCGGCGCTTGTCGAACCAATCTGCCACGACCAAGATGATCGATAGCTTCATGAATTCACTTGGCTGCAGACTCATCGGCCCCAGCTCGATCCAACGCCGGCTGTAATTGATTTCGCGACCTATGACGAGCACCAGCACCAGCAGGATATTCAGGGCAAAGTACACGGACATGCCCACGCGGCGCACGTAGACCGGATCGATGGCCGCCACCAGACCCGCGCCGACCAGACCGAGCACGAACCAGATGATCTGGGTGCGATGGTAGGTGGTCTGCATCAAGCTGTCGGTAAACACCAAATTGTCCACGGCGACCGCGCAGATCGCGATCGTGCACAGCAGGCCGATGACCGTGCTGGGCCGGCGCATGGAGCTGAAGACGCTCATGGCGCGTCCTCCGGACCAGGCTCGGGCGGCGAAGGATCGGGCTCGACGCTTGGGGTGTCGTTGCCATCGTGCGGCGCACCTTCGTCGGCGGCGTCGTCGGCCTGTTCGACGGGCAGCGGCTTCTTCTTCTCGCGCACCGGCGCGGGCTCCAGGTCCGGGGGCGCCGGGTGTTTGGCGAACCACGCGTCGACGATTTGGCGAGCGATCGGCGCCGCGTTGTGGCCACCCGAACCGCCGTGCTCGATGAGCACCGCCACCACCACCTTGGGCGTGCCCCACGGCGCCCACCCCACGAACCAGGAGTGATCGTTCTGCAACCACGCGGTCAACCGCGCCAATTGGCCAGGATCGTCCTTGAGTCGCTCGACCATCTCTTTGCGCAAACGCTGAGGCGCTTGGGCCGTACCCGTCTTGCCGGCCATCACCACCGAGTCCGGCTTGCTGCCAAACGCGGTGCCGCCCTCTTCGTTCACCACCGCGCGGAGCGCCGCCCGTACCAACTGCAGGTTGGCTTTCTTGACGCCGATGTCGCGACCTGGCAGCCGGTTGGGCGCGATCAGCTTGCCGGCGGCGTCCTCAAATCCCTCGACGATCGTGAGCGACGGCAGTTGCCCGCCGTTGGCCAGCGCCGCGTAGACCCGAGCAATCTGCAGCGGCGACGCCAACACGTCCTTCTGCCCCACCGCGGTGGACAGGGCGAACCCGGGGAAATAGCCGCCGGGCACATGCTGCCGGTACCACTCGCGCGACGGAACCCGGCCCACCGACTCGCGGATTTCGATACCGGTCGGCTCGCCAAAGCCCAGGCGGCGCGACCACTCTTCCAGGCGTTCGATGCCCAGCTCTTCGCCCACGCGGTAGAAGAACACGTCGCAACTGCCGCGCAAGGCGTCGTGGACGTCGACCTCGCCGTGGCCGCGGCGGTTGTGGCAGTGGAAGCGCCGGCCGCCAAAATCGTAGTGACCGCTGCAGGTGTACTCGCTTTTGGCGTTGATGATCCCCTCTTGCAGCCCGGCCAGCGCGGCCACCACTTTGTAGGTCGAAGCCGGCGGATAGCCGCGCAGCGCCTTGTTGAGCAAGGGCGCATAAGCACTGATTTCGTCAAGTGGTCTGGCCTGCGGCGCGTGCTTGCCGCTCAGCTCGTTGGGGTCAAAGCTGGGCTTGGCATACATCGCCAGGATGTAGCCGGTCGACGGGTCGATGACCACGGCCGCGCCCGAATAGACATCCTTCATAGCCACTTTGACGGCGCGCTGCAGGTCGACGTCCAAGGTGAGCCGCACGGTGGCCCCGGCCACGACTTGCCGCGGTTTCAGCGCCGCCACTAGGTCGTCCAGGTCGTGTGCCGCCTCTTCGCCGCTGGGCTTCTTGACGATCAACTGCTCGCCGTCCAAGCCGCGCAGGGCTTCGTCAAACGCCAGTTCCAGCCCCGAGCGGCCGACGCGGTCCGACATGCCAAAGCGCGGCGTGCCAAACGGCAGCGGCGGCTCCAGGTCGCGCGGCCCGACGTAGCCCATGTAACCCAGCACATGGCTTGCCAAATACCGGTAGGGGTACTCGCGCTGGATGTCGGCCACCACGCGCGCCTCGGGCAGCCGGTGCAGGTTGGCGCGCAAGACCGCCACTTCGTCGTTGAAGGTGCGGCGGCACAGCGGGCAGCGCAGGATGTGCGGCTCCATGCGCAAAGGCTGCCCGTCGTAGGCGCAGTGATCGCCGTCAAGGAATTCGCGATCGCACGCCACGCAGTGCCAGCCACCGTTGCCCGACGCCACCAACCGGCGCTGATCGAAAGGACAGGTCTTCTTTTGCGGCACCGCCTCGAAGTGGCGCCCACAGGTCGTGCAGTAGCCGTGCGGCTGCTCGGTGGTCAGCTCCAGCGCACTCGAGTCGTAGGGGCAGTGGGTCGACACCAGATCGCGCCGCACCGTCAGGGGCCGCCGCTTGCGCGGATCGACCGGCTTCTTGAGCTCATTGATCACGCTGGCGCGCTCGGCGTCGGTCATGTCGAGCAACTCGGCCAGCGTCGCGGCGATCGGCTCGATCCGCTCGGGCTTGACGCGATTGGTCATGATCTCAAGCGAATGACTCTCGATGTTGCGGGCCAGCACCGTGCCGTCGCTCGTCTTGATGAGGCCGCGCGGGGCCTGCGCCCGTACCCGCGACACCCGCTCGATCGCTGCGTATTTTTGGTAGCGATCGCCGCGCACCACCTGCACCAGCACCAGCCGCGCCACCAGGGCCGCCACAGCCGCCAAAACCAGCACCATCGCCACCCGGAAGTGCGGGCGATAGCGCTGCGGATCGTGCGATTTGCCGAGCGACAGCCCCATGGTCTAGCGCCTCAGCAGCAAGTTGCCGTGGGCATGGCTGTCCAGGCGGCGGCGGATGCGCTCCATGAGCCAAAACTGCAGCGGACTCACCAACATCGTCGTGAGCGCCAGCGGCAGCGCCGTGGTCAGCACCTCGGCGTAGGCGTCAAAGGCGCGGTGGAAGACCGACTCGAAGGCCAAGAACAGGCCGCTGGCCAGCAGCGAGATCGCCGCCGAGCTCGCCATCACCGGCAGCGGACTGACCAAATCGACCCGCGCCTGCAAAAAGCGCCCGATCAGCGCCACCAGAACCGCAATCTCCGTGTACACGCCCACCGGCGCCGACAGCGAGAATCCGTCTTTGAGCAGGCCGACGACAAAGGCCATCGCCACCGCCGGACCAGTCTCTAGGCGGGACCCCAAGTAAAGCGCTGAAATCAACGCCACATCCGGCGCGTACAGCTGCACATCGAGCCGACCCAGCAGCGGGCTGAGCAGCGCAAGGAAAAGGTAGGTCAGGGCGACCCAGGCCAAGTACTTCACGGCGGCGCATCCGGGGTGTTGGCAGGGTCGATGTTGCGGCGACCGCTGGGTTTGCTGGGTTCACTGGCCGGCTTGCCCTCCGGCTCGGCCATGGCGCCGCGGTAGTTGACGACGATCAACACCTCTTCCAGGGTGGCGTAGGACACGGCCGGGGCCAAGACGAATTCGTAGTACGGGCCCGAGCGGGTCGGCGTGCCTTCGGCGATGTGGCCGATCTCCAAACCGGCAGGGAACACGCGGTCGTGGCCGGTGGTGTAGACGGCGTCGCCCACGCCCAGGGGCATGCCGCGCTCTGCGTCGTCCAGGTGCACGAATTGCGCCGAAAACTCGTTGCGTTTGCCGCGACCGCGCACCGAGCCAACCACGCCCTTGCCCGGTACGGTGGCGTGCACCTGCGAGCGCGCGTCGGTGACCAGCATCACGTCGGCCCAGTTCCCGCTCAGTTTCTCGATGCGGCCGACCACGCCGTCGTGGGTGATCACCGCCTGACCCTCGCGCGCACTCGCCGCGCCCTCTACGTCCAAACGCAAGCGAACCACTTGAAAGAACTGCGACACGTCGCGACCCACCACGCGGGCCGGCACGGTCTCGAACTCTTTGGCCCGCTCGCGAAAACCGCACAGCTGCTTGATACGCGCCAGTTCGGCGGCCTGCGTGCGCGATCGCAGCGCTTCGCCCAGCAGGATCTTGTTCTCGCGCTCCAGCTCGCGGTTGCGCTCTTCCACCCGCGTGAGCACCACATACGCCGACAACAGATCACCCACGCCGGCCACCACATCGTGGCTCACGCGCGTCACCGGCGAGGTCACCGCCAACAGACCGCGCTCGATGACCGACGTCTCTTTGCGCGCCTTGCCGTGAAAGTACATCGACGCCACCGGCGCCACCAAGACGACGATCAGCAGCAGGGTCTGTCGATATCGCGTCAGCAGATCGCGCCACATGGTCGTCCGCGCCCGCGGCAGCCGGGGCCGGGCGAGTGTACCGCGAGCGCGGTTGGGCGGCTATCCTTGCGTATCCATCGATTGTCGCAACGCAATCTGCCGATCGTGTCGCACCGACGTGACCAAGTGGACCACGAGCCACAACGATGCCGCCACCAGCAGCGCCACCGGCACCCAGAACCACGGCGTGGCGCCCGCCGCGGTGCCGATCAGCGGCGACACCGCCCGATCGATCAGCAAATTGCCCCAGACGCTGGTGGTCGCCAGCGCGAGCACGGTCAGGACGACGCGGCGCACCAGTCCGGCGTTCTGCCGCCAACGCATGAAATTGCCAGCCAGAATGTTGGTCGCCACTCCCATCGCCAGGTAGACCAGCCAGTCGCCCAGATCGATGTAGAGCGCCACCAGAGCCGTGGCCAAGGTGCTCAGAAGGTGCGCCGCCATGGCCAGCCGCAGCCACCGCGGCGAGTGACGCAGCTCTTGGACGGGCGCCAGCGTCACGTCGGCCAGCGTTTCTAGCGTTGAGTGGTGAGCCGAAGGCGCGCTCGCCACCTGCACCGGCGGATCGCCAGGCGGACGACCGGGCGCGGTGGTCTGCGGGTCCGCATTTGGCGGGGTCGCTGGCGGTGGGGAATGCGACTGCACGCCGCGACGTTGGCAGGATGCGCCGCGACTTGCAAGGTCGGTCCGGCGATTTTCCGCGCGCCAGATCTTGCGCGGTGGCGGTGCTGGCCTATCCTTTTGGGCCGCATCGCCAGCCGAACGGGTTGGACCGCGCCGCACCGCAGGAGAAGGAACCGCTGCGACAGGGACGGGGGCTTGAGGAGAACATGAAGAAGGAACAGATCATCTTGGTGCTGATCGCCGTGTTCATCGGCGGTTACATTGTCGGCCGCGTCACCCACAAGGGCAGCGGTGCGCCCGCGGCGGCCCCCAGTCAGACCGCGATGGCGCCGGCATCGGTGGAACCGCCTGCCGCCGCCCCGCCTTCTGCGCCCGCGCCGTCGCCCAGCCCGGCCCCGTCGCCCTCGCCCAG
>JBBISH010000104.1:0-22610 GCA_037441385.1 Myxococcales bacterium
ACACCCACGTGCAGCGCGACCGACTGCGCGAGATCTACGACCGCTTCCACCCGCGGGCGTAGCTCAGGCTACGATCGGGTCCCCCGCGTCAGCCACCAGCGCAGGCCCACGACCACGGTGAGGACCACCCCGATCAGCGCGACGCCGATCTCGATGTCCTCGGTGGCGCGCACCAAGATCGCACCCGCCGTCAGTACCGCGCACATGCCGTAGAGCAGCGTCACCGCTTGCCGGTGGGTCAGGCCGCGGGCGATCAGCCGGTGGTGGATGTGCTGCCGGTCGCTCTGGAACGGCGACTGACCGCGCAACGCTCGCCGGGCAAAGGCGATCGCCGTGTCAGCCAGCGGCAGACCCAGCGCCAGCAGCGGCAGCACCAACGCCAGGGCCGAGGCACGTCGCGAGGCGCTCCACAAGCCCGCGACTGCGAACACGTAGCCCAAGGTCATGCTGCCCGAGTCGCCCATGAAGATCATCGCGGGCGAGAAATTGAACAGCAAAAAGCCCAGGGCGGCCCCGCCGGTGACCGCGCCAATCAGCTGCAGCATCGGTACCGCGTCGATAAAGGCAATCCCAAAAAGCGCCACCGAGGCAAACACCGCCACGCCCGCCGCCAGCCCGTCCAGCCCGTCGATGAGGTTCATGGCGTTGGCAAAGCCCGCCACCCACAGGACGGTCAGCGGCAAGGACCACAGACCCATATGGTACGGTTGATCGAATAGGGTGAAGTGATCGACGCGCAGATCGCTCTGCCACAGGATCAGCGCGACCAGCGATTGCACACCTAGCTTGCCCCAGGCCCCGACGCCCTTGATGTCGTCGTACAGGCCCAGGGCCAAGATGGCCGCAAAGCCCGCCAAGAACGCGACCAACCGCTCTTCGTCGCGCTGGATCACCTGCGAGAAGTCGTTGCCGTACAGGACCAGACCGATGAGCGGCGCCAGGATGCCGACCGCGATCGCCAGGCCCCCGGTGCGCGGCGTGGGCGCGGCATGGACCTTGCGATCGCCGTCGGGCTGGTCGTACAGGTGCAAGCGGCGTGACCACGCCAACACGACCGGCGTGAGCAGGGCCACGACGCCCAGAGCAACCAAGAAGGCGAATAGGTAGACTTTGCGCACGCTCAAGTTCCAGACTGGCGGCCGTCGCCAAGCTTCTCTGTTGAGTTGCCGGTCGCGCGGCTGGGGATCCTAGATTCCCCGAGGAAAATACTCAATTCGGTCGCTCTGCCTATTTCACCCGTCGCAGGTGGCCGGCGCGCGGCGGCGAGGTGGTGGGTCCGTCGGCACCGCCCGCGATGGCGCGTAGGCCTGGGCGGGCCGGTGGCGGCTCTTGTGGAGCGGCGGTTGTGGAGGGCGCCGGCTCGGCGGTGACCACCGGTTTGGCCTTGGCGGCTCGCGGGGTTCGCGGCTTGGGCGCCTTGGGTGCCGCCGCCGCGGGCACGACTTCGCCGGGCACCTCGTCCTGCCAGATGTAGCCCTGGGTGCGCGATGGGTCGGTGACCGCGAACACGGCCGACCACGGCACGCGGCAGAAGTAGGGCTGGCCGCTGAACGACAGCGAGGCCTCGACCATCTCGTCGTCAAAGCGGAAATCCGACACGCCGTAGCGCCAGGAGTAGTTGAGCACGAGCCAAGCCTGCCCAGCCAGATGCGGCGGAACCATCACCTCGGCCCGGCGCGCGTCCAAGTGCAGTGCGGCGATCCCTTGCTGCAGTAATTCGTCGAATACTTTTCGTTTTTGCAGATTGCGCAGCGCGGTCACGGTGTGTCTTCCTCGCTCTCCCATTCCATGCGGTAGTAGAAGCGCTCGCGGCCCAGCCGGCGGAACCCCAGCGATCGGTACAGCAGGGCCGCCGGGGCGTTGCCGTGATAGGCCTCTAGATCGATGCCGGCCAAGCCGTCGCGGCGGGCTACCTCGAGCAACTGTTCGACCAGCAGCCGGCCCAGGCCCCGCTGGCGCGCCGACTTGCCCACATACAGCTCTTCGATCCACAGCGACCAGCCCGAGAATTTCACCGACGGCACTCGGCTGGCCACGAGCACGCCCACGGCGGCCCCGCCCGCTTCGCCGCGCACGACCAGAATGACCGAACGGTTGTCGCGCACGAGCTCGTCGAACACGGCCGAAAGCGCAGGGGGATGCACGGGCAGGTGCAGATCCGTCAGATCTTCGGCAAAAAGTTCGATGACGGCGTCGCGATCGCCGGGCACGGCCCGCTCGACCATGGCGGCTGTGGCAATTCCCATCTTGGCCTCCGCGCGTGCCTGCCGCGGGTCCGTTCCCAGGCATTGTGGCGGCGCTGCGTCTGGTTCCGTCGCCAACGCGACCGCGCCTCCAGATCGGCCCGCACATGATACACTCACGCTGGCCCGTACCGGAAGCGCCCGGCCGATTGGGTCGGCTTGGTTCGGACGCGGCGGCGTGCTATTAGTTCAAATGCCTCCGGCACCCGGTATGCATGAAAACCGGGCATTTGAACTAGGCGGCCGTGGCTACGGCCGTACGCGGGGGTCGCAGGGGGCGGCGCGTCCCCTTGGCCTTTTGTACTTAGGCTTGCGAGAACCGGAGGAACCCGATGGCTGCGCCCAGTCTTGCACCCGCTCAGACCCCAACTTGGATCGCGCTGGCCCTGGCCCTGCTGGCGGCTTGCTCGGGCGCCGCGGTGCAAGACGAACCCAAGCACGCGGGCGGCCCCGACATCGCGCCACGCCGCGAGGCCACGCCGGCCGAGGCACCGCGCGATCCCGCCCCGCCCGCAGAGCCGGCGCGCGACAGTGGCAAGCCCGCCGCGGACGCGAAACCGGCCGAGCCGCCAAGCGATCCCGGCAAGCCTGCCAAGCCCGCCGCCATGCCCACCGCCCTGGGCGAAGTGAGCACCTTCCCCGAAGGGACGCCCGACGGCACCCTGCGCGCCGCGCTGGCCTGCGCGTTGGACGACTTGGGCGACAGCCAGGCCTTTTCGTGCTACGCGAACTTGAACGTGACCCGCAACCGCGACACGGACATCGCCGTCGCCCAGCTGCGCGCCTACAACTGGAAGCACTTCCGCCAATTTGCCGCAAGTTACGTGGTGCACGACAAGCCGTTTACGGTGCGCATTACCCGCCGCGACCTGGAGCCGAGCAGCGCCGAGGCCAAGACCGTCAAGCTGTTCTTGTTCTCCAAGTCGCGCGACTTCCCGGCGCCGGTCACCTTGGAGCGCGAGGGCGGTGTGTGGCGGATATCCTATAACTCACTGTAACTAAATCATACCAGTTCCGTCCGAATCGGATCGAAAACTCGGGCAATTCTTCGGGCCCGAACCGGGGTCCCCGCCTGATTCTCGCCGGTTGCAGACCGGGTCAGAGAAGCCGTACAGGCGTGAATCAGACGGGGTTCGTATCAGTTATCCGTAGACCATCGCGCCGCGGCCCAAGATGCGCTCCACGGCGCCCACCAGTTCGTCGCCCGGCTGCACCAAGAAGCGTTCGCTCGCGTCGATCACCACGTCGCCCTGACCTTCGACGTGGACCAGCAGCCGCAGGCGCGCCGGCCCCTTGCACGCCGCCACCGCGTCCGACAGCGCCTTGAGCTTGGCCGGCACGCATTGATCGGGCGCCAGCCGCACCGTCAGGCGCTCGACCTCGTCTTTCATCACCTCGTCGAGAAGGGCCGCTTTTTCGATGCGCAGCGAGACCTTGTTGGCCTCTTTGCGGTCCTCGCCCACCTGCAGCGTCAGCAGCAGCGGTTGATCGCCCTTGAGCAGTTCGCCGAACTGGTCCAGGCCGTCAAAGCTCAGGGCTTCGGCCTGGCCCGAGCGATCTTCGAGCATGGTGATGCCCATGCGGCGTCCATCGTTCAGCGGCCGCTCTTTGTGGGCGACCACCACCACCGCGGCGGTCGCGGTCATGCGGCGCGGTCGCGGCGGCGCGTTGGGATCCTGGGGCCCGCGCGGCGGCGGCGCGTTGGCCTGGAAGTACTCCCAGTCTTTGAGCTGGGCCAGGTTGCGCACCTGCAGGCGGTGCAGGTCCTTGGCGTAGCGGTCCAGCGGGTGGCCGGACACGTAGAAGCCCAGCACTTCCTTCTCGTTGGCCAGGATCTGCCGCTGTGTCCATTGCTCGGTGGCCGGTTGGTACTTGTCGGGGTGCAACTCCTCGTCGCCGAACAACGACGGCGTCTTGCCGCGCTTGGCCGAGTCTTGCGCCAGCTCGACCGCCAGGCCCAGGTTGCTCCACAGCACGTCGCGCTCGGCGCCCAGACCATCGCACGCGCCGGCCTTGATCAGCACTTCCAGCGACTTCTTGTTGACCTTGCGCGTATCGACCCGCCGCAGCAGATCGAACAGTGACTCGAACGGCCCGGACTTGCGCGCCTCCATCAGCACGTCGATGGCGCCTTCGCCCAGGCCCTTGATCGCGCCCAGGCCAAACCGGACGCGGCCTTGCGCCACACTGAACGACAGCTGCGACTCGTTGACGTCGGGCGGCAGGATCTGGATCCCGCCCTGGCGCGCCTGCTGCAAGTAGCCAACGATGCGATCGGTGTCGTCCTTGTCGCGCGTCAGCAAAGCTGCATAGAATTCAACGGGATAATTGGCCTTCAGCCACGCGGTTTGATAGGTGATCAGGCCGTAGGCGGCCGAGTGCGACTTGTTGAAGCCGTACTCGGCGAACTTGGCCATCAGCGCGAAGATCTTGTCCGCCACCTCCATGGCCACGTCGCCGCGTTTCTCACAGCCCTTCTTGAAGTCCTCGCCCCACTTGGCCATCTCGGCGGGCTTCTTCTTGCCCATGGCGCGGCGCAGCAGGTCGGCTTGGCCCAGGCTGAAACCACCCAGGATCTGCGCCACTTGCATGACCTGTTCCTGGTAGACGATCACGCCATAGGTCTCGCCCAGCACCGTGGCCAGCGCCGGGTGGTCGAACTCGGTCTCTTGGCGGCCGTGCTTGCGGTCGATGTAGACCTTGTCCATGCCCATGCCCAGCGGGCCCGGCCGGTACAGCGCGCCCGAGGCGACCAAGTCCTCGAACACCGTGGGCTTCATCGCCACCATCATGCGCGTAAAGCCTGGAGATTCGCACTGGAAAATCCCCGCCGTGTCGCCCTTGCTGATCACCTCGAAGGCCTTGACGTCGTCCAGCGGCACGGTCGCGATATCGAACGGCCTTTCGCCCGGCTTTTGGCCTTGGCGGATCAGCTGCACGCAGTGGGCGATCATGGTCAGGTTCGACAGGCCCAGGAAGTCGAACTTGACGAGGCCCGCCTTCTCGACGTCGTCCTTGTCAAATTGCGTGACGTTTTCGCCACTTTGACCGCGCCCCACTGGCACATGGGTCCACAGCGGGCCGCGGCCAATCACCACGCCCGCCGCGTGCATGCCGGTGCCGCGCATCGACCCTTCCAGCAACTGCGCCGTCTCGAGCAATTGCCGAATAGGCTCGCTCTGCTCCATGTTCTGCAGCAGGCGCGGATCGCGCTGCATGGCGTCTTCTACGGTCTTGTGTTTGTCGTCTTTGACCCCTTCCAGCGCCGTGTCGATGATTTTGGCGATCGCGTCGACCTCGGGCAGCGGCACCCCCAGCACGCGGCCCACGTCGCGCACCGCGCCCTTGGCCTTGAGCGTGCCAAAGGTGGCGATCTGGCCCACGCGCTCGGCGCCATAGCGCTCGGACACGTAGCGGATCACCTCGGTGCGGCGGTCCTCGCAAAAATCGACGTCGAAGTCGGGCATCGACACGCGCTCGGGGTTCAGGAAGCGCTCGAACAGCAGTTTGTACGGGATCGGATCCAGGTCGGTGATGCGCAGCGAGTAGGCCACCAGCGAGCCGGCACCGGAACCACGGCCGGGTCCCACGGGAATGTCGTGTTCTTTGGCCCAGTTGATGAAGTCTTGCACGATCAGGAAGTAGCCCGGGAAGTCCATCTTTTGGATGGTGCCGATCTCGAATTCCAGCCGCTGCCAATACACGTCGCGGTCGACGATCTTGCCGATGCGCTCGAACTCCGCGAACCGCCTCTCCAAGCCGGCGCGGCTCATCTCGCAAAACGTGTCGAACTCCGTCTTGCCCTCGGCCACCGGGAAGCGGGGCAGCATCGGCTTGTGGTCGATCTTGTACGACTCGCAGCGCTCGGCGATCTCGACAGTGGCGTCGCACAGATGGTCCATGTCGGCAAAACGCCGGCGCATTTCCTCGGGCGAGGCCAGGTCCAGCTGCTCGGTGGGCAAGCGCTGATTCTCGGGCCGCGCTTGGGTGCCCAGGCCAATGCACATCAGCACTTCGTGGGCGCGGGCGTCGCTGGGCCGCAGGTAGTGCACGTCGTTGGTCGCCACGCATGGGATGCCCAGCTGGCGCCCCAGGTCCAGCAGCTGCGGCGCCACGATGTCGTGCTCTTGCAGGCCCGAGCGCTGCACTTCGATGAAGAAGTTGCCTGGTGAAAACCAAGACTTGTAGCGTTCAGCCGCGCGCCAGGCCTCGTCGGGTTCGCCGCGCAGCAAGGCGTTGGCCAGCTCGCCGGACAAATCGCCCGACAGGCCAATGAGCCCCGCCGTGTGCTCGCGCAGCGTCGCCGGGTCCAGGCGCGGGCGCACCCCCTCGGGAACCCGGAGGTTCGCCATCGAAATCAAGTGGATCAAGTTCAGGTAGCCGGTCTCGTTTTCGGCCAGCAGCGTCAGGTTGTGGGTGCGGCGCACGTGCTCGCCGATCGGTCGGTTGGCGATGGCGATGCAGCAGCCAAAAATCGGCTTGATGCCCGCCTCTTTGCACGCGTTGGCAAAGTCGATGGCGCCGTGGAGGTTGCCATGATCAGTGATCGCCAGCGCCGGCATCTTGTGCTCGGCCGCGAAGCGAACCGCGTCGGCAATCCGCAAGGTGGCGTCCGCTATGGAGTATTGCGTATGGACGTGCAGGTGGACGAAGCTCATGGTGCGTGCAGGCTAGCCGATCCTGCGCCGTACTTCAGCCTCGTTTTCGTCGCGCCGCGGGCAGCTGTCCCAACTTCTCCAGCTGCTTGGCTTCTTGCCACAGCGCCTCCAACTCGTCCAAGCTGGCCTTGTGCTGGCGGCCCCACTGCGACTCGGCCTGCCGCTCCACATGCCCGAAGCGGTTGGTAAAACGGTCCAGGGTCTGGCGCAGGCCCAACTCGGCGTCCACGCCCAGGTGGCGGGCCAGGTTGGCCATGGCGAACAGCAGATCGCCCAGCTCGTCCTGCATCGCCGCCCGATCGCCTTGCGCTTCCGCCTCGCGCAGCTCGGCCATCTCTTCGTGGATCTTGGCCCAGACCCCGGTCGCGTCCGGCCAGTCAAAGCCGATCCGCGCAGCCTTGTCGCCGACGCGCTGGGCCCGCAGCAAGCCCGGCAGGCTGCTTGGCACGCCGTCCAGCGCTCCTTTGCCCTCTTGGCGCTTCTGCTGCTCCCAGCGATCGCGGACCTCGCCCGCGTTGTCGGCGACGGCCTCGCCAAACACGTGCGGGTGGCGGCGGATCATCTTGTCGGCGATGCCGTGCGCCACTGCGTCCAGGTCGAACCAGCCGCATTCACGCGCAATCTGCGATTGAAACGCCACCTGGAGCAGCACGTCGCCCAGCTCTTCGCGCAGATCGGCCACGGCCGCCGGATCCGCTTGCGCCGCGCCGGCTTCGATGGCCACCGCGTCGCGGCGACCGGCCTCGCCCAGGCCGTCGATGGCCTCCAGCAGCTCGTGCGACTCTTCGATGAGGTAGGTGCGCAGGGTCGCCAGGCTCTGCTCGCGATCCCACGGGCAACCGCCGGGCGCGCGCAGCCGGGACATGACCCACACCAGCTGGTCAACGCCGGAGCCGGATCGCTTGCCGGCCCCTTCTTGCACTGGGCTTGGCGTGGTCAAGATCGCGTCTTAGCGAGCGGGAGCCGCGGCCTTGTCGGCGATGATCAGCTTGCCGGCGCCGTCGAGCTTGTGGAAGTCGCCGCCCACGGGGGCCCACACGCCCATGTGGCCCATGTCGTGGGTGCCCTTGTCGTCGATGCGGTAGACGTTGGCGTCGATGCTGGTGCCGACTGCCGGCGCACCGCTCAGCCCCAGGTTCTTCCACGGGATCTTGGCCTCGACCGCAAAGCCCACGTCGGCGCCGTCGGCGTTGACCGTGCCATCGGTGGTCGTCTTGAGCTCCATGCCCGAGTCGAACTTGCTCGCCTCTTCCCACTTCGGCGTGCGCGGCGCGGTGAACATGGCGTCGAAGTGTGCGCCGTTGGGCGAGAATTGCAGCTCGTAGTACTTGCCATCCTGGCCGGGCAGGCGCAGGAACAGCTCGACGTTGTCGCCCTCCCACAGCTCGCTGTCGTTGGCGGTGTGGCTATTCTTGACGTCTTCGTCGCGGAAGCGCGCGGTAAAGTACAGGTTGTCGGCGTCCCACTGCAGCCGCGCGGTGCCGCGGATGTTGTTGGTCAGGGGCTGGCCGTTCGGCTGGATCGACACCGGCAGCGACGGGATGGCCTGCCACTCGTCGTCCTTGCCGTCGATGACGGGCGCCGCCGCCGCCTTGCCGACCTGGTACTGCTTGATCATGTTGGCGACGGCTGCCGCGGCCTGCAGGTCCAGCTTGGGCAAGGGCTCGTTGCCCGCACCGCCGGCCTTGGGCTCGCCGCCCTCGCTGCCCAGCTGCACGGTGGTCAAGAGCACGCGGCCGTCGCCCTGAACGGTGGTGGTGCCGGGGGCGGCCACCTTGAGGCGACGATCGCCCTGGCTGGCGGTGTAAAGGCCCCAATCAAAGAAGCCAATCAGCACCTGGGCGCTGTTGTCGGCCCAGTCGCCGGGCACCTGCACCTGCACCACGTCGCGGATGATTTCGCCCTTCTTCCACTGACCCACGGGGTACAGGCCGCCCACGCCGTAGTGGTCGAACGGTTGACGGCGCTTGCCCGGGGCCTCGAAGTGCACGAAAATCTTCCAGTCGCCCTGCACTGGCTGATCGACGCGGTAGTACATGACCAGATCAAAGGTGCCGCCCTTCTTGGGCTGGCCCTTGATGTCGTAGCCCAGCAGCGTGATCTTGTCTTCGAACTTGCAGTCGACCTTGTTCTGCAGGGTCGCCGGCGGCGCGGTCAGCACGTTCTCGGCGATCTGCTGCTCCTGGTCTTTGGTCAGCACGATCTGCTGGCCGGCCGGGCGGCGGCAACCTTCGGCACCCAGCGACAGCAGCGCCAGGGCCAGCAGCGCCAGGGGGGCGCGAGACGACAGAGCAGCGACCATTTCAGACTCCTTGCGTTTGTAGGCCATTTGCGTTGGTAGGCCATCGCGTGGGCCACGGCGCGGCGCCGGGCAGGCAGCGAGCGGCGAAAGCATAGTCTTTGGCGCGGTATCGGGCAAGATCGCGTCGACCGACCCTGCCAAACCTGCGCGAGCGCAAAAGTCTGCAAACTTTGCGCACCCTGACAAGAATGTCAGTCCACGAACTGTAAGGGAATCAGCCCTCTAGCAGGCCTTGCAAAACTTCCCGATTGGCGGGGGCTTGCAGCTTGCGGAGCGCACCGGTCTCGATCTGGCGGATGCGCTCGCGGGTCAGGTTGAACATCTCGCCCACCTGCTCCAGCGTCAGGCACTCGTCCGAGCCGATGCCAAAGCGCAGCTTCAAGACCGCCTCTTCGCGCGGGTGCAGGCGGGTCAGGGCGCGACGGGTCTGGGCCGACAGGTCGCGGTGGATGACCACGTCGATGCCCTTGACGGCATTGGTGTCTTCCACAAAGTCGACCAGCTGCGCGTCGTCCTCGCCCACCGGCGCGTCCAAGCTCAGCGGCGAGCGGACCATGCGCAAGATGGTGTCGACCTGATCGATCGGCTGCTCGGTGCGCTTGGACAGCTCTTCCACCGTGGGTTCGCGGCCCAATTCCTGTTCCAGGACCGAGCGTTCGCGCAGGATCCGGTTCAGGGCCTCGATCAGGTGCACCGGAATGCGGATGGTGCGGCCCGAGTCAGCGATCGAGCGGGTGATCGATTGGCGGATCCACCAAGTCGCGTAGGTCGAGAACTTGTAACCGCGCTGGTACTCGAACTTTTCCACCGCCTTGATGAGGCCGATGTTGCCCTCTTGCACCAGGTCGAGCAGGGCCATGCCGCGGTTGAGGTAGCGCTTGGCGATCGACACGACCAGGCGCAAGTTGGCCTGGATCATCACGCTGCGCGCCTCGGCGATGGCGCGGGTGGCCTCGCGGACGCGGCGCAGGTCGCGCTGGGCTTGCTCGGCGCTGGCGCCGTAATCGGTGCGCAGTTGATCGGCGTGCTCGATCGCCTGCACCAGGGCCAGATGCTGGCGGGCCGCGTCGGTGCGCGGGCGCTTGGGCGTGGGCCCCAGGTTGGCCACGTCCTCGCGCTTCAGGCCGGATTCGTGAAGCAGATTGCGCAGGTGATGTTCGGCGCGCACCAAGTCGCGGCCCAACTGCTGCACGATCTCCAGCGCGCGGCCGATCAGACGCTCGCCGGTGCGATCCTCCCAAAAGGTCCGGTACTTGCTGCGCAGGGCCTGGGCCAGCGGTGCGCTGCGGTCGCCGGGTGACTCGGCACGCAGGGCCTCGACTTCTTGGTCCAGGGCGATGACCCGCTCGCGGAACCGCTCGGCGCGCGCCAAGGTGGTGATGCGGGCGTCGCGATCGCGCCACGCCTCGGGGTCAGTCCACTCTTTGAGCAGTTCGTGGTCGGTGGCCATGTCCACCGGCAGGGAGGTCAACAGCGGTCGACAAGCCGGCACGCGCTCGAGGATCTCCAGGATGTCTGCGGAGTTATCCTCGATGCGCTGTGCCACCTCGGCCTCGCCTTCGCGGCTCAGCAGCGATACCCGGCCAATGTGCTGCAGGTACAGCACGGTCGGGTCGAGGTTTTGCTCGATCGCGTCCTCGGTCTCGGCTTCGCGGCGCAGGTGCCGCAGCTCGCCCAGCCCGGCGGCGGCACCGGCCTCGTCCAGGTCGACGTCAGAGGGCTCTTGCGACAACAAGTCTTCAGACAACTCGGCTGGTTCCATGGCGGTCCTCGCGGTCAACGCGGCGGCGTTCGACGCAAAGGGGTCATCGTGGCGTGGACGGTCGGCGCGTGGCTGCCAGCGTGCAGCGGCGGCGCTGGAGGCGGAGCGGCGGCCGGAAACGGCCGAATTGCCGGCGGTTTGTCGGGCGGCAGCGTGCGGGGCGTCGGCCGAACGCCGAGCGCTAGACACACGCCGTGCACTGGAGAGTGGCGGAGCCATGCAAACCTCGGGTTCGGCGAGACGGCCCGGCGGGGCGCGGTGGCGGCGGGTCCGGCGCACCCCCACCCGGGCGAGCGCCGCTTGCGACCCACCAACGAGCCATGCAAGGACCGCGCCAAGTCCCGTACGATGGTCCGGTTCACAGATTCGTCAAGAAGATCGCGGTTCGCAGGGTCGGCCGTTTTGGGGTATTTGCCCACAGGCATGACTTTTGTGTCAGGTAGCTGGCGCGCCCGCCGCGCTTGCGGCCATTGCTTGGATGGCGCCGTGCCGCCAAAGGATTCGCGCCGCCAGCCCGATGCTGGCAGGTCGGATCCACAAGGGGTGCGTTGACAGGGGCGCGCCGCAGGTCTACACCTGCGCGCCCTGCGGCCAGGTCCGCCGGGGGAGCTGGCCATGGCACTGGCATCCGGATCCGTGAGTTACCTGCGTTTTTTCGTGGCGCCGCCGCCCGAAGGCTTTGAACGCCTGTTTGCCGAGCAGCTGGGCGCCCTTCGCTTCGTGGAGATCGATCCGCGCTCCGAGGTGGAAAAAGTCAACGGCTGGGTGCAGTTCGATGATGCCTTTGCCGGCGACTTTGACCCGGGGACCCTGGTCACGCCCAGCGGCTACCTGCTGTTTCGCCTGCGCATCGACACGCTGAAGATCCCGGCGGGCACGATGAAGGCCTACGTGGATCAAGAGGCGATGAACCGCTGCAAGGCGCAAAATCGCGAGAAATTGAGCCGCAAGGAGTTGGACCAGCTCAAGCTGGAAGTGAAGAAGCAGCTGCGCCTGCGATCGCTGCCCAAGCTGCAGTTGGTCGACATCGCCTGGAACATCCAAAGCGGCGAAGTTCGGCTGTTTTCGGCCAGCAAGGCCGTGGCGGCGGCTTTTGTCGAGCTGTTCGAAAAGACCTTCCAGACCCCGCTGCAGGCGGTGGGGTTGCGCTCGGTGCTGTGGCTGCGCGGCATGAGCGAGGCCGAGGTCGAGAGCCTGTCGCTGCTGGAACCCGAACGTTTTCATTTGATTCCGCGGTAGCGCCGCTGCGAGGTCGCCATGGATAACAGTGCCGAGCGATTTGCGTTCTTGGGCCGCGAGTTCTTGACGTGGCTGTGGTTCGAGGCCGAGCGCACCGGCGGCGGCGTGGACACGCCCACCTTTGGCCGTGTCGGCGTGGACTTTGGCCAGCGCCTGTCGCTGGAAACCGGCGGCAACACCAAAGAGGGTAGCACCGTGCAGGCCGACGCGCCGTCGCAGGCCGAAGAGGCGCGCACTGCGCTGCGGACCGGCAAAAAGGTTGCCAAAGCGCGGCTTTTGCTCGACGCGGGCGAGCGCCAGTATCAGGTCAACCTGGACGCCGAGTCCCTGACGATCGCGGGCGCCAAGCTGCCGACCATGCTGGGCCCCAAGGATGCGTCGCTGCTGGACGAGCGGTTGCGGTTGATCGACGAGCTCGAGGCGATCTTGGACGAGATGTACGTCGGCTTCGTCAAGCTGCGGATGGACGAGGGCCAGTGGGCGCCGGTGCGCGAGGCGATGCGCGAGTGGGTGGCCGGCGCGCAAGCGTAGCAGGATCGTTGCCCAAGAATGCTTTTTAATTCGCTTTTTTACGTCGTGTTCCTGGCGATCGTCGTCGCCATCTCGTGGGGCCTGGCGCGCTGGCGCTGGGGCCGAACGGCGTTTTTGCTCGCCTGCTCGTGCCTGTTCTACATGGCGTGGAGCCCCCAGTACATCCTGCTGATTTTGGGCGCCGCCACCTGGGACTGGGCGATGGCGCGGGTCATCGAAAAGACGCCGGACCAAAGGGCCGGCCTGCGCAAGGCGCTGATGCTCGGCTCGGTGGCCGTGAACCTGGGGCTGCTGGGCTACTACAAGTACCTGGGTTTCTTTGCGGAAAACTTGGTCGCCGTGCTGCACGCGGCGGGCCTGGACGTGGCGATCCCGGTGGCCAAGGTGGCGCTGCCGGTGGGGATCTCGTTCTTCACGTTCCAGTCGATGGCCTACGTGATCGACGTGTACCGCCGCGAAATGCCGGCCGAGCGCAACCTGGTGCGGTTCTGGCTGTTTGCCACCTTTTTTCCGCAGTTGGTCGCCGGGCCGATCTCGCGCGCCCACATCCTCATCCCGCAGTTGCATCGCCCGCCGCGGCTACAGGACGACGACGTGGGCGAGGCGCTGTTTCGCATCGCCACCGGCCTGGTCAAGAAGGTGGTGGTGGCCGATTGGCTGGCGCTGAATCTGGTCGATCGCGTCTTCAGCAACCCTGGCATCTACTCGGGCGCCGAGATCTTGGTGGGCCTGTACGCGTATACGCTGCAGATTTATTGCGATTTTTCGGGCTACACCGACATCGCGGTGGGCTCGGCGCGGCTGCTGGGGATCAAGCTGCCCGAGAACTTCAACCGGCCGTATCGTGCCAGGACCGTGGCGGAATTCTGGCGGCGCTGGCACATCACGTTGTCGACTTGGCTGCGCCACTACGTGTTTTTCCCCTTGGGCGGATCGCGCGGCTCAGTTTGGCGCGCCAATCGCAACACCTTGATCACGTTGGTGCTGATCGGCCTGTGGCACGGCGCCAACTGGACCTTTGTGCTGTATGGCCTACTGCACGGCGTGGCGATCGCTTGGAACCGGGTGCAAACCCGCAAGCAACCCAAGGGCTGGAGCCACGACGAACTGCCATGGACACAGAATCTTTGGCGAATTGCCTTGACCTTCCACTTTGTGGTGCTGGCGCGCATCTTGTTCCGCGCCCCGTCGCTGACCGCCGCGGGCGATTTGACGCGGGCGCTCCTGCACAACGGCCTGGGTCTGGCGCGCATTGACGGAGGCACTTGGGCTGTGCTGGCACTGGGTTACGCGGCCCATTGGGCGCACCCGGGCTGGGCCGACCGCTTGCGTCTGGCGTTCCGCAGCTGGCCGGTGCCGGCCCAAGGGGCGGCGCTGGTGGCGGTGGCGAGCCTGATGGGCTTGGTGGCCGAGACGGATGCCGTGCCGTTCATCTACTTTCAGTTCTAAGGGGTTTTGAACTCTTGACTACGCCCGACCAAGACGCCCGCGCGGCCCACTCGGCGCAGTTTGCCGCTGCTCCGGGCGAAGTGGCGGACACGCCTGCCGAATTCCCGCGCAGGCCGCTGCTGCATCTCTATTCGATTCTTGGAATATTGCTGCTGGCGAGCTTGGTTCCGTACGTGTCGCCCGCCCTGGGCGACTACCGCTACTGGGATCGCTGGGAGTGGACGCCGCTGCAGCGTGCCGTGACGTGGAGTCAGCCGGCCAAGGCCGAGGCGGGGGCACCCTTCGCCGGGCCTGGTCCGGGACCAGCGCCCAACAACGCGGAAGAAGAAGACTTGTCCGACCAGGAGCTGGCCAAGCTGGCGGGGCTGCCCGCCGCCGCGACCGGCACTACCGATCTGGCCCAGGGCGCTACGGCCAGCCAGGCCCTGGCGGTGGGCGACGACGTGCTGGGCGACCAAAAGGTTTGGATCGAAGGCGACTTGAAGCACATGGCGCCGTTCTACCGGGCGCTGCAGGACCTGGTCGCCGGCAAGCGGCCCAAGGTGCGCATCGGCCACTGGGGCGACTCGCACATCGCCAACGACGGCTTGACCCACGTGGTGCGCCTGCTGCTGCAAAAACGCTTTGGCGACGGCGGCCACGGCTTCACGCTGGTGCAGGGCCGCACCGAGTGGTACACGCACAAGGGCATCGACCGGACCGTCAGCGAGGGTTGGAAGCTCTACAACTTCTTGAATGGCAACGCCAAAGACGGCGCGTACGGCTACGGCGGCGTGTCGGTCGAGGGCGGTCCGGGCGACAACTTCACCCTTAGCGCCAGCGCCAAGACCCCGTCGACCCAGTGGACCGTGTATTACCGCAGCCAGGGCAAGGCCAGCCTGGCGGTCAAGATCGACGGCAAAGCCCAGACGGCTCTGCAACTATCCGACAGCGGCCGCGACGGCAGCCAGACCTGGGCCGTGGAGGATGGTAAGCATTCAGCCAGCTTCCGCGTGACCGCCGGCCGGCTCCGCGTCCACGGCGTGGCGATCGAGCGCGACCAGGGCATCGTCTACGACTGCCTGGGCGAAGTGGGGGCGCGCGGCACCCGCTGGACGCAAGCCAACGCCGCCCACATGCAGGCGATCATGGCTGATCGCGCCCCCGACCTGCTCATCTTGAACTACGGCGGCAACGAGCGGCAGGACCCGATCTCGGAGGCCAGCTACACCAAGAAGATGGGCGAGGCGATTGAGCGCCTGATGGCCGGCCGCCGCGATCAGGCCGCGTGCCTGCTGCTGGGCCCCTCGGACCATGGCGAGCGCGACAAGGGCAAGATCATCAGCAATCCCGCCGTGGTGCGTATCATCGGCTGGCAGCGCAAGCTGGCGGTCAGCGCCGGATGTGCCTTCTTGGACTCGCGGGCCTTGATGGGCGGCGAGGGCGCCATGGGCCGCTGGGTCAAGGACGGCCTGGGCTGGTCCGACTACAGCCACTTCACGGCGGCCGGCGAGCGCGCCCTGGGCCAGGCCATCTACCGCGCGCTGCTCGAGGGCTACCGTCGCTGGGATGCCGGTCAGAAAAAGCAGTAGATACGGGCAGTAGAAAATGCCCCCCCTTGTTCCTGATCCTGATCCTGATCCTGATCCTGATCCTGATCCAGGGGCCCCCACGTGCCCGAAGGGATGGGCGAGTCCGGTGGACTCGGCCAAGTGGGGACCTGATCCTGATCCCGAGCCTGGGCCTGAGCCGGAACCTGACGCGCGGGACGCACGTCCCCACCCGAACCGGATCCCGGTACCCGAGCCCAAACCCCAACGAATTTCAGCAGTAGAAAATGGGGGGCAAGTCGTCTTTGACTACGGCGCCACCAAGATGCGCGCGCTGCGCGGCGGCAGGGTCAGGTCCGGGCCGCTCACGCTGTCGCCGCTGAGCAGGTCCTTCAGGGTGATCCCCGGCAGGCCGCCGACCGAGGCTTGGGCATCGCCGCGGTTGATCGCCAGGTAGACCACGTCGGTGCCGAGCGTCATCGACCACGCCCACACGTCGTCGCCACTCCACAGGCTCTGGCGGACGCCACGCCGCAAAGCTGGGTGCTCGCTGCGGATCTTGCCCAACTTCTGGTGCTGCGCCAGTAGCCACTTCTGGTTGTCGCTGGTGCCGGTCCACTGCATCGGCCGGCGGTTGTCGGGATCGCCCGCTCCGGGTTGGCCAATCTCGTCGCCGTAGTACAACAGCGGCACGCCGGGGCTGCCCATCAGCACGGTCATCGCCACGGCAATTCGCTCGTACGCGCTCTTTTCGCCGACCACGCCGGGCTGGCCGCTCCAGGCCTTGGACTTGCCGTCGCCCCAAACGTCTGTAAACAGGGGCGTATCCTGGGCGTAGTGGATGATGCGCGGCAGATCGTGGTTGCCGGCAAACGTCGACATGATGGCGCCGCCGCCGTAGTAGCTGTCGTTGGCGAGGATGAACTTCTCTAGATCTTTGACTTTTCCCTGGCGCAGCAGCACCACCTGGTCCAGCACGGCGCGCAGCGGAAAATCGAACTGCCCGTCCAGCTTGGCGCAGGGGTCGACGAACGACTTGATGAAGCCCTGGTCGCCGGTATAGGTCTCGCCCACGAGCCAGATGTGTTGGCCGCGCACCGGCTCGACTTCGTTCAGCAAACGGGTCCGCAACTCGGTCAGCCAAGCGCCCTCGACGTGCTTGATGGCGTCCAGGCGCAGGCCGTCCGCGCCGCTCTGCTGCATCCACCAGATCACGTTGTCGATCGAGGCTTTGCGGGCGTCAGCGTTGTTGAAGTCGAAGTCCGGCAAGTAGTTGCGGAACCAGCACCACACGCCCGACGGCCCGTCCCACGGGCACACGCCCGAGCCGCACACGCACTCTTGGCCGTTGACGGTCAGCGGGTGGAACCATTCGGGATGATTCTTGAAAATCGGCGAGTCCTTGTGGACGTGGTTCATGGCGTAGTCGAGCACGACTTGGATGCCCTGGGCGTGGGCGGCCTGCACCAGCGCCTGCAGATCGGCCATGCTGCCAAAGTGGCTGTTGGGCTGGCTCACGTCCTTGGGCCAATAGCCGTGGTAGGCCGTGTATTTCTTGCCGTCGTCGCCGAACTCGACCGAGGTGGTGTTGTCCATCGGCACCGTCAGCCACAGCGCGTTGACGCCCAGATCCTTGAAGTAACCACTGGTGATCTTCTGGGTGACTCCCTTCCAGTCGCCACCGTTCCAGTTGGCGATGTCGGCGAGATCGGCCGAGCTGGCTTTTTGGTCGTTGCTGGGGTCGCCGTTGGCGAAGCGGTCGACGAACACGAAGTACAACACCGCGTCGCGCCAATCGAAGGCGCTGATCTTGGCCGGCACCCCGCAGATCGTCTGGGGCGCTGGGCACACGCCGTCGCTTGGGCAGCTCAGGGGCGGCAACACGGCGTTCTTGCCGCCGTAGCCGTCGTCCAGCAGCTGGCTCGCGCCGGGATCCGGCTTCCAGTCTTCTTTGCCGCTCTGGCGCACAATGCGGAATTTGTAGACGAACTGTTGTCCTGGCGGCAGCAGTCCGCTGCCCGACCAGGTGCTGCCGTTCAAAGTCAGCGGGATACCGACCTTCCAGCCGTCCCAGCTGCCGCGGGCCTCGACCGAACTTTCGTTGCCCTCGGCCGGCCAGACAAAGCTGTGGGTGCACCACTTTTCGCCGTCGCTGCAGGTGCTTGGGCCAGTGTCGCTGGGGCTGGTGTCGCTGGGGCTGGTGTCGTCGCCGCCGGCATCGCTCCCATCGGGCGGGACGGCCGTGTCTTGGGTGTCGGCGGTGTTGACCCCATCGGCGGGCGCGTCGGGCGCCGTGTCTTTGATGTCGGCGGCGTCGGCCGCGGCGGTCCCGTCTGCGCTGTCTTTGGCCGTGTCGGGCGCGCCATCGGGGAGGGCGTCGGGCAGCGCATCCTTGCCCGCCGTGTCTGCGGCAGAGTCCCCAGGGTGACTATCAGAAAGAATAGTAGTATCCGATGGTTGTGTTGTGTCGATGCCGGCTCCCGCGGTCCCCGACTGCGCCGGCGCCGCGCAGCCGACCAGGGCAAGCAGCGCCCCCTGGGCCAACAGGCCGGGCAGGGCCGCACGCGGCCAACGGGTGGAGTCGACAAGGATCTTTGGCAGGTTCATAGCAGTCTCCTGGTCTCCAGCGTAGCGGCCGGCACCGGTACGGGCAAGCGTTTGCGGCCCTGCCATCGCCCGTTCAGCGGCCGGTTCGTCATGATCCTGTGATGCCCAATCTGCTGAATTCGGATCCGAAACCGGGGCGCTGCGGGGGGCTTGTGCCGGGTCCTGTCCTGATTTTCGCGAGTTGGCGATTGAATGGAAGCTGCAGCACAAGCGTGAATCCGCAGGGGCGGTTGCGAATCATGCCTTGGCGCCCCTGCTTGGCCGGGCTAAAATCACCCTGACCGGACTCCGGCGCGGCGGGGCCGCGTTCTTGGCACTGGCGCCGCAGAACGCGAGGGGCCGTTGCTGCGCCTGTCCAGTCCGGACTGTCCAGTCCACTACTGTCAGCGGGGGGAGTCATGTCCAAACAAGAACAACGCGACGCCGAAGCCATCTCCAAGGCGATCCAGGCCGCGGGCGTGCGCGGCGTACACGTAGAGGTCGACGACCAGGAAGTTGCGTACCTGGACGGCGAAGTGCAGAACGCCGAAGAGGAAGTCACGGCGGTCCAAGCGGCGATCGCCGTGGGCGCGGTCGAAGTCGTCGATGGCCTGCACTACCCGCATATGCCGGTGGTCACTCACCACGTCAAGGCCATCACGCAGGGGGTGCCGGTGGACCACCATAAAGACAAGCACGGACACTAACCCGTTGATAAACAAGATAGTTTTTCAAGTTGCGTTGGTCTGCGGCGCGGCGTGCAGTCGCTCTGTGCCGCCGCCCCCGGCGCACGAGCCCGCGGTGCCCAAGATGGCTGCGGCCGCGCCGCTACCGGGGCCGGCGACCGTACTGGCCGCCGCCGTCACCCGGGCGCAGTGGGACGAAGACCCACCAGAGACCGCCCTACAAGGTCCTGCACTGCAAGGTCGTTTTGGCCAGACGCCCGGCGCCCACAGCCGCAGCGTTGGGACGGCCCAGAACGGCGCGCTGCAGGGCGGCGTGGCGCTGCAAGAGAGCGCGGCACTGCGGATCCTGCCGCAGACCAAGCGCAACGCCCTATACTTCGCCACCGCCGAGCTGACCGGGCTGCTCGAGCGGTCTGCGGCCGCCCTAGAGCAGGATCATCCCGGCGCGGTGCTCCGCGTGGCCAATCTGTCGCGGCAAGAGGGCGGCGACATCGGCCCCAGCGTCAGCCATAACAGTGGCCGCGACGCCGACGTCATGTTCTTTGCCTTGGACCGCTTCGGCAGCGACAAACAACCTGACAATTTCTGTCACTTCGACAGCACGGGCGTCGCCGACGGGCCCACCCAGGACGCCGGTCGCTACGAGTTCGACGCCGCGCGCAACTGGAGCCTGGTGAGGCACTGGCTCTCGGATCCCGACGTGGTGGTGCAGTGGATCTTCGTATCGATTCCGTTGCGCAATCAGATGTTGGACTATGCGCTGCGGCAGGGCGAGCCGGCGGGCCTGCGGCGGCGGGCCGCGCAAGTGCTGGTGCAGCCTCGCGATTCCAGCCCGCACGCCGATCACTTCCACTTGCGTATTGCCTGCCCGCCCGGCGATCGACCGGCTTGCATCGACGGCGGTGGGGTGACGGCCCAGGCCCGCGACGCGCAAATCGACTCGTTGCTAGAGATGTATCACCACGGCTCGCCGGCCGAGCAGCGTTACGCCCGCGAGCTTTTGAGTTTGCCGCCCGACGCCGACTTGGCCGCCCTGCCGCCGATCGAAGGCGAGGATTGACGGCGGCTCGATCGGCCAAATGGCCAAATTCTTGACAATCTGCATTTTCAGTGTATTGTTCCGCGCGAATTCGTCCGGCCATACGCAATGCACCGGGTGGTGCAGGCGAAGCCGGGCGAAAACACTTGCCCTGGGCCTGCGGACCTGGGGCGCGAGGTGAATCATGCGCAAGATCAACTGGTTGCTCGCGCTCGCGGCCGTAGCTATGCTGGCCGTGGGCTGTGGCTCGGACACGACCACCACCACCACCACGACCAACGACACGTCGACCGCCAAGGATACGACCACCACCACCGACACCATGAACATGGGCGATGGCACGATGGCCGACATGAAGATGGGCGACAGCACCATGGCCGATACCATGATGGCTGACACCGCCACCATGACCGCCGACAAGGGCTGCCTGGGCGCGTCGGACATGGCCTACGTCGAAGAACTCAGCAAGGATCAGGCCAAGGCCGAAGCCTTCACCAACGACACCAAGTCGTGCACCCTGGGTTCGTGCATCAGCAAGACCACCGACGCCGAAGGCTCGGCCTGCGTGGGCAAGTGCCTGGTCGAGACCAAGGGCCACAAGCTGACCGTCGGCTGCGCCACCTGCTACGGCATCCGCGCGTTCTGCACGCTGAACAACTGCGTCAAGAACCCCGCCGAAGCCGGCTCGGGCTGCGCCACCAACGCCAGCGGCCAAGCCTGCATCGACTGCCAGAACAAGTACAAGTGCGTTCAGGCCGGCGAAGACTGCAAGGCCGGCAAGTAAGCCACTCTGGAACGCGACCGAAGGGTCGGCCTTAGCTCTGCTGGGGTCGGCCCTTCGGCGTTTTTGGCGCAGATTTGCCGCAGATTTGGCGCAGATTCGCCGCAGACTTGGCGTAGAGCCGGTTCTGTGGCACGCTCGCGGCGTCGGCCAATCACCTGCCCCGCTTGAAGCCCCAACCGCCCATCAGGACGCGCCATGATCGATCACACCTTGCGTTTTCGTCGGATCGCCGCTGCCTTGGCCCTGCTGGTGCCGGCCAGCCTGACCGCATCTCTCTCAGCCCAGGCCGCCGGCTACGACACGCCGATGCTGTACTCAGCGCGGCACATGGGCATGGGCGGCGCCGCCATCAGCTACGTGGACGATCCCAGCGCAATCTTCCACAACCCCGCGGGCTTGGCCAACATCCAGGGCGGCGCGGTTCTGGCCGACTTCTCGCCTCTCATCGGCACGATCAAGGGCAGCCCGTCGAGCCACGTGCTCAGCGACCAAAGCAAGCCCGGCCTCAGCATCACCTCGAACACCACCTTTGCGCCGTTCTTCATGGCCGGCGGCGCCTACAAGCTCCACAAATACTTGACCTTGGGCTTTGCGGTGTACCCGGTGGCCAGCGCTGGCGCCAGCTACACCTACAAGACCAAGCTCGATGGCGGCGGCACGGCCGACATGGAGGACATGACCAAGCTGGCGTTCATCGACTACGCGCCGTCGATCGCCGCCGAGATCCTGCCGGGACTGAAGATCGGCGCCGCCTACCGGTTCGCGACCGTCGACTTCGAGCGCAAGCGCGTCAACCCGCAGCAATTCGGCGACCCGCTGGATATCGACCTGTCGATGAAGGGCAGCAACGCCAAGGGGTTCCGCCTGGGCGTTCAGTACACGCTCAAGGACTTTGGCATCGGCCTGACCTATCGGCACCGCACCGACACCACCGTCTCGGCCGACAAGGGCGTGCTGCTGAGCAACAAAGGCCACGACCTGACCTACGAGTTCACGCTGCCCTCTAAGCTGGGCCTGGGTCTGCACTACGACGGCATCACCAACCTGCGGCTGGCCGCCGACGTCGAGTACACCTGGCAAGAGCAGAACGACACCTCGTACATGGCCGGCACCGCCGACCTGGGCTTCCCGGTCAAGGTCGCCAACATCTCCAAGTGGTCCAATACCATCACGGCCCGCGTCGGCGGCGCCTACCGCTTGGGCGCGCTGACCGGGCGCCTGGGCTACGTGTTCGACAGCCAGGCCTCGCAAGTCCGCTATCCGTCTGCCTTTGGTACGCCGCCCGGCATCACCCAGGTCGCCACTTGCGGCGTGGGCTACGCGATCAGCGACAACCTGGACATCTCGCTGGCGGGTGCCTACCGCACCGGCTCGGCCACCGTCACCGCCGCGGACATCAAGGACAATGGCTGCGCCTTCTGCGGTCTGCAGGGCGACTACAAAGTCAGTCTGTTTGGCGCCTACCTCGACGCCGTCTGGCGATTTGGTGCGCCCGCCAAGGCCGCTGCGCCGGCTGCGACGCCCGCGCCGGCTCCAGAAGTGGCCCCCGCACCGGCCCCGGCTCCAGAACCGGCGCCCGGCCCCGGCTTGGCCCAGCGCGAAACTCGATCCGCGCGTTGAGAATTCCCGACCGCGGGCGTCTTGACAGTCGCTGCACGCTTGCGCATACTGCTGGCCCACAACGGCGCCCGAGCGGTGCCGTTCCCCGGTCCGAAACAGCAAGACGCCCAGATAGCTCAGTAGGTAGAGCAGTGGACTGAAAATCCACGTGTCGCTGGTTCGATTCCGGCTCTGGGCACCGG
>JBBISH010000105.1:0-22361 GCA_037441385.1 Myxococcales bacterium
CCGCCCCGCTCTCCCGGCGCCGCTGGCGCCACTCGTTCGCTTCGCTCACCGCGGGGACCCCTCCTCTCCCAACGCTTTGGGCGAGGGGTAATGCAATTTCCCTTTACTCCTCGCCCACTTCAGTGGGAGAGGGGTCGGCCGCAGGCCGGGGGTGAGGGCCATTCGACGCTGCGGCAGAGTAAGCAACCGGTAAGGCAGGAAAAGCCACAAGGTTCGCCCTGTTTGACGCCCCCGCCCGCCAGGCGTAGTCTGCCCCCACAGGCCGGAATGCCCGCGTGCGAGGCGACCCCATGGTGGCGACCAGGCAACAGAACAGTCCGTTCTTGATGGTGGATTCCCCGCAGCGACCGCAGCCGTCTGCGCTGCGCCTTGGCTTGCTGGTCGGGCTTGCCCTGACCGTGCCCGCAGTCGCGCATGCGGCCGGCGACCCCAAGGGCATGACCACGGTGACCCTGACGCCCACCGACGACACCTGGGCCACGCACGACGACGCCACCGTCCACGGCACCGAGACGACGCTGAAAGTGGGCATCCAGCGGCAGGAATGCAAGGTCGGCGACCCCAAGAACATCTGCGTCAGCGGCGGCCAGGAGTGCTGCCCGGCGGTTGGCGATGTGCCCAGCTTTTGCGCGCCCAAGGGCACCTGCGCCACCGCTACGCCGGCCTGGGCCAATTTCCGCAGCTTCCGCACCTACTTGCGCTTTGACGCCAGCAAGCTGCCCAAGGGCCTGGTGGTCGACGCCAAGCTGAACCTGCGCGTAGTCAAAGTGACCGAGATTCTGGGCGGCAAGGCCAAGGTCACCACGACCCGCCTGAAGAAGATCGGCAGCCCCACCGCCATCTGCGCCTGGAGCGAAGCGACCTTGAACGACAGCAACGGCACCACCTGGAGCTCGCTGCCGCAAAACCTGGCGCTCGCGCCCAACCAGACCTGGACCTTTGACGTGACCAAGGCGGTGCGCGACTGGCAGAACGGCGACACCGACTACAGCACCACGCCGCTGGCCGACAACTGCGGCTTGCACCTGTACGATCCGGACTTTGGCAGCAAGGACAAGCCGATTGAGCGGTGGGTCACCTTCCACTCCAAAGAGGGTACCGAGCCGCCCAAGCTGGTGGTGACGGTCGCGCAGGACCTGGACGGCGATGGCGCAACGGCTGATGTCGACTGCAACGACGCCGACAAGAACGTCCACCCCGGCGCCATCGACGTGTGCAAAGACGGGATCGACAGCGACTGCACCGGCAGCGACGGCGACGAACGCTGCGACGGCCAAGACAACGACTGCAACGGCGTGGTCGACGACGGCGCCGCGAGCTGCCCTGCCGGCTTGGTCTGCGCCAACCACGTCTGCATCCAGGCCTGCAGCAACGCCTGCGCCGGGCCCTTTGACAAAAAGTGCGAGTGGGACGCCGCTTCCAGCACCTGGCAGGTGTGGGGCTGCAGCAAGACCAACGGCCCCTGCTACGGCTGGATGAAATACGACAGCTGCAACGAGGGGCAGTTTTGCCAGTACGGCTCGTGCTCGTCGAACTGCATCGACCTATGCGACGAGGCGAACAACAAAGACGGCGCCATGGCCTGCGTCAAGGACTCGCTGGGCCGCTGGCACGTGGCGCAGTGCGGCAACTGGGACAGCGACTCGTGCTTGGAATTCAAGTATATCGACGACTGCAAACCCAGCGCGACCTGCAGCAACGCCGCCTGCGCGGGTGGCTGCAACGACACGTGCAGCAAGGTCGGCGAGCTGACCTGCGACGGCAGCTCGGCAGTGGTCTGCAGCGACTCGGACAAGGACGGCTGCTTGGACAACTTGAGCAGCAAAGCCTGCGGCGCGGTGAACTGCGCGGCCCCCACAGGCTGCCTCATCGTGCCCGAGGCCAGCGGAGCGGATGCCGGCAGCAGTGACGCTTCGGCCGGCGATGCTTCGAGTGACACATCCGGCGCGGACAGCGAGGCGCCGGACGCGAGCACTGCCGATGCCGCGACCTCGGACCTGACGCAAGACGATGCCGGAGCGCCGGATGCCAGCGGCGACGCGGCCACGCAAGATGCTGGCACTACCGACCTGGGCTTGAGCGATACGCCGCCCAGCGACGCGGCTGCAGTCGCCGATGCCGCGGCCGCCAAGGACATCACGCTTGGCGAGTTGGGCAAGCTGGATGTCGCGACTGCGCCCAGCAAGCCAGCCAGCACCGAGTCGTCCAGCGGCTGCTCCAGCCAGAGCCGCGGCGATTGGCACGGCCTGGCCGCCCTGGTCCTGATCGCCGTGTTGCGGCTGCGGCGGCGCGAGGCCATGGGTGCGTGATCCCGGCGCGGTGCAAAACAGCGGGGCGATGCGGCCGGTCCGGCGGGCTCCCAGATGGTGCGCTAGGCTGAGCCTGATCGCAGCCCTGGCCACGGGCTGCAACGGCGGCACCGCTGTGCCGACTGCCGACGCGGACGCAGCGAATGTCTTGGCCGATGCCGATGCGGCGGTACCAGCAAGCGAGGTCGTCGATCGCCAACCGACTGCACCGCAAGCCACTGCGCTGTGGTTGACGGTGGAGGACTTGCCAGCGGCGATGACGGGCACGGCGGCGCCCGGGTTTGCCTGGGCGGTGGCGCAAGGCGACTTCGAGCTGGAGGTGTTGGCCGCGCCCGACATCGCACAACCCGCTACTCCTACTGTGGAATACCACGTAGCGGCTGACCCGGCTGCCGGCTGGCTACCGCTGCCGTCTCCAGCCGCAAGCCACACGGTCGCGGGCGATGGACAGCACGTCTGGAGGCTGCAACCCAGCCTGGGCGCTGGCCAAGTGCGCCTGCGGGCACGCTCGGGGGTCGCCCAGTCGCCCGAGCTGCCCCTGCACATCGCAGAACGTACGCCCGACCGTGATCCCTTTGCCCAGGTCGACTTCTGGCGCGTGCACTGGGACCGCGACCTGGGCCAGGTGCAGGTCAAGCTGGCGGGCAACGCGGCGCAGGTCAGCCAGACCAAAAAGCCCAACGGCACCCCGGATTGGATCGAGGCGCTGGAGCAGTTGGGGCTGCAAGGTGGCGACGCGGCGTGGAACGGTGGGCTGCGCGCGGCCGTCCAGTACGCAGTCCGCCAGCAGCTGTGGGGCTACTTCCACCTGGACCCGCAGACGGGCGCCTTGGTCTCCGGAAGTGTGCGCGTGCAGTTTGCCTTTGACGACGAGCCTTGGCCGACGACCGGCGCGATCAAGCAGTCGACCATCGCGGTGGGCGGCGACGCGCCTGTGATTGGCGGCGTGCAGAGTCTGTTTGGCCAGGCGCTCACCGACGCGAACAACCAGCAGGCCGACGACGATACCGCAGCGGATTTGGGGATCTTCACCACCTCGTTGCTGCGGGCGATCCTGCAGCAGCCCGTGGCGCAGAAGCTGCTGGCGCAGGTCGTGCCGGCCCTGGGCGGTCAACCTATTGGCAGTTTGGCCAGCGATGCCGCGCTGCTGGACCCCAAGCTGGATCCAAACGCGATCACGGAGCCGCAAGCGAAGCAGCGGGCGGTTCTCTACAAGCTGGTGATGCGGCTGCTGGCGACCGGCCTGAGCTCGCTGCTGGCCCACGAAATCGGGCACTCGCTGGGGCTGGTGCAGCCGGGGCTGCCGCCGCATGGACTGCTGGCGGGGATCGACGGGCCGTGGCTGGCGGGGCCCAGCGACGGCTGGCACATCGACACGCCCGGTCCCAACCTGATGCAGCAGGGAAAGTCGCTCAATATGACCGAGATTTTGAGCCAGAGCCCGGCCTTCAGTCCGATGGAGCTCGGCTACCTGCGCCGGCATCTGTTGGTGCTGAAGTAGGCGCGTCGTCGCCGCGGCTATGGCGGCGCTCGCTCTCGATCTGCCGCAACGTGCTGCGGTCGATAGGGGTAGGGTAGACCCCGCAGAAGCAGGCGTAGCAGCCGGCGGTGCTGCCGAACAGGGCCTGCAGATCGTCCAGCCGCTGATAAACCACCGCATCCGCGCCCAGCGCTTGGCGAATCTGCTCCGTATCCAGCCCGGCGGCCAGGATCTCGCCGCGGGTGGCGATGTCGATGCCGTACACACACGGGAAGCGCACCGGCGGCGCCGCCGACAGCATGTATACGGCCTTGGCCCCGCAGTCGCGCAGCAGCCGCACGATGTGCCGCGAGGTGGTGCCGCGGACGATCGAGTCGTCGACCACCGCGACCTTTTTGTCGGCAATGACCTCGCGAATCGGGTTCAGCTTCTGCCGCACGGCGCGCTCGCGCTCGGCCTGCGTCGAGTGCAGAAAGCTGCGCCCAAACTCGGGATTTTGCGCCAGACCGCGCCGATAGGGCAGCCCCAGCGCTTCGGCCAGGCCCGTGGCGGCAAAGTAAGCCGAGTTGGGCACATCGATGACGATGTCGGGTTGCAGCCCAGCCTCGCGTACGCGGTCGGCCAGCTTGCGCCCGGCCAAGATACGCTGCGCCGCGACGCGGGCGCCGTTCATCACCGCGTCCTCGCGGGCAAAGTAGATGAACTCAAAGGCGCAGAACTGGCTGGGACCTGGGGCCGGCGCCGAATGGTGGACCTGGCCATCCAGTGTGACCAGCACGGCCTCGCCCGGCGCCACCTCGCGCTGCACGGCAAAGCCCAGGTGGTCAAAGACCGTGGACTCACTGGCCAACGCGACGCTGTGCCCTTGCCCCTGGCGCCGCTCGCCCAGCACCAACGGCCGAATGCCGTGGCGGTCGCGGAAACCCAGCAGCCCCAGCCCCGCCACCACTGCCACCACCGAGTAGGCGCCTTCGACCTGGTCCAGCAGCGCCGAAACCGCCGCCAAGACGGCGGGCACGCCCAGGCGCTTCAGATCCGCGCGCTCCAGAAGTGCGGCCAGGGTATAGAGAATCAGCTCGACGTCGTTGTTCGTTTCGACCAGGCGGTGGTGCTCGCGGTTCAGGCGGGTGCGCAGGCGGGCAAAGTTGGTCACGTTGCCGTTGTGGGCCATCGCCAGGGCCAGCGGGTAGTTCACCGCCACGGGCTGGGCGTCTTGGACCTCGGCGCTGCCCTGCGTGGCATAGCGGACGTGGCCGATGCCGATGCGACCGCGCAGCTCTTTGTGGACGTCCAGGTCGCCAAAGACTCGGGTGGCGCGGCCGGTGCCCTTGTGCAGGTGGAAGCGATCGGACCAGGTGACGATGCCCGCCGCGTCCTGGCCGCGGTGCTGCAGGGCCGACAGACCCACCACCAGATCGCTCGCGACCGCGCTGCTGCTGACGATGCCAAGGACTCCGCACATGGATCTAGAACACCAACAAGTAGTTGCGAATCGTTTGAGCGTACAAGCGGTGTTCGACCGCCAGCCCGCGGGCCTCGACCTCGGCGAGCGTGGCCGCACCGCGCAGGTCCACGCCTTCTTGCGCCAGAATCGGCCCGCTGTCCAGCCCCGCGTCGACCAGATGAACCGTCACGGCGGTCGCGGCCAGGCGCTGCTCCCACGCCCACCGGTAGCCGTGCAGGCCTACGTATTGGGTAGGATCGGCGGGGTGAATGTTCAGGATGCGCCCGGCAAACGCGTCCACGAATTCCGCCGCCAGGAGCCGGGCAAACCCCGCCAGCACCACCACTTCCACGCCGTGTTGCTGTAGCAGGGCCGCCGCTTGATCGCCCCACTCGCGCCGCGAACGCCCCGCGTGGTCCAGCTGTACGACCGTCAGTCCGGCGTCGCGGGCGATGGATTGGCCTGGAGCGCTGCGGTCCCACAGCGTGACGACGATCTCGGCAAAACCCTGCAGAGCCCCGTTCTTGCACGCCTGAATCAAGGCCGCCAGGTTGGAACCGCGCCCGGAGGCCAACACCGCCAGCCGCCGCGGTCGGGCTTTGGCGCCGATGTCGCGACGCAGCAAAAGTCCTTGAGCCGCAAGCGGTTCAGCGCGCTGGTAGGCCTGGGCGAGCGCCTGATCCAGCGTGGCGCCCTGGCCCAGCGCCACCGCCGCACGCCCCGCCTGGGTCAGCCACCCGTGGCCCGTTGCCTGCAAGCCAGGCAGCAATAGTCCTTCAGGAGTGTTGACTTCCACGCTCTGGCCCAGCTCGGGCGCGCTGGGATAACCCGGCACCGCCAGCACCACCGCCGCGGCAAAACCGGGTTGGACGGTCACGCTTTGGACCGGAAGGTTGCCGTGGGCGACGCTCCAGAGCAGCGGACCCAAGTCCCCCGCCAGCAGCGGCAGCAGCACCTGGCACTCGGGATCGCCCAGGCGCACGTTGTATTCGAGCAGGCGCGGCCCGCTCGGCGTCACCATCACGCCAAAATAGAGCACGCCGCGGTAGTCCAGCCCCTCGGCGCGCAGGCCGCGCAGGGTTGGGACCACGATCTGCGCCTCGATCTCGGCCAGCAGCGCCGGACCGGCCCATGGCAGCGGCGCCACCGCCCCCATGCCGCCGGTGTTGGGCCCCAAGTCGCCGTCGAGCAAGCGCTTGTGGTCCATGGCGACCGGCAGCAGCGCGTACGATTCGCCCGCGACCAGCGCGTGCAGCGACAGCTCGCGACCGTGCAGCAGCTCTTCGAGCACCACCGGCGCGCCTGCGCCATCCCGCGCGGCCGCTTCGTGCAAGGCGGCCTGCAGCTGGTTGCGGTCGCGGCACAGCGTGACGCCCTTGCCGCCGCACAGCCCGTCGCGCTTGACCACCACCGGCAGCGGCTGCATGGCGGCCAGTTGCAGCGCGTCAGCCAGCGGCAGGGCCTGCCAAGGGGCCGTGGCGACGCCGTGGCGGTGCATGAAGGCCTTGGCCCAGGACTTGGAGCCCTCTAGCCGAGCCGCGGCCTGATCCGGACCAACGGTGGCCACGCCCGCCCGGCGCAGGGTATCGGCCAGACCGGCCACCAGCGGCGCTTCCGGCCCAATCACAGCCAGATCCACTCCTGCGGCGAGCAAGCTTTGAGCAAACGCGGCAAAGTCGCCGGTGGGCGCCGGACAGCCCAACGTACGATGACCGTGCGCCTGCAAGTGCTGAACCAGCGCCAGCTCGCGGCCGCCGCTGCCAACTACGGCGATGAGAAGCGGGTGGATCATGTGGGGTGCGTGTCAGTGCAAAAAATGCCGGGTACCGGTGAACATCAAGATCGCGCCAGCGCGGTCACACGCCGCCACGACTTCGGCGTCGCGGACCGAGCCGCCCGGCTCGACGAGCATGCGCAGGCCCGCTTGCAGGGCCAGCTCTGGACCGTCGGCAAAGGGAAAAAAGGCGTCCGACACCAGCACGCACTGCCCCAACTCGGCGGACAGGTCGCAGTCTGGCTGCTCGCGGCGCAAATTGGCCTGGGCCTGCTCGACGGCGAGCTTGACCGAAGCCACGCGGTTGGGCTGGCCAGCGCCCATGCCGAGCAACTGCAGGTGACTGCCCAGCCCGCGCACGATGGCGATCGCGTTCGATTTTTGCGCGCGCACCACGGCCAGGCCAAACGCCGCGAGCGGCATCGGAAATTCCATGGGCTTGATCCGCGACACGAACTCGTGCTTGGCCCACAGCTCGCTGTCGCGGCTTTGGCTCACGGTCCCCATCGCCAGGCTGCGGCGGCGGCGGTCGGGCAGGCTCCCGCTGGAAGTGACGATGCGCAAATTCTTGTTTTGGCTCAGGTAGCTCACCGCCTCGTCGCTGAGTGCGGGCGCCGCCACCACCTCGACGAAGCGCCGCTCGGGCGTGTCCATGGCCAAGAACCGCAGATCCTCGCGCCCCAACGGGCGGTTGCAGGCCAACACCCCGCCAAAAGCCGACACCGGGTCGCCGGCCCACGCCAGCTCCAGCAGGCCCGCAGTGCTGTCCGCCATCGCCACACCACACGGGTTGCCGTGCTTGACGATGGCCAGGGCCGGCTGGGGCAGGTCCAGCACCAGCGAGAGCGCCGCGTCGATGTCCAACAGGTTGTTGTACGACAGGGCCTTGCCGCCGTGCACCTGCATCCCCAGCGGCCCGTCGGGCACGAAGACGGCAGTCTGATGCGGGTTCTCGCCGTAGCGCAATGGCTGGCCCGCGTAGTGCTCAGCGACCGCCGTGTCGTAGGCCGCGGTGTGGACAAACGCCTGCTGCATCCAGCGCTTGCGTGCTGGCAGCCGCGTCGAGCCGCCGGTCTGGGCCAGCTCGGTCTGCAGCTCGGCGTACTGGCTTGGGTCGGTCAGGACCGCCACGCTGGCGAAATTCTTGGCCGCCGCCCGGATCAGGGTCGGTCCGCCGATGTCGATCGACTCGACCAGCTCGGCGCCGTCTACCCCTTGTGCGGCGCGTTGGACAAAGGGGTACAGGTTCACTACCACCAGGTCGATAGGCTGCAGGCCCAAGCCGGCGGCCTCGGCCGCGTGTTCGCGGCGGTCGAACAGGATGCTGGCCATCACCTCGAACGACAGAGTCTTGATGCGGCCGCCCAGCGCCTGGCCGTGGCCGCTATAGCGCGCGACGTCGTCGACGGTCAGCCCCGCCGCCTGCAATGCCGCCCGCGTGCCGCCGCTGGCCACCAACCGCACACCATGGCCGGCCAGCGTGCGCGCCAAATCGACCAGCCCACGTTTGTCGCTGACGCTCAACAACGCCGTGCGCACGGACTGCAAGCGGTCGTCGTCACTCATGCGCCACCTCGCTGGCAGAACGGCCCCACCAACCAGCGCAGCAGCCGCTCGCCGTCGCCGTGTTCCGGCAGGTCGCCCAAGCGCCGCCGCACGGGCCAGGCCGGATGCTGCAGCGGACTCATCGCCGACTCGGGGTGCGGCATCAGGCCCAGGATCTGGCCATCGGCCGAAAGCAGGCCGGCCACGCCCCGCGGACTGCCGCTAGGGTTCGCTGGGGGCAACTCGCTGACCTCGTCGCCCAAATCGACATAGCGCAGCACAGCCAGCTGCAGTTCGTCGATTCGCTCCGCCAGGTCGGGAGAGAGCGGGACCACCCGGCCCTGGGCGTGCCGCACGGGCATCTCAAGAAACTCGGCTGGAGCGTTGGGCAATTGCCACAGGCACCGCACCCAGCGATCGACGAACTGACCGCTCGAGTTGGCCTGCAGCTCGATTTCGCGAGTCTGGGTGCCGGCGATGTTGGGCAAAAGACCAGATGCGGCCAGGATTTGCATGCCGTTGCACACCCCAACGATGCGGCCGCCAGCAGCGATCCATGCCAGAAGCGCCATCCATGCCGGACCCGCACGCAGCTCTTGGGCAAACGCGGTGCCGGCGCCGCCTTCGTCGCCAAAGCTGAAGCCGCCGCTGAGGTGCAGCAAGTCCAAGCTGCCCAAGTCGAAGTGCCCGGCCAAGAACGCGCCTGCGTCGACCAAGCACGCCGCCGCGCCGACGCTGCGGTAGGCCGCCAACGCCTCGCTGTGGCAGTGCAGGCCCAGCCCGTGCAGAACGCCCACGCGCGCGGTCATAGCAGGCCCCCCATGCTCCAACTGCGCGTCATCGCGGCGACTTCTGTGTCGATGAGCACGGCGCCGCGGCGCAGCACCTGGAGCCGCGGCTCAAAGGTCACGCTGCCCATCAGCGCCGCCGTCTCGCCCACCGCCGCCTCGAACGCTGCGGCATGACCCGGCGCCACCGACACCAGCAGCCGGCTGTGCGACTCGCTGAAAAGCCACGCCAAATCGCTGAGTCCATCGCCCGGCAAGAGGATCTGCGCACCCAGACCTGCGCCCAGGCAGCACTCGGCCAGCGCCACGGCCAGCCCGCCGTCGCTCAAGTCGTGACTCGACTGCAGTAGGCCCCGTTCGTGCGCCGTATTGTGCTTGAGGTAGGTGGTCTTGGCCTGTGGGCGCCGCACTTTTGGCACCCGCGCACCCAGCTTGTCGAACAGCGCATACAGCTCCGAGCCGCCGAGTTCGTCGTAAGTAGGGCCCAGCAGATAGATGAGGTCGCCCGCGGCCTTCCATTCGCTGCTCAGTACTTGGCGCACGTCGGGCAACTGCGCCACCAGCGTCACCAGCAGCGTGGGCGGCACCGACAGCTTGACGGCGCCAGCGCGGAAGTCGTTCTTCATCGAGTCTTTGCCCGAAATCATCGGCACGTCAAAGTAGACCGACTGATCGAACAAGGCCTCGGCCATACGCACCAGCGCCCCTAGCTTCTTGCGGCCGTCGCTGTTGTGCTCGGGGTGGTAAACACTGTCAGGCACACAGAAATTATCGCAGCCCACCCACGGCGTTGCGTGTTGCAGGTTGGGCAGCACGGCGCCGACCGACACCAGCGAGCGCACCGCCTCGTCGAACGCGCCGGCCGCCATCTCGTAGGGGTCCAAGTCGCCATACTTGGGGCAGATTCCATGCGCAATCGCCAGGCCTCGCCAGGCGTCGGGCTCTGGGCGGAGCACCGCCGCGTCCTGCGGCGCCAAACCGAGCTCGCCCATCAGCGGCTTGAGCACGCTGCCGCCCTGCACTTCGTGGTCATAGCGGCGAATCACCCCTTCGCGGCTGGCGATGTTGGGGCTGGCCAGCAACTGCAGCAGGGTTTGGTCCAGGTCCAGCGCCGGCAGCTCCGGTTCGCGGACAATCGGCGGGAGCCACTGCGCTTGCAGGTGCTTGCGCGGCACGCCGCCGTGCAGAAACCTCAGGTCCAGGTGCGCGACCAAGCGGTCGCCGTCGGTCACCGCAAACGCGCCCGAGCTGTCGAACTCCCCGATATCCGCCGCGAAAAGCCGCTGGGCCCGCGCCAGTTGCTGCACGGCCAGCACGTGCTCGGGGGGCACCGCCAGCGTCATCCGCTCTTGCGACTCGCTGAGCAGCAGTTGCCATGCGCCAATTTCTGGCGACTTCGCATCCAATTTCCGCACGTCGATGCGCGCGCCACCGCTCAGTTGCGCCAGCTCGCCGACTGACGACGCCAAGCCGCCGGCGCCGTTGTCGGTAGACCCCAAGACCCAGCCCTGCGCACAAGCCTGCTCCAGCAAGTCCAACAAACGCCGCTGCTGAGCCGGGTTGCCGGGCGGCACCACGCTTGCCGCCTGACCCGTCTGTAGCGTCGCCGACGAGAACGTGGCGCCATGCACGCCGTCCAGCCCGGTCGGACCGCCCACCACGACCACGCGGTCGCCAGGTCGGATCACTTTGAGGTGGCCAGGGCCGTTGGGGTACTCGGCCGGCAGCAGGGCCACGCTGCCGCAATGTACCAGCGGTTTGGCGGCATAGCGGCGGTCGTAGATCACCGCGCCCGCCACGGTGGGCACTCCGGTCAAATTTCCCGCCGCGGCGATGCCTTCCACGACGCCCCGCGCCACCTGTTCGGGATCGAGCTGGCCGGGCAGCAACGCCGCGACCGGTTGCGGAGGCGCAAAGCACAGCACGTCCATGCCAGCGATCAAGCGGGCTCCGCCCTTGCCAGTCCCCAAGGCGTCGCGCTGACAGCCCAAGAGTCCTGTAGTTGCACCAGTTTTGGGTTCAATGGCCGACGGGGCGTTGTGCGTCTCGACCTTGAGCACCAGATGGTGGCGGTCGCTGTAGCGGGCCACCCCGGCGTTGTCGTCAAAGGCCGTGATCACCCAGTCTTTGCCAGCGCGCTGGTACTTGTCGCGAATCGTTTCGGTGGCCCGCACCACGTACGTCTTCAGCAGCGAGTCGACCCGCCAGGCCTTGGCCGCTTGCCCGGAACCCAGCTTCATATCGATGATGGCATTGAATTCCTTGTGCTTGCAGTGCTCCGACCACGTCTGCGCGAACACTTCCAGCTCGCACACGCTGGGCCCTGCGGGCAGGCCCAGGGCGCGGCGCTCGTCGCCCAATCCGCGAAAATGCTGGACGATGGCACGTAATTCCGCCAAGTTCAGATTCAACCGCCGCTGCTCGGATACCGCCAGTAGCTCGGCGTCGCTGGCCGCCAAGGGCAGGGCTTCTGTGCGGCTATCGGTCATCGCGTTTCCCGGGCAGCGCGTAGCTGCACGCCGCGTCGCCATGGTACAGGTGCAGCCCCGGTGTGGCGACGATCACGCCCGCCTGGCGTGCGCGCAGACCTACTGCGTCGGCCTGGGCCAGGACCGCCGGCACCTGGTCGGGCGCCACCACCAGCAGCATGCCATTGCCACGGCCAAAGTGGCGCCAAGCATCGTAAAGCTCGATGTCGCATAGCTTTTCTGCCTGCTGCATCGCCGCCGTTGGCGGCCACAGGTCCGTCAGTACCGCCCCCAGCCCTTGCGGCGCCAGTACACGGCCCAGCTTGGCCGGGATGCCGCCTCCCGTCACGTGCGCCACTCCCGTTGGGTGCACGCCCTGGGCGCGCAGGGCGGTAACCAGCGGACAATACAGCGTACTTGGCTCAAGCAGCACGTCGCCCCAGCGTCGATCGTCCACTGCCGACAGATGCCAATCGTCGCCCAGCGCGCGCTGCAGACCACTGCGCAACACTGTGAAACCATTGGAGCGAAAGTTGTCGCTCGCCAGCGCCACCACCGCCTGACCAGGCCGCACGGCTTGGCCGTCGACCGGCTGCCAACCCGGCCGCAGGCGCCCCAGCGCCGTGGCGCTCCAATTGGCATGCATCCCGGGCCCAAAGCCTGCAACTCTTTGCCCAAGCTCGGCAATTTCGCCACCGGCCAGGGTCACCTGGGCCACCTGCGCGGCGGCGTGCAGCCCGGCCAGCAGGGCGTCCAGCGTCGCGGTCTCCAAGCGATCCACGTCCAGCACGTTGGTGACGGCCACCGGCTCGGCTCCCGCCGCCGCCAGGTCGTCGCAAACCATCGCCAGCAAGTCCCAGCCCAGGGTGTCGTAACGCCCCATGCGCTCGGCCAATTCCAGCTTGGTGCCGATGCCGTCTGCGGTCAGCGCCAGGGGCCCGCCGGGCAGGTCGAGCCACGCAGCATAGCCCGCCACGGGGGCCGGCAGCACGCCGCCCGCGCCAAGCCCGCGAAAACCAAACGATTTGGCAGCCCAGCCGTACGCCAGGTCCGATGCCGCTGCCTGCGCGCCCAGGTCGACCGCCATCGCCGGCGCTACTCGACCGTGACCGACTTGGCCAGGTTGCGCGGCTGATCCACATCGGTGCCCTTGAGGTCCGCGATATGGTAGGCAAACAGCTGCAGCGGCACCACGGCCACGATCGGCGCGGCCCACACATCCACCGGCGGCAGGGCCAGGTAGTCGTGCACCACCGCCCGCAGCTCGTCGTCGTCGGCCTGACCCACGGCAATCACGTGGCCGCGGCGTGCCAGAATCTCTTGCAGGTTCGACAGGGTTTTCTCGTAGTTCGGGCCGCGCGGCGCGACGATCACCGTGGGGGTGTGCTCGTCGACCAGGGCGATCGGCCCGTGCTTCATCTCGCCGGCCGCGTAGCCTTCGGCATGGATGTAGCTGATCTCTTTCAGTTTCAGCGCACCTTCAAGAGCGATCGGGTGCTGCATGCCGCGTCCCAAGTACAGGGCCGACTGGGCGTCCATGTAGCGGCGGGCCACGTCGCGCACGTGCCAGTTCAGGGTGATGGCCTGCTCCACCGCGCTGGGCACCTGTGCCAAAGTAGTCAGCAGGTTGCGCGCGGCCTCTTCGCTCAGCTTGCCGCGCCGACGACCCAGGTAGACGGCTAGCAGATACAACGCAACCATTTGAGTAGTAAAGGCTTTGGTCGAGGCAACGCCGATCTCGGGGCCGGCGTGCGTATAGACCACGTCGCCCGCCGCGCGGGCAATCGACGAGCCGATCACGTTGCAGATCGCCGCCGTGCGCGCCCCACGCGCCTTGGCTTCGACAATGGCCGCCAAGGTATCGGCGGTCTCGCCCGACTGACTGATGGCCACCACCAGCGTTTGTCCGTCCAACACCGGGTCGCGGTAGCGGAATTCGCTGGCCAGGTCCACTTCGACCGGCAGCCGTGTCGCCGTCTCTAGGTAGTGCTTGCCCACCAAACCGGCGTGCCACGACGTGCCGCACGCGACCACTACGATGCGGTTGATCGCCGCCAGATCCGCGGCACTCAGGCGCAATTCCTCAAAGAACACATCGCCTTGTTCCACCGAGGCGCGGCCGCGCACCGTATCGGTGATCGCCCGCGACTGCTCGTGGATTTCTTTGAGCATGAAGTGCTTGAAGCCGCCTTTTTCCGCTGCCACTGCGCTCCAACCGATGTGGGTGGGGGTGCGCTCGACCGTCGCACCGTCGGCGATGCGCCAGACCTGTACCTTGTCGCGCTGGATCTGAGCAAAGTCACCATCTTCCAAGTAGATGACGTTGCGCGTGTGGGCGATGACCGCCGGGATATCCGACGCGGCGAAGTTCTCGCCGTCGCCCAGCCCGATGATGAGGGGCGACTGCTGCTTGGCCACCACCAACCGGTCCGGCCTGCTGCTGTCTACCACGGCAATGGCATAGCTGCCGCGGACTTGCAGGGCCGACTGCCGCACTGCCTCGGGCAGGTCCAGGCCTTTCTGCAACTGCTCGTCGATCAGGTGGGCGTACACCTCGGTGTCGGTCTCGCTGGCGAAGACATGGCCGCGCTCGCGCAATTCCGCCTTGAGCTCCAAGTGGTTCTCGATGATGCCGTTGTGCACCACCGCCACCGTGCCCACGCAATGCGGGTGTGCGTTCATCTCGGTGGGGCGCCCGTGGGTGGCCCAACGGGTGTGGCCAATGCCCACCGTGCCCTGCACCGGCTGTTCCAGCAGCAATTTGTCCAGGTTGCGCAGCTTGCCCACCGCGCGCCGCAGCTGAATGCCCCCGCCTTCGACTAGCGCCAACCCGGCAGAATCATAGCCGCGGTATTCCAACCGGCGCAGACCGTCAACCAGGATCGGGGCCGCTTGCTCGGGCCCAAGGTAACCGATGATGCCGCACATGCGCACCTGCCTGTAGAAAGTAGGGAAATGCGTGGGCCCGGCCTCTTATTCCACCCGAACGCGCGCAGGGCGGAAGGGGTCGTGCCTAGTCGTAGAACAGTTCCAGGTAGTGCACAGAGGGCACCGGGACCGTGCGGGTAAAGCTGGTGGAACCGCTGGTGATGTCGACGATACCCAGCTCGCGGTACACAAAATCCGTCCAAGTACCGGGCGGCGTGCCGTCCATCCAGGCCCAGCGGTAGCCGGCGACTTTGCTGCCGGCGGGCAGGCCGTCGACCTGGATGCGCAAGTTGTGCTCTAGGTTTTCTTTGGTGCCGGTTTGCTCGACTTGGAAATCCGAAACCATGATGCGGAGTACGCCCTTCTTGCCCATCGTCACAAACGCGTTGCGGTCGGTCGCGGTGGTGACACCGGGGACGCAGTCGGTGGTGCCGCCCTGGCTGGTCAAGCAGGTGCTGCGGGTCGCCATGACGACGATGCCCGAATCCGGGTTGATGCTGGCGGCGCCGGTCATACCCAAGGCGTCGGGGCCGTGCTTGACCGAGACCCGTTGCTTGCCGCCCATGTAGTCGGGGTGGAACCAGAAGCTGTACCAGCCGGCCGGCTTGAGCGAACCCGCGGCGATCGTCTCTTGGCCAAACCACAGGTAGTCGCTGTCGCGCGCGCTGGTGATGAGCTGCTCTTTGGTGTTGGCGGTGTTGTCGGGATCCAGCGTGGGGATCCGCACCAAGTTGCCGATGGTGGCTTCGGTGGCCAGGCCCTGCACCAGCATCTTGCTGGCGGCATAGAAGCCGCCCTTCCAGGCCGAGGCGCGCGCCGGATCGTAGGTCGTCGATTTGGGATCCGACAGGTTCGCAACCACCGCTGGCAGCTTGCTGATGCGCAGGTCGGCCAGCCAAATCGGAATCGCTTCGGTACCGCTGGCGCCGTCGACATACTTCTCAGACTTCAGGCCCTTTTGCGCGGCGTAGTCGCTGATGCGCTGCAGGATCTGCTTGGCCTCGGTCGGTGACGCGGCCTCGATCTCGAGCGAAAGATGCGACAGCGGCAAGCGCACGGTCTCTTTGATGTCGGCCCCCGCGCCGTCTTTGCCCGACACGTAGGTGTATTGATTGGCGGGCGCGACCACAAAGTCGATGAAGTCGTAGATCGGGTGGCGGTTGGCCGAGGTGGTGTCTTGCACCGCCAGATCGCCCTTGATCACCACCGACGGGCCAATGATCTTGACCACGCCGTTGGCCGGCAGCCAGAAGTGCTTAGTCCGCAACTCCATGGCGAATTTCTTGTACGCAGACAGCCAGGCCTGGCGGTCGGCCGGCACGTCGGCCTTGTAGCCGCCGGCGCCAAACGGATCGCGCAGGAATTCGAAATTGATCAGCGTGTGCGAGCAGTACCACGGCCGGGTCACCGCCGGATCCTTGCTGAGGCACAGCGCGTCGCCCGTCTTGGGGTCGTTCTTCAGTGCCGGCTGCACGCGGTCGTACCACTCGGCGATGTTGCCCACCACCGCCATCCACTTGTCGATGTCTTGGATCTTCTGCCCTTGCGGCTCGCCGTTGGCGTAGGTGCAGGCCTGGCCGGCGCTGCCGATGTCGTACCCCACGGTCCACACCGGCATGGCGCTGGTGCTGCGGGTCGCTGCGATCAGTGCGTCCAAGCCCGTCAGGTTGTAGTTGGCGATGTCGCCTGCATTTTTCTGCACGTCGCCCGGCGACTTGTTGCGATCCGGGAACAGGCTTTGCAGCAGCGGTTTGCAGCCATAGCCCATGGGGATGCGCATCCAAGTGGCGTACAGGCTGGCGGCGCTGGTGGCGAACAGCTTGCTTTGGTCGTTGTCGGTCGGCACCAACGTCTTTAGGGTGCCGTTGATGCCCTGCATGGCCGCGACTTTGGCGCCGTTGGTGGCGGCGGGCTTGAACTGGGCGCAGTTGGCGCCGATGCAAACGCCCGAATAGTCCAACAGCTTTTGCGGCGAAAGCGCCACGGCGTCGACCAGCGAGCCGTCGGTCGCCAAGAACTTGCTCGCGTCGATTTGCACCGAGCGGTTGCGCACGGCGTTGTAGCTCTTGGGCAGCGTGATCGTCGCTTCTTCGACGCAAGCCGTCAGGCTGGCCGCGGCGAACAGCGAGGCGAGCGAAATGGCAACGGAAGTGCCCGCGAAGTAACGCGGAACTTGGCGGGTCAAGGCGGCAAAACCCATGGCAACCTCTGCGCGACCTGCGGCAGCTCGCACGCCCGCAGTATCGGCATGCGCAAGCCGATGGTCAAGGACGCGGCGAAACCCCAATCGGCCAGCGCAACTCGACCCGCAGGCCGCCCAGGGGGCTGGCCGACAGGCGGACTTGGCCACCCGCTGCCGCAAGGTGCATGGCCGCGACCGGCAGGCCAAGGCCCAAGTGACCGTTGCCGCTGCGGCGCGCCGATCCCTGGGCCACGGCCAACAGGTCGGCCGGCGGCTTGCCGTTGTCGTCGATTCGGACTCCGCGCCACTCGCCAAGTGCAAAGGGCGCCACCGCCACCACGCCCGGTTCGTCGGCATCACCGCACCGCTTGGCGTTCTCGCGCGCATCCAAAGCGTTGACCACCGCATTGTCCAAACACTGCACCCAGTCGGCCGGATCGATGGGCGGTTCCGGCAAGCCCTCTTGAATTTGCACGTCGGCGTCGAGCTTGGCCCCCTCGCCGCGGATTTGGCTTGCCCAATCGGCGAACTGCCGCGGCCGCTGCATCGAGCGCGTGGGCAGGGTGCGCATCGGTCGCTCAAATACTGTGCGCGGTGCCGAAAGGTAGGGGCGCACGGGGGCCAACCAGCCGGCCAGGTCGGGGCGGTCGTCGCCCAGGTCCGAGACGGCCAAATCGAACATCGAAACAGACGACACCAAAGCGTTGTTGACGTCGTGCGCCAGCTTGCGCACAGAGGCGACCAGCAGCGCGATGGCGTGCGGGTCCGCGGCGGTCACTTGGAAATCGATCGAGTTGGTCATACGAAATTCGCTTGAATCAGCTCCAGGGCTCCGGCAATTCGCTGGGCCTGCAACGGGGTTCGTCGCCCTACTTGCTCTGGCACGCTTGGCCAAGGCGCGAGACTTCGGACGAAACCGCGCCGTCGGGTTCAAGGCCGCCCGCCAGCCAAGCCGAACGGTCGGTATCGACATAGTGGAAACTGCTAGAGAACAGGGCCGACGGCGCCCAATCCAGGCCCTGCAGGCTGGGCTTGGCCGCCAGTTGCCCGCCGCAAGCACCCAAGTCCAAGCTGAGCTGGTGATTCATCTGGAGCGCATGGAGCGAGGCGGTGCCGATTTCGCTGCAGACCGGCACGTTGGGGCCCAGGTAGGGCGCGGGTGCATCCGGCACGGCGATCCACGCGTGCCCACCGATGCCGTCGTAGATGACGGGCGCGAAAACCGGTCCACCGATGTACGGATTCAGCAACATCTCGTCCTTGACAGGGTTCTCTAGCGAGGCGTACAGCGGCAGCGGCTGTGCGACAAAGTGCGGGTTCACCAGCGTCTGTGACACATCCAGAGGCACAAAACCAGTCAACATACAAGCGCTTACCTTGGTCCCCGCTGGCCCGCTGACCACATCGTAGCCGGTGGCGCCAGACGGGTGGCGCAGCGAACCACCGACCACCGCCACAACGTCTCGGGTCGCATCGTACAACGCCAGGGCACCGTAGCGAGCCATGGGCAAGAACGGCTTGCCATCCGCCTCGTTGGGGAGTTGGGCCTTCACGTCCGTCCATGCCAACGTCTTCAGGTCCAGGACTTGGAACAACTGCACTTCGCCGCCTGGACCGTAGCCATCGACCAAGATCAGGCGGTTGCGCAGGCTGTCGAAGGCAAACGCGGGGGCGGCGACCTGCGGAGCTTGCGGCGATGGCACCACCGCCAGCTGTCCGGGCTCTTGCCACGCGGTACCCAGGCTCACCGTCTGCACGGTCGCGGTGGGCGCGAGCGCCGGGTCCACGGCGCCGCCCTGCAGCAGGCCCTGCGACCACAGCTTGTAGACTGCACTGAAGTCGCTACCTTTCAGCGCCAACCCGCCCGATAGGACCAAGCGCTGCCCAGCCGTGTCCACCGCCGCCGCACCATAGGCGTAGCGCACACCGCTCGCGACCTTTTGCACCCACTCGCCGTCTTTGTTCACGCACCAAGCGTCTTCGACCGGCACCACCCGCGGGATGTCGCCGACAGGCAGCTCGGCTGTAAGACCACCGGCGATGCAGTAGGCACTCTGCTGGGGCCAGTAGCCGCCGGCATGAGCAAAGCGGGCGCGCGGCCTGGGTTTGTCTGCCCTTTGCACGCTGTGAGTCACGGGGTCCCAGACCTGCACGTCGGGTCGTCCCAGGCGGCCGCTGCCGTCGTTGCGCTCGCCCCCGGCCAGCACCACGGCGTTCAGCCCCGGCGACCAGCGGGCCATGCCGCCCGCCCGCGCTATTGCCGCCATTTCGCCGGGTGTGTCGACCACGGATGCTTGAAAGTCAATAACTTGGGTGGCGTAGCTGCCTTGGATCGCCGCCACAGCGTGGTTGGAGGTCACCGAAGTTCCAATATAGCCGCCCAGCACGTGCAGATTGTTCTGGCCGTCAACGACGCATTGGGCGCCCGGCGGGACGATCGCAGGGGACGCCGAGGGCACCACATCGGCGCTGACCGTGGTGCCATCCCAGCTGAAACGGAGCCACGCGCCAGAGGGTAGTGCGGCAAAAACCATATTTTGCCCAGGTACTTGTGCGGCACAGCGCACGTCGGTGCTCGTCTGGCTGACGTCGCCGGCGGTCTCGACCCACGTCGAAGCCCCCTTTTCGAGTGGATGCCAGAGCGGCCGCGCGTAGTGGCGATCGAAAATCAGCAGCGCGCGCTGACCGCCGGCGTTCAGGGCAAAGGCCGGCGCGGGCGCTTGTCCGGCGGTCACGGACATCGTGGCTGCGGGGAGTGCGGCCACGGCATCTGGCGCGTTGCTCGTCGGCACCCCATTCCACTGGCCGGGGCTGGGCGAGCGGAACAGGTCGGTCTGCAGCGTGCCGTCTGCGTTTTCGCCACCCACCAGCCACAGCAGGCCGGCCGAGGGGTCGCTGGCGATGGCCCCACCGGCGCGCGGTCCTGGGCCCGGCGATTGGGCGCGCTGCCACGGCGCCGGGTTGGCCGGCGTGTCGATGCCGATGGACCACTCTTCGTCGCGCAAAGCCAAGCCCGGCGATACCGGGCCTTGCACAGACGCCACGTTGCCGGAAAAGACCGTTACCGTCTTGCCGGTTTCGCGCCAACCCATGCTCCAGCCGGCGCGCGGCTCGGGGGCGCCCACGGCGATGCTGGTAAAGCTCTTGTCAAACGGCAAGCCCAGGCACGTCGCGGCCTGACCGTCGGGCGTGCAACCGACGACCGCGCCGTTCATTTGGCTGCCGTCTGGGCACGTGGCGCCCGCGAAGCCGCACTGCTGGCAGCTCTGGCCCACGGTCGTGTCCTGGAACTTGAACCCGTTGTCCGTTATGCCGTCGCAGTCGTCGTCCTGCAGGTTGCAGAGTTCGGCCGAGGCGACCCCGCTGCTCTCGCTGCCGCCGTCGGTCGAACAGATGGCCTTGCCGGCCTTGCACTCCACGCTGCCTAGCTTGGCGGACAGCGCGCAGACGCCATGGATCGGCATGCAAGGGTCGCCGACGCCCTTGTCGCCCACCTTGGCGCCCTCATCGGTCTTGCCGTTGCAGTCGTTGTCCAGGCCGTCGCACAGCGTCTCTGGGCTCTGGAAGTCTGGGATCGTGCTGGAATTGCAGGTGCAGCCCTTGCAGCCGGCGACGACCGCGGCCGTGCTGTCTTGGACGGGCGGGCACACGACCTGGACCTCGCCGGTCTTGCCGGCGCACACCCCGCTGCCGCAGAGCAAGGCTGCATCGGGCAAGGGATCCAGCTTGCCGGGCAGCTTGTCGTACGCATCGACCATGCAGTCCTTGTCGCTGTCCAGGATGTTGCTTTGCAGCGCGTCGGGGATGCCGTCGCCGTTGCGGTCCAGGGGATGCGCCAAGTCTGGGCCGACTTCGGTGCCGTCGGCCAGCCCATCGCCGTCTGTGTCGACTTTCTCAGCGTTCAGGCCATGTTGAGCTTCCCAGGCGTTGGTCAGGCCGTCGTGATCGTAGTCTTCGTCCGAGGGCTGGCAGACCTTCTCGATGCACACGCCGCTGCTGCACGACGAGCCGTTGGTACAGCTGCTGGTGCAGAAGCCGTTGTAACATAGGCCACTTTCGCACTCGGCGCTTTGGCCGCACGAAGCACCAAAACGGCGGACCTTCTTGTTGGTGCAGCCCCAAGGGCCGGCCACGCTGGCGGCGACCAGCGCGACCAAGAGCCAACGAAGCGACACGAACCAGGTGGGCGGGGCGATGTGTTTCACGAGGCCAATGTAGCAGGGCCGCGGCGGGCTTGCCAGTCGCTGCTGTGAGTCCGCTCGCGGTATCGCGATACCGTGATACCGGTATCGGTGGCTTGCAAGCGGGCACTTTCCTTGTGGTATCGCTTGGCACGGCATGTGCACATTCGTTCTGCATCGGGCAGCGACGCTGCGGCAGGCACATCACCATGCAGAACCAGAATGGGCAAAGCAGGATCTGGAGCGCCGCGCTAGTAGGGGTGGACGCGCGTTTGGTCGAGGTCGAGTGCGACGTGGCCGTGGGCGTGCCGGCCTTTGACACCGTGGGTCTGGCCGAGTTGGCGGTCCGCGAGGCGCGGGTTCGGGTGCGCTCGGCGCTGAAACAGGCAGGAATCTCGCTGCCGAACAAGCGCGTCACGGTGAACCTGGCGCCGGCGGACCTGCGCAAAGACGGTACCAGCTTTGACTTGCCGGTGGCGCTCGCGCTGCTGGAGGCGGACGGCAAGCTCCCGGCGGGTTGCCTGCAAGGTTGCTTGGTAGTGGGCGAATTGAGCCTGAGTGGCTCGCTGCGGCCCGTCTGCGGCGTGTTGGCGGTGGCCGAGCTGGCCCGGCAAATGGGGCTGCGCGGGTTGGTCTGCCCTACCGACAATTTGGCCGAAGCTCGCGCGGTTGGCGACTTGCACGTGCTCTCTGCCGGCACTCTTGGCGAGGTGATCGCGCGCCTGCGTGGCGAACAGCCGTGGCCCGAGCCGGCCAACGACGACCTGCCCGACAGCGGGCCGCGCCAGTACCTCTGTTGGTCCGACGTGCGCGGCCACGAGCAGGCCAAACGCGCGCTGGAGGTCGCGGCCGCTGGCGGCCACAACGCGGTGCTGAGTGGCGCGCCGGGCACTGGCAAGACCATGTTGGCCAGGCGCTTGCCCACGATCTTGCCGCAACTCACGGATCGCGAGGCCATCGAGGTCACCAAGATTCATTCGGTGGCTGGGCTGCTCCCCAGTCGCTCCGGGCTGTTGCGCACACGGCCGTTTCGCGCGCCGCATCACACGGCCTCGGCGGCGTCGCTGGGGGGCGGCGGCAGTGTGCCCCGACCGGGCGAGGTGTCGCTGGCGCACCGGGGCGTGCTGTTCTTGGATGAACTCGCGGAATTCCCGCGGCAAGTCTTGGAGTGTCTGCGGCAGCCGCTCGAGGACGGCACGGCGGTGGTGACGCGGGCGCGGCTGGCCGTAACGTTTCCCGCGCGGACGCTGCTGGTGGCGGCG
>JBBISH010000106.1:0-22064 GCA_037441385.1 Myxococcales bacterium
ATTCTTCGGGCCCGAACCGGGGTCCCCGCCTGATTCTCGCCGGTTGCAGACCGGGTCAGAGGAACCGTACAGGCGTGAATCAGACGGGGTTCGTATTAGTTCCCGCACTTGGCGGCCTTGTCCAGGCAGCAGTCGCCGTTTTGGCTGCAGTAGCCGTCGCACCAGCACACGCCCGCGGTCGACTGGCTGCCGCAGGCGCCGGTGCACGAACCGCCGCACTTGCCGCCAAAGTCCGAGCAGCAGTCGCCGACCGCGGCGCACAGGGCGTCGCAATAGCAGGTGCCGTCTTTGGATTTGCCGCCGCAGGCGCCGCCGCACGAGCCCGCGCCAGGGGTGACGCAGATGCCGGCCGCGCTGGGATCGGGCGTGGCGCAGAACTCGCTGCTGTTGCAGGCCAAGGCCGTGTTCCAGGCGCCCGCGGTGGTGGTGCTGGTGCTGCAGGTCGAAGACGAACCGCCGCAAGTGCCCTTGATGTCGCGCTTTTGCATGATGCCGCCGGCGCTGGTCTTGCTGCACTGGTACTCGCTCTTGACCACCGCGCCGCACGCCGTGCCCTTGGCGGCCCAGGTGCCGTTGTCCGCGCAACAGCTGGTAGTCGGGTCGCACTGCGGCGTGGTGCTGCCACCAAAGGCGAGCTTGACCGCCACTTGCTGGCAGCCCGAGCCGGTCTTGTTCTTGACGTTGAAGTGCACGTAGCCGTCTTCGTTCATCGTGCCCGGCGCGTTGACCGAAAACGCGAGCGTGCCGCTGGTGGCGTCCATGCAGCAACCGTTGGGGTCGACCGTGCTGACCGCCGGGTTGATGTAGCTGGTGCTGCCGCTGGGGCAGGTGATGGGGTCGCAATCGGTGCCGTTGGGCCCGGCGAGGCACTGGTAGTAGGCACAGACGGTGACCGGCTTGGTCGCGGTCCAAGTGACCGACACGGTGGGGTCATTCATGTTGAAGTCGTCGGTGATCTTGTACTTGAAGAAGTCCTTGTCGGTGTCGGACGCCAGGGCCACCTTGGGCGCCATCCATTGCGCGGCGGCAGAGTCCGAGAATGTGCCCAGATCCTTGGGCGCGCTCAGGCTGGTGGTGCCGTAGTTGGGGTCGGTGCTGCCGCACAGGTCGGCGGGCGGGGTCTGGCAGGTGGGCGGCACCGTGGCGCTGGCCCCGGCGACGCACAGCTGGCTGGAGCCGCAGGTCTGGTAGCTGCTCCAGCCGGACCACACCAGGCTGCTGGTCGCCGTGGAGCAGGTGGCGCTGCTGCCCGAGCAACCGCCATAGCCCTTGCGGACTTGCGCCGAGGCGCCCAGGCCGGTGCCCGAGCACTTGTACTCCAGCTGCGCAGCTTTGGTGCCGCAGGCGGTGCCGGCCGCGGCCCAGGTGCCGGTAGAGGTGCAGCAGGTGCTGCCGGCGGCGCAGACTGAGACGGTCTTGCAGGTGCCGGGCTGGTCTACGGCGGTCACGTTGCACACCTCGTTGGCGGCGCAGGTCTGGATGGGGGCCCAGTCGCTCCAGGCGTAGTTGGCGGCCGCGGTCGAGCAGGTGGTGCTGGTGCCCAGGCAGCCCTGAACCGCCTTGCGCTGCAGGATCTTGCCGCCCTGGGCGGTGCTGTCGCACTTGTACTCGGCGGCGACGGTGGTGGTGCCGCAGGCGGTGCCCTGGGCGGCGAAATTGCCGTCGGCGGTGCAGCACTTGCTGCCCGGCGTGCAGGGGGTGGCCGCAGCGACGCCCATGGTCGCGGTCAAGCTGACCTGCTGGCACTTGCCGGCGGTGTTGGTGACGGACACGTAGACCGTGCCGGTGGCGTCGGTGCCGGTCGACGGCGCGGGGTTCCAGGTCAAGGTGCCGGTCTGGCCGGTCATGCAGCAGCCGTTGCCGGCGACGCCGCTGACGTCGGCGTTGCTGTCCGAGGTCGAGCCGCTGGGGCAGATCACCGCCTTGCAGGTGTTGCCGCCGGCGCCCGCGCTGCAGGCGTAGTAGGCGCAGACCTTGGCCGTGCCGGCGCCGCTCCAGGTCAGCTTGACGGTGGGGGCCTTGGTGTTGGCGCCGTCGGTGATGGTGTAGCGGACGAAGTCGACGTCGTCGTTGCCGCCCATCAGCAGCTGCGGGTTCAGGGTCAGGTCGGCGGCGTCATCGGCAAAAGTGCCCAGGTTGTATGCGGTCTTGGCGGTGGTGCCCACTTCGTACTTGTCGGCTTGGCCGCACAGCGGGTCGGCGCCGGCCTTGCAGGTGCCGGCCACGGTTGGGTCCGTGACCTCGCAAGTGGTGTTTGCGCCGCAGGTTTTGAAGGGCGCCCAGGCGGTCCAGCTGTAGTTGCTGGCCGAGGTGGAGCACGTGTTGGACTTGCCGGTGCAGCCCTGGGTGGCGGTGCGGGTCTGGACGACGGTGCCATCGGTGCTGCACGAGTACTCGGTGGCTTTGACGGCGGTGTCGCACGAGGTGCCCTGCGGCTGGATCTTGCCGGTGGTGGCGTTGCAGCAGACGCCGGTGGTGCAGGTGCAGGTGCTGGTCAGCGACCAGGCGGTCTGGCTCTTGGTGGGCTGGCAGGTCAGGCAGCCGTCGGTGGGGTGCTTGGCGCCCGAGGCCAGGCAGGTGTTGTCGATGTAGCAGTTGTTGTCGGCCACACCCAGGCCGCAGGCGCCGGTGCTGGGGTCGCACACGCCCACCTGGCAGGTGGCGCCGCCGGGGCATTTCTTGGGCAGGTTGCTGCAGGTGGCGTTCACGCAACCGTCGTCGGTGCAAGGATCTTTGTCGTCGCAGTCGGCGTCTTTGCTGCAGGGGCCGATGGCGGACTCGCAGGTGGGCGGCGCTCCGGCGTTCTGCACACACTTTTGGATGGCGGTGCAGGTGGCCAAGGTCTTCCAGGCGGTCCAGCTCAGCCCTTCGGCGGTCTTGAGGCAGCCGATGCCGGTCTTGCCGTCGCAGCCGGGCAGGCCGTCGCGCTTCTGGGCCAGGTTGCCGTTGCAGGCATAGTCGACCTGGATCGCGGTGCTGCCGCAGGCGGTGCCGGCCGCTTTGATGGTGTGACTGGCCAGGTCGCAGCAGGTGCCCACGGTGCAGCAGTTGGTCTTGGGCGCAAACGAGCAGATGCCCGTGGTCGCGTTGCAGGTGCCGCCCGAGCAGGGGTCGGTGGCGCCGCAGTCGGCGTCGGTCTTGCAGCAGCCGGCCTTGGCGGTGCCCACGCAAGTGCCCTTGGCGTCGCAGGCATCGCCGCTGGTGCACGACAGGCCGTCGTCGCAGGCCGTGCCGGTCTTGGGCGTCCAGGCGTCTTGGGCCTTGCTGGGGTCGCAGGTCATGCAGGTGTTGTCGTCCAGCTCGCCGGCGATGTGGCAAGTGCCCTCGATGGCGCAGAACCCGGTCTGGATCTTGCTGGCGCAGGCGCCGGTCTTGCTGTCGCAGCTGTCGGTGGTGCAGGCCAGGCCATCGTCGCAGGTCTTGGCGGTGTGGCCACACCCGGAGCTAGTGCACTTGTCGGTCGTGCAAGCGTCAAAGTCATTGCAGTCGGTGTCGGCCTTGCAGCAGGCGCCGGTGCCGACGTGCTTGCAGGTGCCGCTGGCGCACGAGTCGGTGGTGCACGGATCGAAGTCGTCGCAATCCTTGTCGACCTTGCAGCCTGCGCTGGCGGCGCACAGGGTGGCGTAGTCGTCGCAGCAGTCGCCCGAGTCGGTGCAGTAGCTGTCGCACTGGCAAGGGGCTTTGGCGTCGTACTTGTCGCAGCGGTCCTTGCACGAGGCGGCGACCACCACGCTGTCGCTGCCGTCGGCCTTGGTGTCGACCTTGACGTCGGGTTCGATCGTCGTGTCAGCCACTTCGATGATCTGCACGTCGACGGGCTCGGTCGTGTCCTTGGCGCTGGTGTCGGTGGAGCCGCCGGTGTCGGTCGTGCCGCCCGTGTCGCCGGGCTTGGAGGTGTCGCCGGGCTTGGCGCTGTCGTTGCTCTTGCCGTCGCCAAACGAGGTGTTGACGTCCTGGCCCGCGCTGTCTTGGACGGCTGCGGTGCCGGGCGACTGCGCGGGATCGCCGCAGGCGCAAGCCAGGGTGACCCAAAGCGCCGCAGCGGTGGCAAGGCGGAAGTGCTGGGCACGAATCGGAAGACGCAACATGAAGGCCTCTTTGCAGACGGGCGGGGCAGGCGAGCCCCGCAGCATGCTGCGCTGCGGGGCGGCGGATCGCAATCGCAATTTGCGGCGCTGTGTCACGGCGAGGTGGCGAGACTCATACGGGGTTCGTATCAGGCGGGGTTCGCTGGGCACCACACGCAGCCGTGACATTCGCGCTAGCCGCATCACTTGGCGGGCATGGACCGGTTGTCTAGACTGCTCGCGGCTGGTGGGGCCGGACCGCGCGTGCGCGGATTGGCCGCCAATTGCGGGGGCAACAAATGAACAGGACTGTGCTATCTGGATGGATGGCCGCGCTGGCCATCGCCGGTTGTGGTACGCCGACCTCGACGTCGAGCACCTGGAGCACCGTGACCGGCGACGCCACGGCAGACGGTGGCGACAGCACGGTCGCGGCGGCCGACGGCGAAGACATCAAGCAGGTCGAAATCATCGTCTACAAGCCCGATGCGAGCGCCGAGACCGCCGAGGCCGATGCCCCGCTTGTGGATGCGCCGGAGCCCGACACCGCCGCGCCCGACACCGCCGCGCCCGACACCGCCGCGCCCGACGCCGCAGACCCCGATGCCGTTGCACTCGATATCGCCGCCCCCGACACGGCTGCGCCCGACACGGCCGACGACGCGGTGGCCCAGCCGTGCGCGGTCAACTGCAACGACGGCGATCCGTGCACCATCGACCTGTGCCAAGGCAGCAGCTGCAGCCACAGCCCGGCGCCGGCGTGCGGGCCGGCCAGCCCCTGCAGCGGCAGCAAGGACTGTGCCAAGGGCTTGGTGTGCAACACGGCGAGCCACACCTGCGTGGTCTGCAGCGAGAATGCGGACTGCGGCAGCGGCGCCTGGTGCGACCAAGGCCAGTGCCACAGCGCGGTCGCGTGCAAGTCCGACACCGACTGCAAGGCGGCCAAACAAGTCTGCAACAAAAGTGCGGGTGTGTGCGTCGCCTGCCTGAGCAGCAACGACTGCGCCGCCAACGAGGCGTGCAAGAATTTTGCCTGTCTGCCCGTCAAGGCGTGCAAGTCCAGCCTGGACTGCCCGCAGGTTTGCGACGCGGTGCAGGGCGTTTGCGTGGCGTGCGCCACTTCGGATGATTGCCCGGCGGGCAAGTTCTGTAGCAACAATCAGTGTTTGCCGGATGTGTGCAGTGCTCCGGGCTGTGCCGGTGGCGCCGCGTTCACCTGCAACAGTGACGGCGGCGGCTATGCGGCCGGGCAGAGCTGCGACGACGGCAGCCCCTGCACCAACGACACCTGCCAAGCCGGCATCTGCACCTGGATCGCCGCCGGCCTGGGCAACTGCGACGATGGCAATGCCTGCACCAGCGGCGACTCGTGCGCGGGCGGCAAGTGCGCCGGGACCGTCGTGAACTGCGACGACAAAAACCCTTGCACGGCGGATAGCTGCGACCCCAAGCAGGGCTGCCAGCACGCCGCGGCCGCGGGAACCTGCGACGACGGCGACTCGTGCACCACCGCCGACACCTGCACGGCCGGCAAGTGCGCCGGCACCCCCAAGGTCTGCGACGACAGCAACGAATGCACCGACGACTCGTGCAAATTCGGCGTCTGCGTCTTTACCAACAATAGCGCCCCGTGTGGCTCCAGCAGCACGTGCAGCGTCTGTTCGGGCGGCAAGTGCACGGCGGGCCTGAGCAAAGGCGCCAACATGGTGGTGGGTCCCGGCTTTGAGGTGCGCTCGGCCTTGCCGATCGCCGGCGGCGGCTACAGTGGTGCGGGTTCGGTCCAGCTCGACGTGGCCAGCGGCGGTCACGGCGGCAGCGACGGCTGGCTCGTCCTTGTCTCACCATCGGGCTACCCCACCGGCTCGTTCGCCTACGGCGGGCCCGGTAACGACCGCTTTGACGGCCACTTGGCCACTCAGGGTGGCTACTTGCTCTACGGCAGCGTCGCGGCGGGCACTAGCAGCGCCGGATACCTGGTCCGCACCAAGGCTGACGGCAAGAGCCTGTGGGAGTGCGTCTTTCCCGACGGGGACCAAGCGGTCGAGGGCCACCGCGCCGTAGCCGTAGCCAAGGGCTGGGTCCTTGGCGGCACCGTCTATGCCAGCACCCTGCAAGGCTGGCTGGGCGGCGTTGACGCCAATGGTGGCAAGCTGTGGAGCGTAGCCGTGCCCGCCATGACCGGGGTGGGCGGCCTGGCCGTGTGGCCCGACGGCAGCCTGGCGGTGGCGGGATTGGGCTCGGGCGGCAACTTGGTGGTCGCCCACGTGTCGGCGGACGGCGCAATCTTGGGGAGCACCGCCGTCTTGGCCGCGACCGCCATCGCGGACGCCACGCTGAGCGTGGCCGGCGAGTTGGTGGTGTACGGCAGCTACACCAGCGGCGGCGGCGGTCTGGCGGCCTTTGACAGCGGCGGCAAGTCGCTGTGGAGCAAGAGCTTCCCCGTCGCTGATCTGGAGTCGCTTGGGCGCGTCACCGCAGGTCCAAACGGTGGCTTTGTGGTGAGCGCCACGGTCAAGACCAGCTCGGGCGGGCTCGACGGCTGGCTGGCGGGCCTGGACGCGGGCGGCGCGCTCGCCTGGTCGCACAACTACGGCGGGTTGAGCGACGACCCGTTCTACGGCGTGACGAACGTGGCCGGTCGTCTGTACGTTGCAGGCAGCACCAAGCTGCTCAGCGCGACCGCCAACGCCTGGATATTCGACCTGAACGAGGTGGGCATGATGGGCTGCAAGTGCACCAGCGATCCGGGCTGCGCCGACGCGAACGCCTGCACCTACGAGTTCTGCAATCTGGGCCTGTGCTACTCGTTCAACAACGCCGCGGGCACGGCGTGCGGCACGGGCGGCAAGTGCGACGCCAATGGCGTTTGCAAGTAGGCGGGCGATCACCGGCTACCGCAAGATTGCGCCCGCCTTACCGGATAACTGCTAGCACCCTAAGTGTATTGGAAACCTGTGCGAACCGCGGCACTTGGCCCTCACCCCGCCGCCTGCGGCGGCAGCCCCGCTCTCCCGGCGCCGCTGGCGCCACTCGTTCGCATCGCTCACCGCGGGGATTCCAACGCTGTGGGCGAGGGGCAATGCAATTTCCCTTTACTCCTCGCCCACTTCAGTGGGAGAGGGGTCGGCCGTAGGCCGGGGGTGAGGGCCATTCGACGCGGCGGCAGAGTAGGCAACCGGCAAGGCAGGAAATTGCGGACCTGCGCCTGAACCTGAACCAGGGGCCCCCACGTGCCCGAAGGGATGGGCGAGTCCAGTGGACTCGGCCAAGTGGGGACCTGAACCCGAACCTGACCCTGACCCTGACCCTGAACCGTACCCGATCCTACACAACCACGGGTACGAGCGGGCCTCTGGCCCGCGACCTCTCCGTCCCCTGGCCAAGCCCCGCGCCCCGTGCTACCACGCCACCAACGGCCGCAGCCCACGCGGCCCAAAGGCCGCCCATGCCGCTCATGCCGCCCAACAGCTCCCGCAACGCCAACCCTCCCGTAGCCCTGGACCTGACCCGCCGCCAAGACGCCGACCCCGGCCTGCCCGCGCCCGTCGCCGACGCCCCACTGACCCCGGCCGAGGCCGCCCAGGTTGATCAGGCCGTGCGCACGGTCAACGCCATCCTGCTGCGCAAGAACCTGGAGATCGCCACCGAGCTGCACAGCTACGTCCTGGCCGAGTTTTTTGGCGGCGACTGGCAGGCCTTTGCCGACTGCCGGCCCGGCAACCTGCCGGCGTTCGACGCCTTTGCCACCAGTCCCAAGCTCCGGGTCGGCCGCGACATGCTGCGCGAGCTACTGCGGGTGGGCGAGCAAGTCCGGCACATGCCCGGCGCGCTGGCCAGCGAGCTGACCGTGGCCCACCATCGGGCGTTGCTGCCGGTGCTGGACCCTGACGAGCGCACCAGCCTGGCCGCCTTGGCCGTGCAAAAAGGGCTGACCGCCGAGGAACTGGCGGCCAAGGTCCGCGAGGCCCACCCGCGCCCGCCGCGCAAAGCGGGCCGGCCGGCGCAGTTGCGCACGTTCAAGAAGCTGACCGCCACGTTCAAGGCCGGCAAGCAAGTGGACCCGGTGCGGCTGGCCGCCGAGGTGGCGCGCTACACGCCGACGCAGCGGCAGACGGCGGCCGAGCGGGCGCGGGCGCTGATCGCCATGGCGCAGGCGGTGTTGGCGGCGCTGGAGGGGGCGTAGCTGGGCCAACTTGCGGTGGGGGATTTACGCGCGTCAATCCAACCCCGCCACCAGCGCGAGCCCTACGGCAAGCACTTGCCCTTCTGGCAGGTTTTTCCGGGCTTGCACGGCATTCCGTCGGCGAAGGGCTCGTGGTGGCAGCCTTTCCACCACGCCGCGCAGAGGTCGTTGGTGCACGGGTCGCCGTCGTCGCAGTAGGTGGCCGGCTTGTCCCAGCACGGGCCGGATTCGGCGCAGGTGATGTTGCCGAAGGCGTCGCTGCGGGTTAGGCGAGCAGGTCGAGTGTTCCCAGTGGGTGCGTCCACGTAGGACCTGGGACCAACTACTCCAAGACCCGCCGCAACCTCAATCGGATCTGGCCACAGTGGTTGCTGGCTTGGACTTCGATTGACGCGCGTAAATCTCGGCCCCCGCCTCGCTCCTCGCCCCTGCGAGCCAGAATCCGCCACCCACTTGATCCAAGTCAAGGCGCCCCCGCCTGCCTCAGCCTACCTTGGTTTGCAGCCCCTTGCGCCGCGCAAGATCGATAGAGGTAGCCATGTTGCAAGCGAACTCCCCTCGTGGCCCGGCCAAGTGGCTGGCCCTTGCCGCACTGACCCTGACCAGCCAGGGCTGCATCTTGGCCTCCAGCTCCACCGACTTGGACGCCACCAGCACCGCCGACACGCAAACCAGTGGCGGAGTCACCGCGGTGGGCGCCGTCTTTGACCCCAGCGGCGCGCCGATGGCAGGAGTCACCGCGCGCGCGGGCTCGCAGAGCGCCACCTCGGACGGCAACGGCCAGTTCAACCTGCCGCTGGGCAAAGTGAACAAAGCAGTCGTCCTCTTGGAAAAGGCCGGCTATGCCCCCGCCTACCGGCTGGTGGAGCCCAAAGGCGGCACGCTGGTCACGGTGAGCGCGGTCCTGTCGCCGGTGACGACCACCGGCATGGTCACTCCGCAAGATGGCGGCACGGTGGCCGTGACGGGCGGCGCCAGCATCACCTTCCCGGCCGGCGCGCTGGTCACCACCGCGGGCGAGGCGCCCATGGCTCCGGCCCAGATTACCGTGACTTGGCTGCCGCCCACCCAGGCTGCGGCCCAGACGCCGTTCCTTCTGCAGGCCTACGACGGCACGGTGCTGACGCCCCTGGTCAGCTACGGGATGCTCGAGGTCACGGCCACGGCGCTGGGGCAGCCGCTGCAGCTCAAGTCGGGCACCTCGGCGCAGTGGCGCGCGCCGGCCTTGGGCAGCGACCCGGACAGCATCGGACTCTTCTATGGCAACCCCGCCTCGGGTTTGTGGGAGCTGCAGGGCGCGGCCGGCAAGGTGGGCAGCGAGTACGTGGTGCAGCTGCCGCACCTGAGCTGGTGGAACCTGGACGGCTTCTACAAAGTGCCCACGGATCAGCAGGCCTGCGTCACCTTCCGCGCCAAGGGGCCCACCGGCGTGCCCATCCCCGGCGTGGAGATCCGCTCGAAGTGGGGCAACAACTACACCATCGCCGGCGGCACCGACGTGAGCGGCCTGCTGTGCCACGAGCACTTTCCGGGCGGCACCACCCTGGAGATCCAGTGGAAAGCCGCGATGGCCGCCGGCGCCACTGCCCTGGTCAGCGGCTCGCTCAGCGTCACCCCCAGCGCCTACGGGGCCAAATGCGGCGCGGCCGACTGCCAGATCGTCGACATCCCCATCCAGTGCACCACCAACAGCCACTGCGGCCCGGGCGGCAAGTGCACGGCCGGCGTATGCACGGGCACCTCCAGCGGCAGCGACGCCAGCGGCGCCGATACTTTGGGCGATACCCAGGGCGACGTGCCCGGTGACAAACCCTGCGTGCCGGTCTGCAAGCCCAACCAGTGCTCGGACGACGGCTGCGGCAAGCCCTGTGCGGCGTGCCCCAGCGGCCAGTCGTGCAACGGCGCCACCCAGCAGTGCGAGACCTGCACGCCCGACTGCAGCGGCCAGACCTGCGGGTCCAACGGCTGCACCGGCAATTGCGGCCTGTGCGCGGCCGGTTCGTCGTGCAACGGCCAAAAGTGCGTGGGCCCGTGTACGTTCTGCGCCAGCGGCGCCTGCAACCTGCTGGGCTTCGAAGACGGGCTGCCGGGCTGGGACACGAGCGGCGACGTGGCGGTGGTCGACAAGATGGGCCCCGCCGTGGCCCCCGAAGGCAAGAAGATGCTGCGGCTGTCGACCGGTTTGGCCTACGCCGCGCCGTCGTGGGCGCAAAAGGCCCTGTGCGCCAGCAAGGGCGTGACCAAGGTCACCTTCCAGTGGCGGATGTTCAGCGAGGAATTCGACGAGTACTGCGGCTCGACCTACCAGGACTATTTTGTGGTGTGGGCCTTGGGCGCGGGCGGCGCCAAGACCGAGCTCGCGCGCTGGACCATCGACCAGTTGTGCCCGAACGGTCAGCACAATTGCACGACCTGCGGCAGCAAGTCGGTGGGCATCAGCAAGACCGACGTGACCTTTGACAAGGGCGACGTGTGGGCCACGCCGTGGCAGAGCGCGACCTTGCCGCTGCCGGCGGGCGGCGAGTCGGCGACGCTGGTGTGGGAGGTGGCGGACGTGGGCGACAGCGCCTTTGACACGGTGGTGCTGGTGGATGGGATCAGCTTCACGCCGTAGCTTCCGCCGGTTTTTTCACCACGGTCGTCTGGGCGCATCGCCGCGAGCGCGGCGACCCGGCCACGAGTTTGGGCACGGCAAGTCCTGCGCAAATCGCGACCCCTTGGCCCAAACCGGCGCATGGCGCCGCCCTGCGGGTCCGTGTCCGTTGCGCGGTGGCCCGCTGGCGCGGGCCGGCCGAGATCGAATTTCGCGGTTAGCGACCCGTGCGGTGGGGATTATCTAATCAACACAGAATGTTGCTGGTCTTCTCGCCGCCAAAAACGCTGCGTTCGCGAAAAAATTTCGCGCCGCGCCGCCGCCATTGCGAAATGACCGCGCAATTACGGACACTTGGTGAACCCTTGGTCCGTGGTGCGCACCACCTGCCACGCGAAGTCAGGGTAGCCCCCGGGGCCGACCGCCGCCGCTGCATCCCAGCCCGAATTGCGCCGCAAGAGTGCCATGTTCGTGCCCTGACCACTGGCCAGGAGCTCGACTTGCCACTTCCAGCCCGTCCCTGTGGAGACATAGACGTCGCCGCGCCAATCGCTGGGCTGCTTGCCGATGTGGACCACCCCAGCGTGCCAATCGCTGCCGCTGCCGGCCAGGGCGGTGACATGGCCGCTCTGCGCGTACATCCCAGACGAAGCAAGCTTGCCGGTGGCGTCGATTTGGCCGATGAACGCCTCGGCCTCGTAGCCGTCCGGCGTGCCGGAGTGGCCCGCGGCGAGCCAGCTTTTGCCCTGGGACCGCAGCACCCGCAACCGCAACGTCATTGGCCACATCGGCATTTGCCAGAGCGCACTGCCGGTGGAGTTCACGCCCACCACGGTCGCGCTGATCCAATCGGTGCCAGGCAAGTCCATCGGCACGGCGATCGCGGCCGCCAGGTTGCCCTGCGGGTCGCTGGCCAGGCTGTCGACCCGCACGGCGTTGAGCACATTGAGCATTTGCGTCCAGACGACCTTGCCCTGACCGGTGCGCTTTTGCAGGAACGCCTGCCCGCCCAGACGCCCGCCCACCACGTAGCCGCCGGTGCAGGGCGTTACGGCGTCGCCCAGGGTGACGCCGCCCATGCTCTCGGTTTGGACTTGGCCCGAGCCGTCGAGTGTGGGCCAGCGCACGATCAGCAGCTGGTTCGCCGCGGAACCGACCCCGACCAGGCTGCCGTCGGCCAGCTGGGCGGTCGCCCGCAGCTCGGCCGAGCTGAGTGGCGAGGCGATCGTTTGCTCGGACAGCACGTTGCCGCCGTGGTCCAGCGCGACCACCGTGGGCACTTGCGCGCCCGCCGACCCGGCGCTGCCCACCACCGCCAGCCCGTCGTCGGGCAAGGCAAACAGGCCAACAATCGTCCCGGTTTTCTGCGGCAAGAGCAGCCGGGCCCACACCGACGGGTAGCCGCACTTGCCCTGGCTGCAGGTGTCGCCCAGCGTGCACGCAATGCTGTCGTCGCAGGGTGTGCCGTCGGCCGCCTGGGCGTGGCTGCAGCCGTCCGGGCCCAGGCACGTGTCCACGGTGCAGGGGTTGCCGTCGCTGCACGGTGCCTTGTCGGCAGGACCGTCGCACGCGCCGTCGGTGCACAGGTCGCCTTTGGTGCAGGGATTGCCGTCGTCGCAGGGCGCGCCGTTGGCGATGGGGTAGTGCACGCAGCCCTGGCTGGGGTTGCAGCTGTCGGCGGTGCAGGCTAGGCCGTCGTCGCACTGCGGCAGGGTGGGCGCGCAGCCACCACTGGGCGCGCACGTCGCGGGCGCGCAGGGGCCGTTGCCTGCGCAGTTGGTCGGGACCAGATCGCCGCACGCCCCCGCGGCCAGGCAGCCGTCGTGGCCCCACGAGTCGGCCCGGAGCCAAAGCACTTGCGCAACCCCGGCTTGCACGTCGGTGTCGGTCCACATCCAGCCGGTGCCGCGCGGGTACAAGTGCTTGGCGTTGGCGTTCGAGAGCGCTGCCTTGGTGTCCCAGAGTACCCCGCCGTCGGCGTCCACCAGGAGCAACCGCGCCGCGCCCCAGCCCTGCGTGGACCCCAGCACCGCGACCTGGCCGTTCGCCAGCGGCCATAGGCTGACCACCGCTCCTGGCAGGGCGGCCTGGCTGCGCCACTGCAGCTGGTCGTCCTGACCAAATCGAAGGACCAGCGGGTGAATTCCGCCGTTCGTCGCCACCTCGCTGGCCGCCCACCAGCCCCCCGCGTCCGCGCCAAGGGCGTTGAACTGGCCAAACTTGGCCAGGGGGAAGGTGTGCTGGCTGACCACGCTGCCATCCGCGGCCATCCGCCAGACCAGGGTGCTGGAAGGATAGATCTTCCCGCCACTTACCTCGCGGCCGATGCCGGTGACCAGGACGGTGCCGCTGGCTTCGGCCGCCATGGCCAGGGCGGTGGACCACACGCTTTGCCCCTTGCCCACGGCCACGGGGGCGCCCAGCTCGGACGCGCCCAGCAGCTCGCCCGCGGCCGTCAGGCGAATGAGTTGGCTGGGTTCCGCGGGGGAGTAGCCCCGCTCCAGCACCCACAGGTCGCCGTTGGGGCGCGTCACTGCGGTGGAGGTCTCGCCCAGGCCGACGGCGGTGACCTCCTTCTCCCAGACTACCTGGCCGGCGGCGCTGATGCGGGCCGCCCACGGCCGGACCGAGGTGGATTGGCCCGGCGCAAGCGGCGTCAAAGCCGCCTGCCCCACCACGTAGTAGCCGCCGTCTGGGCCGGCTAGGCTGCCGGCGACCCCGCCGCCGTCGCCCAACTTCCAGTCGATCTCCCAGCTGGGGGTGCCGCTGCCGTCCACGCGCTTGCACCAGGCCGAGCCGGCATTCGGCGGCCAGGTCTTGCTGCCCACCGCCACGGCGCCGCCGTCTTCGAGCGGCAGGACGTGCCCTTGATCGCCGGGGCCCATGGCCAACGGCCCCAGCGCGCCGCTGCCGCATTGGCCCCATTGGCAGCTGTTGCCTTGCGTGCAGGCGGTGTTGTCGCTGCACGGTGTGCCGGCCGCGGCCGGGCTGTGCACGCAGCCCATGCCGGCGACGCACTGATCCACCGTGCAAGAGTTGTTGTCATCGCAGTTCCAGGGGTTGCAGCTGGTGGGGCCGCCGTCGGGACCGGGCCAGTTTTCCTCGATCAACGTGTCGGGAGAAAAGGTGTCTGGCCCGCTATCGGGCGGCGGCTTGGTCGGCCCAACATCGGGATAACCGGGCGGATCGGTGTGAGGGACATCGGGGCCCCACTGCGGACTGCCGCCGTCGGGGACATCGGCCGGTGGCGCGGCGGCGTCGATTTCGCCAGCGGCCACCTCAGCCGTCGCCGAGGACGAGACGTCGGCCAAGCCACCACTTGGGGCACTGCCCGCGCAGCCAGCCAGGCCGACGACGGTGGCCGCTGCAGCAAGACAGCGACGCGCCTGCCACGGACCGGCGAAAATCGAGTGTGGCCCGTGCGACCATTGAGCAGGTCTAGCCATGTGTCATCCAACTGCCGCCCGCGGTCCAGCCTAGTGGTTGCCGGGGCTGGTCGCAAGGCGCGCCAGCACACGCTTGCCGTTCCGGTGTCGGCCATGGCCGTGATGAGTCGCGTCGTTTGCTGGGCGCATCGCCGCTGCCGCGGCGACCCGGCCACGAGTTTGGGCGCGACAATTCACGCCAAAATCGGAGCGACTTGGCCCAAACCGGCGCGCGGCGCCGCCCTGCGGGTTCGTGTCCGTTGCGCGGTGGCCCGCTGGCGCGGGCCGGCCGGACCTACGGCACCACCACCGTCGTGTCGGGCTGGACAGAGCTGGCTGGCGTCGCCGGTTGGGAGCAAGTTGCCGGCCCCAGCAGCATCCCCAGCCAAACCACCACGGGTTTCAGGTCACTCCGCTGGCGCACTGTCTTCTCCCTTTCACGTGCACCCAGAGGCACTACGGCACCATATCGGTCTGGATCGCCAGGCAAATCGGCTTGTTTTGCAGCAGCGCCGGGTAAAAGTGGAAGCAGAGCTTGGCCGCCGGCAGCGGGCCGGCCTGGTGGCGGATCGTCACTTGCACGTTTTGGGCGGTGGTTTGCTCGGGCCCGGCCTTCATGTCCGCGGGCACGATGGCCTTCCAAGTGGCCTTGGGGTCGCTGCAGGCCAGCCCGTCGCTGCGGATGCACTCGATGGCGGGAGGGTCCTCCGTGCTCTTGGTCACCAATGTGACCTGGCTGATTTGGACCGCGGCCGCGAGGATGGGCGACGCCTCGTTGGTCAGGCTATACGGAATGCCCAAGGTGGTGCCGGTGGCCACGCTGGCCAGGTGGATGGCCTGGGTCCACGAAGTGGCGCTGGGGTGCAGTTTCTGGCCGGTGGCCAGGTTGGTGAGCGCGGGATAGGGCATACAGTCCACGACCGAGTTCCTCAGGCAGCTGGGATTGGGTGTTGCGGCAGGCACGGAAGCGGGCGTGGAGGGAGTATCGACGCAGCCGACCAGGCCGAAGGTGGCGATGAGGCAGACAAACTGGGCGAGGCGCATGGGCAGCTCCCGGTCGCGGTGGCCTGGGCGAGTATAGGGGCCAGGGCCGCGGTCAACAAGGCAATTCGACCTGGGCGCATCGCCGCGGGCGCGGCGACCCGGCCACGCGTTTGGGCACGGCAACCTGCCTTACCGGATAGCTACTAGCACCCTAGTTCTATTGGAAACCTGTGCGAACCGCGGCACTTAGCCCTCACCCCGCCGGCGCCCGCCCCGCTCTCCCGGCGCCGCTGGCGCCACTCGTTCGCTTCGCTCACCGCGGGGACCCCTCCTCTCCCAACGCTTTGGGCGACGGGCAATGCAATTTCCCTTTACTCCTCGCCCACTTCAGTGGGAGAGGGGTCGGCCGTAGGCCGGGGGGGAGGGCCATTCGACGTGGCGGCAGAGTAGGCAACCGGTAAGGCAGGCACGGCAAGTCCTGCGCAAATCGGAGCGACTTGGCCCAAACCGGCGCACAGCGCCGCCCTGCGGGTGCGTGTCCGTTGCGCAGACGCGGCGTGGCCGACGCGATCGAATTTCGTAGTTACGGAGTTCGTGTTGGTTTGTTCGAATGTAAAATCAGCGTACTACTCGGTGCGGCTCGCCAAAATCCGACGACGAAGCGAAAAAATTTCGCGATTCCACCAGCGAACCAGACTCATGCACTTGATCTGTTGCGGCTTTTTCGCGCAAAGCTACGGCACCGAACCCCCAGCCGCCAACTTCCGCACCAGTTCGTCCAGCGGCGCGTAGCCGGTCTGCGCGTTGGGCGTGACCCGCCGGCCGTTCACGAACACGGTCGGCGTCCCCTGGACCCCCGCAAACTTCGCCATGGTTTCTGCGCTCTGCAGCACGGCGTCATAGCGGTCGCGCTCCATCGCCTCGCGCCACTCGGCCGGGTTCAGCCCGGCCTGGGCCACCGCGTCGGCGATGGTGTCTTCGCTCAGGCCGCGCGCCATTCCCAGCCCCACCAGCCGTGGGTGCAGGGTCTCGAACTGGCCCTTGCTCCAGGCCAATTGCGCCGCCACCGCCGCCGGCCGGGCCATGGCATGGAAGCTCAGCGGCATCGGCGCCCACACCAGCTGGACCTGCCCGGTGCTCCGCCACTTGGGCCACCACATGCCCAGCTGCGTCGCCAGCTGCACGCAGTAGGGGCACTGGTAGTCAAAATAGACCACCACTTCCACCTTGGCTTTCTCGGGGCCCTGGGTCGGCACGCCTTGCGGCCGCGCCTGCACCACGTCGTCGGCCAGCAGCCCGACTTCCTTGCCCTGCGCTACCGCCTGCTGGTAGCCGCTTTGGCCGCGCCAGCCGGCCGCTTTGGCCCGCTCTAGTTCTTGCTCCACCACCGCCTCGAAGCTCGCTTGCGGCAGCGCGCCCAGAATTCGCCGCCCATTGATGTAGACCGTGGGGGTACCGTCGGCGCCGGCCTTGTCGGCGGCGTCCATGTCGGCCTCGATCTGGGCGGCCAGGCGGGCGTCGCTGCGGTCGCGCTGCCAGCGCGCCACGTCCACGCCCACCGCTTTGGCGATCTCGGCCAGGCGGCCGTCGTTCAGGTCCTTGGGATCCTCGTAGACTTTGTCTACAAACTCCCAGAACTTGCCTTGCTTGCCGGCCGCCAGCGCCGCCAGGTGCGCGCCCACGGCCTGCTTGTGGAACGACATGGGCAGGTGCTTGAACACCTCGCGGATCTGACCCGGAAAGCGCTGCTTCAGCGCCGCCACGGTGGGCCGCAGCTTGTTGCAGTACGGGCACTGCAGATCGCCAAAGGTGACCAGCGTGACCGCGTAGTCCGGGCTGTCGCTCCGCTGCATGTCCACGGCGGGATCCACCGGCACTTTCCAGATGGTCTTTAGGTTTTCCGGGTGATCTTCGGGGTCTTCGGCCTTGGGGGCCAACTTGGGCGGCGGCGGTTCCACACCCAGCAGCAGGTAGTCGGCGACCTTGGCGCCTTTGCCTGGGGCATGGCGCTCCCACGCCGCCCGCGGCGGTTCGCCCGGCCTGGGCGCGTCCTTCAGCGCCGCCTTCACGGCTTCTTCAAAGGCGTCTTGCGGCTGGGCGCCCACCACCAGCGCGCCGTTCACAAAGATCGACGGCGTCCCCGTCACCCCTAGCGCCGTCAGCGCCGCCACCTGGTCCGCGATCGCCTTCTCGGCCGCCGGCCCGTCTTGATCGCGGACCAATTGCACCCGGTCCAGCCCGAGTTTTGCGCCGATCTCGTCGTACAGGTCCGGCCCCAGGCGGTCGCGCGCCGCCAGCAGGGCGTCGTGAGCCTCCCAAAACCGCCCCTGCTTGTGCGCGGCCCAGGCGAACTTGGCCGCCGGCATGGCTTGGCCGTGGAAGGGCAGGGGGAAATGCACATACCCCACCCGCACTTCCTTGGGGTGGGCCGCGCGCACCGCCTCGATGGTCGGCGCCACTCGGCTGCAGAATGGGCACTGGAATTCGCTCGCCACCAGCAACGTCACGGGCGCGTTGCTGGGCCCGCGGAACGGGATATCGCCAGCCACCACCTGGGCTTGCGCCGGCAGCGCCCACAGCACCGCCAGCTGAATCGCCAGGACCAGCAGTCCCAGCCACAGAGGCTGCGGGCGGTCAACGGAGCGGAAGTTCGTCTTGAGTGGCACGGTGTTCCTCGTGGTGTTCCTCGGGATGGTCATGGGTGCGGATCTCGCCGCGCAACAGCGCCTCTTGCAGCGAAAAGGGCTCCGTGTCGGGCAGTTCGCGCGCCGGCCGCCAGCTGCCGTCGGGCTGCAGCAGCCAGGCGCCCAGGGTGTCTTCCAGCGCCGCCTCCAGGCATTCGCGCCGCACCCGCCGCCGCAGCTCGGGGTCGTCGATGGGGAACGCGGCCTCGACGCGCCGGTGCAGGTTGCGCTCCATCCAGTCGGCGCTCGAACAGTACAGGGTGTCCGACGCGCCGAACCACCACACCCGCGCATGTTCCAGGAATCGCCCCACAATCGAGCGCACCCGGATGTGGTCCGACAAACCGGGCACGCCCGGCACCAGGCAGCAAATGCCGCGGATGATCAGGTCGATCTGCACACCCATCTGCGAGGCGCGGTACAGGGCGCGGATGATGGTCGGCTCGGTCAGGGCGTTCATCTTGGCGACGATGCGCCCGCGCAGCCCGGCCTTGGCCAGTGCCGTCTCGTGCTCGATACGACGCAAGATCTCGATATGCATCGTGAACGGCGACTGGAGCAGCCGCTGCAGGTGCCGCACGCTGCCCAGCCCGGTCAGGGTCAAGAACAGCTGGTGCACGTCTTCGGTCAGCACCTCGTCCGCGGTCAGCAGGCTGATGTCGGTGTACAGCCGCGCCGTGGCGGGGTGGTAGTTACCTGTGCTCAAGTGTGCGTAACGTCTGACTTTATCCGCCTCGCGCCGCACGATCAGCATCATCTTGGAGTGGGTCTTGTGGCCCACCACGCCGTAGACCACGTTGGCGCCCGCGTCCTGCAACTCCGTGGCAAAGCTGATGTTGTCGGCCTCGTCAAAGCGCGCCCGCAGCTCCACCACCGCGGTCACGTCCTTGCCGGCCCGCGCCGCCTGGACCAGCGCCTTCACGAACGGCGAACTGGGGCCAGTTCGGTACAAAGTCTGTTTAATTGCAAGAACATCGGGATCCATGGCGGCTTGCCGCAACAATTCGATCACCGGCGCCGCCGAGTCGTACGGATGGTGCAAAAGCAGTGTTTGCTGACGCAGGACGTTGAAAATACTTCCTTTAGACTCCAGGGCCTTGCCGTCTTTCACCTTGCCGTGCAGCGCTTTGGGCAGGCGCGGCACCAGCGGCGGCCAGCGCAAATCCGGGCGCTCGGCCAAATCCGCGATCGCCGCCAGGCGGTGCAGGTTCACTGGGCCTGGGCAGCGATACAAGTCCATGGAATCAAGCTCGAATTCCGAAAGGAGGAACTTGGCCAACTCTGGCGTGCAGCCCTCGCCCACCTCGATGCGCACGGCGTCGCCGTCGTTGCGGCGCGTCAGTTCGCCCTTCATCGCCTCTAGCAGGTCGTCGGTCTCTTCCTCGGCCACAAACAAGTCAGAATCGCGGGTTACGCGAAACGGCACGCAGCCTGTGACCGCCATGCCTGGGAACAACTCGCCCACAAAGCGCTGCACCACGCTGGACAGCAGCGTCAGCGCCCGGCCCACACCATCGCCGGGCTGCGGCATCCGCAGCACGCGCGGCAGGACCCGCGGCACCTGCACGATGGCGATCCCAGACCGCCGGCCAAAGGCATCCGGACCGTCCAGGCTGACTACCAGCACCAGGTTCTTGTTCTGCACGTTGGGGAACGGGTGCGCCGGGTCCAGGCCAATCGGCGTCAGGATCGGTAACACGTTGGCACGAAAGTACTCTTGCGCCCAGGTGGCCTGCGCCGGGCTCCACTGCTCCGGCGGCAGCAGCACGATGCCTTCGCGCGCCAGTTCGGGCAGCAGTACTTCTTGAAGGACCCGATATTGTTCAGCTACCAGGCGGTGCACCTCTTCGGCGATGCGATCCAGCACTTCTTGCGGGCCCAGCCCGTCCAAGGTGTGGGTCGCCACGCCGTAGGCCACCTGCTGCTGCAGCCGCGACACGCGAATCTCGAAGAATTCGTCCAGGTTCGACGACGAGATCGCCAAGAACTTCAGCCGCTCCAGCAGCGGCACCCGCGTGTCCAGGGCCTGCGCCAAAACCCGCCCATTGAACGCCAGGCGGCTCAATTCGCGATTGAGGAACGGACGCCGCAAGTTGCGCTCGGGATTGGCCTCGTCCAGGTTGCCGCTCATACGCACCCCACCTGATTCACGCCTATACGTTTCTTCTGACTCGCTGTGCAACTGGCGAGAGTCAGGCGGGGACCCCGGTTCTGGCCCCGAGAATTGCCCGAGTTTTCGACCCGATTCGGACGGAACTGCTGTCAGGGCCGGCAACACGCCCGAATTGCGGCTGGCTGCGGGGGAATCGCTCATCGGCAAAGGTCGCGCGGAACACCGCCGTCCTTGGCCAGTCTAGACCATTTGGGGGCGTAATACGAACCCTGGCCGCTCCTCGCCCAGGCAGCGTCCGTCGCCGCGGCCCTTGGCTTCCCACCCGCTCCGTGGTCCTGCGCCCGCCTTGCGGCCCTAGCCGACGGCAAGCTTGGGGCGCGCCGGCCCGCTCCAATCTCGTGGATTCCCGCAGGATGCCTGCGCGGATGCCTGGACTTGGCCAAGGCTTGCAGACCCATAGGGGATATGCCACACTCGGGTGTCGCCAGCCTTGACTTCTACCGGCGTCAAGGCATTCCCCAATCCGCGACCTTTGGCCGGTAAAATGTTGTTTCTCGGGAGGAAACATGCCAGCACATGCACAGGTGTCCGCGCGCACCGTTGGACTCAGTCCGGCCAAACCGGCCACAGAAGGGGGCGATTCCGCGCGCGCACCCCGCGTCTTGGGTCCACGTGTGGGGACCATCGAGAGTGAGCGCAAAGTCATCGCCTACTTCTTGGAGCAGACCGCCGCTACCGGCTACAAGTGCACCACTTTGCAGGAAGTGGCCGACGCGGTGGGGGTGACCAAAGAAGCCCTGCGGCTCCGCGTGGATACGTTGCGGGCCGACGGCCGGATGCGCCGCGAGCCCTGCTGGTGCGCGGCCGTCAACACGCCGCATGTGCGGTTCTTTACGCCCAGCGTGACCCTGGACGCGCTGCCGCCCGCCGCCAGCCGTGCTACCCCGGCCGCGGTGCCTGCGGTGGCTCCTTCGTCCGAGCGGCCGGCCGTCGCAGTCGCCAAACCGGTAGCCGCGCCCGCTCGCACGACGGTGGTAAGTGGCCGTCAGATCAAGCAGTTGCTGCCCGCGCACCCCGACACCTGGGCGCTGTTCCGCGTCGCCGGTGCCGTATGGCGCGACCCTGTCGTGGCTTGGGGCGTGTGGGACGAAGTGGACGGGGGCCAGGTGCGCTCGGCCTCGGGTCCGCTGGTGTTTGGCGGTACTGAACTGGAACCGGCTGCCGCTTCGCCTGGCTATGTGGGCGTGCGCATTGGGGCCTACCGCTGCTTGGATGGCAAGCGCAGCTTTGACGACGGCAAAGGCGCAGAAAACTAGCCAAGCCGGGCGAATTCAGCCAGCCCCAACGTCCACCCCGATCCGCCGCTTTGGGCGCAACTCGGCGTTGCTGCGTCGTCCCAGCTACGGGTTGCCCCACTGGGGCGACCCGTTCACCCTTCGGGCGACCGCTGGGGCCCTTCTCCCTGCGGCGACCTCTAGGTCGCCTCAGTCGCTCCGTTCCTTGCACCTTGGTTTGCATCCCAAATCGGCGGCCGGGGCGAATTTCGATGGTGGATCCTGGTCCAGTCGCCGGGCATCGGGCTTGTGCAAAGCAACTCGCTCGGTCGCGTGCGCGCGGAGCGGTGCTTCCTGCGTTACCGGTTAGCGACAGTAACACGAATAGTCCGTATTGTTGTGACGTTGGCCGCATGAGCCCTCACCCCGCCGCTACGCGGCACCCCGCTCTCCCGGCGCCACTGGCGCCACTCGCTCGCTTCGCTCACCGCGGGGACCCCTCCTCACCCAACGCATTGGGCGATGGGTAACTATTGATTTATCAATAACAACCCTCTCGCCTGAGCGGGAGAGGGTGGACGGCACCGCCGGCCGGGTGAGGGGGCCAAGCCGTGACCACTGTCGGCATCCTGTAATACCAGTTCCGTCCGAATCGGATCGAAGACTCGGGCAATTCTTCGGGCCCGAACCGGGGTCCCCGCCTGATTCTCGCCGGTTGCAGACCGGGTCAGAGAAGCCGTA
>JBBISH010000107.1:0-21851 GCA_037441385.1 Myxococcales bacterium
GAGCACTGCCGACGTGGGTCCAACGGGCGACGGCCCGGCGTGCACCACCGACGCCGACTGCGAAACACTCGTCAATCTCGGCACCTGGCCAGCCAAGGCACTGGCCGCGTGCGCCACTGCCGTGTGCCAAAATCAGCGCTGTGGCATCGCCGCAAAGCCCGCCGGGGCACCTTGCGCCGACGATGACGGCCTCGCCTGCAGCCATTTCACCTGCTCGGCGACCGCGGTGTGCGAGAAGACCGTCCAGGTCGATGCCGGCTGGTGCCTCGTCGGCGGAGCCTGCATCACGGTCGGTCCCAACCCGCAAAACCCCTGCCAAATCTGCAACCCGAGCGAGAAAAAGGACGGCTGGTCCCCCGCCGCCAAAGGCACCGCCTGCAAGGACAGCCTGGACTGCACCATCGACACCTGCGACCCGACCAAGACGGGCGGCTGCACCCACAAAGTCGACGCGAGCGTCCAGCAGGTCTGCTACACCGGCGACCCCAAGACCAAGGACGTGGGCATCTGCAAGGCGGGCGTCAAGTCGTGCGACGCAAACGGCGTGCTGGGCGACTGCATTGGTCAAGTGCTTCCCGAAGTCAGCGACCCGTGCGACGGCAAGGACAACAATTGCGACGGCACGGCCGACCCCGGCTGTGCGCCAGGCGTGTGGACCTCGCAGTTCAGCAACGCGTTGGTGGCGGGCAGTGGCCCGTCGGGCTCCGTGACCGGCTTGCTGGGCATGGGCAACGTGGGCGCCAGCACCAGCAGCACGTCTTGGAAGATCAACTTCGGCTTGCCGTCGTGGCTCAAGGCCTGGTTGGGCAAGTAGCAAGCGACCCGAAACGCAGCCCGCCGCCGGCCATGGCGCCGCCCCGGGCAGAACGGTAGCACCGCGGGAGAGAACGGAAGATGAACATGCTTGGATGGTTGCATGATCAGTGGCTGGCGCTCGACCCTGGCCAAGGCCCGGCGCGGTGGCCGCGGGCCCGGACGGCGGCGGCATGGGCAGCCCTGGCGGTCGTTGCGCTGGCACCCCGTCTCGCGGTCGCGACCGTGCCGACCACGGCGACGCTGGACGGCGCGCTGAGCTCGGCTGCGGGCGGTCCGCCCAGCGACGGCAAGTACACCGTCAAGGTTGGGCTGTACAAAGACGGCACGACCACCACGCCGCTGTGGACCGAGAATGGCTCGATCGATGTCAAGAACGGCCGGTTCAGCTACGTGCTTGGGTCGACCACGCCGATCTCGCCGGCCGTCTTGGGTACGGCGGCCTATTTTGGCATCACGGTGGGCGGTGATCCCGAAGCGACCCGCCGGCCGCTGCACACGGCGCTGTTTGCCCAGCGCGCGGCCGTGGCGGAATCGGTCAGCTGCTCGGGTTGCTTGACCACGTCGAACCTGGACGCCGCGCTGCAAAGCCAAGCCGCGACCATCGCCACGCGCGCCAAGGTCGCCGACAGCGGCCTGTACACCGACTTGGTGGGCGCGCCAGACACGACTCAACTGCTGAAGAAGACAGACGTCAAGGCCGTGGCGACGACCGGCTCGTTCAAAGACCTGGTCGACGCGCCGGTGGCGCCGCAGTTGGGCAAGTCGTGCGGCAGCGGGCTGGTCCTGGCCGGCTACAAGGCCGACGGCAGTCTGGATTGCGTGGCGGGCGGCGCTGCGGGACTGCCCAAGGATGGCATCGCCCAAGTCTCGAACAAGTTGTTCTTGAACACCTTTATCGACAGCACGCCCGGCAAGTCCGACATCTTGATTCCCGACGGTCTGGGTGCGGGCGTCACCGACACGCTGACCTTCCCCAGCATCGGCACGTGCCAGAAGATCTGGATCAACATCGCGTTGACCAACAGCGATATTTCGGGCGTGAAAATCGAGCTGTACGGACCCAGCATGCTCAACCCGTACGTCCTCTATCAGGGCGGCAAGACGGGCACCGCCATCACCGCCAACTACAACCAAGACACCAACCTGGTTTCGGGCGACATGAACGCCGACTGGGTGGGCAAAGACATCGCCGGCACGTGGTCGCTGACCGTCAAGGACCTCAAGGCCGGCGGCGGCTCCGGCGGCTTTGACGGCAAGGTCAACTGGTCGGTCAACATCCAGACCCTGTCCAGCCAAATGGTCAACATCAAGGGCGACCTGATCGTGGACGGCAAGGTGACCGTGCTGGGCATGCCCCGGGCGTTCTGGTCGGGTTCGTTCCAGACCCACAGCGCCGCCGGCGGTTGGTACGCCGGCAACGACACCAACCCGTACGGCGGCGTCAACCCGTCGAACTGGACCGACGGCAGCGCCGTGGCGGCGAACATTGCCAACGACCTGAACGCGATTCGGTCGATGTTCGGCACTCGCCGCGCCATCTCGGGCAACGCCAACGTCTGCTCCGAGACATGGGTCAACACGTCTACGACCACCAGCCGCATGTGCGGCGCGGTCTTCCGCATCAACAACCCGACGAATGCCGACATCACTTGGCCGATTTCGTTCTACTACTCGGCCTGGGGCAGCTACGGCGAACAGGCCTCGGTCACCATCAACGGCGCCAACACGTGGCAGTCGAACAACGACTCGTGGCCCAACGCCGCGGCCAGCGTCAACGTCGTCGTGCCCAAGGGCCGCATCAGCACGGTGGTGGTCATCTCGGCGTCGTCGCCGCAGTACGCGGCCCAGCAACGCAACAATTTCTTGGCCTTCTACAACAACTCGCTCGACCTGCCCACCGGCCTCAGCTATGTGGACGATCTGGAGTCGGCGACCGGAGCGTGGAAGTAGGCGAACCGCAACGCCCGCAGACCTGCTGAACTGTGAACTTGAACGCTCGACCCGAGGGACGTATGAACGCGAAAACCTTGTGGAATTGGATGAGGCGACCGCAGCGCATGGCGCGCAAGGCTCCGCACTGGGCGCTGACCGCTGGTCTCGCGGCCGTGCTGGGCTTGGGTGGCGCGGCTGCGGCTCAAGCTGCACCGGCGACGTCGCTTTTGTACGGCACCTTGGCGACTTCGGCGGGCGGGCCCGCGGCCGACGGCACCTACGCCGTCACGGTCTCGCTATACAAAGACGCGCAGACTCAGACGGCGCTATGGACCGAGCAGGGCAATGTCTCGTTGCTCAAGGGGCAATTCTCGTACGTGCTCGGGGCCAACACGCCGCTCTCGCCCGCGGCGCTCACAACCGCGGCGTTTGTGGGCATCAAGGTGGGCAGTGACGCGGAGCTGCCGCGCAACCCGCTCAATTCCAAACTGTTCGCCATGCGCGCCACGGTGGCCGAGGCTGTGGCCTGTTCGGGCTGCATCGCGCCGGAGCAGCTGGACAGCACGCTGCAGGGGCAGTCGGCGATCGTCTCGAAGCTGAGCGACGTGGCCAAGTCGGGCCTGTTCACCGACGTCATTGGCGCGCCCGACCTGAGCGGCTACCTGAAGAAAACCGACCTGAAGCCAGTGGCCACAACCGGCGCTTACACCGACTTGGCCGACAAACCGGTCTACCCCGTGCTGGGCAAAAGCTGCGGCTCGGGCCTGGTGGTGGCGGGCTTCAAGGCCGACGGCAGCCTGGACTGCGTGACGGCCGGCGTGGCCAGCCTGCCCAAAGACTCGGTGGCGGTCTTGTCGAACAACCTGATCTACAACACCTTTGTCGACAAGACCGCCGGCAAACCCGACGTGGCGATCCCCGACGGCCTGGGCGCGGGCGTCACCGACACGCTCACCTTCCCCAGCATCGGCATCGCCCAGAAGATCTGGTTCGAGGTGAGCCTGCAGAACAGCGACATCTCGGGCTGCAAGATCGAGCTGTACGGCCCAAGCATGCTCAACCCGTACGTGCTGTACCAAGGCGGCAAGACCGGCACGACCCTGACCGCCAAGTTCAACGACGACACGCCGCTCGTCTCGGGCGACCCCAGCACCGATTGGGTAGGCAAGGACATCGCCGGCAACTGGTCGATGACCGTCAAGGACCTGAAGGCAGGTGGCGGTTCGGGCGGTTTCGACGGCAAGATCAACTGGTCGGTCAACATCCAGACCCTGTCGAGCAAGAAGATCGAGATCAAGGGCAGCCTCATCGTCGACGGCTCGCTGACCGCGGCGGCCGTGATCAAGCCGGTGAGTACGGTCTACTGGGTCGCCAACTTCAACACCTACGACAATGGCGGCGGCACTTGGTACGCCAACAACGACGCCAACCCCTTTGGCGGTGTGAACCCTTCGGCCTGGACCGACGGCAATGCGACGGCCGCCAACATCGCCGACGATTTTGATGCCCTGCGCTCGATCTTCAACCGTCGCCGTGCGATTTCGCCCAACTCGATAGCCTGCGCTGAGATCCAGCCCACCACCAGTTCGACCAACGGCCGCATGTGCGGCGCGCTCTTCCGCATTCAGAACACCACGGGCGGCAACATCAACTGGACCCCGTACTTCTACTACACGTCGTACTACGGCTGGTCCGAGCGGTCGTCGGTCACGATCAACGCCAGCAATGTCTGGAACTCGAACAACGACACCTACCCGAACAGCAACGCGGGCGTGACGGTGACCCTGCCCGCAGGCAAGACGAGCACGGTGATCATCATGGCCTCGTCCAGCCCAGCCTGGGGCAACAACCAGCGCGACAATGCTTTGATTTTCTACAATAACTCGCTGACGCTCCCCAGCGGCCTGAAATATGTCGACGACCTGGACACGGCCACTGGCAAGTGGAAGTTCTAGAAGGAAACCCAGCGCGCAGGCTCCGACGCAAATCGTTGAGCAGGGCAAGGAAGGCCAAGATGATCGCAGTACTTGATAACATGCGTGCGCTCAAGAACTTGCTGGCCCGCCAGGGGCGGCACCTGCAGCGCAAGGCGCTGTTGGCGCTTGTTTCGGGCGCGCTCGTTGCGGGCGGCCTGACCGCGGCGCCGGCTTGGGCGGTCGTGCCGGCCACGAGCCTGTTCGAAGGCATGCTGCTGGGTGCCAATGGCGGCCCCGTGGCGGACGGCCCATACGACCTGACGGTATCGCTGTACAAGGACGCCCAAACGGCGCAACCGCTGTGGTTCGAGACGCAGACGGTGGTCGTCAGCGGGGGCGTGTTCAGCCTGGCCCTGGGCGCAGAAACCACGCTGACGCCTGCGATTCTGTCCGGGGCGACACTGATCGGCGTCAAGGTGGGCGCCGATCCCGAGCTGCCCAAGACGCCGCTCCGGTCGGTGCTGTTTGCCGAGCGCGTGGCTGGGGCCGACGCGATCGCGTGCTCGGCCTGCATCTCGGTGACGCAGTTGGCGCCGGCACTTCAGCAACAAGCGTCGACGGTGTCCAAGCTGGCCGACGTGGCCAAGTCGGGCTTGTACGGCGACCTGATCGGTGCGCCAGACGCCAGCCAGTACGTCAAGAAGACCGACCTCAAAGCCGTGGCCACTTCGGGCTCGTACGCAGACCTGACGGGTACGCCGGTGGTTCCGGTGGTGGGCAAGAGCTGCGGCACCGGGCTGGTGCTCGCGGGCTTCAAGGCCGACGGCAGCTTGGATTGCGTGACGGGCGGTGCGGCGGTGCTCGCTGCGGACGCCATCGACGATGTGTCAAATCAGCTGATCTTCAATACCTTTATCGACAAGACCAGCGGCAAGACCGACGTGGGGATCCCCGACGGCTTGGGCGCCGGCGTGACCGACACGCTCACCTTCCCCAGCATCGGCATTGCCCAGAAGATTTGGGTCGAGATGGCGCTCACCAACAGCGACATTTCCGGCATCAAGATCGAGCTGTACGGCCCCAGCATGCTCAACCCCTACGTGCTGTACCAGGGCGGCAAGACGGGCACGGCCATCACCACGACCTACAATCTGGACACGCCGCTGGTTTCGGGCGACATGACCAGCGACTGGGTCGGCAAAGACATAGCCGGCAACTGGTCGATCACCGTGAAAGATCTCAAGGCCGGCGGCGGCAGCGGCGGCCTGGACGGCAAGTTCAACTGGTCGGTCAACATCCAGACCTTGTCGAGCAAGAAGATCCAAATCAAGGGCGACCTGATCGTCGACGGCAACCTGCAAGTGAGCGGCGCGGGCGGCATCCCGTCGTATTGGGCTGGCTCGTTCCACACCTACAGCTACGGCAACTCCGCGTACTTCGGCAACGACAACAAGGCCACCACGGCGGGCATTGCCCCGTCGGCCTGGCAAGCGTCGGCCGTCGTGTCGCAGATCCCCGACGACATCGACACCTTGCGCTCGGTCTTCAACGAGCGGCACACCATGTCGGCCAACAGCAACGTGTGCGCCGAGATGTGGCGCGCCGGGTCCAACTCGACCCCCACCAAAGAAGGGCGCTGGTGTGGCGCCGTCTTCCGCGTGCGCAATACCACGGCCAACGACATCACCTGGCCGATCCAGTTCTATTACACAGCCTGCCAAGACGTGGGCCAGTTGGCGTCGGTGTCGATCAACGGCCAGAGCAGCTGGGCTTCGAGCTCGAACGCGTGGCCCAACTCGGCGGTGACGGTCAGCTTGGCGGTGCCCAAGAATCGGGTGAGCACGATCGTGGTCCTGTCGGCCTCTAGCCCGGCCTTTGGCAGCAATCAGCGGCAAAGCGTGTTGAACTTCTACAACAATTCGCTGAAGCTGCCCACTGGCCTGGCGTACGTGGACGATTGGGAGACCGTGGACGGCACCTGGAAGTAGCTGCGGGCCCGCCGGGATCGCCACTGGGCGTCGTGCGTCGAAGCAGCCACTGGCTTGGCGCCGCCTGCCCACGCGTGCGCCAAGGCCTGAAAGGGGGTCGGCGTGGCAGCAGTTGGCAGAGAAGCCGCGGTAATTCGGCGCGATTGGCTTGATCCACTGCGGCTCGCGGCGGCCTTGGGCTTGGCCCTTGTGATGGGGGCGTGCGGCGCGCCGCAGACCCAGGTCACGGTGCCGGTGCCGCCCGCGGGCATGCAGGTCAAGACGCAATTTGTCGGCGGCGGCCACGTGACCCAAGTGCTCGCCCCCGACAGGGTGGTGATCAGTCACGGTCGCCTGGATGGCCTCAAGGCCGATGGCAAAGCCTTGCCCGTGTTTGGCGTGCGCAAACGGCCGGGCGACAACGCGAATACCGAGCTGAACGGCGACCTGCGGCTGGCCCGCGGACAGGTGGTGGAGCTGCGCGACCGCGACGCCGTGATCCAGCTCTCGTTCCAAGCCACAGCGGTGGTGGTGGGCGACTACGTGGAACACGCCATCGACGTGCCCGCGGGGCTGGAAGACGACCCGGTGTTCGAGTTGGCGGCGCTGGACATCGGCTTTCGCGAATTGGACCGCGATCAGCTGATTTACGACCTGAGCGACGTGTTGCAGAACGCCACGCCGGCCGGCCGCGAGGCGGTCTTGACCCGGATGGTGGCCGAGGTGCGCGCCAAAGCCGAGCTGGCCAAAGAAGTTTTTCGCGAGCGCGTCGAAGGGGGGCGCTTCCACGCCAAAGGGCTGGGCGAGGCGTTTGCCGCCACCACGACCGAAGACATGTTCGAGTTCTTGCTGTTTGCCCGCGTGTTTCCGGGCAAGTACATCGCCCATCGTTGGAAGCTGGTCGAGGTCTATGCCACTTGGATCATCAACCGCACGCCCACGGGGACCGACAGCCTGGCCGAACGCAAGGCCGCGGTGCACGTGCGGGCGGGCAACAAGGCCGCAGCCGAGGGCGATTTTGCCGGCGCCGAGCAGCGCTGGAAGGCCGCCCTGGCCCTTACGCCCGGCGACAGCAAGGTCAAGGACAAGCTAAAGGACTTGCAGGACATTCGCCTGTGGCAGGCGGCGCTGCAGCGCGACCCAGACGACACCGCCACGCGCTGGAATTTGGTCGTCACCCTGTTTCGCCGCGAGGCGCTGAACGCCTGCAGCGCCCAGTTGGACGCCCTGGACCAGCGGCACTACAGGCCCGACGAGGTCTTGCGCTACCGGGCGATGATCCTGGCCCGGCACGAGAAATACGCCGAAGCGGCTGGGATTTTCCGCGAACTGCACAAGCGGGCCGGCAGCGGCGCGTCAACGGTGTGGCTGCGCTACTGCGAGGAAATGGCGCGCCTCAAGACCGACCCCAACTCGTATGCCGCCAGCATGGCTCTAGCCAAGGTCCACGAAGACGAGAAGCTATGGGGCGATGCGCTCGAGAAGTACCAACTGGCGCAAGAGCGGGCGCACAACCCCGAGGAGATCCGGGCGGCCTTTCAAGGGCAGATTCGGATTGGGCAATTGCGCGAGCTGGACAAGCTGGCGACCTGGGTGGACGACGATCTGGCCAAGCACTCGCTCAACATGGCCCGCAAGCGCATCGAGCGCGTGGCGGCCCTTTGCCGCGAGATCGGCGATCCGCTGCGCTTTGGCAAGCTGCTGGCGCGCTTTGCCGAGGCGGCCTACAACGCTTTTGACGAGCGCTTTGCGCGCGAGTTGCGGGTTCGCCAGCTAAATCTGGACCCCAAAGACGCCGAAGCTTGGCTGGCGCTGGCGTGGCTTGAGCTGCGCGGTGGCGACTTGGCGGCGGCCAAGGCGGCGGTCGGCAAGGCCCTGGCGCTGGATCCGGGGCGACACTACGGGCACCAAATCCTGGGGCGCGTGGCGCTCTTGCAGGGCGAATGGGCCGTGGTCGAGAGCGAGTGCCGCTTGGCGATGGCCGACGCCGGCTATGCTTGGCCCCGGATGACGCTGGCGCGGGCGCTGGTGGCGCAGCAACGCTGGGACGAGGCGGTAGAGCAGGCCGACGCGGCCTGGAAGCTGATGCCCGAAGAAAGTGAAATTCAAAATCAGCGCTGTGCGGTGCTGGAGGCCCGCGATGCTGGCCGCGACTTGGCCGCCGGCAAGAACGCGCCGCGGGCCCGGCTGCGGCTGGTGCGGGCGCTGGTGGACCTGGACTTGCCCACGGCGATTGCGGCCGAGCTGGAGAAAATCGGCAAGGATTCGCCCTATTGGGCGGCGGCGCGCGAGGCGGTGGCGGTGTCGACGTCGCGCGAGATGCCCGTCGAGCTGATGGTCAAGGTGGTGCAAGAGTTGGGGGGCACCGACGAGTTTACGGCCAAGCTGCGCGAATCGGTGCTGGCTCGCGCCGAGCTGCAGGCCAATCCCGACCAGCCGGCCGCCCGGCTGCGGGCCGCCAAGGCCATGGCGCGGCGCGGCGAATTCCACAAAGCGCTGGCCACGGTGGGCGAGGCCAAAGCCGGCACCCCGCAAGCGGATCTGGTGGAACTGGCCCTGCGCGGCAACGAGGCGGAGGGGCTGGTGACCCTGGCGGAAGAAGCATTCCAACGCTCGGACCCCGGGACGGCGGGCGAGCTTTTGGCCAAGGCTCGGGCGGTGTTCGAGCAGATCGGCTCCGAGCGCGTGTTCGCGGTGCTGCGCTTGCAGGCGTATGCGCTGGTGGGGCAGAGCAAGCACAAAGAGGCCATGGAGCTGCTGCGGACCCACCTGCCGGCGGCGCGGCGCACGCAAGACACCAGCTGGTACGTGCCCATGGAGCTGAAGCTGGCGGATATCGAGAGCTTTTTGGGCAATCTGGCTGCGCGGCGCGAGGCGTTGGAGCGGGTGCGGGCGCAGTGTGCCGAGCGCGACCAAGTGTACTGCCAAGCCAACATGCTGATTGATTTGGGTGATCAGGCCATGACCGATGGCGCGCTGCAGCGGGCCCAAGAGCTGGTCGAGAGCGGCCTGAAATTGGCCGAGCGCAGCGGCTACCTGAGCATCGTGCGCAACGGCCGCGGCACGCTGGCAGACGTGCACCTGGTGTCGGGTAACCTGCCAGAAGTCAAGCGAATTGCCGAGGGGCTGCTGGCGGACTCGCGCAAGGCCAAGGACTTCAACAACGAGCGCATGGGCCTCATGCTCCTGGGCGCCGCGGCGATGCGGCAGGGCGATGCGGCCACGGCGACCGGGCGTTTTGCCGAGGTGTATGCCCTGGGTACGCGCATTGGCGACATCTGGGTGCGGGCGCAAGCGCGGCTATTCGAGGGCCGGGCGTGGCTGGACGCGGCTCACGATCCCAAGAAGGCTGAACCGCTGCTCGCGCAGGCCGTGGAGCTGTATGCCGGGCTGCAGGACCAGTACAACCAGGCGCGCTCGCTGCAAGGCTTGGGCGAGGCACACCGCGAGATGGGCCAGCTGGACAAGGCACGGGCCGATCTAGAGAAAGCGCTGCAGCTGGCGCGGGCCACCCAAGTGACGGCGCAGGTCACGCGGGTGCTGAGCGAACTGGCCATCGTGCAGATCCGCCTGAATCAGCCGCAGTTGGCGGTGGCGCTGGCGGCGGAGGCAACGGCGGCGGCCGACAAGTCCGACAATTTGGACGAGCGCTGGCAGGCGCACCACGCGCTGGCCAAGGCGCTAGACGCCAGCAAGCAACCCGATGTGGCGTATGGTGAATTCGAGCGCGCCGTGGGCGACCTGGTGCAGACCCTGTCGCGGGCGGGCAGCGACGACGCGGAGCGCAGCGGTGCGATGGGCTATGGCCGCAACCGCAGTGCCTTCGAGGACGCGGTCGACTTCTGTATGCGCACTGGCCGCGTGGAAAAGGCCTTGGAGTGGCTAGAGTTGAGCCGCGATGCGACCTTGCGAAAAGTGTTTGACAGCAGCAAGCTCAAGTCGAAAAGCGAGGGGACGCAAAAGACCCTGGATCAGCTGAAGACCGCAGAACAGCAGGCGCAGGCGGCACAAAAGGCCCTGCACGAAGAGCTGGCCAAGCCGGCCGAGCAGCGCAGCCAGGCGCGCGTGGAAGCGCTGGGCAAGGTGGCCGCCAGCAACGACCGCGAGCTGCGCCAGCTGATGCTGCAGCTCAACGCCAAGAACCCGCGGATGTATCAGGCGTTGTCGATCAAGGCCGAGGACATGCGCGAGTTGCAACGATCGCTACCCGAGGGCGCCATCGTGGTGGAGTACTTTGCCGGGGATGATGCGCTGTACATCTTTGTGCTGGCCAAGGACGCGACCCGGCCGCGCGCGTTCCGCGTGGAAGTGGGCGCGCAAGAGCTGGAGCAGGCGGTGTTTGCCTGGCGGGCGAGCATCCACGCTCGCAACCCGCAAGGGGCGCAACGCGGTAAACGGGCAGAGGTTTTTGGCGTGGAGCAGGTTCCTGCCGCGGATCCGGGCGCCAGTCACAACCTGTCGCAGAAGCTGTACCGCTGGCTGGTGGGGCCAATCGAGAGCGAGCTGAAGCTGGCCAAGACGGCAATGATCGTGCCGTATGGACCGCTGTACTACCTGCCGGTGCACGCGCTGGAGATCCCAGGCGAAGGTGAGCAAGTGCGCTACGTGCTGGAGCAATACCGGCTGGGCTATCTGTCGGCCGCGACGCGCTTCCGGCTGGCCGATGGCGAGCGCCACGCGACCAAGTCGCTGCTGGCGTTTGCCAATCCAGACGGGACGTTGCCGGGTGCGCGCAGCGAAATCGAGCGGGTACAGCGCGAGGCGTTCCCCGATGCCAAGGTCTACTACGAGCGCGATGCGACCAAGGAGCGCTTCTTTGAGCAGGCGGACAAGTTTGCGGTCATCCACTTTGCCACCCACGGCGTGCTAGCGGCCGACGCGACCGCGAGTCACCTGAAGATGGCCGGCGAGCCGCTGACCGTGTTCGAGATTTCGGGCATGGAAGGGCTGTACGGCAAGACCGATCTGGTGGTGCTGTCGGCATGCGACACGGCGCTGCAGCTGGGCAAGTCCACGGGCGAAGAGCTGATTTCGGTGGCGGCCGCGTTCTCGATGGCGGGCGCGCCGGCGCTGGTCGCTTCGCTGTGGGAAGTGGACGACGAGGCGACCAGCGAGCTGATGGCGCAGTTCTACCGCAGCCTGAAGGCGGGCAAGGGCCCGAGCGGTCAGCCGATCGATACGCTGGATGCTTTGCGCGATGCACAGTTGCACGTTCTCCGGCTGGTGCGCGATGGCCGGCCGGTGTTCCGCAATCCAGAGTACTGGGCGGCGTTCCAGCTGATCGGCGACTATCGGTAGCGAGCGCGCCGCGGGTCATACGGAATCCGCCTAGTTCAGCTCGCAAACTCCTGCAATTCGTCGGGCCCGAACCGGGGTGCTTGATTCGAGCCCCAAGAATTGCCAAAGTCATGGAGCCGGTTCAAGCGGATTTCGCATGATGTCGTCCTGGGTGACCCAAGGGGCTGTGGCCTTCGTTGAACACGCGCAGAGCGCTGGGCGCCTGTTGGCCCGCTGGCTGCGCCCATGGCGTGCACTCGCAGGGTCTTGGCCCGAGGCAGCTTGGGTCGCTCGTTCGTCGCGTGCTCGCCTCCCTCGCCAGTGCGGCTCTCGCCAGCGCGGCTCTTCGCGGCCACTGCCCGCGTCGCCAGCGCTGCGGCGGTACGGTGTGGCGCAAGGTGCTGCGGCCGGTCGGTGGATCTTGGTTCTGGCCGCGCTTGCCGTTGGCTGCGACCAGCCCAAAGTCGATACGGCGAAGCTCGTCATTACCCAAGACGTGACGGACCCAGCGGATGCGAGCGGCGTTGCGGGAGACGCCGCCGTCCCTGACGCACCGGACCAAGGCGACACGCCCTTGGCCGATGCAGCGCCCGTCTTGTGCAAGTCTGGGGATGATTGCCCAAAAAATCTGCCGGCTTGCTTGCCCGGCGTGGGGCAATGCGTGGAATGCCGCTGGTCCAGTCAGTGCCCCGGAGCCGGCGCCCGCTGCGTCGACAACCAGTGCCAGCCCGGCTTGCCTTGCACCACCTCCAAGCAGTGCAGCGCCGCCGCCGGCATCTGCGACAAGATCGCCGGATACTGCGTCGACTGCGCCGACGAGGTGGACTGCAAGCCGGGCCAAAAGTGCCAACTGGGCCAGTGCGTGGCTGCGCCGCCGCCGTGCGCCACCTCCAAGGACTGCGCGGCCTGGAATCTGGTCTGCGTGCCCGACCTTGGCTGTGTGGACTGCGACAGCGACGCCGATTGCGGCCAAAGTGAGTTCTGCAGCAGCCACGCGTGCTTGACCGATGTGTGCCAGCCTGGGCCGCCGTCCTGCAGCGACCAGGATACGGTAGCCACGTGCGCCGCCAACGGCAGCGGCCTGGCCAGCACGCCGTGCCCAGACGGCAGCCACTGCCAGTCCGGCGTGTGCAAGCCCGTGATCTGCGACCCGGGCGACGCCAGCTGCCAAGGCAACTTGGCCGTCCTGTGCGACGAGTCGGGCACGGCCAAGATCGTCGCCGAGAACTGCGGATCGGCCAACAAAGTCTGCGTCAGCGGCACCTGTGTGGACCCGGCCTGTACACCCGGCGAAACCAAGTGCGATGGCGGGCAGTTGGCCACGTGCGACTTGGCCGGCGTCGCTTGGCAAACCCAGGACTGCCCGGCTGGCACCGTGTGCGACAACGGGGCGTGCAGCCCGGTCGTGTGCAAGCCCGGGACCAAGGCCTGCGCCGGCAACGTCTTGCAGCAGTGCGCCAGCAACGGCACCGCGATGCTGCCCGTGGCCGACTGCGCGGCGAGCGGAGAACTCTGCGTCGTGGACCATTGCACACCCCCGCTCTGCACGCCGGGTGAGACCCAGTGCCAAGCGGGCCAACTGGCCCAATGCGACAACGGCGGCATGAGCTTTTCCACCACGGCCTGCCCAGGCGGCACGGTTTGCAGCAAGGGAGCTTGTGTCCAGGTGGTGTGCAAACCCGGCAGCAAGTCGTGCCAGGGCAACCACTTGCATCAGTGCGATGGGCTTGGGACGGCGAATCCGCTGCTGACCGATTGCGCGACCAATGGTCAAGTTTGCAGCGACGGCGCCTGTCAGTCGCCGATCTGCACACCGGGCGAGACGCAGTGCGCCGGCGCCAGTCAGTTGGTCTGTCCGGCGCCGGGCTTGGCCTGGGTGGCCCAAGCCTGCCCGCCCGGAACAGCATGCGGATCGAGCAAGGCATGCGAGCCGATGGTCTGCCAGCCAAGTGCCACGATCTGCGCGGGCGAGACCGTGCTCCATTGCGATGCCCTTGGCCTCAAGCAGAGCACGCTGCAGGACTGCGCTGCGACCGGCAAGGTGTGCGCCGACGGTGTCTGCCAATCGCCCATCTGCAAGCCCGGCGCCAGCGAATGTCAGGGGGACGTGCTCGCGACGTGCGTGGGCAAAGGGTTGCAGTGGTCCAAGGTCAGCTGTCCGTATGGCCAAACCTGCGACGTGAACGCGTGCATGTTGGTGATCTGCCAGCCCGCGGCGCTCAGTTGCGCAGGCGACAAGCTCAACGCCTGCAACGCCAAGGGCACCGGCTACAACCCGGTCGCCAACTGTGCTGCAGACGGCCATGTCTGCGAAGCTGGCGCCTGCCAGACCCCCATCTGTGTGCCGGGCGCGACCAAATGTGTGGCCGCTCAGCTGGCGACGTGCAATGCCAAGGGCCTTGCGTTTGCGATCGGCAACTGCCCCAGTGGCCAGGCCTGCAACCTTGGGGCCTGCAAGCCGATCCTCTGCACGCCCAACGCGCCGACGTGCGTGGGCGAACAAGTGCAAGTGTGCAACGCTACCGGGACGGCCCTGGATCCTGGCCAAGACTGCGCGGCCGCGGGCAAAGTGTGCGTGGGTGCCCAATGTCTCCCGGTGGTGTGCAAGAGCGGCGAGGTCAAGTGCATCGATTCGTTCACCTTTTCGACCTGCAACGCCAAGGGTACGGGCACGACCCTGAGTGCCTGCCCCACGGGTCAGGCGTGCAGCGGCGGCGCGTGCGTACCCATGGTCTGCACCCCAGGGGCGGTCAGTTGCGCCGGTGCGGGGGTGGCCAAGTGCGCGAGCGACGGCCTGAGCAGTGTCCAAGTCCAGAACTGCGCGGTAAACGGGCAAGTGTGCAACCAGGGCGCGTGCAAGACGCCCATCTGTACGCCGGGCGCCACCGAGTGCCAGTCGGGCAGCCTGGCGACCTGCGCCGCGACCGGACTGGCTTGGCTGCAAGCGAGCTGCCCCGCCAACAACACGTGCGTCGCCGGTGCCTGCCTGCCGCTGATTTGCACGCCCAACGCGGCGGTGTGCGACGGGGCCTTGCTGCGCAAGTGCAACAGCACCGGCACCGCCCAGCCCGTGGTGACCGACTGCGGTGCTGCCGGTCAACTCTGCAACGCGGGAGCGTGCGCGCCGCAAGTCTGTGTGCCGAACTCGGTCAGCTGCGATGCGAACGGAAATCAGAAGATCTGCGACGCCAAAGGCCTGTCTTTCTCCGTTGTGGCGTGCGCGACCGGCAGCATTTGTTCGGGGAGCAGTTGCGTTGCCAAGGTCTGCCAGCCCGCGGCGGTAGGCTGCAACGGTAATCTGCGCCAGCAATGCGACAGCCAAGGGCTCAAGTGGCTGACCGTGCAGGACTGTGCCCAAAGCAGTCAGGTCTGCGACGGCGGGGCGTGCAAGTCGCAGGCCTGCGTTCCCAACACGGCGACCTGCCAAGGCGACCAGCTTGCCCTTTGCGCCAACAACGGCCTGTCCTGGTACGTGACCGATTGCCCAGCCGGCAAGGTCTGCGACCAAGGCCAGTGCACCCCGGTCGTATGCGCCGCGAACGGCAGTGCGTGCAGTAACTTCAAAGTCATGAAGTGCAACGCGAAAGGCACAGCCCAGACCGAGGTGGCGGATTGCGCCCTGGCCAAGCAAGCTTGCGTGTCCGGCGCCTGTGTGGCCGCCACCTGCTGGCCGCCGGGGTCCAAAGTGTGCGCGGGACCGCAGCTGGGCACGTGCAAGGGCGACGCCACCGGCTATGCGGTCACCACGTGCGACGACAACGACGCGTGCACCAACAACACCTGTGATGCGGCGACCACCCAGTGCGTCTTCCCGGTCATGACGACCTGTACGGACAACGACTTGTGTACCAGCGACGCCTGCGACAAGACCACCGGCAAGTGCGTCTTCACGCCAGTGACGGGCAGCTGCGATGATGGCGACGCCTGCACCGTGGGCGAGACCTGTGCCACCGGCAAATGTGCCCCCCCGGCGACGTTCTCGATCGCGGCGTATGCCGGCAGTAAAACGGGCTTTGCCGATGGGCCTGCTTCGACCGCCCTCTTTAGCTTCGTTGGCGCCGTGGTGCGCGACGTCAACGGCAACCTGTACATCAGCGACCAAGCACCGGACCGCATTCGCAAGGTCGACCCAAGCGGCAACGTCAGCACACTGGCCGGAAACGGCTTGCAGGGCTTGGTCGATGGACCTGGCAATTTGGCCAAGTTCAACATGGTGCAGGGTTTGGCGGTCGACGCGACCGGGACCGTCTACGTCGCCGATCGCTACAACCACCGCATCCGGCGGGTCACGAGCGATGGCTACGTGACCAGCTTGGCCGGCACGTCGGCGGGGTTCTTGGATGGGCCCGCAAGCTCTGCCCAGTTCAACAACCCCAGTTCGCTGGCCCTTGACGCGGCCACGGGCTTCCTTTACGTGACCGACGCGGCCAACAACCGAATTCGCTTGATTAAGCCGACTGGCGTGGTCTCGACTTTGTGCGGCGCCGGCACGGCCGGGTACAACGACGGGGCATGCTCGTCGGCGCTGTTCTCGAACCCGAACGCGGTTGCGGTGCTGGCCGATGGCAGCGTTGCAGTGGGCGACTCCACGAACCGCCGAATCCGCCTGGTCAAAAACGGCGCCGTCACCACGATTGCCGGCAGCGGCGCCGCGGGCTACGTCGACGGTGCAGCCAGTTCTGCCACGTTCCCCGCCATGTTCAGCCTGGTGCCGGGCCCGGTGGGCGAACTCTACATTTGCGACGGCGGTCGCGTGCGCTTGCTCGCCAACAACACGGTCGCCACCATCGCCGGCGGCGGCAGCAGCAAGAGCGATGGTCCAGCCACCAGCTTCGCGCTCGCGGCGCCGGTGACGCTGGCCTTGGGGCCCAATCGCTCGCTGTTTCTGGGCGATGGCCCGGTCTTGCGCAAGCTGGTTCCGTCCGGCGGCCTGCAGTGCGACGACCTCAATCCCTGCACCGCCGATGCCTGCAACGCCACGAGCGGGAGCTGCACTTTCTCCCCCGCCTTGGCCGGCGCGGTCTGCAACGACGGCAACGCGTGCACGGCCACTTCGAGCTGCGACGGCAAGGGCGCCTGCGGCGGCCCAGCCAAAAACTGCGACGACGCGAATACATGCACGTTCGACGTATGCGACGCCCTGTCTGGGGCTTGCGACAACCACCCGATCGACGCGGCCTGCACAGACGGCACTGCGTGCACTCAGGTCGACACGTGCTTGGCCGGCAAATGCGTGGTCGATCAGCTCAGTCTGACGACCGTGGCCGGCAGCATCTCTGGCGCGGCCGACGGTGCCGGGTCGGCAGCCAAGCTGGGCACGTCGTGGGGCATGGCGGTCCAGGCCGATGGCAGCGTGGTCTTTACCGATTTTGACTACAACACGATCCGGCAGATGACGCCGGCCGGCAGCGTCACGACCGTGGCGGGCATCGCCAATCAAGCCGGCTACCAAGATGGCGCCGCCGCATCGGCCAAGTTCAATCACCCCGCTGGCCTGGCCATTGATGGTCAAGGTCGCTATGTCGTAGCCGATTCGCTCGGCAACCGCATCCGCCTGGTCGATCCCAAGAGCTGGCAGGTGACGACCATCGCCGGCTCGGGGACGTCGGGCTACGTCGACGGTGCCGCTTCCAGTGCAGGTTTTAGCAGCCCGCGCGCCGTGGCCATCGACTCGGCCGGCGCCATCTACGTTTTTGATGCCTCGAATGTGCGCGTGCGCAAGATCGCGGCCGGCGTGGTGAGCACGGTTGCCGGCACCGGCAAGGTTGGCAAGCAAGATGGCGCGGCCAGTTCGGCAACGTTTGGCGTGGCGATTTGGCAAATGGCCTTCGGCGCGGACGGCAGCCTGTATCTGGCCGATTCGGCAAACCATTCGATCCGCAAGTTGGCGGGCGACCAAGTGACGACGGTGGTAGGGGCATCGGCCGGATTCGCCGACGGGCCCTTGGCTGTGGCGCGCTTGTCCGGGCCCACCGGCTTGGCCGCCAACCCAGCTGGCGAACTGTTTGTGGGGGACACCGGCAACTACCGCTTGCGGCATCTGTTCTTGGGCGACTCGATGTTCACCGAGAGCGGCAACGGTGGCGTCAGCAGCGTAGACGGTCTGGGCTCTGCCGGCAGCTATACCTCGCCCACCGTGGTGGCGACCGCGGCCAATGGCATCGTCTATGTCGCGGATCAGTTCAAGATCCGCCGGTCCACGGCCGCAGCGGTCGACTGCAACGACGGCAAGCCGTGCACGGCCGACGCCTGCGACCCCGCGACGGGCGGCTGCAGCCACGTGCCAATCGGCGACGGCGGCAGTTGCAGCGACGGCGACGCGTGCACGACCGGCGAGACCTGCAAATCGGGCGCGTGCGGCGGTGGCGTGTCGACCAACTGCGACGACGGCAACCCGTGCACGTTGGACAGTTGCGACAGCAAAGCCGGCTGCACCAACGGCGCCACCGGCCAGTGGCAGAGCTGTGGCGGCAACAATTACTGCCAGTTTGGCAAATGCGCCCCCTCGCCCTGTGTGGGCAAGGACCCGTCGGCCTGCACGGGCTTTGTGGGTTCTACGCTGATGACCGTGGCGAACCAGGCGCAACTAGAGCTGATGGAGGGCGGCGTGCCCACCTGGAAGCTGTGCTACAAGGCCAGCGTCCACGGATTTGACTCGCAGGTCTTTCACGCCAAGTGCGACGGGCTGAAGCCCACCGTCACCGTGATGCATTCCACGGCTGGGGCGATTTTTGGCGGCTACGCGACCTCGGCGTGGTCCGGTAGCGCTGGCTATTTGCCCAATCCGGGCGGCTGGCTCTTTCGCTTGGATTCAGGGCTGAAATTCCCACTCGCTCCACAAGGGCCCTGTATAGGTAACGGAATTTACAGCAGCTTGAGCTACGGTCCCACATTTGGCGCCGGTCACGACCTGACCATCGGCTCTGGAATGAAGACCGGCTACGCCAATTTCCCCTACACTTACGCGTGTCCAGCCAATCCCACGCCCTGTCAATCGACGAGCGGCGCCTGTGCCAGCACGCTTGCCGGTTCGTACAATAGCTGGCAGCTGGACGACGTGGAAGTGTTCTATCCCGCGCCGTAGTCCTGCAGGCGCATGGACGACCCGCGCCACGTTGCCAAGGTCGGATTGCTTGCGCAAGAATGTGGGGGGCACTTTCTGCTGCCGGGAAGTTGCATGAACGACGCCGCCAGACTCTGCCCTGCGTGCGGCGTACGCACTGCTGCGCGGTTCTGTCCAGCTGACCAAGTGGCCACTTTTGACCTGCAGGCGCGCGACCCAGACGGCGCCAAGCTGCAGGTCGGCGAGTTGGTGGCCGGCAAGTACCGAGTCGGGCAAGTCCTGGGACGCGGCGGATTTGGCGCGGTGTACCAGGCAGAGCATTCGGGCGGTCTGGGGCACGTGGCGCTCAAGGTGCTCGCGTTGGCCGAGCAGGGCGAAGACGAAATCCGTCGCTTCTATCGGGAAGCGCAGGTCACCGCCAAGCTGCGCCACCCCAACACCGTGCGGGTCTTTGACGTGGGGCAGACCGAGCGCGGCGCCCTTTACATCGCCATGGAGTTGGTCCACGGCCAATCGCTGGAAGAGCGGCTGAGGGACGGCTGGCGGCGCGGCCAGGTGCTGAGCCATGCCGAGGTGATCGCGATCGGCGCCGATGTGCTGCGCAGCCTGTCCGAGGCCCATGGCGCCGGCTTGGTGCACCGCGACCTGAAGCCGGCCAACTTGATGCTGGGCGAGGTGGACGGCGAGCGCATGGTCAAGGTGTTGGACTTTGGTATTGCGCATGTGCAGGACTCGTCGCTCACGGGCGAGGGCCGTGCACTGGGCACGCCCGCCTACATGAGTCCAGAGCAATGCACTGCTCAGCCTGTGGACGCCCGCAGTGACCTGTATTCGCTTGGGGTGATCCTGTTCCGCTGCGTCTGCGGAAGCACGCCGTTTGTCGACGCCAACCCGCTGGCCGTGATGTTTGCGCATACCGCGGCGCCACCGCCCGATGTGCTCGCCATGGCGCGCACTGACCTGAGCGACGAATTCGCTGCCGTGGTGGCGCGGGCCTTGGCCAAGCGGCCGAGCGACCGGTTTGCCTCGGCCCGCGACATGCGCCAGGCGCTGGAGGCGTGCGCCCAGGCACCGGTGATTGCGCGCCAGCTGCGGCAAAACGCGGCACCGGGCGGTGAAGACACCGCAGACCGGACCGCAAATGCGCTGGCACTGGTCCCCACCAAGCCCTTTGTCGTTTCTGCCGGGACTGGCACAGGGCCCACCGGGGCCGCAATGGACCCCACCAGGCCCTATGTCGTTTCTGCTGGGCCGGGCACAGGGCCTACCGGTGCCGGCCTGCCGCCCGCCGCGCCGGCTGCAGAAGAACCCATGGCTGCGCCAGTCCAAAGCGAGCCTGTGGCGGTCGCCCCAGTCGCCTCCGGTCGGCGCGCCCGCCTTTGGGCGGGATTGGCGGCGCTTGCGGCCGTGGCGGTGGCAGGGGCTCTGGCCGTGCAAGCTACTCGGCCAGACGAGCCGGTTCCGCAAGTGCAGAGCGCCCCGCCGACGGTCCAGCCTGCCACGCCGGCGGCCGTGCCCGCAGCGGTGCCGTCCAGCCAAGGCGTGCCGACCGTTGCTCCGGCACAAGTGGCTGTGGAAGCGGCCTCTCCAGCGACTGGCACATCGGGTTCGCCGCCCGATCCTTTGCCCGTTGTGCCAGCGGCCGCTGCGCCGGTACCGCGACCTTCTGCCAGCGCTGCCCAGGCGCCAAATGGCGCCAAACCGGCTCCGCGACGCGCACCGCTGCGCGGCCGGCCCACCTTGGAAAAGCCCGCCAGCGGAATCGAAGCCACTCTGCCGCCAGACTAGAACACCAATCGCAAATCTCCGAGGTTCAGAGCAACGTGACCACTCGCTGACGAAAACTCGTGGATACTCACTGGGTCGCAAGCGGGCCCCCCAGAGCCCTGCACTGGCGCGACCCGCCGCGACGTTTGACCCCAGGACTGGGTTTCTGATCGGTGCTCTAGAGATGCGGCCAATTACTGCAATTTCATTCAGGAATGGCCGCTTCTGGCCGCCTCTCTAGCCCCGAGTGGGGCGCAAGTGAACGCCGCCTGCGAATGGCTGCGCCGACTTGGAAGGTTCGCGCGCGCGACTGCGTTGCCAACCGCCGGGCCACCGAGTACGCTGGCGGAGCAACTTGCGTGTGTCGGCCCAGGGCCGACGCCTGTCTCTGGCGGTACCATGACGGCAAGAGGACCCTTTCTTGGTCGCGCGGCGAGCGTGCTGTGGCTGGCGCTGACCCTTGCCAGTTGCGCCGCGCCGTTGCCGCCCAAGGACCTGTTCGGGCCAGCCGACGCTGCCGCCAGCGATGCGGATGCTGCAGGACCGTCCGACCTGACGGGCACGGACGCCGCCGCGGACGCTGCAGACGACCAAGTGCAAGCAGATTTGGCCGATGGCATCGCGACCGACAGCGCCGACGACGCGGATGGAACTGCGGCGCCGGATGCTGACACCGTGCAGCCCGATGTTGCGCCGCAAGATGCTGAAGCAATAGAGGACTTGACATCCGGGGACGTTAGCCCCGCGGAGACCGACGGCTCTGGGCTGAACGACGCGGTTACCGATGCTGCCGTCGACGCTGGTTGGCCGGATGGCGCCGTGGATGCGGACGGCCTTGCGGACGCGGCGGAGACCGAAGCGGGCAGCGGCGACAGCCAGGACGCCGATTCAGGGGCCGCACCGGATGCCGCGGTCGACGCAAGCGCCGAAGCCACGGCGAATTGTGAGCCCGCGGATTGCGACGACAGCAACGTTTGCACGGCCGACAGCTGCAACGGCGGGGTCTGCGCGCACGCCAATACGACCGCCGGCTGCGACGACGGCGACGCCTGCACCGAGGCCGACGCCTGCGCGGGCGGCAAATGCGTGCCCGGCACGGCCAAGAACTGCGAC
>JBBISH010000108.1:0-21838 GCA_037441385.1 Myxococcales bacterium
TACCGTTGGCATCCACGCCCGTCACTAGTGATCCCGGCGTGCAAGCCTGGCCCGAGACCGCAAAATCCTTGCCGCTGTACAGCGCCGTCGCCGCGCAAGTGACCTTGCCGCTGGCGTCCACGCCGACCACCACCGAACCCGTGGTGCACGCTTGGTTCGCGACCGCGAAGTCCTTGCCCGTGTAGGTGTTGTTGGCGTCGACCGCGCAGGTGACCTTGCCGCTGGCGTCGACACCGGTGACCAGCGAGCCGGTCGTGCAAGCCTGGTTGGAGACTGCGAAATCCTTGCCCGTGTAGCTGTTGTTGGCGTCGGCTGCGCAGGTGACTTTGCCGCTGGCGTCCACGCCCGTCACGACCGAGCCCGCGGTGCAAGCCTGGTTGGAGACTGCGAAGTCCTTGGGCGAGGCGCCCGGCCCGCACACGGCCTTGCCGATGGCGTCGATGCCAATGAACACGCCGCCATCGGCGCATTTCTGGTCGCTCAGCGCAAAATTGGCGCCGGTCGGCTTGTCTTTCAGGTCGCTGTACGAGCCGCTGGTGGCGACCGCCGCCAAATCCGCCGTCTTGGCATAGGGCTTGAGCACGTCGGCCGCCAAGTGCCCCGCGGTGATGCAACCCGTGCACTGCACGCCCAGCGACACGTCGGCGCGCAACGCGTACGGCACGTACTGCAGTGGCATGCGTGGCAGCTCAGCTTCGGAGCCCACGGCAATGCCGATCCATGCCGCATCGCCCGCGGCAAATACAGCCGTGTTCAGCGGCACCGGCGAGCCCACCTGCACCGAGAACAGGCCGCTCACCACCTTGACCGCGGCCTTCGCGTCGACGTAGACGGGCTTGTCATCGCCTTTGTTCTTGTAAAAGCTGATGGTCATGCCGTAGTCGCCGTCTGGCACGGGCGCGCCGCCGGCCGACAGCAGCCGACCCTGGAAGCCCACCGTCTGGCTCAAGTCCGCGTAGGCCACGCTTGCCAGGCTGGTCGTCACTGCGACAAAGCCCAAGGTCCATGCGCACATCCGCTTTAGCATCCGTTCCCCCATGGGTGCGCGGCCGCACCCTGCTCGGTTCGCCGAGACCGCACGTCGCCGTACCTACTTGATCAGGTTGCCCACCCAGGCGATGAAACCCAACCACACGCTGTTGCTGGTGTCTGTGCCGGCGGCCACCCCACCGACCATGCTGCCGCCAAACTGCAAGGTCGTCCGCGCGCCGCCGCTACCCAGCACGTCCTGACTTGCGGGCGCGTAGCTGAGCAGCAGGGTGGTGGCCGAGCAGTTTTCGTCGGTCTTGCCGTTGCAGGTGTCGTCCAGGCCGTCGCAGGACTCGTTCTTGTTGGGCAGGACTTCGCCCAGGCAGTCGCTGCCGAGCACGCCGTCTTTGCAGAAACGCAGGCCGCCCACGCAGGTGCCCACGCCCACGGTGCCCGCAGCGCCGGTGTAGCAGGTCTGGGTGGCCGCGTTGGCCAGGTGCACGCAACCCTGCTCAGGTGCACACGAATCATCCGTGCACGGATTGGCGTCGTCGCAATTGGCGGCCGCGGTACCGGTGGTGCACTGCGGCAAGCCGGTCGCACCAAGCTTGCACGTGTCGCCCACGGTGCACTTGTCGCCGTCGTCGCAGCTGCCGGTGCTGGCCTCGTGCCCGCACTGCGCGTCCTTGGGGTTGCACGAGTCCATGGTGCATTGATTGCCATCGTCGCAGTTGACCGCTGGCGCGGTGCTGCACTTGCCGCTGTTGGGATCGCAGCTATCGGTGGTGCACTTGTTGTTGTCGTCGCAGGCCAAGTCATCGGTCTGGCCGTCGCAGTCGTTGTCGATCCCGTCGCAGACTTCCTTGGTCGCCTTGCTGTCCGTCGTGCAAGCCGCTTCGTTCAGCGAGATGCAGACCACCTTGCCACCGCCGCACGGGCCAAAGCCGCAAGTCTTGCCGATGTCCAACGAGCCGCCGCCGGGCGCGGACCAGGTAAAGTCCTCGTCGATCAGGCCGTCGCAGTCGTCGTCTTCGCCGTTGCACTGCTCGAGCTTGGGCGTCTTGGTGTCGTTGCAGATGAGCGCGCCATTGGCCGCGCAGGTGGGCTTGCCGGGGCACTTGCCGATGAGCGGGTGGCACAAGCCATTGGTGTCGCAGGCCTCGCCAGGGGTGGTGCAGTCGGCGTCGCCCTTGCAGTTGCTGCCCGAGCCGCCGCCGGCAAAGGCCGTCTTGTAGCACACGAAATCGGTGGCCAGGTCGTCGGTGATGCCGTTGCAGTCGTCGTCTTTCAAGTTGCACTGCTCGGCCGCGGGAGTCTTGGCGCCGCAGTCCGACAGGCCGGTGGCCGTGCACGTGCGCTCGGCTTTGCAGCTGCCAAAGCTATTGGTGACGGAGCATTGCGTCGACTTTCCATATTGCACGGCCCACTGCGAGCAGCCGCACTGACTGGGCGCTACGCTTTGACAGGTGCCGTCCAGGCAGGTTTCGCCCTTGGCGCAAGGGGTTGCGGGGCACGAGGCGCCGCTGCCAGGCGAAACCTTGGGCTTGAGCTTGCACTGCTTGGCGCTGCTGCCACCCGCGGCCACGGTCACGCACTCGTAGGTGGTGGGGCAGTCGCTGTCGGCCGTGCACGGACTGCCGCAGTAGCTGCCCAAGGCCCCGTAGTCCAAGCACAAAGCGTCGATGCCGACCGTGGCGCAATCGGTGTTGGTCTGGCACGGCGCACAGAGCGACAGGAAGTTGGGCAGGCAGTAGGCCTGGGCGTCGGCGCCGCCGATGAGCTTGCACGAATAGCCGGGGTCGCAACCGGTGACGCAGGGCTGGGCGCAGCGATAGCCTTCGGGCACCTGGATGCACTGGCCCGAGTCGCAGTCGGTGCTCTTGGCGCAGGTGCAGCCGGGGCCGCCTGGGCAGACCGGGCCGGTGTCGGTCGTGACGTCCGGCTGAGTGTCGCTGCCGACGTCCGCCTCGTTGTCGCTGCCCACGTCGCTGGGTTGCGCGTCGTCGCTGCCCCCGTCGGCGTCGTCGGCGCCCAGGTCGGTGGGGTCGACCTTGGTGTCTTTGGTCGCGGTCACCGGATTGGCCACCGTGCTATCGCCGCCGCAACCGGCGACCCAAAGCGCCATGGTAGTGAGCAGCAGCGCAACGGCGCCGGCGCGCAGGATTCTGGCCGCGTCGCAAGGGGCGGCGAAGGTTCTGGAGCTCGCTGGCACCTGATCCATGAGTTCCTCTGGCGGCGGGACCGCGGGGACGTTGACCTACTTGGAGCGTCGCGAATTGCCACGGCGATGTCAAGCCACGATCGGGCGGCCTCACGGCCAAACGACTGCGGCGAAAAGCCTCATCTGCCAGGCAATTGGCTTACTAGGAGCCTGTCGGCAAAATGGGCGACACTGCATGTCCATTTAGTTATACAGTATGATCTTATTGGGTGCCGCCAGTCTCCTAGCCTTTTTCGTTTGTCCAACTGGCCGAAAATCGCCCGAAGTGAATTCGTGCGATTTCAGCCAGTTGCCGCCGCGCAAGCCGCGGCGCTAGGATTGTGCCGGGATTATCCCGACACGCTCCCAGGTCGCTAGTTGTTGGCGCGGCGGTAGCTGACCGCGGGCGACAAGGGTCCGGGCCGCGGCTCGATGCGTCACGACGCACTGCGCCGGGTCAGATGCTTGGGGGGCATTTTCTACGTATTGAAATCGCACAGGTAATGGGCGTCGTCGTCCGTGATACTGCCAGCGCGGCGGCGGCGCCGGGTGCGCCTTGGCCCCGCCACGCGTGCTACTCGGGGAATCAAATCCAGAACCGCGGTCCAGGCCGGTTCAAGCCCGTTGCACAGCGGGCCCACAAGAACGTTGCGGCGTGAATCCGATGGGCTGCGCATCCGAACTTGCCCCCAGCTGGAGCTGCCCCCGGACCGGGACGATCGAAAAACCTTTGAAAACAAGCTGTAGAAAATGCCCCCCTTGTTCTTGGCCTGTCCCCCTGTACCGTGTCTGTCCCCCTGTACCGTGTCGCGCGGGCCAATCCCCGTGCCTTTGGGCACCTTGGGTTGCTCTCTTGAGTCGAGGTCACCATGACTGCCTGCAACTTTGCCCAAAGCCTGTTGATACGAACCCTGTCTGATTCACGCCTGTACGGTCTTTCTGACCCGGTCCGCAACCTGCGAGAATCAGGCGGGGGCCCCGGTTCGGGCCCGAAGAATTGCTGGAGTTTCCGAGCCGATCTCAGCGGAATCCGTACGATTTTGCGCACATGGTCCGGTAGTCCGCGGTTGCCGTGGCTGCGCCATGTGGGCCTGTCGCTGGCCGCGTCGGGAGTCTTGATCGGGGCGATTCCGTCTTTTGGCTTGCAGTTCCAAAGTGTTACGGTGTCGGGCTTTGGCGTGCGGCAGGCGAGTTTTGACGCCGCCGGTGGTCTGACCTACCAGCCGCTTGACCGCCGAGGCAAGCCCTTGTCGGCCCAGCGCGTCGTCTTGGCGGCGGCCCAGTTGGGGCCGATCCAGGTCGCCCTGGGGCAGTTGGACCCAACGGCCCTGCCTGGGAAGTCGACCGTGCCGCCGATTGCCGACATGCGCAAGTTAGCAGAACCGTTTGACTTGGTCCTGGTCTACGCCGAACAGACGTTCCAGTACCACGGCGACGCCCGGCCGGTCAGTGCCCCGGTCGCGGCCGAAATTCAGGCCCTGGCGCTGCTGCGGGCTGTCGCCGCGGCCGAGCGTTGGCTGGATACACCGCCGGTGCGCATGGCCAAGGGCGCCTTCGAGGTCGGGGTTCAAGACGGTAAAGTGGGTGTTGGCGTGGACGCGTGGAGCCTGTACCAACCGCTCGCGGACGATCCGCGGGTCGAAGCCCTACGTCCGCTCGCCGGCAAGAAGGTGCGGATGGAGGTGGCTTGGGAGCGCGACCGTCCGGGCGTGTTCGTCCTCAAGCGCTTGCTGGCACCGCTACCCAAACCGCGGTAGCACCCACGGCTTGACGCCCATGCTTGGCGCGTCTTCATGCTGAGTTTGCGGCTGCACTCTTCCGATCGGCTGCCACAGCGACTAATTAGGAGGAGCGGCAGGCGCTTGCTGTGGGCCGTGCCGGAACAGCAGCACTCGCTCTCGACCTGGCCGGGGGCGGCGTGCATCTGCCCCCCATCGCGGACCGCCCAGAATTCCACCCCAAGAGGAACCATCATGAGCCACACCGTCGCCCCGTTTGTCGTTTCGCGCGTCTTCAAGGCCCCACGCAAGTTGATGTGGGACCTGTACAGTCTGCCCGAGCACCAGCTGCCGGTCTTGGGCCCAGCCGGCGACCCAGGCTTGTACTCGAACATGGACTTTCGCGTGGGCGGCACCCACCACTACGCCATGTCGGGAGGCGGCGCGCAGATGTGGGGGCTGCAGCGCTACCTGGAGATCGTGCCGATGGAGAAGATCGTGTTGGTCCAGGCCTTTTCGGACCAGGACCGCGGGATCACGCGGCACCCGATGGCGCCCACGTGGCCTGTCGAAATGCACTCGACTCTGCAACTGGAAGATACCCCGGACGGCCAGTGCAAAGTGACCGTGACCTGGGTGCCCCACACCCGCGACCCCGACAGCGACGCCACCTTTGACGCCGCCCGCCAGAACATGGAAGGCGGCTTTGGCCACCTGTTTGGCGTGATCGACCAGTACTTGACCACCTTGGTCTAGATCCTGTTGGGGCCGCGGACTCTTCGTTGCAGTGATGTTCGACCGCCGCGCGCTCGTGTAGGCTTCGGCCAGGCGCCCATGCGCCCCAGGCCCGCCATGACTGTCTCGACCGCTGCCCAAATGGCTCCACGACTCCTGGTCTTCGCGGCCTGGGTCGCGATGGTGGCGTGCTCCTCGCCTGCGACGTCCGCAAGCGCCGGCCACGATGCCGCGGCGGGGGACGCCGCAGCCGCAGACGCCGCGCCAACCGACACCGCGTCAGCCGACACCGCGTCAGCCGACACCGCAACTGCAGCCGGACCGACGTGGCTTGACTCGCTGAACGTCTGTTGGACCGACATGGGCTGCCCGCGCGCCTTTGTCATCAGCCACGGCGGCGATTGGACGGTGGGGCAGGGCCGGCCGTACGACTCCAAAGCGGCCTTCGAGCGCGCGTTCCAGCTCGGCGCCGATGGCATCAAGACGGATTTTCTCGTCACCAAAGACAAAGTCGCCGTGGTCGCGCACTCCAGCCCGATCTTGGCGTGGGAGTCGGCCGCGTGTCAGGGCAAGAAAATCGAGGAGATGACTGTCGACGAGGTCACTGCCTGCCCGCTTTTTGACTCGCCAACCACCACCCAGACCTACCAGCGGGTGGCCGACGTCATCGAATGGGCGCGCGGCAAGGGCACGCTGATGTTGACCGTTAAGAATTCCGCCGAGTTCGGCAGCGCCATCGACTTGATCCTGGCCCACAAAGCGCAGGATTTCGTGCATATCGAGACCCATATGGGCGATTTGCCGATCATCAAGAAGGCGGCCAACTGGGACAAGGTGCGCTACACGGTGCAGGTCGGCTCGCTGCAAGAGGTCGAGGCACTGCTGGGCGAAAAGCCCGTGCTCTTCTGCGAGATGGACCCCAGCTACCCCGAACTGGACGCGGCGGGGATGGCCCAGCTGATCCAGACCAAGCTGCACCCGGCCGGAATGCGGGCCTTTGTCAGTTCGCAGAAGCTCCCGTCAGTCGATCAGCACAAAGCGCTGTGGAACAGCGGCTTTGACGTGATCATGACCTACAATCTGGCGGCAGCGATGGAAGCGCGCAAGGCCGTCAACCAGGCCCGCGGGCTGACGTCGCCGTAGCGGCGGAGTTCGATCCCGGAAAATGGCCGGAGTTGTCGATCCGGCTCGCGCCGATCCATTGTCACGCTCGCAACTGCATCGACTCGCCGTGCGGAGTGCGCCGGCTTGGATGGGCGGAGAAAGCCTGAACTGATCCGGGCGTCAGCGCACCAGGATGAACCAGTCGCCGGTGTTCAGCCCGCCGTTCGACCAGTTGCTCATGTAGCCCGGGCTGCTGGACCAGTGGTACGCGGACGCCACGCAGGCCGAGCCCTTGGCATCGACCCAGCCCCAGTTCACGTTCTCGTACTGCGGGGTGGTGATGGGGCCGCCCATGTAGAAGTCGTCGGCGCCGTTCGAGCCCAGGCGCTTCTGGCCGCTGGTGTCGTACCAATTGCTGCTGTCCGTAATGTTGACCGCGGCGCCGGCTTGCATGTAGTTGCTGTTGAACAAGTCCGCGGTTGCTTTGGGGAACGCGACATCCACGGTCGCGCCTTGCAGGCTGGTGCGGGCGTTTTCGTTGTCGAAGCATACAAAGCGCATGCCGTCGGCAATCGAGATCGAGTTGAGCAACAGGTACTTGGACTGCAATGCCGGGTTGATGGTCGCAATGTTCGGGTCGACGACGCTGGTGCCGTGGCGATCAAAGTTGGCCGGTGCCAAACGGCGCGCCGATAGCACCAGCGTCCAGCCGCCGCCCGCGGTGGTCATGTCGCACCAGGCTTTGAAGGCGTCGGTGGGGTCGCCGCCCGTGGGATCGATGGTGTAGACGCCGTCGGGGGCAGAGGGGTTGGCGATCTTGATCGCGCGGCAGTCCTTGTCGTAGCCGCCGGCCACGTAGGTCCACAGTTTGCCGTTGCAGACTTGCAGGGTCGTGCCGGTCCAGCGCAGCGCGCCCGCCCGGCTGGTGTCGCACTGCGGGTCGGTACCCACCACCACGGCGCCGCTGACCAGCATGTTGCCGTTGACCGCCACCTTCTTGTTGGACAAGGTCTGGATGCGCAGCGACCAGTTGAAGGTGCCGTCCAGGCCGCCCGAGCCGCCGCCGGACTTCAGGTCCTTGACGATGATCGACCAGGTGCCCTTGATGTTCTTGCCCACCCAATCGCCGCTCAAATTGCCGGATACGATGGGGGTCGTGTCGTTGAAGTCGGCGGTCAGCTTGGTGCCGGTCGAGCCGCCGTCGTACAGCACGTACGGCGTGCTGATGCCGGGACCATAGAGTTCCACGCGTACGCCGCTCAGGTCCGAGTTGGCGATGACCATGTTCACCCAGACTTTTTGCGCCACGCCGATGTCGGGGAAGTCCAGGGTGTCGGTCACGCCGGCGCCCAAACCGTCTTTGATGGCGACGTTGGCGGTGCCGGCGGTCGAGTCGACGAATTGGTTCGAGATGAGGCCATTGCTGACCTCGTCCAGGCCGTCGGGCGGCAGATCGCCGGGCTTGATGGCCTGGCAGTCCAAGCTGCCGTCTTTGTTGTAGCCCTTGTTGAACAGGCCGGTGCCGCACGACTTGCCCACCTGCGGGATGCCGGGGGTGTTCTTTAGGTCGGCGTAGTCGCCGCTGCTGGCCACCTTGGCCAACGTGGGCGCACCGCTCAGGTCGGCGTAGGCGCCCGTGGCCGCCACTTTCGCGAGCGACGACGCCTGTACATAGTTGGTCAGATCCGTCGCTTTGGCATAGGCGCCCAGGTCGCTGGTCTTGGCATACGCGGCCAGGTCGCTCGCCTTGGCATAGGCAGCCAAATCGGCCGACTTGGCATACGCGGCCAGATCCGAGGCCTTGGCGTACACCGTCAAATCAGACGACTTTGCATAGGGCTGCAGGATCGCGGCATCCAGTGCGCCGGCCTTGATGCAACCCGAGCAGTCCAACTGCTCCGCCACGGCGGCCCGCAATGCGTACAGCACTGCGCCCAGCGGCTGCCGGGGAAGCTCAGGATCGGCGCCCACTTGCATGCCCAGCCAAGCCCCACTCAGCTTGAGGTTGTCGGGCACCAGCACGGTCTTGCTGCCCAGCATGTAGCTGAACTGGCCGCTCTTGGTGGTGACGGAGACCGGCCCCTCGGTCCAAACGGCCGTGCCGCCCACCGCGGCCGGGTAGATCGCAAAGGTGACGCTGTAGGTGCCGTCCGCCGCCGGCCCGCCACCTGCGGACATCAACACCCCTTCTACAGCGCTGGTACTGGGGACTGCAGCTGCCGCAGGCAGCGCGAAAAATGCTGCGGCGGCGAAAAGCGACGCCAACCACCAAGAACGACCACGGAACATGATGTGCCTCGAATCCCGGGTCGGTCCGACCGGGCTAGCGCGGATGATAGGCCGACTTTGCGCCGGCCGCACGTCCAATTCGTGCAACTTGTCCATACGGCATTCGGAGTGGGGTGGCGGCGGGTTTGGCCCTGCGCCGGGCCGCGGCAAGGCCTATACTGTGCGCGGCGGGCGACAACGAGAGGGCAGGACTTGCAGCCTGCCGGTTGGAGGAACCGATGCGGACTTGGTTGCTCAGTTTCCTTGCCGTTGGCGCAGTTGCCTGCGGTTCGGCGTCCACCACGCAAGGCTTGCCGGATGCGAACGACGCGGCCGACACGCAAGTCGCGGCAGACACGGTAGACGGCAGCGGCGACGGCTCGGCCGACATGGCCGCGGATCTCGTCGTCGACACGAGCCCGCCGCCCGACGCCCCGGACTCCGCGCCGATCGACACAGCCAGCGCCGATGTTCTGCCAGACGCAGCGGCGGCGGACGGCATGGGTGACTGCCTGGCCAGCGCCGACGTGGGTGCCCCCCAGTGCAGTGGCGGCGGCGCCCTGTATTTCCCCAGCTTCAGCAAGGCCTGCAGCGCGGACAGCGACTGCATCGTCGCCGAGCACCAGATCAATTGCTGCGGTACCAAGGTGGCTTGGGGCCTGGCGGCGAGTGAAAAGTGCGCGTTCGACAGCGCCGAGGCCGTCTGCGAGAGCCAGTACCCTGGGTGCGGCTGCGCCCAGTTCATGACCCAGGCCGAAGACGGCTATACTTCCTTCAATGCTCAGGATTTTGCCGCACGCTGCACGACGGGCCAGTGCCGCAGCTACGTCAAAGACGCCCTGCCAGAGTGCTCGCCAAGCGGATTGCAGGCCCCCAAGCCGGTCAAGGCCTGCAACGTCGACACCGATTGCGACTTTTCGATCACCTTCGTCGACTGCTGTGGCTCGCTGCTCTTTACGGGCATTGCCAAATTCGCCAAGCCAGCCTACGACATCGTGCAGAAGAAGTGCCAAGACACCGCCGCCGTCTGCAAGTGCATGCCCAAGCCAACCATCTTGGACGACGGCAAGGAACTCACCACCAGCGCGGTGCCCGTGGCGTGCGTGAGCGGCAGCTGCCGGACGGGTGTGTCTCCATAACGGATTGATTTGCGTCACCATCGCAGTCTGATCGCGCGTCGGTCACTGGCTAGTCGCCGTGGCTTGCTCGGCCAGACCGGCGATTGGCTCGGGCGGTCCCGGGAACCGCGGCTGGGTGTGCAAGACGGCCACGTCCAGCACGGCCTTGGCGCGGGCCAAATACTCGCGAAGGTAACTCCGCACGGCGGCGCGGGCCGACAGGTCCCGAGCGGCAAACCCAATCGCGTCCATGCCTTGCGCTTGCGCCAGAAAGATCGCGCGCTCGGCGTGCCAGCGCTGCGAGACCACCACGGGCCGGAGCACGCCGAACACGCTGCGACAGCGGACCACCGAGTCCAGAGTACGGAACCCAGCGTAGTCCAAAATGATCGCCGACGCCGCCACCCCGCGCGCGACCAGCGCACTCCGCATGGCCGACACCTCGTCGTATTCGTCGCGACCGTTGTCGCCGCTGACCAGCAGCAACCGTACCTTGCCCGCACGCCACAGGGCTGCGGCTGCATCCATGCGATAGTCAAAGAACGGGTTGGGTTGCCCGCTGGACAGCAGCGGGTTGGTTCCCAGAACCAGGCCCACTTCGCGCCGCGGCACCTCGGCAACGTCGCCATACACGCGGGGCGCCGAATCGGCCGCCACGTGCCCATAGGACCACGCCACAAAGATGGCCGAGACGACCGCCAACACCGCCAGCAGCCAGCGGACCCAGCGCCGCCGCAACGGTCGCAGCGCCCACAGGAGCAGCCCGCGTAGAACGGACCAGAGCGCCCCGCCCAGCCAGCGCACCGCGCTCACAAGCCCGCGAACTGCCAGTAGGACCCAGCTCGTCGCGGCGCCGAAGCCAGAGGCCAGGCGAGTCGACCAGCGCGGCGTCGGTTTGGCCATGCTTGTCCTGCGCGATCGGTGGTTGGGTCCTGCCCGGAGCGCCCCACGCCGCCCAAGGGTCCGTGATCGTTGCCGGGGGATTCGGTGCAATCCGTTTGAATCTGTCCGAAGACCTTGGCCCGAGGAGTTGCCCGAGTCTTCGATCCGACTCGGACGGAACCGGCATTACTTGCAAGTCGCTGCCACGCATACGTTCTTGCCGCCATCTTTGCCGCAAGTGAGGTCGGGTCCACATTCGCCGGTGCAGCTCTCGCCCAGGCCTGGCTTGCCCTTGCAGGTGCCCGTCTGGTCGTCGCAGTCCAGGTCGCTCGCGCAGCGGAAGATGCCGTTGCCGCACTTTTCGCCCAGTTTGGGCGGGTCGATGCACTTGCCGTCCACGCAGGAGTAGGGCAGAAGGCACGAGAAATACTCCCCCTTCATCATGTCGCCCAGTTGGCAGGCCTCGCCCTTGGCGGGCAGGGCGCCGCACATTTTGCTGCCGGTCCCTACGCAGCCCAGGTCCCACGCGCCGCACTGAACGCTGGTGGTGCAGGCGCCACCGATCGAGACTTTCTTTTGGCACTTGCCCGGCTTCATGATGCTGTCGCTGATGCAGACCAGGCCCGCCGCGCAGCCGGATTCGCTGGGCGAGGCCGCCGGCTTGCAGGTCGCGCCTTCGGCCGCGGGCATGCTGCACACCGTCTTGCCAGTGCTGTCCTCCAGGCAAAGGGCCGGCGGCTGGCAGTCGCCGCTGCTGCTGCAGGGGCTGCCCGCGGGCAGATTGGACGTGCAGACCGGCTTGTCTGCGCCCCACTTGCAGAAGGTCCCGTCGGCGCACGTGTGCCCGCCGTCGCAGGACTCGCCCGCCTTTGCCGGCGTGTTGGCCTGGCATTTTTGGTCCAGGCAGACGAGTTCGCCCGCGCAGCGATCCGCATCGGCGCAATTGGTTCCGGCGGCCAGCGGGGCCTTGCACACGCCGGCGCTGCACGCCGGATTCAGCTTGCTGCACCAACCGTTGGCGCAGTGCTCGTCGCGGCCGCAGTCTTTGCCGTCGGCGCTCAATCCCACGAATACGGTCTTGCAGGCGCCGACGTCGGCCTTGGCGTTGGCCTTGACCGCCGCGCAGTCGCCCTTGAGCATCGCGATGCAGTTGCCAGCAGCCGCCGGGTCGAACTTGGTCTTGCCGGCCTGCACATCCGCGAGGATGGGGGCGATGCTGCCGAGCACCGACGTGTACATGCTCTGGCACCCCTGCATCGTCGCCAGGGGCAGAGCCGCCTGCATGTCTGGGCATTTGGTGATGGCTGCGCACATCGCGTCGGCGACCGCCTTGGGGAACTCCTCGATGCTCACGCTGCCGCCCGTGCCGCCGCCGCTGTCGCCCACGGCATCGCTGCTGCTGGTCGCGTCGCCGCTTGAGCCGGAATTGCCGCCGCTGGCGCCGCTGCTGGCCCCGCAAGCTGCGAAGGTGAGCGCCAGGGACAGGCCGGCGCCGAGTTGGAGTGCATGGTTCATGGTGGTTTCGCCCCGGGCGGCACGCTGGCCGACTTGGCGCGTAGAATGGGCGCCAGCCCCTGGGGTGTCAATGCTGTGCGGCACTTGCCTGCGGCCGGTTGGGGGAGTCTTTGCGGCTGCGCTCTCCAGAGGCGCTACGGCACGCAACCCCACAAATTCACATGCAAGCAACTGCTGTTGAAGGGGGGTGCAGACATGGGTGGTGCAGGCGTTGTTGTCGTTGCAGTCGGTGTTGACGCTGCAGGCCGGCGTGGGGTCGCTGTTGGCCAAGTTCTGGTACACACCGACGCCGCTGTAGGTGTTGCGGACTTCGACCGCACACGGATAGTTGTTGTTGCAGCTCATGGCCTTGCCCGCGGTGCACACGCCAGCCTTGCAGCTGTCTCCAGCGGTGCAGCTTTCCCCAGCGGTGCACTTGTCGCCAGCGGTGCCGTTGCTGCCGTCGTCGCGGGCCGAGCCGGTGAGCTGCCCGTGCACGCACGTGGTCGTTGCCTGCAGACGGCTAGGGCAGCGATCAGAAACCCGAACCTGCAGCCAAACTTCGCGGCGGGTCGCGGCCGTGCTGGGCATTTGGGGGCCCGCTTGCGACCCACTGAGCAGCAACGAGTTTTCGCCAGCGAGTTGTCACGTTGCTCTGGAGCTTGGAGAATGATGATTGGTGCTCTAGGTCTTTGCGCAGTCTGGCGCCGCTGCGGCCGCCTTGGCTGCGGCGGTCCGCCGTCAAGGGCAGTGGGCTGGGCGCAAGTTCGTTCCGCTGCTCGATTTTTGCCAGACGCCTCGCTCATTCACCCGGCCGCGCTTCGCCAAGCCCGGGCCCCATGGCTTGCCCGAATGTGCGGTTGACGCTATAGGGCGCGCCAAGTACGCTGGCCGCCATCTACCCCCGCGGCGCCAGCCCCAAACCAGCCACCGCGGGCATGGGGGGTGTCTGAATGCAAAGTAGCCAAAATCGTACGCTCTTGAGCCGCGGAGCCTGGCTGATGGCCGGGTCGATGGCCCTTGCAGCCTGCGACGGGGCGCCTGCTCCGGTGCTCAGCGGCGCGGTCCAAGATGGCGCCAGCAGCGCAGACGACCTGAGTGGCAGCGAGGCCGGCGCGGTCGATACGGCCGGCAGTAGCACCGCCGCGACCGATGTCGCCACCAACAGCGACACAGCGAGCGACACAGCGAGCGGCATGGGCGCCGACGCGCTCAGCGACACCGCCCAAGACGCCGGCAGCCCCGGCGGCCCCTGCACCAGCAACGCCAACTGTCCGCCCGCCGCCAAGGTGTGCGACCCGCTGACCAGCCAGTGCGCCGCGTGCCTGTTCGATGGCGACTGCGGGGCCAACCAGCACTGCTTGGGCAAGAGCTGCATATCCTTTACAACCTGCACGAATTCATTGGGGTGCACGGCGGCCAAGGCCCCAAATGGCGAGGCTCAAGGCATCTGCAACGCCGCGGTCAGCGAGTGCGTGGCCTGTTTGCTCGACACCGACTGCTCGGCCAGCCAGCTCTGCCAGGACCATCACTGCGTCGACGTCAAAAAGTGTACCAATTCAACGAACTGTCCACCTGACCAGGTCTGCGACCCCAAGGTGGGGCTGTGCTTTGTCTGCGCCGCCGACGCCGATTGCCCGGCCGGCCACCTGTGCGAAGATCACCAGTGCCGCGCCTTTACCACCTGCGTCAGCGACAAACAGTGCACGCCGCTCGGCTTGCTGTGCGACACCGCCAAGGGCAAGTGCGCGCGCTGCCTCAAGAACGACGACTGCCCCGAGGTCTACCACTGCAGCCCCAGCGGCGTGGGCGGCACCGGCTCGTGCGAACTCGACGTGTGCCAACCCGGCAAGGGCAACTGCAGCCCGGCCGGCAAGGTCATCTGCACCGCTGCGGGCGACGGCTTCTTGCCTCCGCAGGCGTGCGCCCCCTCGACGACCTGCGTAGTCCAGGCCGGCGTGCCCACTTGCGCCGCCTGGGTCTGCCAGCCCGGCGTGCACTGCGCAGGCTCCAGCCTCCTTGACTGCAGTGCCGATGGCCTGACTCTGCAAAAAACCACCGACTGCGCGGCCAGCGGGCAAAAATGCTTTGGCGACGCCTGCAAGACCACCCTTTGCGACCCCGGCAAGCCGTACTGCCAAGACAGCGCGGTGCTCCAGTGCTCGGCCGATGGCATGACGTCGAACCAGGTAAAGCTTTGTTCTGTCAGCGAGTTTTGCCAGGGCGGCGTCTGCCAGCCGCAAGTCTGCCCGCCCAACAAGCCCGTGTGCGTGGGCAACGCCGTGCGGCTGTGCAACGCCAACGGCTCGGCCCTGACCGGCACGCCGCAAGACTGCGGCAGCCAGTTCTGCGTCGCCGGAGCCTGTGCCACGCTGGTGTGCGCCCCCGGAAAGCCCTATTGCAGTGGCAAGCAAGTGCTCAACTGCAGCGCCGATGGCTTGTCGAGCACTCCCGGCGCCTTGTGCACGGCCGACCAGGCTTGCGAGTCGGGCCAGTGCAAAAAGGTGATCTGTTCGCCCGGACTGCCGATTTGCAAAGGCAATGCGGTCGCGAACTGCAGCGCCAACGGCACCGCCTACAGCGAGCTGGGCAGCAACTGCAGTGCCGCCGGCCAGTCGTGCAAAGGGGGAGCCTGCGTCAAGGCGTCGTGCGGCGATGGCGTGGTCAACGGCCCCACCGAGCAGTGCGACGACGGCAATTCCGTAGCCGGCGACGGATGTTCGGCCACCTGCCAGCTCGAAACCAGCGCCCCCGGCACGGCGCCCTTGCCCCTGGCCGACGGCGCCACCTGCTCCTCGGTGTGCCCCGCGCCTCCCAGTTGCGCGCTCGACGACGGCTGCGGCAAGCCGTGCCCGCTGTGCGCCAGCTCGACCGGCAAGACCAACACCTGCCAAGCCGGCGTTTGTGCTGCGTGCACGCCCAGTTGCGCCCCAGGTCAGTGCGGCTCCAACGGCTGCGGTGGCTGGTGTGCGCCTTGCTCCGGCACCAACTCCTGCAACGGCAGCGCCTGTGTGGCAGCCTGCTCGCTGTGCCCGGCCGGCGGCTGCACCGTCTTGAACTTTGACAACGGTCTAGTGGGGTGGGACGTGACGAGCGATGCCAATGTTGTGCAATCACTAGGTAAAACCATCGCGCCCTCGGGTAGTGGCATGCTGCGGCTGTCGACCGGCCTCGCCACCAACACGTCGTCTTCGGCGCGCACGGCACTGTGCGTTCCGGCCGGCGCAACCAAGATTCGCTTTAAGTGGCGCTTCTTTAGCGAAGAGCTGATGGAGTACTGCGCCTCGCAATTCCAAGACACCTTTACCATGTCTCTTCAGTTCGCTGCGGTCCCCAAGACCGTATTTGCCGTCAAGGTCGACGATATCTGCAATAACGTGCTGTATAACAAGGGCTTGACCCCGGCCGACGTCAAGTTTGACCAGGGCGGCGTGTACATGACCACCTGGCTTGAAACGACCGTAGCCGTGCCCGACTTGGCTACCGCGACGGCGATGACCCTAGCGGTGAGCGATGTGGGCGACAGCATCTACGACACGGTGGTGTTGATCGACGACATTGCCTTTATCCCCTAGAGAGAGGATCAATTTGAGTTCTTCGCCGCGCCGGACCCGCCGCAATTGGAGCGGCGAGTCCCCAACGGGGCAAGCTTGCGCCCCACTTGGGGCTGGAGACGCGACCGGCAGAGCGAATTACTGAACGAATGTCCAGTAATTGGTCGAGTCCCAAGTGCGCCGATCAAGCTAGACTTTCTTCGCGCACCCGAACCTTCGATTCCGGCGTGGCGAGTCGTCGTCGGCGCTCGCTTGCGCCCCACTTCGGGCCAGAGAAGTGACTTGCGGCCCGAGCTACCGAACAGATGTCCAGAACTGGTCGAGTCTTTAGGGTAACTCAACCATGCACTGGCCCTGCCTACAGCGCATGCCCTTACCGCACACCGTACCATCGGCGAACCAGGCGTGCGTGCAACTGGTCTTTGGCGTGCACGCATCTTGGGTGCAGGGGTTCGCGTCGGCGCAGTTGGCGAACGACTTGCCCAAACAACCACCTGCTGCCGCGCACTCTGAGTGACCCCACGCGTCCATTCGCCGCACGTCGACATGAAGGGCGAGGGGTGCATACGAAATGGCTGTGGCTATCGCTACTAGCGTCTCGTCGGCGCCAAGACCCAGACTCCAATGGTCTCCTTTCGCTGATGGCCAAGAAGCCGGCGCTCCCTGGGCGACACCAGCCCCGTCCACGACCACCCACTTGCCCAAGCTCGCAATGGCCATTGCGCCCTTTCCTAGAGCCACCACGCCCATCGTGCCGGCCGCGTAGCCGGGTTTGAGGTTGTCGAGGCGGCGCACATCCAAGACTTTGCCCTGTGGATTCATGCGCAACCAGCGCACGTCGTCCTTGGTCCGCACTGTGCCGAGCAATTCCCCACTAGTGCCCAATGCCAAACCCTCCAGCGACTTACCCAGTACGGTGATGTAGAACCCCGGCGCACCTTGAGGATTCAAACTGCCAATGGCCGATGAACTGCTGTAGTCGTCGTGAACTTGCGCGCCGCCCGCCACCACGCCGCCGTCCACCAACTCAACCGCCGTCAAGCATTCGGTCCACGTTGCAGGGCTTTGCAGCGGGTCACCAAGCATCTCGACCTTCGCATTGCCGTCAAGGCGCCAGACGCGGCAAGTGGTGTAGCCGTCGCTGTTGCTGCGGGTTCCCAAAACCAACCATCCGCCGGTTGCCCGTGGAATGGCCCGGTTGACTCGCGAGCAGTTGGCAAGGATGCCCAAGTCGGTGGCCACGCCATTGGAGGCAACTTGGACCAGCTTGGCGTCGGTGCCGGCGGCCAAGGCGGCCAGGGCCCCGCCATCTACGGTCGACCATGCGCCGCGAACCTCAGCCGGTGTCGGACATACCCAGCGTTCCGAGCCGTCTGCTCGGTAGGCGGCCATTTGGCTGGTGCGTACCACCAAGATGCCGCCATCAGGCGCCGGGACCGCGGCCGGGAGCGCTGGCTGGACTGGCGCTACGAACTCACTGAGTTGAATGGTTTTGCTCCAGGTCTGCAGCGCAGGAGCCGGGTTGCTGCCCAGCTGGCATTTGCCTTGGACGCAATGGGCGACCGCACATGTGGCACCCAGTTCGCAGTCCACGTCGCCGGTGCAGGGGCAAGTGGTCGAGACGGCGCGGCAAAGGCCGCCGACGCAGGCGTTTTCGGTGCACGCCAGCCCGTCTTCGCATGGTCCAGCTAGTTCCAAATGGCCACAGGCAGCTCCGCTACATGTGTCGGCTGTGCATGGGTTTTCGTCGTCGCAGTCCGGCACACCCGCCTGGCACCCATTTGGCCCGCACAAATCAGCAGTTGTGCAGGGCTGTCCATCGTCGCATAGGTTGCCTTTGGCAGGCTTGGCGGTGCAACCGTCCTTGGTGCAATCGTCTTCCGTGCAGGGGTCTCCGTCTGCGCAAGCGTAGGGAACGGCCAAGTGTGTACAGCCGCCTGCTGGGTCGCAACCATCAATCGTGCAAGGGATACCGTCGTCACACTGAGCCACCGACAGGCCGGCGCATTTGCCGGCGACTTGGCAACTGCTGTGGCCCCAGTTGTCGGTGCGCAGCAGATGGAACTCAAGTCCATTGCTGGGGCTGGCAATGTCGTAGAGCGCAACGGCATCGCCGCCTTCGGCCATCACGGCCGAGAGCGGCCAGATCTTGGTGCTGGTGCCCGGTCCACCCTTGGCAATGCCGCCCCGCCAAATGGGCTTGAGGTCGTGGCCGAAGGCAGCCACGGGGCCGAGATCACTGTTGCCCAACTCGGCGATGGTACCGGCTTGCGAAACGAAGGGCGGCGGGTCCAAGAAGTCGGACGTCGGCCAAAGATCGAGGGCGGCGGTCGCGCGGATCGGTGCACCCAGCGACACGGCACCGGCGGGGCTGATCCGGATCAGGCGCGCCAAGCCATCGTAGTTGGCATCGTACGGCACGTTTCCCGGCACTGGGCCATACTGGGTCGTGGAGGCCCACGCCATGACGATGGCGCCATCGGGCTCGCCGCTCGTCGGCCCCCAGATGCTTAGCTTGGGGAGGGCGATCCATAGAACTTGGCCGTTTGCATCGCGGCGAGTCAACTTGGGGTAGGTGATCGAGGTCGCCGGGCCCCACGGGTTTCCCAGCCAGCCGCCGTCTGGCAGCGGGCGCCCCCAATCCTCATAGAGCGTGGAGTTCACTGCACCAACACGCGAGTCGAGTAGCGTGCCGTCCGGATGGTAGCGGCGAATTTCTGGGTGCGGACAATTGTTGGCCGTGACTGGGAACGGCGCGGAGCAGTCGGTGCGACGCATGACCACAGTCCATCCCAGTGGGGTCGCCGCGATTGCTAGAACAAAAGGACATTCTTCTGAATGAACCAGCCCGGCTGGTCCCCAAAACTCCAGCTTCTGAACCGGCGTATCAAAGCCGTTTGGCGGGTTGATCATGTAGCCAATCGCCGCCGCGCCCGACGGCGAGGTGGCGACGACGGGCATGTAGGCGAATGGGATGCCGGGCGCCTGAGGGGGTTGAACAGCGATCGTTTCCCCGCTCTTGTCGACCCAGACGAACTGCCGCTGGCAATATCCCACGAAACCAAAGGATGTTTCTAACAGACCGCCGCAGAAAGGCACGGTGGACTTGGCGGAATAGATCGGTAGGACACGATCGAAGATCCGACTCTTGTTGCTGGGCACACATACGCCTCCGCACCATTTACCGGGCAACTGGCACGGGTCCGGCGACGGACAGGGCATGGAGTTCGCTACACAGCCAAGCTGCGGATCGCAGGCGTCTACCGTGCACGGATCGCCGTCGTCGCAGACCACGACCTGACCGCCCTTGCAGGTTCCCTCAGCAGCACAGGATTCGCTCGTGGTGCACGGGTTGCCATCGCTGCATTGGGCACCTGCGGCAACGGGCGTGTGCGAACAACCAGCAGCACCGTTGCAGACGTCGACCGTGCACGGATTGAAGTCGTCGCAACTGAAGACGCCCCCGCTTTGGCAGCAGCTTGCTGGACATTGCCCAGGTTGGCCGCCGCACGCCGTCCCTGTGTCGCACGGCCAGCCCGTGCTCTTGACCAGGTAGACACAGCCCGAAGGGGTGGCAGTGTCGATGGTGCAATCGAGGAGGTCGTCGCACGGGATCGGGCCAGCCGAAAACGTCACGTACGTCGTATCTGCGGGTAGCGGCACTGGGAGCGCGGGTTGAGAACCGGCGGAATCGCCCCCTTTGGGGGTATCCGCGTCAGATTCGACCACTTCGTCTTCTGTAGCGTCCCCGGCAGGAGGCATGTCTGGATCGACTCCTGTGGAGGCATCAACCCCGGATCCGCCCACCTCCTTTGCTTCAACATCCATGGCTACAGGCAAATCTTGGTGCTGTTGTCCGTCCTTGGAGTCGACATCGGCCACTGTGGCCGCAGGTTCGCAGGCAAGCGTCGCGACCGCCGCCAGCACAACAAACAGCCTCGTGGTTCGGATGGGCAGTGCCATCATCTTGACCTCTGTTCGGCGCCATCGCGGATTATTCCATTTGGGTCTAGATCATTTTGAAACCACACTGCCGCGTAGACCCACAACCATGACCGCCCCACCGGCACCAACCACCGCAAAGCCCACATCACACCCGCCAAACCGGACCTTCCGGACTCGAGGCCTGAGCCTACGCCCGCGATCGACCCCCGTCAACGCCGATTGTTCCCTGAATTCCAGCCAATTCGCCAGCACGGCCAAAGTTCCGCCGCGCGGCGCCGGACGGCCCCTTGCTTGTGCCGCCCACTGCCGCGGTCGCCTAGACCCATCCGGGTTTGCGCCGTCCCCGCTTCGGCCGAGTCTTTTGCCTGCGCCCAATCCATTCGGTGCCGGCTCCCTTGCCTGGGTACTGAGCCGGCGAAAATGACCCACGCAGCTTGGCCGTGCACCCCCAATAGACCTGTGTCAGATCGCCCAGATAGGGCGCGAGCGGGAGGGCGCTGCCAGTGGGCAGATTCGCCACGTGCACCGCGCCAGCCGTGACCAACACCGCGAGCTTGACCTGTGCGCCCGGCTGTCCGTCGATGTAGCCGCGCGCGGTGCCTTGGGCGTCGACTCCAACTGCGACATGCGTCCAACTGCCAGGCGCCCACGGGGCGGTGTGCAGGGCCGCTGCGGGTCCAGTCGCGCCAGTATCGGCAAGCCCAACGCTGATGATGCCCGCGCCGACCTTGACCCAGAGTGCCACGCCGCCTGCGCCTGCCACGGCGAGTGCAACACCCTGCTTCGAAGGACGAACCCAGGCCGCGGCGGTCAGGGGCGAGCCAGCCGCGCAGCCTTGGCCCTGCGTGGGGTCAGGTAGGGTAAGCAACATGGGTTTGGTGATGTGCAAGCTGTGCGGCCAGACGGGGCCGTAGCAAGGGCTCGAGGCGACCGCGGTGCATTGGCCGGCGGCGCATGCGTGGTCGAAGCAAGCGTTGGGTGTGCCGCAGGGCGAATCGTCGGGCCAGGGCGCAAGCGTGCACCCCTTTTTGGGATCACAGGCGGCAATGGCGCACTCGGGCTCGGGGTCGGGGCAGACGACCGGTGTGCCGTGCTGGCAGATGGCGTATTCGCAGTACTCGCCCGTAGTGCAAGCGTTGCCATCGTCGCAGGGCCCCGCGCGGCCGGTGTGCAGGCAGGTCGAGGCGGCGCTGCAGCTTTCGACGGTGCAATCGTTCTTGTCGTCGCAGTCGGGCGCAAGGGTGCAGGTAGCCGCAGGGGGCACGTCGGCCACAGCGTCATCTGGGCCGGCCGTATCGGCGGCAAGTGGGGCGTCGGCCGCGGCCACGTCGCTGGACGCATTAGTGGGGGGCGCCGGCTGCTGCAGGCAGCCCGCAGCCAACGCCGCGATCAGAGCCGCCAGCCCGAGCAAGCTGTTCAAATGGCGAAACCCGTTCACCATTGCCTCGCATGTCGACCGCTGCGGCGGGGGGGCACGTGCGACCAAGGCTCATCGTGCGCGCGCGGTGCGGGTGGGTCAAGCAAGAACCGGCAACCTTTCTTGGCCCAGCTGCGCGGCAACCCAAGCTTGCTCCGCTACGCCGGCCACTCGTATCTTGGCGCCGAGGGGCCTTCATCTCCGCCAGATGAAAATCCCACTGCTGGGGGTCGACTTCCAACGGCAACCCATCCGAACCTGGGCCGCATGAACGACGGCGGACGGGAGTCCAAGCCATCGCCGCCACCGATCGAGTCGAAGTCGGTGAATGGCATAGGGTATCCGCTCCGTCACCGTCGCGGTTATTTAGATATTTCAACAACTTAGGCTGGATGGGGCCGGCCAGTCCTGGTGCAAGCAGTTCCGGCCGCCGG
>JBBISH010000109.1:0-21576 GCA_037441385.1 Myxococcales bacterium
CCTCGAAGGGCAGGCGCCGAAGCAGGGCTGTGAGATGCACGGAGCGCTCGCGATGGATCTGCCTGTGGCGGTGCGGGCGGAGGCGGCGGCGGCTCCTTGTTGATCAGCCAACCACCGATGCCGAGCATGGCCAGCACGAACAACACCAGCGCGCCAATCAGCACACCCTTCATCTTGGACGGGGCGGCCTGCGGAGCCTCGGGCTCGGCCAGTTCCTCGAAGAAGAGGTGCTCTTGCACCTTGGCCGCCTGGGTGCGCTCGGTGACCTTGGGACCGCGGCCAGACGCCGGCGCCGGCTTGGGCTCGACGGCGGCGGTCTTGCTCATGTCCACGCGAACGCTGGACATCGTCGACTTCTCGGGCTCGGCCTTGGCAGGCTCGGGCTTGCTCGCCTCGACCTTGGCCGGCTCGATCTTGGCCGGCTCGATCTTGACGGGTTCGATTTTGGCCGGCTCGATTTTGGCGGGCGCCATCTGCAGCGGCGCGGGCTTGGCGGGATCGGTCTTGAGGGGCCCCGAACCCATCTGCAAGGTCTGACGGTCGCGGCTCTTCTTCTTGCCCTTCTTGCCCTTTTTGCCGGCAGGCGCGCCCGGTGCTTCCTCTTCTTCCTCGTCGTCGTCGGCTTCGGCCGGGGCGGCGTCGGGCAGGGTCGCCACGGCGGCCGGCTCGATCTTGGCGGACTCGGGCGTGGCCTGAGCCGGCTCCGCCTGGGCGGGTGCGGAGGTGACCGGCTCAACGGGGTCGGCCTCGACCTTGGCGGGCTCGGTCGGGGCCACCTCGACCGCCGCGACCTTGACCGTTTCCGCCGGCGCCTCAGGTTCTTGCGCTGGTTGCGCGGCAGCCGGTACCGGTTCGGCCGCCGCAGCGATCGGTGCCGGCGTGCGGACTGGGGCCTCCGCGGCAGCGCCGCGCCGTTCGACGGCCGGATTGTCGGCCGAAGCGCCATCGGACCAAGTCGCCCACAGAGCCGCGACGGCCGCCGCCCAAGCGTCGGTACTGGGGCGCTTGGCCGGATCCTTGTCCAGCGCCTCGCCCAGCAGACCTTGCAAGTCCTTGACACCCTTGAGACCGGGCTTGACCAAGTCCAGGCGCAGCGGCTTTTCGACCGACTGCCGCTTGATGGTCATGTGCGGCTGGCTCGAGGTGAACGGCGCCTTGGTCGCCGCCAACGCCCACACCACGGTCGCCGCCGAATACAAGTCCGACATGGCGCTGCCGGCCTGCAGTTTGCAGATCTCGGCCGCCAGGTATTCGGGCGTACCGTAGAAAACTTCTTGATTTGCCGTGGTAAGTGCCGGAAGCAGGCGCCACCAGCCAAAGCCAAAGGCGCGCACGGGGCCGCCCAGCGCCTCACCATCGGCCCACAGGCGGTGCGGCCCCAGGTCCAAGTGCAGCACGCCGGCCGCCGCAGCCGCCTGCAGCGCGCGAGCGGCGACGCTAGCGACCCGTAGAATTTGCGGCATTTCCAGCTTGTCGCGGCGCTTGATGGCCTCTTCGACCACAAAGCCGGTGCTCGCTTCGCAGGCCAGCCAAGCCACGCCGCCATCGCGGCCGCTGGCATAGGTCAGCAGCACATCGCTGGATCCGGTCAGCTTCTGGTTGTCGCCCACAATCTCGGCCAGGACCGCGTCCCCCGGATCGCGGGTCAGCTGCAAAAGCAGGGCCGCCGCGCCCGTCTGATCGTCTACGGCGTGCGCCAGGCTGCCGAGCTTGCTCTGCTCGACAACGCGAACTGCCGAGAATCGTTGGGCAAATTGGTCACTCATGGCCACTCATCCGTAGCAGGTGGTTCGCCTGCAGTTGCGCGATGATAGGTCCGCAATCCCGCCAGAGCAAGGACGCGGGTGCGAGCGGATCGGTTGGCGATTGCGCCAGTCTCCAGCAGGTGTTTACAAAGGCAAACGATTGGGTGGGCGAGCAGGAGCGCACGGGGCAGCCCAGTCTGCGGCAGCCCAGTCTGCGGCGGGCCAGTCTGCGGCGGGCTAGGCCCAGTCCACGGACCACCGCCCGACTTCAGGCGGTACGGCGCCCCTCGGCATCAAACGGAAAGTGCGACAGCCCAATGCGATTACCTTCCGGATCACGGACATACACGGTCCACGGGCTTTGGTAGACGACTTCGACGCCGCAATGCGCCAAATGCGCCAACCAGGTCGCGCGGTTGCCCCAGTGGATCTCCAGCGCCAGCAAGTGCAACCCAGGCTCGGGCGAGCGCCACGGCGGCGGGTCCGGCTGGCCTTCGCAGACCTCTAGGGCCACCACGCCGGTACCCAAACGCACCCAAACCGCGCGATCGCCCTTGCCATCTTCGGCCGGCCAGCGCCGCTCGACCCGCAGGCGCAGGACCCGCTCGTAGAACCGCACCATCGCGGGCAGATCGCGGCACTGGATCGCCAAGTGGTGGACGCCAAACGGCGCAATCGGAGGTACGGCCATGGGATGCTCGCGGCGGCCGCAAGTGCAGCGCGCCGTGGTTATCCACCGGGCGGGCGGCCCCGGTCAACCCAGCCGACCGCGCCGGACGCCGCTACTTGACGGATCCACGAAGCGGCACCTAGTCTTGGCTGTGACGCGACCGGTTCGCGGCGCCATGATCTTGCCTCGGGGGGTAGCCAGATGCCGACGTCGATCCACGAAAGCCAGAAAGTTCGCTCGGTTGGCATCAAGCTGGCTGCGAAAACGCTGCGCGGGCTGTTGGCTGCGGCGACCCTGCTGGCCACGTTGGCGTTGAGCGGCTGCGGCAACGATGAGTTCGACCAAGTCCGCAGCTACAAAGAGTTCTTGGTCAAGGCCAAGCCCTCGCTGCAGTCGATGAACAAGGTGCGCGAAGAGCTGTACAACGCCGACGGCGTCGAAACGATGATCGTCAAGTTCGAAGTCGGCCTGCTGCCCAACATCCAAACGCTGCACGATCTGACCGAGACCGAGCAAGTGCCCGAGGGCAAGCTCAAAGAAGTCCATGACCAGCTCAAGACGACCATGGACGCCTACCTGACGGCCACCAAGACGCTGGTGACGGCGCTGAAGGGCGCCAAGGCCGCCAGCAAGGGCGACGACGCGGTGTACTACAGCACGGTCGAAAAGGCTTTGCTGGAATGGGGCTCTAAGGACAAGGACTTTGGCGACAAGATGTCGAACCTGGTCAACGACTTGAACGCCTACTTGGACAAGCTGGTCAAGTCGTAGGCCGCGATCGCCGCGGCCCACACGCGCGCGCCAGCCCTTCCCAACAGGACAATCCCAACCGGGCAATCCAAGCAGGGCAATCCAAGCAGGGCAACTGCGGAATAATCGGACCTTAGTAGTCCTATATCTTGCTCCGGCGCGCGGGCCGCCTATTCTGGCTGGGCTGCGGCCGCGGGTGGCCCAGCATGGGGATGCGATGCAGAACTGGATCGAGACGACGCTGACGGCGGCCTTCCCCGGCGCCGACGTGCGGGTGACGGACACCACCGGGGGCCAGGATCACTTCGAAGTCGAGGTGATTGCCCCCCAATTTGCCGGCAAGACGCCGATCCAGCAGCACCGCATGGTGTACGCCGCCCTGGGCGAGCAAGTGGGCTACGAAATCCACGCCTTGGGTCTGAAGACCCGCGCCAAGGTCTAGTCCGACACGGGAGCTAACATGCGAGATATTCAGAAAGAAATCGATGATCTGGTGAAATCCAAGCCGGTGGTCCTGTTCATGAAGGGCACGCCGTCGATGCCGATGTGCGGCTTCTCGGCCCGCACCGTGGAGGCCATCAAGGCCTGCGGCGTGGCGTTCTCGTCGGTCAACGTGCTGGCCGATCCCGACATCCGCGAAGGCGTGAAGGAATACGGCAAGTGGCCGACCATCCCGCAGCTCTACGTGGGCGGCGAGTTGGTGGGCGGCTGCGACATCACGCTGGAAATGTACCAGAGCGGTGAGCTGGAGCCCATGCTGAAGCAGGCCACCGCGCAGAGCTGAGTTTTGGCAAGCAACGTGCTGAGTCTTGGCGGGCCAGAGGCATTCGTGACCGATTACTTTGAAGTTTCGCGCACCACGCGCCCGGCCGACTGGTTCGAGCGCATCCTACCGTCGCTAGCGCTCCGGCTGCCAAACACCAGCCTGGACTACTGGTCGGTCTACCACATCGACGGCGTGGGCAGTTGGTCGGTGGGGCTGCAGGGCGGCAAAGTAGCGGTCAAGAAGGGCCTGGCCGAGCCGGTGGGCGTGCAAATTCGCATGAGCGCTGGCCATTTCCGCGAGGCGATGTTCGGGGCCCTGCGCGATCGCCTGGCCGAGGTGCTCAAACGCCTGGGCAAGCCGCAAGCGTTGCCCGATGCCTCGCGGCTGGTCATCGACGCCAAGCAGATCGCCGCCACCGTGGCAGTGGGCGGGAATTTGGCCGTAGTTCTGCGGGATCGCAGGATGGGCGACGAATACCAGTTCGCCATGACCATCGGGGCCGCGCCAGCCGGGCCGCCCACCACCACCATCGTCGCCGATCTGGACGACTTGGTGGCGCTGGCGGTGGCCCGCACCCCGCCGCACAAGCTGCTCACAGGCGGCAAGTTGCGGATCAGCGGCGACTTGGACCGCCCGGCCAAGCTGCTGACGGCTCTGCTGGCATCGGCGAAATCGGCCGCGTAGCCCACCTGGGTCGCTGCGGCGCCTTGACGTCGCGGCGCTGCGTGCTTGCATGTTGGGCCGCCAGGAGGCCCCATGAGCACCCCGTATCTTGAAGAAGACGACGACCTGGACGACCGCGAGTTCGAGCCAGAGACCGACCAAGGCGCCCATCGCTACGCGCCGCAGATCGGCCCGGCTTGGGATCCGTACGAGAATCGCCCCGAAGAGCGTCACCAGGTGCTCGCGCCCCTGCTGTCGGCCGATCAGACCAACCTGCACCACGTTCCAACCGAACTGCAGGGCGGAAGCGCCGCGAGCAAGCTGGAATACCTGCTGAATCTGCCGCACCCAGCCGAGGTGGTGACGGCGTTGGCACCCGAGGAGTTCGTGTTCCTGGTCACCGAGATCGGCAAAAGCGATGCCGCCGAGCTGCTGGCCCTGGCCTCGCCGCGGCAACTGCAGGCCTGCCTGGACCTGGACGCCTGGCACGACGACAGCCTGGACCTGGACCGCATGCTGCACTGGCTGACGGTGGCGCGCAGCGAGGGCCCCGAAGTGCTGGATCGGATGGTGGCCGCGCAAGAAGATGGCCTGCTGTGTCTGGCGCTGGGGCAAGTCCTCAAGGCCGTGCCGATCCGCGAAGAGATGGACAACGAGGTGCCGGACGACGCCGAGACCTTCGATTCGCCCGACGGCAGCTTCCGCCTGTACGGCGAGCTGGACAGCGCCAGCATGGACGGCCTGCGCGCGCTGGTGCAATCGCTGTACCGGACTGATTTGCTGCGCGGTCGTGCGGTGTTGCGGGCCCTGACCGCCGAACTGCCCAGCCAGCTCGAAGACGATCTGCTGGCGCTGCGCAACGCGCGCCTGGCCGACTTGGGGATGGTGGGCCGCGATGAAGCCCTTGAAATCTATGCCTACCGCGATCCCAATGCGTTTGCGACCGAATTGCGCGACCAGTGGCGCGGCACGGCCATGCAAACGGACCTGAACCACCTGCAGCGCAGCCCGCAACCGTACCTGCCCCTTGAGGAACAGGCGCGCCTGGGCCTGGCGCTGCGCGACCGCGATGCCGAGGGCAGCTTCTTGGGCGCCGTGTACGCCAGGCTGCCCAGCCATGTGCAAGAGCGCGTGCAAACTGGGTTGCTGCATCTGGCCTACCGGGTGCAATGCGCCCGTGCCGACACCGCAGCCGCGGTGGACGAACTGCCGCGCTGGTCGCGCCACGCGCTGCGGACCTTGGCCATGGGCCTGCAGCACCTGTGCGACGACGATCTGGATTATGCGGCCCTGTTGCTGGCGCACGTGCCCGCCATCGAACTGTTTCGCGCTGGGCACTCGCTGGTGGTCATCGAAGTTCACCGCGCGCGGCGGCTGCGCAGCAGTTTGGGCGGCGCCGCGGGGCTGGCGCTGCTCGAACCCGAGGATGCCCGCGTGGTGGCGTCGCTTTTGGCGCGTCATCCGGCGCACGTGGTCGGCGAACTGCAGCGCCCCTTCGAGACGTTGGCCGAGCTGGCGGCAGTGCGGCTGCGCCTGCGGGCACTGACGGCGCGGGTGTCGTGGATGGCCAAGCTGGCCGCGGGCGATCTGCAGGCCCTGCTGGCGGCGCTGCCGACCAAGGAGCGTCCGCGGCTGCAAGCGCTGTTCAACACCGCGCTGGCTTGGCAGGTAGTGGCCGGCCGGCCGCAGCTGCAGCCGATGACTGGGCTGGATCTGCGCGAGTTCTTGGGCCGGGCCTTTGCCGCGGGCCGGTTGGCCGAAGAGCTGCGCGCTGGGGTAACCGCGGCCGTGCTCGCCGACATCGAACTCACCGACGAAGTGGCGACTGCGCTTGCGGAATTCGTTGATGAGAGCTTGGATCGCTTGGCCGAGGATCTGGGCGGCCTGGCGGATGCGGCCCAGGTCGACGTGCGCTTTGTCGGCGACGCCCTGTGGGTAACGGCCGAACTGCCGAGCTGAGCAGGCAAGAATCACAATCCTTTGATCTTAAATCCTATTTCTAGCCGCTTGAAGTTGCCGCAGGCCCGCCGCACACTGGGGACTGCACTGAGCTTCGTCTTGGTCGGCAGATCGCTATGCAGCCGCAGCCGCAGCAGCCCACCGAACCGTTTGTTGTTGAACCCCTTTTGGCGCGTCACCCGCGGACCTGGCCGCGCCTGTTGCTGCTGCTGGCGGTCGCTTCCGCCACACTCTACTGCTCGGGTGCCCCACAGCGGCGCAGTTCGCGGACCCAAGTGACCGTGAGCGGCGGCTACGCCCAGGCGACGCAGAATCACTACGGCTGCGGCGGTGAATTGATCAGCAGCGAGACGCAGTTGCAGGCCAGCGGCAGCGCCGAGGTCTTGCACGAAAACGAGGCGGGCTGGATGGCCGGCCTAGAAGTCAGCGCCCAGCGTGCCGAAGTGCAGCAAGTGCGCGCGTCGGGGCAGCTCGCGCTGGAGGGCACCAGCGAGCATCCGCTGACCACCTACTGGCAGCGGGCCGCCACGGTGCGCTTGGGTTGGGATTTTGCCTACTTCGGCTTCGACGGTGGCGCGAGCTTCTACACGCAGGGCACAACCGCCAGCCCGTACCTGGCCTTGCGCGGTGGTTCGATCCACAACGGGTTCTACGCGGAATTGCAGGGGGGCTCGCGGCACCCGCTCTGGGACCCCACTTTGGTGAGCGCCGGCGTGCACTTCCGCGACGAGCGATTTCGCGCCGGACTCGCGCTCGCATCTACCGCGCGGCGCATGCTGACCCACCACGTCAACAACGGCGCGCTGGTGACCGACGGTTACCAATGGGGTTCGGTACTCAACGGGGGCGACCCAGCCGTGATCGGCTATGCCGAAGTGTGGCCGCAGAGCAACGCGGCGATCCGCTTCACGGGCGTAGGGGCCGAGACCTGGGGTGCGACGATCAGCCTCATCCTGGGCCTTGGCGGCGATCCAGAACCCGACGAGCCCGAGTGGCGCGGACGCGCCGCGCCTCTGCCCGACGCACCCCCCGAGCCCTTGCCGCCCGAGGCGACGCCGATCGCGCGTTGATCAAGCGTTGGCAAAGTCCTGGAACAGGATGCTCGACAGGTAGCGCTCACCGGCGTCGGGCAACACGGCCACGATACGCTTGCCCACATTTTCGGGGCGGCGCGCCAGCTTGAGGGCCGCGGCCACATTCGCGCCGCAGCTGATCCCGGCCGTGATGCCCTCTTCGCGGTGCAGCCGGCGCGCGGTCTCCACGGCCTCGTCGTTGGTGACGGTGATGACTTCGTCGACCAGATCCAGGTCCAGCACGTCGGGCTTGAAACCAGCGCCAATGCCTTGAATCTTGTGCGGACCCGGCTTGGGCGGCTGACCGGCCTTGATGGCGGTGAGCACGGGCGAGTCGGCCGGCTCGACGGCGACTGCCTTGACATTCAAGCCCTTGGCTTGCTTGAGGTAGCGCGCCACGCCGGTGATGGTCCCGCCGGTACCGACGCCGGCGACAAAGAAGTCGACCTGGCCGTCCGTGTCGTCGAAGATCTCGGGGCCGGTCGTGTCAAAATGGACCTGCGGGTTGGCAGGGTTCTTGAACTGCTGCGGCATGTAATAGCGCTCGGGGTCCGACGCGACGATTTCTTCGGCCTTGGCGATGGCGCCCGGCATTCCGCGCGGGCCTTCGGTCAGCACGAGCTGGGCGCCAAAGGCCAGCAGCATACGCCGCCGCTCCAGGCTCATGGTCTCGGGCATCGTCAGGATCAGCGGGTAGCCGCGCGCCGCCGCCACATAGGCCAGGGCAATGCCGGTGTTGCCGCTGGTCGGCTCGACGATCGTCACGGCGCGCGAACCAGGAACCAACTTGCCGGCGCGTTCCGCAGCCCAGATCATCGCTGCGCCGATGCGACACTTGACCGAGTAGGCGGGGTTGCGGCCCTCGATCTTGACGACGACCTCTGCGCCGGTGCCGGCCGACAAGCGGTGCAAGCGCACCAGCGGGGTGCGGCCGATGCTGAGGCTGTTGTCGTCGAAAATGCGAGCCATGCTGGTCTCCTAGAGGGTGAAAGGGGTGCTGTGTCCCAACCCAGGTTGCGGGTCCGGTGTTTGGCTGCGGGCACCATAACCCAAGCGCTTTGAAACGAAAAGTCCGCCGCCAGCACTGTAGGCGGCACGCCGTTCATCGTGCCCAATCCGCCCAGCAATGTCAATCCCTATCGGAAAACTAGGCAAATCGATCTACGGCGTACCCAGGTGAAATTGAGCATGATTTCCTGGACCCCTTTGGACCGATCAGCCACCCAGGGCGCCCAGCCGCGCCAGCCCCTGCAGGTCGGGATCGCTGCGATAGGCGACGTGCAGGGCGCGGGTCGTGTCGGCCGGGGTGACGGTGGTGCGGCCGGCACGATCGGCCAGATCGGCGGCCAACGCTTCGGCCAGCAGCAACCGCCGCACCAACTGCCCCAGCCCGGCATCCAAGTGCCCCAGCGCCACTTGCACCGGCAGATCGTTGGCCACGATGTCGTGCAGGTGCCGAGCGGCCATCGGCTCCAGCACAATCGGCCGCCCAGCACGCCCGGCCATTTGCGCGCGCAGGCCGCGAGCCAGGTCCTGCAACCGCCGGGCATCGCTCCGCTCCCCCCGCTGCTGCAACGCCACGGCGCGCTCGTCCAGTTGGGCCGCGTAGGTGTGCAAATCACCAAGATCGTACATGGCTTCGGGAGCTTGCAGGGCCTGAACCAGCTCACCCAAGCGGTCGGGCAAGACCAGTTCGGGTCCTTCGGCCAGCTCGGCGGCGCGCTGGTCGATGGCCGCCTGTGCCCGTTTCAAGACGGCAGCCAGCCAGCCCTTGGCATCGGCTTGGTCGGGCTCCAAGGCAAAGAACTCGTCGCAGAGACTCCACCATGCGCCCTGCGCCACCGGCAGACCCGCCGTCCACTCAAAGGGCAGTGCGGCCTTGACGGGGGCCGCGCCTTCCGCGAGCAGCGTGCGCACCTCGCCCTCGCGGCCCGGCCACGCCTCGGCCGCATCGCGGGCCTTGTCGTAGCCGTCGCAGGCCAAAAGGAGCGACACGTGCACACCGCGCGGACTGCGATGCAATCGCAAGGGAAACAGGCGACAGGCCATGGGCTTGGCGGCGCTACCGTGCTCGCGGTGGATGTCGCAAAGCCGATCGTCGCCTTGGGCCTGGCAGCGGCCGTCGTGGCCGCGGGCCATGCCAACATGCGTCACGCCAGCCACTTCCACGGTCTCGAAGAGCTCCGTCGCAGCGATGTCGCCACCCGGCCCCAAGCGCACCACGTGGTCGGCGTGGCCCGGATGCTTGCGAACCCGCGAGCCAAAGCGCAAGCCGGCGACCCGCCGCTGATCGGCTTGGGTCAGCGGTCCCAAGAACGTCGCGCCACAGCAAGTGCCCGTGCCGACGCAGGCGTGCTGCGGCGGATGCTTGCCCATGGGCCATTGGAGCGGCTCGTCGGCGGCCGGATGGTGGCACTGGCGGGCGAACGCTTCGCGCTCCACCTGCAGCTTGATCCGAGCCTGGGCGCGCTTGCCCTGCACCAGGTACATGCGAGCCAACCCGTGAATACGACTAGTTAATTCCTCTGGCTGCAGCTCGGTCTTGCGGGCCAGCGCGGCAATCGAACCGCCTTGCGCCAGCGCCCGCACCACCCGGGCATCGACTTCGCCCAGCCGAACCCGCCGGGACAGCAAGGGATCGACAGCGAACCACTCGCCGGTCGGAGCGCGCTCCAGGTGCACATCACCCCGCAAGCGGTAGACCGACATCGGCTGCTTCTCCAGTTGAGGGTCGGCCCACGCTGTGCCGAGATCCCTGCGGAACGGGGTGAGAGCCCGCGGCGAAAAGTGGTGAGGGCGCTCCCTTGGGCTGCCGCCGCTGCATCACTCGGGCCGGCGCGCGGGCCGCCAACCGGATCGACATGACCCGGCTGGCACCCGAGTTGCGCTACACCTTGCTCTTGTCGCCGACGTCGACGCCAATGTCCGGAATGGCGAAGTCGTCGTCGCTGAGGCTGGGCGCCTTGAGCGCGGGCGTGGAAGCCGGCGGAACCAGACCCATCTTGGCCTTGAGCGCCAGCAGGGCGTCCGACGGGCCCTTGGTCTGTTCCAGCTTCTTGAAGCGGTCTTCCAGGCTGGCGCCCGAGATGTCGGACGAAAGCTCACCCGCCGCGGCCGCCTCGGCCTCCATCTGGTCGACCTTCTCGCTCATGCGACCAAAGGCATCAAAAGCCGAGTTGTCGTTCAGGCCGGCCATGGTGTTCTGGATGGTCTTTTGCGCCTCGGCGCGCTTGGCGCGGGCGATCATCAGATCCTTCTTGCGCTTGGCCTCGTCGATCTTCTCGTTGAGCTGGACCAGGGACGAGCGCAGCGCCTCGGCGGCCGCTTTCTGTTGCTGCCACTGGCCCTTCCATTGCTCGGCGAGCTGGGCTTCGCTCTGCTGACGGCTCAGCGCCTCTTGGGCCAGACCGTCGTCGCCGGCCTGCACCGCGAGCATGGCCTTGCGCTCCCACTCGGCGGCGTTCTGCTGCGAAGTCAGCATCTTGGCGTACAGCCGCTTCTCGTCGGCGATGGCGACGGCGACCATCTTCTTGGCCTCGATGAACTGGTCGCGCATGTCGATCAGCAGCTGATTCAGGATCTTCTCGGGGTCCTCGGCCGCGCTGACCATGGAGTTGATGTTCGAGCGCAGCAAGAGGCCGATACGGTCAAAAATGCTCATGATACTTTCCTTGTAGCGTAGAGTTTGCCGTGGGTTGCGGGCGGTGCCGGCATTAGTCCTTGAGCAGTCCAAGCAGCTCGTCGCGGTGGTCGACGATCGCCAGGCTGAGCGAGTCGATGGCCGCCACGAACTCGTTTTGGTCCAAATTCTCCAGCTGCATGACCTCGACGGCGACGACGGAGCTGCCTTCCAGCGCGTAGGCGCCTTGCAGCATGTCGGTGGCGTTGAGTTGCAGCAGGCGGCCGTACAGCGCCGCGCGCTTGGTGTCGCCCAGATTGGCGGGGATTTCGGCGAGCTTGACGCGGAAAACCACCAGCGGATCGGACACATGCACCACGATTTGCGCACCGCCCCAGCTGGGGTCGTGCAGCAGCCAAGTGGTCGAGCCCGCCTGCTCCGACGGAATCTCGCTCGAAATTACGTAGTTTTCAAAATCGTCCAACGTTCGCGCCATGTCGGAGCCCCAACGCAGCTGCACCGCGCAGCCAAAAATCCGTCTGCAAACGGCGGCGAAGACCACCACGGCTCCGCCCGTGCCGCTGCCTATCCGGCGAGTGTAGGGGCGCGCTGGCCGTTTCGCAACCATGCCTTGCCCGCGCAAACACTTGGTCAAACTTGCTGTGGGCGGGCCCGCGCAGTAGCCTGCGGCAGGCGCCGAAGGCGCGGCAAGAGGTCTGGAACGATGGCAAAAGACAAAGCACGGCCCGCGACCGGCACCCGCTACGACAGAGTGCTGCTCGGGAGCGTTTGTGCCGCAATTCTAGGGAGCTGCCAGGTCGCACCTCCGCCGCCCCCGGGCCCGGTGCCGCTGGCCCAAGTGCTCGCGGCGGTCCAAAGCGAGAACAAGGCGTTCGAGGATCTCTACGCCACGGGTCCAGCTTCGGCGCAGGCATTGGGCGCCCTGAATGGCAAGCTGCAGTCCGTTGGCTACTTTCGCCGCGTGCCCACGCAGCCGGCGACCGAGTTGCTCCAAAGCGGCCTGAGGCGGCTCGCGGCGCAAAAGGGCTTGGTGGTCAAGTCGATCGAGGTTCAGGCCCCGGCCGAGCGCCCCGTGCCGCCGTCGCAGAAGTTGGCCCCCGGCGAGCGCTGGCAGCCGCAGCTGGACGACTTGCGCGGCGTGTTGCAGCTGCGCATGGATCTCGTCGGGGCGCCCAAAGACATTGCGGCGTACATCGACTCACTGCCCGAGCAGGTCGACCGTTTGGTGGTGGTCACCGAGCGCGAGACCTTCAGCAACGGCGCGATCTTGAAGCTGGAAGCCTACTTCGAGCGGCAACTGCCGGCGCCCGAAGTGCAGGTGAGCTGGCCGACTCTGGCGGACCGGCTGCGCGCGGCAGGCTATGCCGAGGGCGATCCAGCGGTGCAGAGCGCACCGGAGTACGCCAAGCTGAAGGCCCAGGTCGAGCTTGGCCAAAAACGCCTGCCCGACGTGCGGCGCTTGGTGCAAATCAGCGCCGACTTCCCGCGCTGGTTGCTCCGTTGGCAGTTCTTTGAAGAGCGCGGCCGGGCCGAGACCGCCGTGCACGGCAGCCAGGTCATGGGCCTGAAGTAGCGCTACCCACAGCAGAATCTAGAGACCAGACCAATTACAGTACACTCGTTCAGCTCTTGGATGTTCTGGTCAGGTCTCTCGCTGCTAGGTGGGTCGCAGGCTCGCCCGGTGGTGACTCGCCGCTCCAATTCCGACGGGTCCGGCGCGGCGAAGAACTCAAATTGATCCGCTCATATCAGTTCCGTCCGAATCGGATCGAAAACTCGGGCAATTCTCTGGGCCCGAACCGGGGTCCCCGCCTGATTCTCGCCAGTTGCACAACGGGTCAGAAGAAGCGTATAGGCGTGAATCAGGTGGGGTGCGTATCACTAGAACTGAATCAGGACACCGCCGGTACCCGGAGCGTACTGCGGCGAGGCGGGCTGGGCGGTCGGCGCCAGGGCATAGGCGGCGGCCGAGCCACCCACCACGGCGACCACGATCGTCCAGAACCACCAGCGCTTGTAGATGGGCTTGGCCTGGACTTCGCCGGGCACGTCGGGCGCGACGATGGTGCGCGGCTTGAGGACCTCGTCGACCATCTTGTCGATCTGCTCGCGGGTCTCTTTGTCGCGATTTTCCCATTTGATGTCGCGGGTGACCTGGTTGATCACCTGGCGACTGTCCAAGTTGGCCAGCGCCATCTCGACGCGCATCTTTTCGCGGGTGCCACTGGCGCGCAGGAGCAACACGTACGGAGTGCCGGTCAGACCGCCCACCGAGCTGAGCGAATCAGGGCTGTTCTCGCCGGCCACGACTTTGATCAGGCCCTTGGCGACCGAGTCGAACGCCACTGCGCGCTGGGCGGCCTCTAGCCGCTCGTCGACGACTTGGCCGGCCTTGTCGATCGACACCTTGCGCGCCTTGCGCTTGAACCCTTGCTTGCTGATCGCGATCAGCTGGTCGCCCTTGGTCGAGGTAGCGAAGGTGGGCGTCAGGCCCATGTAGCGGCCGTTGACGTAGACGCGGGCGTTGGGCGGGTCGGTGCGGATCTCGAAGTCGACTTCTTCGCGGCCCGACACGTTCTTGCGCGCCGTGTCGAGCGCGGCCTGCGCCTTGGGCGAATATTCGGACACGTCGAGCGGCGTCTTCTGGTCGGCCTGGACCGCCTTTTCAAAGTTCTTGGCCGCGCCCTTGGGGTCGCCCGACAAGAACAGCGCCGCGCCGAGCAGCGCCATCGTCTTGGGCACTACGGTGGAGTCGCTAAGGACCGCGTAGGCAATCAGGTAGTTGCCCACGGCGTTGTCAAAGTCTTCGGCTGCGTCCTCGGCGTTGCCGGCTTTGAGCTTGGCGAGGCCAGACTTGACGAGTTGTTCGGCCGTCTTGGCACTGGACGTCTGGATTTCCTCGCCGCCCAAGTTGAGCGCGGCATCGAAATCGGCGTAGCGTACCTGCTTGCTTTTCTTCAGGGCCCGCGCCGTGTCGAAGGCGATCTCGCGCGTCGCCGCCTCTTCGGGCGACAGGTCGATCAGCGACAACAACATGCTGTCGTCGGCCGCAGCGGGCCGCGCCACCGTGCCGCCCAGCAGCATCAGCAGCAGCCACGCCGTGGCGCGCAACAACGCAGGTGTCCGGAGCATGGGCATCTTCCTCGCAGGTCCCCGCGGACGGGACCGCTGCATTGTGAGGCGAAGCGGCCGGATTGTCCAACGGATAGCCGCGGACTCGGGGACTACTTCCACGCGGTGCCTGCGTTCCACAAGCCCGAGAAGTAGGCCTTGAGGTCGCTGACCGCCTGATTGTTGCTGAACTTGGCGCCAACTTCGTGGTACGAGACAAAGCCGCCATACCCCCAGTTGTTGCTGCCCAGGACAACCGTATTGTCGACAATCAAGAACTTGGCGTGGGTCACTTGGGCGGAACTGGCCACCTTGACATCGGCTCCCAAGCTTTTCAAGTAGTTGGCCGCTGCCTGGTTGATGCTGTCGCTGCCGTCGCCGGGCTCGTAGCTCATGTCCAAGACGACCTGGACGGTAACGCCGCGCTTGACCGCCGCGCCGATCTTGCCCACGGTCTTGGTGACGACCGAGCCCGTGTCGCTGGGGTCCACGTTCATGCCGTAGGTGCAGAGTTGGATGGTGCTGCCCGACTTGGCGGCATCCAGCGCCGCCCCGGCCAGGGCCGCGTAGCCGCCATCGGCGTAAAGTGTGGCCACGGACGTGCTGCCCGAGGGCATGCTGACGTTCAAGTTGGGCGTTTTCCAAAGCTTGTCGAGCCACGTGTGCAGTTGCCCAGTTAGACCGGCGTCGCGCACCAAGATGTTGGTCTCGTTGTTCTTCTCGATGGACGAGCTGGACCAATTGGTCGAGCCGATGACAAAACCCTGCTCGCTGGCGACGATTTTGGCGTGGGTGCGCAGCTTGTTGCTGTCGATCATCACCGTCACACCGGCGGCTTTCAGGGTCGCCATGGTGGTCTGGTTGTAAGTAACCTCTTGATCCAGCAAGACCTTGACATCAACACCGCGGTTCTTGGCGGCGATCAGCGCTTGCACCAGATTGTCGGGCGCGTAGCCGATGCCCGTCTCGAACTGGACGATGCGAAGCTTTTGCTGCGCGGTCTGGATGACCTCGTTGGCGCGGCTGAAGTATTTCTTGTTGGTGACGAGCTCGATGGCCGGTCCCTGCGACAGGGTACTGGCCGGCGGTTGCCCCTGAGTGTCGGCGCCGGGGGCCGGGCCGCTGTCGTCCCCGCCAGTGCCATCGGCCGTGGCGAAGCTGCCCGAATTGTTGCCCGTCGCCGCGGGACAGCCCGGCAGCAAGGCCAGCAAGAAGAGGAAGAGCAAGGCGAATCGCCGCCAGCGGGGCTGACGTGGCGAGCGATCGGACAGTGGGGAAAGTACGGAGGGGGCGGCGCGGTCCATGCTCCGCAGCTTGCCTGACGCGGCCGTTGCGGCGCAAGGGGGAAGCGGCGCAGCGCCGGCCGGCTCCAGCGGGCGAACTCAGGCGGCGGGGAGCTTGTCCTTGCGGAAGCGCTTGGCCAGCGCCTCAAGCCGGTCGAGCAACTCGTCGATCAGGAAGGGCTTGTCCAGGTGATCGTCGGCGCCGTAGAGCGGGGCGGTCATTTCGTTCAGGTTGGGCCCAATGGCGGTGAGCATGAGGATGCCGACATCGTCGAAGTCCCGGCGCGAACGGAGGGTTTTGCAGACTTCCCAGCCGTTCATCTGCGGCATCATCACGTCCAGCACGACCAAGTCGGGCTTGTGGCCCAGGGCCGAGCGCAAGGCTTCCTCGCCGTCGTACGTGAGCGCAATGCGGTAGCCCGCCGACGTGAGTGTTTTGCGCAGAAGACCGGCGATTTCAAGGTCGTCTTCGGCCACCAACACGTGAATGCCATTGTCTTTGGGCATGTCGCAACGCTCGCAAGCGCCCGCGGCGGGGCGCGCAGTTCGGATGGGTCGGGTGGCGGCAGCGCCGGCCCGCTGGGGCGAGTCTGCAACAATCGTCCGCGGAATTGAAGCGGGGAGGTGACGCAGACGGGCCCGGCAAGGCGGAAGTCCGCGGCCCGGTGCAGGGCGTGCGGAGCCGGCGCAGCAAGTCGCAGGTGGCGCTACTCTTCGCCGCGGCCGGCGGCAGACGCCTTCTTCAGGATCTCTTTGGCCTTCTGCGCCAGCGGATCCGAGCCAAGGATCTTGTCGGCCCGCGCCGCGAGTTCCTTGGCCTTGGCCGACTGGCCGGCGGCGAGGGCTTGCTCCGCTTGCTGCAGCAGGTTCTTGCCGTCGGCTTTGCAGCCGTCGATCACGGCCTTGGCGTCGGGGTGGCTGCCGGTCGCCGAGTAGTCGTTGGCGACTTCGGCGTTCTCGACCGCTTCGCCGCAATTGCCCGCAGCGCGCGCTGCCTTGGCGGCGTTCACGTAGGCCTTGATCACCTGGTCGGTCAAGAACGCCTTGTGGTGGCCGTCGACCTCGCTGTCCGCCTCGCGAGCGTCTTTCCAAGCGGCGCCGGCCGCCTTGCCCGAGGCACCTTGGGCCTTGTTCCACGCGGCCTCTACGCGCTTGATGCCCGCGACGTAGGCGGCCGCCTTCTTCTTTTCGTCCTTGCTGTACGGACCGTTGGCGATGGCTTCAAAGGTTTGAATCGCGGTGGACCACTGGCGCGCGCCGTAGGCCGCAAGTCCGGCCGCAAAGTCGGCCTTTTTGCCCGGCGCCGCGGCGGCTTCGGCGGGCTTGGCCTCGCCTGGTTTGACCTCAGCGGGTTTGACCTCGGCGGGTTTGACCTCGGCCGGCGGGGTGGGCACCGCGACAGGTGCCGCGGCATCCGGGCTGGCGCCCGCATCGGGGCCTGGGGCCGGCACCGGGGCCGCACCCGCGAGTTGCCCTTGGAGCATCTTGGCATCGCCGTTGTCGGGTTCGATTTCCAAGATGACCTTGATAGCCGCGTCGGCCTTGGGGCTTTCGCCGGCGGCGAGCGCCTTCTTGGCCTCTTCCAGCTTGGCGGCGACCAGCGCTTTCTTCACGTCGACGAGCAATTGGTCGGCCTCGGCGCGGAACACGGACTCCTTGCCGATGTCTTCCGAGCTGAGCTTGGCCAGCGCCTCTTCGTTGTTGCCGGCTTCCTTTGCATCTTTGCCCTCTTGCAGGGCCTTCTGCGCGGTCGCCTCTAGGCCGGCCTGACGCTTGAGCGGCGCGATCTCCGGTGCGGACTTGTCCAGCTCCTGCGCCTTCTTCAAAGTCGCCATCGCGCCGGCGAACTCCTTGTCGGCCATCTGCTTCTTGGCCTTTTCAAGGAGCGCGCCCACGTCGCCATCGGCCTCGCTTCCGGCGGCGGTCTTGTCGACGGACTTCTTGCCCATGACGAGCCAGGCGGTCACGCCGCCACCGACCAAAAGCAGGACCAGCACGGCGGCGATCGCAATGATCTTGCCGGGACCGCCGCTGCTGCCGCCCTGATTCTTGGGCGCCATGCGGGGTTCGGCGACCTGCCGCATCGGCCGATCGTCGTCGCGAGGAGCGGCGCGACCGCTCTCTTTGCGCTTGCCGACGCCGTCGACCTGATACTCGAGCACGGACATGCCGATCTCGATCTGATCGCCGGGTTCCAGGATTTGCCGGGCGCGCTTGTCGCCGTTGACCTTGGTGCCGTTGGGGCCGCCCAAGTCTTCGAGCACGACTTGGTCGCCGCTGCGGCGCAGCTGGAAGTGCTTGCGCGACACCGCTGGATCCGCGAGCACGATCTGGCAGTCCAGACCGCGGCCGACGAGCGAGTCGCCTTCACCGATGTGGTGAACCTTGCCGCGATCGGGGCCAGAGACGACCTTGAGGTCCAGGGCGCGGCCCACCGGCTGCGGCGCGCGGGCCACCGGCGCGGGCAGGTCATCGGGCATCGCGTCGAGCATGCGGGTGGCCGCTTCTTCTTCGTCGCCGTGGCCCATCGACGCGGGGGGCGGCGGTGCGGGTCGCCCCATCGGTCGCGGTGCTGGGCGGCCACCGGGGCGCGGCGCGGGCGCGGGGCTGCGCACGTATTCGGTGGGCGGCGGATCCACGTCCTCGATGGACATGGCGCGCGTCGACTCGCCGTTGTCGTCGTCGTAGTCCGCGCCGCTAGAGCGCGCCCCCGAATCGACTCTGCGCTGATTGCCAAAGCCAATGCCGCCGCGGCGGTCGTCGTTGCCCATCTTCTTGCTCCTCGCGGCGCGCCGGTGGTGGCCGTTGCAGCGCGGTCGCGACCGCGGCGATCAGTACCACACCTACACCGGACCGGCAATTTCTCGATCCGATTCGGGATCGAGCCTGCCAGCGCTGCGGCGAATTCTCTGGGGGCCTCGCAGCACGTTTCTGCTTCGGGTTTGCCTGGGCAGGTGAGCGCGGGCCGAGGTGGATCGCAGACCCGTGGCGGGGTGCGTGCTGCTGAAGAGCCGCAGGACGCAGCGCAGGGCTGAGCGACCGGGCAACCGCTCTTGCGGGCGGCTTAGACGCGGGGGGACCGATCGAAAACCCGTACCAGCGGGCGATCGTCACAGCCGTTCGCGATGGCGTCCGCGAGCGACCCACAGAGCACCGATGCGGCTTCTCGCGCCAATCGCCTTGCTGCGCGCGAGCTTCGCGGTCGATGCCCGGCGAACTAGGCCTGGGGAACCACGTGCACGGTCTTGCGGCCGTGGTACATGCCGTATTCGACCACGCCCGGAGCGGTGGCGAACAGGGTGAAGTCCTTGCCAGTCATCACGTTCTTGCCAGCGTGCCACACCGAGCCGACCTGGCGGACGATGATCGCGCCCGAGCCGACGGCCTGGCTGCCGTAGACCTTGATGCCGCGGAACTGCGGGTTGGAATCGCGGCCGTTGCGCGACGAACCTTGACCTTTTTTGTGAGCCATCTGGGACTCCAGGGCGACCAGCCGCAGGCGCGGCAGCCCGATGAGGGTAGATCCAGCCGATGTTCAGCCGGAGCTCCAACAGGAACCCGCGGCGCGAATCCAGCAGCAAGCGACCGTGCGGCCGCTGCGGGCTAGGCTTCGATGGTCTGGATGCGCACGCGGGTGATCCACTGGCGGTGACCAATGGTCTTGCGGCTGTTCTTGCGGTGACGGTACTTGTGCACCAGGATCTTGTTGTCGCGGGTCTGCTCGACCACGGTGCCGACGACGCGCGCACCGGCGATGGCCGGCTGACCGAGGCGGACGGTGGTGCCGTCGCTGACCATCAGCACTTCGTCGAAGGTGACGTTTTCGCCGGTGTTGACCGGGAGTTTCTCGACGGTGACCTGCTGACCGGCGCTGACGCGGTACTGCTTGCCACCCGTCTTGATGATGGCGTAGGGGCTCGAAAGGCTGCTGGACATGGGACTCTCCGGACGCATGGGCGGGTACGGCGCACCCGCTTCGGGCCGCGCAGTGTGCCTCGTCGGTGGCGATTGGTCAAGTGGAAAACCGATCTGGGTGCGCGGGCTTGCGCGGTGCAGGGCTGATCCGGCGCAAAGCACCCTGGTGTCAGATCAATGATTTTGTTAGATATTTGCACCCATATACGCTTCGAAGGCGGCCATGGTGATGCTGGGATCGCGGACCTTCTCGACCAGATCGGCCAGGGTGGTGTGATCGAGAATTTGCAGGGTGGCGTTGTGCACGTCGGCCAGGAGCACCCGGACTGCGCAGCGTTCTTCGTCCTTGCAGTCACCGCAGCGCTGGTAGGCGGTCTTGGATAGGCAGGGGAGCGGCGCGAGCGGACCGGTCAGGACGCGGATCACTTCGCCCAACAGGACGTCTTCGGGCTTGGCCAAGAGCTGGTAGCCGCCGTTCTTGCCGCGCCGGCTCGACAGGACGCCGGTGTTGCGGAGTTCGAGGAGGATGGCCTCCAGGAACTTGCGCGGGATGCCTTCGGCGTCGGCCACCGTAGAGATGAGCACGGGCCCGTCGCCTTGGTGCTGGGCGAGGTACACCAAAGCTTTCAAGGCGTAGCGCGACTTCATCGGCAGCATGGGGATCCTCTACTTGGTCGTACGGGACGGCATCCGCCGCTGGGCGATTGTGCGGAAAAACGCCGTGCGCGCAAGCTTGGAACGCAGGGGCGGTGTCGTGTAGCATCGGCGGCGCGGCAGCCGCAAGGCAAGCACCGGTCACGGCGACGCGGAGCCAATCCGTTGGGGAGTGAACATGAAATTCAAGTGCGACCACCGTTTTGGGCCGATCAGCCTGGCGGACTACGAAAACCTGTACTTTGACGAGGACTTCAACATCGCCCTGTGCAAGACTGTGGGCCTGCACCGCGAGCTGGTGTCGCGCGAAGTCAAGGATGGACGCCTGCGCCGGGTGGTGCGGGTCGCTCCGGATCGCGAGGTCCCCGGGCCGGTCGCCAAGGTGATCGGCTCCAATCGCTTGGAGTACACCGAGACCGTGGACTACGTATTGGGCAGCGGCCGCGGCACCTGGAGCACGGCGTCGTCGGTGATGACGGACAAGGTGGATTCGCGCGGCACGTTCGCGTTTGCCGCCTCGGGCGACGGCGTAGTGCGCACCATCGAGGGCGACATCAACGTCAAGATCACCTTCATCGGCGGCGTGGTCGAGAAGTTCATCGTGGACGACGTGGTGAAAAGCTACGAGCGCGCCGCGGAATTCACCCGCAACTGGCTCGCCAAGAAGTAGGCGTTGCAGACGGAGCGGAACACCCACATCGACGGACTGCGCGGGCTCGCGATGCTCGGCGTGGTGGCGATTCACTTGGCGGCGCGGGTGCCGGCGGACAGCGCCTGGCAGGGCGGGTCGCAAGTCGTCGATCATCTTGGGCGTTTTGGCGTGCCCCTGTTCCTGGCGGTGCTGGGTTGGGGGGCGGCGCAGCCCGGACACCGGCGGCCGGTGGCGTCGCTGAGTTGGCTGGGGGCGCGGCTGCGGGCCGTGGTGCCGGCGTACCTGGCGTGGGCGCTGCTGTACGCGGTGCTGGCGCCGTGGGATGGCGACGCGTTGGCCGGCAGTTGGCAACCGGGCGACGGCCTGAGCGAGCGGTTGTGGCGGACGGCGGCTGGCTACAGCGCCGAGCAGCTGTGGTACATGCCAGCGTACTTGAGCCTGTTGCCGCTGGTGGCCCTGGTGGCGGCCCTGCCGCGGCGGCTGGCGGCGATCGTGGCGGGCGCGGCGTTGCTGGGGATGTTCGGGCTGCTGGGGCACCTAGAGGCCGTGGTGGCCGCCGATACCACGCCGCCGCCGCTGGCGGGCTGGATCCTGCGGAGCGAGGGGCGCTTGCCGCTGCCGTGGCTGGGCTTTGTCGCGGCGGGGGCGCTGCTGGCGCGGGCGCCGCTGGCGGTGGGCCCTGGGCCCGTGCGGGT
>JBBISH010000110.1:0-21237 GCA_037441385.1 Myxococcales bacterium
TCTGATGCGCCGGACGTCGAGCCCGCTCGAGTTCGACCTGGATCTGGCCCGGGAGACGTCGGAGGCGAACCCGGTCTACTACGTTCAGTATGCACACGCACGGATCGTTCACATCCTCGATCACGCGGTGTCGCGGGGGGCGGCGTTGCCGCGGGCGGGGTTGGCGCGACCGGCGGAGGCGGCGGTGCGGTCGCGGCCTGATTTTCGCACTCTTGCAGGCGGGCTTTGGCATCGGCGATGCCGGCCGCATCCGTCGAGATGGTCAGGTACAGGCGGAATAGGCCCGCCGCGTCGCCGTACTTGCCGGCCTCTTGGAAGGCGCGGGCGGCGTTGAAGACGAGTGCAGGCTTGTGCGATTTGGCGTAGGCCTGCATGAAGAGCTGCGCGGCGCGCTCGAACTGCTTGAGGCGGAACAGCTCGGTCGCCGTGCGCGCCAACACCTCGGCGTCGACCGTGGCCTCAGCGCGCGGGGCAGAATACGCCAGCGTGGCGAAACAGCTTGAAAGTACGAGCGATAGCCAGCCGCCAGCCAAGGCGTGGGCAGCCAGTCGGCGGAAGTGGAGGGAGCTCGGGTGCAATGCGCCTCTTGCCTTGTGGCGATGCACCCCGTCGCGACTGGTGCATTTGCCTAGCAGCATATGCGCCACGTTGCGGCGGTCAAGCAACCCGGGGCGACCGTGGCGCACTGGGCGAATCCAAGGCCCAGGGGGCCGCTGGCGCGCATAACACTGCCGTGGCGCAACCCGGATCCCGTCCCCTGCCGCGGCCTTGCGTGAGGCGGCCGGCCCTGCCAAGATCCCCGGCGTCGGCGACCCCTACGGGCGCGCGCGGTGGTCATGCCAAGTCAAGCAGGCACGCACACAGGACTTTCTCGCTGGACCAGACGAATGGGTCGCGGCGCCGCTTGGCTGGCGCTTTGTACTCATGTGGCCCTGCTGGGCCCGGTCCTTCCCCGCGAGGCCCTGGCCAGCGCGGCCGACGAGTCCAAGGCCATGGCGGCCAAGGGCGCCGCCCTGTTCAAGAAGGCCGAGTACCTGGGCGCCGCCCAGGCGTTTGAGAAGGCCTTTGCCTTGGACGCGCGCGATTTTCGCGTGCTGCGGTACGCCGGCCGCGCCTGGCAAGAGGTGGGCCACTGGGACCGCGCGCTGACGCTGCTGGAACGGTACCAATCGCTTGAGACCGACCCAGAGTTGAAGGCCTCCGTACAAGCCAATATCGATCTCTTGCGCAAAGCCACGCCCCGCGAAAAAGCGGAGCGACTGGAAAGGGCTGTCCAAGCCTACCCGCAAGCCCACTTGGAAGAAGAGGCCGCCGCTGCCCTGGAGGCGTTGGATGATGCGGACGCCTACAAGCGCGCCGTGCAACTCTACGAGGTCGCCCGCGTCAGCGCTGCCAACCCGGCCGACAAAGCCAGGCTGGACAAAGAGATCAAGCGCGTCCGCGAACTGGCCAAGGCCGCCGAGGCGCGGAAACCGGCGGCACCGGTTGAACCACAGGTCCAGCCGGTCGCACCGCTTGCCGGGCCGGCGACCCCCACAGAGGCTGCGGGTCCGTCGAGCCTGCAGTGGGCCGCCTGGGGGGGCGGCGCAGCCCTGGTGGCCGGTGGCGCGGCGCTTTGGGTGATCGGCGCTTCGGACTCGCGTGCCGCGGCCGACGCGATGACCCAGGCCAACGCTTTGGCAGCCGGGGACCCTTCGCGCCCCGCCAAGGTCAGCGCCGCGCGCAGCGATTATACCTCTGCCGGTGCGCTCTATTACACTGGCGTGGGGCTGGTCGTCGTGGGCGCAGCCGCGGCGGCCGCCGGCTTCTTCCTCGGCCCCAAGAACAACGTGGCCGCGTATCTCGGTCCCGGAGGCGCCGCCATCGCCGTGCGTTTCTGAACGTCGCCCCAATCCCAACTGGTGATGCAAGAACGGCCACCGCTTCGACCGCCGGCCTCGTTGCAGGTTGTGGTGAAGCACGTCGCGCTGGCGGCGGGGCATTTGGCGGTGCCGCTGGGGTGTCCCTTGCGCTACTTCGCCAGGATCTGCACGTCGACGGGCGTGGTGCCAAACTTGTAGCCGGTGGTGGGATTGGGACCCACGCTGATCTCGACCGTTTGGCCCAGCGTCAGGTAGGCGTCCAGCGTCAGCACCGGCCCGGGCTTCGTCAACACGGGATTCGGCGCCGTCGAGGTGCCGTTGACCGACAGCATCGCCACCATGTCGCCGGTGGGATCGCCGTCCAGGAACTTGGCCTTGATGCTGTAGTTGCCGTCTTTGGGCACGGCAAAGCGCATGACCGAATAAACGGGCTTGGCCGTGTCGCCGCCGATGCCACCCGGGTGCAGCGACAAAAGCCCTGGCGGTACCCAGATTTGCGTTGTGTTCGACGTGTTGAAGAAGACCGATGGCACCAGATCGGGGCCAACGATGGACTTGTCGTACCAGTACTTCATGCCGGAGTAGTCCCCGGTGTCGGCGTAGATGTGCAACTCGCCCAATTTGGGAAACGTCTCGTTTGACACCGTGGCCCAGCCAAACGACCACACCCCGTTGGGATTGACGGTCTGCGACATGGCCGTGGCGGTGAGCCAGCCCGGCTTGCAGCTGATGTTTTGGCAGTACATGCCGTCGCCGCAAGCGCTGAGGGCAGCGGCCGCGGCCCCTTGGCACTGCGCGCCTTCGCAGCTATCGATGGTGCAGGCATTGCCGTCGTCGCAGGCCTTGGCGGGGTCGTAGGTGTTGCTGCAGGTCCCCGCGCTGCATGTGTCCACGGTGCATTGGTTGTTGTCCGAGCAGTTCTTGGCCGCGCCGGACTTGCACGCCGAATCGGCGCACACGTCGCCGACCGTGCAGCCGTTGCCGTCTTCGCAACTCGCGGTGTTGGCCTTGTGCGCGCAGCCCGAGGTGACCACGCAACTGTCGTCCGTGCAAGGGTTCCCGTCGTCGCACACCAGCGGCGAGGTGCCGATGCAATTGCCATTTTGGCACAGGTCGGGGCTCGTGCACGCATTGGCGTCGTCGCAAGTGGCCTCGTTGTACAAGGCCACGCAACCCTTGATGGCGTCACAGCTATCGTTGGTGCAGGGGTTCTTGTCGTCGCAGACCGGCGGTGTGCCGGTCGTGCAGATGCCCGCCGCGCACAGCTCGTCGCCGTTGCATTTGTCGCCGTCTGGGCACGCTGCCGCGTTGTTGGTGCTCTTGCAGCCCGACCCAGGCTCGCAGCTGTCGTCTGTGCACGCGTTGGCGTCGTCGCAATTGGGGCCGCCCGAGCCCTTGCACTCGCCGCCGTTGCATAGGTCGTTAGAGTTGCAGTTGTTGCCATCGTTGCAGGTGGCGGCGTTGGGCAAGTGGACGCAGCCCTTGGTGGCCTCGCAACTGTCGTCCGTGCACGGGTTCTTGTCGCTGCAGTCCACCGCGCCGCCGGCCTTGCACGCGCCACCGGCGCACACATCACCTTCTGTACAAGCGCTGTCGTCGCTGCACAGCGCGGTGTTGAACTCGTGGACGCAGCCGGTGACGACCTTGCACGAGTCGTCGGTGCACGGGTTCTTGTCGTTGCAGAGGTTGGGATCGCCAGCGCATTTGCCGACGAGGCACAAGTCGCCAACGGTGCAAGGGTTCCCGTCGTCGCACTTGCCCGTCAGCGTCGCGAAGGTGCACTTGCCGTCCTCGCACGTGTCCAGCGTGCAGTCGTTGTTGTCTTGGCAAAGCGCCTTGCCGCCCAAGCACTTGCCTGCGGCGCACACCTCCCCGACCGTGCAAGGGTTGCCGTCGTTGCATTCGCCGGTCTGGTTCGCGTACGAGCACTGGCCGTCGCTGCAGGTGTCCACGGTGCAGTCGTTCTTGTCGTTGCACACCATCTGCTTGCAGGGGTCGCTGACGTCGGCCGGGGCATCCTGGTCGGTGGCGTCGCCGGCCAAGTCTGCGTCCGCATCCAAGGTTGCGTCGGCATCCCCGCCCACCAGGTCGGCGACGCTGGCGTCTTGGCTGTCTGGAACGACGTTCGCATCCGCGGGCACTGCGTCGAGCGTCGCATCTGCGGCCCCGTCGGCCGCAAGCCCGTCTGGCGCATCCGCTCCGACCCCATCGGGGGCCTGCTGGTCACTGGGCTTGCTGTCGGCGGTTCCGGCTGCGTCGGTGCCGTCGCCCAGAGGGGCGTCGCCAAGCGCATCCCCGACCACGCCCCCAGTATCTTTGGGCAACTCCACCCGGCAACTGACCAGCACGGCCAGCCCTGCGACCAGGACTGCGACCAGACAAGCCAGGCGCAGGCGGCCCGCAACCAAAGTATTCCACACCGCTATTTTGGTGGTCATCGCGTCGCTCGCCAGGCTGGGGTCCGGGCGGGGACTCCCCATTGCTTGGGAACGCCCGCCCTGCAAGCACTTTGCGGCGGCGGTTCCGCCTCGTCAAGGTGGCGACAGCCGTGCCGCCAACCCACTGCCGGTCGGATGGCCACGTGTTGGTCACGCCCACACCGCTTGACGTGTTGCGATTGCTGCGGCACCGTGCGGACATGCGCGGACTTCTGCTCATGGCGGCGATGTTGCTGCTGGTCCACTTGGCCCTGCTGGGGCTGCAGCCGGCCGGCGCGGTCGAGGCGGCGGGTCCTGGGCCGCGCGTGGGCATCGTGTTCGACATGGGCGGGCGCGGCGACAAAAGTTTCAATGACGGCGCCTATGTAGGTGCCATGCGCGCGGTACACGAGCTAGGGGCGCACGTGCGCTTTGTCGAGCCCGGCGAAGGCTCGGACCGCGAGGCGGGGTTGCGGTTGCTGGCTGCCGAGGGCATGGACCTGGTGCTGGGCGTCGGGTTCATTTTTTCGGACGACTTGATGGTGCTGGCCAGCGAGTACCCGCACACCGCCTTTGCCGGCATCGATTTCGCCGTGCCGATGGGCCAAGACGGCAAACCGCTGCCGCTGCCGCCCAACCTGGCCGCGCTGAAATTTCGCGAAGAGCAGGGCTCGTACCTGATGGGTGCGCTGGCGGCTTTGTCTAGTACAAACAAGAAGATCGGCTTTGTGGGTGGCATGGACACGCCGCTCATCCACAAGTTCGAGGTCGGCTACCTGGCCGGGGCCAAGCGCGTCTGCCCAGAGTGTCAGGTCGTGGTGCAGTACGCTGGCGTGACTCCCGAGGCGTTTCGCAACCCTGGAAAAGGCAAGGAGCTGGCCCTGTCGCAGTACCAGCATGGCGTCGACATCATCTACCACGCGTCGGGCTCTACAGGGCTGGGCGTGTTCGAGGCGGCGCGGGCGCTGAAAAAACGCGCCATCGGTGTGGACTCGGACCAGTGGGCCGAAGCGCCGGGGGTGGTCATGACCTCGATGGTCAAGCGCGTCGACACCGTGGCGTACGAGGCGATTGCCCAGGTCAAGGCCAAGAACTTTCGCGGCGGGCTGCACCAGTATGGCCTTGCCGAAGACGGCGTGGGCTATGTGTACGACGACCACAACCGCGCGGACATCGCACCCCAGGTGCGTCAGCGGGTCGAAGAACTCAAAGCCGCCATTATTGCTGGCGAGATCGCCGTTCCGTGGGAGCGCAAATGAGTGCGCCGGCGATCCAGATGGTGGCGATCGACAAGCGCTTTGGTGCGGTGGCGGCCAACCGTGGCGCAGGCCTGACCGTGGCGGCGGGCGAGATCCACGCGCTGATGGGCGAAAACGGCGCCGGCAAATCCACCTTGGTCAAGATCCTGGCTGGGCTGCAACCGCCGGATTCCGGGCAGTTCTGGGTGGATGGCCGCGACGTGACGGGCTGGAACACCGCGCAGGCGCTGGCGGCCGGCGTGGCGATGGTGCACCAGCACTTCATGCTCGTGCCCACGCTGACCGTGGCCGAGAACGTGGTGCTGGGGCGCGAGCCCCTTCGCGGGCCGCGGCTGGATCGCGGCGCGGCGGTTCGGGCGGTCGAAGAGCTGTGCCAGAGCACGGGTTTGCAGGTCGACGCCCACCGTCTGGTCGCCGATTTGTCCGTGGGCGAGGCGCAGCGGGTCGAGATTCTCAAGGTGCTGTACCGCGGCGCCAAAGTGCTCCTGCTGGACGAGCCGACCGCGGTGCTGTCGCCGCCCGAAGTGGCCGAGCTGTGGCGCGTGCTCCGGCGGCTGCAGGCCAGTGGTGCCACGATCGTGCTGATCAGCCACAAACTAGATGAAGTCATGGAGATCTCGCAAAGGGTCACCGTGATGCGGCAGGGGCAGACGGTGCAGGTGCTAGACACGGCGCAGACCACGGCCGCGGCGCTGGCCCGGGCGATGGTGGGGCGCGACGTGGATCTGGCGGTGCAGACGGCCGAAAGCCAGGTGGGAGAGCCGCTGCTGCAAGTGCGGGGCCTGCAGGTTGCGGGGCATCGCGGTCCGGCGGCGATTGTGGGCGTGGATCTGGACGTGCATACTGGCGAAATCCTTGGCATTGCCGGCGTCGAGGGCAATGGGCAGAGCGAACTGCTAGAGGCGCTGGCCGGGCTGCGGCCCTACCGCGGCAGCATTCGTCTGGCAGGGCGGGACCTTGCGCCGTTGTCGGTGCAGCAGCGTACGGCGGCGGGGCTCGCGCACGTGCCCGAGGACCGCCACCTGCGGGCGCTGGTCCTGGATTTCTCCGTGGCCGATAACCTCATCCTGGGCAAGACCGCGCAGTTCACGCGCCGCGGGTTCCTCGATCGGCGGGCCGTGGCGGACCATGCGCGGCAGCTGATCGCCGACTTCGACATTCGGCCGCCCGACCCGCAGGCGCCGGTGCGCGGGCTGTCGGGCGGCAATCAGCAAAAAGTGGTGATTGCGCGCGAGCTTTCGCGGAATTTCCAAGTGCTGCTGGCGGCTCAGCCCACGCGGGGCGTGGACGTGGGCGCCATCGAATTCATCCACGACCGGTTGCGGCAAGCGCGCGCACAGGGCAAGGGCGTACTGCTGGTGTCGTCCGAGCTGCGCGAGATCTTGACACTTTCGGACAGGATCGCGGTGCTGTATCGGGGTCGGATCGTTGCGGTGGTGCCGCGCGAAGAGGCGAGCGAAAGCGTCTTGGGGCTGCACATGACTGGGGTGGTGCCCGCGGAGGCCCATGACTAGAACCGCCTGGATCGAGACGCTGTTTCCGCCCGTGGTGGCGCTGCTGGTCGCGCTGGTGGCGGGCGATGTGCTGATCCTAGCCTATGGCCAGAATCCCGCAGCCGTGTGGCACTTGTTGGTTGACGGAACATGGGGAAATTTCTACGGGATTGGCCAGGTCTTGTACAAGGCGACCACGCTGTGCTTCACGGGCTTGGCGGTGGCGCTGGCGTTGCGCGCCGGGATGTTCAACGTGGGGGCCGAGGGGCAGTTGGCGGCCGGCGGCTTTGGCGCGGGCGTGGTGGGGCTGCTGCTTCCGGCGGGGACGCCGTGGATCTTGGCGTTTGGGCTGATGTTTGTGGCGGCCGCGCTGTGCGGTGGCGCGGTGGCGGCGGTGCCCGGCGTGCTCAAGGCTCGCTTTGGGGCCCACGAGGTCATCGCGACGATCATGATGAATTTCATTGTGTTGGCACTGGTGAACTACGCGGTGGCGGCGCACCTGCACACACCCGAGACGCTGCATACCCAGTCTATTGCGTCGGGTATGGTGCCGCGCCTGGCGGAGATCGCGCCGGCGTTCCACGGCTCGGCCGCCAACCTAGTGCTGCTGCTGGCTTTGCTGGCGGCGGGCGTGGTCGCGGTGGTGTTGTTTGCGACGCGGTTTGGCTTCGAGCTGAGGGCGGTAGGGCTGCAGGTCGCCGCGGCCGAAAACGCTGGCATCGGCGTGGGCCGCACGTGGATTCGCACCATGGTTCTGGCCGGCGGGCTGGCTGGGCTGGGTGGCCTCAACTTCGTCCTGGGGTACAAGGGCTTCTACGAGGATGGTTTCGCGGGCGGCGCCGGTTTCTTGGGGATCGCGGTGGCGTTGGTCGGGCGCAACCATCCGATTGGCGTGGTGATTTCGGCGCTGTGTTTCGCGACCCTTTCGCAAGGGGGCCTGGCCATTCACGCGCTAGTGCCCAAGCAAATGGTTGAAGTCCTCCAGGCTTTGGTGATCTTGGCGGTCGCAATGGCGGTGCCCGAGGTGCGCGCGCGGGTCGCCCAACTCGGGCTGACTGCGGTGGCGCGGCGAGGCCAGCCATGACGCTGCTGTTGTTCCTGTGGCAGACCCTGCGGATTGCCGCGCCTTACCTGCTGGCGGCGGCCGGCGGCGTGGTGGCCGAGCGGGCAGGTGTGGTCAGCCTGACCCTGGAAGGCTATCTACTTTCCGGTGCTTTTGGCGCGGTCGCCGCGGCTCACTGGGGCCAGAGCGCCTGGCTGGGGGTCCTGGGCGGCCTGGGCGCCGGTCTGCTGTTTGGCGCATTGCACGCCCTGGCGAGCGTCCGCTTCAAGGCGGACCAGATCGTGGCTGGCGTGGCCTTGAACCTGCTGGCGGTGGGGCTGACGCGGTTCCTGCTGCAGATGGGCTTTGACTCGAGCTCGAACTCGCCGCGGGTGCCGGGGTTCGAGGGTCTGGCGCACCCCCTGCTGTGGCTGGGGCTGCTGGTGATGCCGGTTCTTGCCTGGGTCTTGGCGCATACGCGCTACGGGCTGCGGCTCCGCGCCGTGGGCGAACACCCGCAAGCCGCTGAGTCTCTAGGTGTTTCTGTGGCGAAGGTCCGCTGGCTCGCGGTGCTGGCCTCGGGCGGTCTGGCCGGCCTGGGTGGCGCCTTCCTCTCGCTGGACCAGCATCAGTTCACGGACCAGATGAGCGCCGGGCGCGGATTCATCGCGCTGGCCGCGGTCATTTCCGGTGGTTGGCAGCCGCAGCGGGCTGCCGTGGCCTGCCTGCTCTTTGCCGCCGCCGAGACGCTGCAAATCCAGCTGCAGGCCGCCGCCGCCGTGCCGACTCAGTTTCTGGCGCTGATCCCCTACGCCCTGACCCTGGTCGCCGTGGCGGGTCTGGTGGGAAGGAGTCGGGCGCCGGCGGCGCTGGGGCGAACCTAGCCGGGCCAAGGAGGTCGGATGCGCTGGGTCCTGGTGTTGCTGCTGGCGTGGTCGGCCACCAGTTGCACGCTGGGTGGACCGTGGCACGACCTGGATGTGGGGGACGCAGACGCGGTCGATCCCTGCGCCAGCTGCAATCCGTGCATCCCGGGCTCGTGCAAGGGGTGCCACCCGGACGACGCCGGGAGCGACACCAAGTACTGCCCGGACTAGCCCGCGCACACGGTGTCCGACACGATGCACCCTTGTGTCTAGTGCCCGAATTTATTCGGCAATCTTCATTCCGAGAGTGCGATGCCCAGCTCGCGCAGCTGCTTGCCGTCCACGGCGCAGGGCGCGTCGCTCATCAGGTCCGTGGCGCGAGCGGTCTTGGGGAAGGCGATGACGTCGCGGAGGCTGTCGGCGCCGGTCAGCAGCATGATCAGGCGGTCCAGACCCAGCGCGATACCGCCGTGCGGCGGGGTGCCGTACTTCAGCGCGTCGACGAAGAAGCCGAACTTGCCCCGGATGTCCTCGTCGCTCAAGCCCAGCAGCGAGAACACCTTGGCCTGCACGTCGCTTTGGTGAATCCGGATCGAGCCGCCGCCCAGCTCGATGCCGTTGACCACCAGGTCGTAGGCCTGCGCCAGCACGCTGCCGGGGTCGGACTCCAGCTTGTCCATGTGGTCCAGGCGCGGCGAGGTGAAGGGGTGGTGCATCGCCACCCAGCGCTTCTCCTCGTCGTCGTAGTCGAACATGGGGAAGTCGGTGACCCACAGGAAGGCCCACTTGCTTTTGTCCAGCAGGCCCAGGCGTTCGCCCGCCACCAGCCGCAGCCGCGCGCAGGCGCCGTTGGCCACGGCAGCCTTGTCCGCAACGAACAGAATCAGCGCCTTGGGGCCCACGCCCATCTTCTGCGCCAGCTCGGCCTTCAGCTCGTCGCTCAGGCCCTTGGCCACCGGGCCGCTCCAGGTGCCGTCGTCGCCGATGCGGGCCCAAGCCACGCCCTTGGCGCCAAAGTAGCTGGCCTCCTTGGGCAAAATGTCGTCCAGATCCTTGCGCGTAAACGCCGAGCCGTCCGGGATCGGCACCGCCTTGATCATCCCGCCCGACTCGAGCGCACCGGCAAAGACGCGGAATTCGGTGCGGCCGCGCAGCGTCTCGGTGGCGTCGAACAGGGGCATGCCAAAGCGCAGATCCGGCTTGTCGCAGCCGTACTTGTCCATCGCCTCCTGGAAGCTCATCCGCGGCAGCGGCCGCGGCACCTCGTAGCCCAGCACTTCGCTCCAAATCCGCGCCACGTAGCCTTCCAGCAGGTCCCACAGCTGCTCGCGGGTCACGAACGACAGCTCCAGGTCCAGCTGGGTAAATTCGGGCTGGCGATCGGCGCGCAGGTCCTCGTCGCGGAAGCAGCGGCAAATCTGCATGTAGCGATCCATGCCGGCCATCATCAACAACTGCTTGAATTGCTGGGGCGACTGCGGCAGCGCGTAGAACTGGCCGGGGTGCACGCGGCTGGGCACCAGATAGTCGCGCGCGCCCTCGGGGGTCGACTTGGTCAGGATCGGCGTCTCCAGCTCCAAGAAACCGTGCTCCGTGAAGTAGGCGCGGGTCGACTGGGTCACCGCCGAGCGCATCGCAAAGTTCTTGGTCAGCTCGGGCCGGCGCAAGTCCAAGTAGCGGTACTGCAAGCGCAGATCGTCGTTGGCGTTCACGCCGTCCTTGATCTCGAAGGGCGGGGTCTGGGCCTCGCTCAGGACCTCCAGCTCAAAGACCTCGATCTCGATCTCGCCGGTGGGGATCTTGCTGTTGCTGTTGGCGCCGCGCGAAATGACCTTGCCGCGGGCGGCGATCACCCACTCGGGGCGCAGCGTCATCGCCAGGGCGTGCACCTCGGGCCGGTCCGTCTCGCAGTGCAACTGCACGAAACCGCTACGATCCCGCAGATCGACAAACATCACGCCGCCGTGGTGGCGATACGACTGAACCCAGCCCGTCACGGTGACTTCGCGGCCCACGTCGCTGCCGCGGAAAGTGCCGTTGAGTTGCGTACGGGGGTGAGAAGCAAGCAGATTCGACATCGTTCCTTCCTGACTCGCCTGGCCGCGAGCGCGCGGGAGCATAGGGGTTTTGCGCCGGTTTGGCTACGGCCGTGTCGGGACCGCCAACGCCGCCAGATCCAGGCCGTGATCGGTGGCGAATTCCAGAAGATCGCGAGGAAACGGACTTTGAATGCGCAGCACCGCGCCGGTCCGCGGGTGGTCCAGCTCGATCTGCCACGCGTGCAACAGGATCCGAGGTGCTGGCGGCTGTCCCTGGGCGCCATACAGCCCATCGCCGGCCAGAGGTAGGCCAAGTCCAGACAAATGAGCGCGAATTTGATGCCGCCGCCCCGTCTCGGGCTGGATCACCACCGCGCAGACCGACCGGTTGTTTTGCGCGGCCACAATCTGCGATCGCGCCACTTCGCCGCCGCTTCGCACCGACGTCATCCGCTCGCGGCCGCGCGCCTTCTGTGGTTTCAGGTAGTTGTGCACAGTGTGGGGCAGCGTGGCGGCCCATTTTCCCTCGCACACCGCCACATAGGTTTTGTGCACGCGGCGTTCGGCAAAGGCCCGGCCCAGCTCGGCCTCTAGGGTCTTGTTGCGCGCCAGCAACAGCACGCCCGAGGTCTCGACATCCAGCCGATGCACCAACCCGATCTGTTGCGTAGGATCCCGGCGCTGCAGTAGGCCAAGTACGCTCGGCCGCAGCGGATCGCGGGTGGGATGCACGGGCAGACCCGGCGGCTTGTCCACCGCCAAGAGCCCGTCCTGGTCAAACAACACCATCAGGTCAGGCCGCGCGACCCCAGAGTTTGGCAAAGGCTCGGTGGGCATGCCAACACCGTAGAGCCGCGGGCCACAAAGGGCAAGTTGGCGCTCCGCCGCGAATTTGGCCGGCGCCGCCCGCGATGCTACGCTCGCCAGGGAGTTTTTGCGGAGAACCCATGACGAACCTGCCATTGCGAGCCCTTGCCTGGACCGCTGCCGTTGCCGCGCTGCTTCTCGCTGCGCCCGCGGCCGACGCCGCCAAGAAGAAGCCGGCCGCGGTCGCCCCGCAGGCCGCTCCGGAACCGCCGCCACCATTGCCCAAGCCATGGCCAGTTCAGCGTTTTTCACTGGACAACGGCATGCGTGTGGTGGTGCACACCGACCGATCGGCGCCGATCGTCGCGGTCGGCATCCTGGTCGATGTGGGTTCGCGCGACGAGGTGGCCGGCAAGTCCGGGCTCGCGCACTTCTTTGAGCACATGATGTTCCAGGGTTCCAAGCATGTGGGCAAGATGGAGCACCTATCGCGGCTCGAGGCCCAGGGCGCTGAGGTCAACGCCAACACGTCGAGCGATCGCACGTGGTACTATCAGGTGGTGCCGCGGCCGGCACTGCAATTGGCGCTGTGGCTCGAGGCCGATCGTTTCGAGTTCTTGGCCATCGACCAAAAAAACGTGGACAACCAGCGGCAGGCCGTGCTGGCCGAGATGGCCGAACGCATCGACAACCGCCCCCTGGCCCGCGCTTCTTTGGAAGTCGAGGCCAAGGCCTACGCCGCGTGGGAAATGGGGCATCCCACCATCGGCAGCTCGGAGGACCTGCAAAAGGCGCCGCTGCAAGACTTCGTCGATTTTTGGAAGCGCTGGTATTCGCCGAACAACTGCGTGCTCGTCCTCTCGGGCGACATCGACGCGGATCAAGCCAAGCCGCTGTTGGCCGAGACGCTGGCCAAAGTGCAGCGGCGCAGCGAGCCCAAGCGGGGCGCGAGCAACCTTGCAGAACCCAACGCCCATGTGGCTGCGAGCGTGCCGGACGCGCTGGCCAAGTCGGCGGCGGTGCATCTGGCCTGGCGCGTGCCGGCCTACCCGTCCGACGACGCCTGTGCGCTGGACCTGCTGGGGCAAGTGCTGGGGGGCGACGAGTCCAGTCGGCTCGAGAAGCGGCTGGTCCGCGAGAAACCGCTGGCTGTGTCGTACTTTGCCGGCACCCACGGCCGCCGCGAGGCGGACCTGTTCCACATCTCGGCCGAGCTTGCCGGGGGCTCGCCGGCGCAACTGGTCGAAGTCAAGCGCCGCATCACCGAAGAAGTTTTGGCGATTGCCCAGGGCGGCGTGACGCCGGCTGAACTGCAGCGCGCCCGTTTGGCCTTTGAGACGGCCTGGGTCGAGGCGGCGACCAAGCCCGAGGTGCGTGCGGAATTGCTCGCCCAATTCGAGACTTGGCTGGGTGATGCCGGCAAGGTCGCCGACCTGCTCCCCCGCTACCGGGCCGTGACGCCCGCGGACCTGCAGCGGGTGGCCCGTCAGTACCTGACGTGGGACCGGATGGTCGAAATGGACGCGATTCCCTCGACGTGGACGCCCGCCAAGCCCACCGGCAAGCCGGATTGGATCGCCCGGATCGAAAAAGCCATCGCCGCCGAGCAGGCCAAAGCCGCCGCTGCGCCGGTCCCGGCTCCGGCTGCGGCCCCCGCGACCGCGCCTTTGCCAGAGGCACAGACCCCCGCCGCACCGGAGGCCAAGTAATGCAAAAGCGCAAGAACATGGCCGTGGTGCTGGCGGTGCTGGGTCTGACGAGCGGTGCGCTGTGGGCCTGCAGCGCTCCCAAAAAGCAGGACTTTGCCGTCAAGGTCGACACCGGCCCGCAGGGCGACGACTGGCCAGTCCGACCCGAGGTGAAAGGTCGCGTAGAAGCCCAGTTCCCGGCCGTGCAGCGCCAGACGCTGCAAGTGGGCGGCGTCGACGCGTTGGACGTGCGCCTAGTCGAGAGGCGTGATCAACCCGTGGTGGTGCTGCGCTGGATCGTCCCAGGCGGCCGCGCGGCCGAGTGGCAAAGTGGTCCGGCCGCGGCGCCGGGCAAGAAGGGCGCAAAGACGCCCGCCAACGCGCGCTGGCCCGAAGGGACGTCGCAGCTGATGGCCGACTTGCTCACCATGGGCACCAAGCACCACCCGGGCCAGTCCTACGCGGCGGCGTTGGGCGAACTGGGCGCCCACCTAGAGGTGCAGGTGCTCAGCGACGCGACCGTGGTGAGCGCGCGGGTGATGTCGCACAAAGTCGCCCCGCTCCTCGCTCTTTTGCACGAGACCTTGACCGAGCCCAGTTTGGAACCGGCGGCGCTGGACAACCTGAAACGGCGCTACCGATCCGAGCTCCAGAACGAGGCGGGCGACGCCGAGGCCACCGCGCACCGCCTGGGCCTGCGCCTGACCTACGGGCCGGATCATCCATACGGATCCGCGGGTGCGACGCTGGAGTCCATCGACAAGATCCAACTGCCCCACGTGCGCGCGGCTTGGCAACGGCTGACCCAGTTGGGCGGCTCGACGCTGGTTGCGGTGGGCGATACCGATATGGCAAGCCTGGTAGCGCAGTTGCAGGGCCCGTTTGCCGCAGAGCTGAGCAAGCGCGCCGTGTATGCGCCCGTGCCGTTGCCGCAGGCCATCACCGGCGACACCTGCTGGGTCGTGGACCTGCCCGAGGGGCAACAGACTGCGCTGGTTCAAGTTTCGGCCTCGCCGTCGCGGCGCGCCAAGATCTGGCCGGTGCTCAGCGTCGCCAACCAGATCTTGGGCGGCTCAGCGTCGTCGCGACTGTTCGCCGACTTGCGCGAGAAGCGCGGGCTGACCTACGGGATCTACTCGGGGTTTGATGGCCGGCGCGACGCTGGCCGCTGGGCCGTGACGTCGCAGGTGCGGAGCGACGCCGCCGGCGAGGCGCTCTTGGCCATCGACGAGCACGTACTGCGGGCCCGCCGCGAGCCGCCGCAAGCAGGCGAACTGGCCGATGCGACTCGCTATCTCGCTGGCCAGTTTGCTCTCGCCTTGGCCGCGCCGGACCAAGTGGCCGAGTTCTTGGCCGCCGAGGCGCTCTATGGGTTGGACCGCGACGTTTGGCATAACTACGCAGATACGATACAGAATGTTACCGGCGATCAGGTGGTAGAGGCCACGGTGTCGGCGATTGCCGCGGGCGGCCGCGCGTCGGTGCTGGTGGGGCCGTTGGCACAGATGCGGCCGGGCATCGACGCGGCCTGCCGGCGCATCGTCCAGCAAAACGTGCAAGGTCAGCAGGTTGCCGTCTTGTTGGGCAGCGACGCCGAGATGAGCGACGGCGGCCGCGTCCGGGCCTTTGCCGCGTGGGCCAAAGCCGCCCCCGGTCTGGTCGCCGCGGCGCGTTTTGCCTTGGATGTTCAGCGCAACCTGGACTTCCGCGCCCAGGCCCTGGCTGCTGCGGCGCGCGGGCCGGCCTTTGCTCAGGTGGCGGCAGCCGGGCGGCAAAGCAGCGACTGGAAGGCGGCGCTGGCCACGGCATTGGCTGCAAAACTGTTGGCCTCTCTGGTCGATAGCGACGCCGAGGTGCAGCACCACGCCCACGCCGTGTTGATGGCCCTAGCCGTGACCCAGACGGGTGGCGATCGCGACCTAAACGGCCCGGCTAGCGAGCAAGTGCTGGCCGCCGTTGCCCAATGGGCCTTTTCCGGTGTCGATTCCGGCAAGACCGCCGACGAGATTCGCGCCCTGGCCGAGGGCCGGTTGGATCCGGGCGATGTGGCCCATCTGGGGGCGGCGGCTCCCGATGCGTTGGAACAGTGGCTGGCGGCCGACGTTCGCCGCCTCGAGGCCGCGCAAGCCTTGCATGCCGCCGGTACGGTCGAGGCGCAAAAGGCGCTGGTGCGCGGCTACCGGCGCTTCTTTGGCCACGGCGGCGTGCCCAATGCCCAGGATTTGGCCATCTTGCGCAGCCAGCCTGGGATCGACGCACTGGTGCTCCTGCTCGACGTGCACGCCGCACACGAGCGCTCGGACGATCCGGCCCGCAAGGCCACCACGGCCGCCGCCATGGTCACGCTGCGGCAGCTGGCCGAGACCTTGGCCGCGCCGGACAAGGACGGCAAGTCCATCCTGCAGGAGCAATTCAGCAAGGTCGAAGGCCACTTCGAGAATCTGCTGGCGATGCGCAACGCCGACGACCGCTGGTACGCGGCCGAAAAGCTCATCACCTATCGCGGTGTTCCTGGGCTCCGCCGCGTCTTGTCGGATCTGGCGGTCGACGACCACTACCGCCAACCGGCCTTCCGCACCCTTGACCCCAAGCGGGCCATGGCCCTGCTGGCCCGTGATTTCATTGCACCTTTGGGCGGGGATGCCGAGTCCGCTTTGCTGGCCGGTCTGGCGGCGCGCAACCCGGTGGGCAAGGTGGTGGCGGTGGCCGGCCTGAAGGCGCTGGGCAGCCACGGCGCGCGGTCGGCCCTGCAGACCTGCACCGACGATACGGACGCTGCCCCCTATGTCGAGCTCGCGCCGCCAGTGACGGTGCGCGACTTGGCGGTGGCGGCAGCGGACGTGCTCAAGTTCATGGCAGAAGTCGATGCGATGGTCGAAAAAGGCCAGATGGGCCCCGAGTCGGCCAAGCAGTACAAAGAAATCGCCTACTTTACCGTGGACCTGACGGATCGTCGCTTGCGCGCAGAGGTGCAGCGCCAACTGACCGCCCCGGCCGCCGGACCGGCCAAGCCGGCGACCGCAACCGACGATTTGCCGTAGCCGCGCGCATTTGCGCCCCTGCGCACTGGCCGGTGGCGAGGCTGGGCGAGGCGCGCTACACTGCCGCCATGGCGTGCCACCTGCCGCCCTCGCCCAAAGGATCGCCGCGATGCCGCAACTTGGCCCCTTGGCCCAGCTTCCCGCCCACCTTTCCGCTCCGTTTCGCCGCCTGCCCGGTCTGGTGATGGTGGTCGCGCTGTTGCTGGCGGGGACCGCACTCGCCGACGAGCGTCCAAGCCGTGACGCGCAAACGGCCGCGCTGCTTCAGCTTTTGCGTGCACCCCATCCGCAGGTGGACGGGCCGTCGCTGGCTCGACTCGGCCCCGATGTGCACGCCATCCTGATCGAACAGGCCACCGCGGCGGGGGTGGAGGTCGCCATTCGCCAGCGTGCGTTGGCGTGGCTGCAGTATTTCCCAAACAATTCCAGCAAGGCCGTTCTGATGGAGGCGCTGCGCGCGCGGGGCGCCTCGGTGGGGACGGTGAGGGTCGTGCTGCGAGCCCTGGCGGTCGGCTTTGGCGTGGACGCGTTGCCCGTGTTGAGCGAGCACTTGCTCCACAAAAACGTGTATATCCGCGAGGCTGCGGCCTATGCGCTGGGCGATCTGGACGACCGGCGAGTCCCGGCCATTCTAGAGGACCAGCTGTCGCGCGAGGGCGAGCTGGCCGTTCGCGACGCGATCGAAGCCTCGCTCCAGCGCATCGCCAAACGTCGCCGCTAGATCCGGGCGCGCACCGAACCACCGAATCCCACTTCCAATTCACCGCTGATTCACCGGGAGAGCCCTATGGCCAAGTTCAATCCACAAGGTACTTTTACTGCGATCGTGACTCCATTTGGCGCCGACGCCGACCGCACTGTGGACCTGCCGGCGCTGCGGCGCTTGGTCGAGCAGCAGATTGCCGGTGGCGTGGACGGTCTAGTGGTCTGCGGCACCACCGGCGAGGCCAGCACTCTGGACGACGCCGAGTACGAGTTGGTGGTCGGCAGTGTCGTCGACTATGCCGGTGGCCGTGTGCCCGTGATTGCCGGCACCGGCAGCAACAGCACCAAGAAGACCCTGGCCACCACCGCAAAGGCGTGCAGCCTGGGCGTGGACGGCGTGCTGGTGGTGACTCCGTACTACAACAAGCCGACGCAAGCTGGCATGATTGCACACTTTTCGCAGGTGGCCGACCATGCGAGCCAGCCGGTCGTGCTGTACAACGTGCCGGGGCGCACGGGCGTGAACTTGCTGCCAGCCACGGTGGCCGAGCTGGCCAAGCACGGCAACATCGTCGCGCTGAAAGAGGCGGCCGGCTCGCTGGAGCAGGTGCAGGAAATCGTCATGCGGACGGGCGGCGAGTTCCCGATTCTGTCGGGCGAGGATGCGCTGTGCGTGCCGACCTATGCCGTGGGCGGTCGCGGCGTCATCAGCGTGGTGAGCAACGTTGCCCCGGCCCTGACGTCGGCGCTGTGGAACGACTTTGCAGCCGGGCGGGTCGGCGAGGCCGGGCGCGGTCAGGTGCGCCTGCTGCCCCTCATCAAGTTGCTGTTCTCGGAGCCGAATCCCCAGCCGGCCAAGATGGCGATGCACCTGCTGGGCATCATGGAGCCAGTGGCGCGCCTGCCGCTCATCGACGCGACGACCGCCACCCGCGAGGCGCTGGCCGCCGAGTTGCGGCGCCTGGGGCTGCTGGGTTAGGCGGATGGCCGGGACCGCCGCGGCAAAGGGACCTGTGGCAACGGTTGACGGCAATCGCTGGCGCTGCTATTGCAGCACTACTACACACGGTCGCGGTCCGTCGACCGAGGTTCGCTGATGTTCAAGCTGCTGCACTACGGCGAAACCAATGTGGGCCGGGAGCGCAAGAACAACGAGGATTCGTACCGAGTTGCGCCGCATGCGGGCGTCTTCGTCGTGTGCGATGGCATGGGCGGTCACGCCTCGGGCGAGCTCGCGAGTCAGATCGCGGCCGACACGCTGGTCCGGTACCTGGTTACGGACCGCTACCGCGCCGATTTTCGCTGGCCCATCGAAAGTCTGGGCCAGCCCAGCGAAGAAACGCGGGCCCTGGACGCGGCGATTCGCGCGGCCAACCATGAGGTTTTTGCCGCCGCGCAAGCCAACCCGCTGCACAAGGGCATGGGGACCACGGTGGTGGCAGTGCTCGCTGGGCAGCAGCGCCTGGGCCTGGGCCACGTGGGCGACAGCCGCATCTACCGCTATCGCGCCGGCGAGCTGGACCAGCTGACCGACGATCACAGCCTGCTCAACCACTACATCCGCACGCGACCGATGTCGGCGCAGCAGATTCGGACGTTTGCTGGCAAGAACGTCATCGTCCGGGCTGTGGGCTTGCGCGACGCGGTGGAGCCAGAGCTGCAAATTCAAGAGTACCTGGCAGGAGATATCTACCTGCTGTGCAGCGACGGTCTGTGCGACATGGTCGACGACGAGGTCATCGCCGAGGTCATGGGCGCAGCGGCCGACCGCCTGGAAGAGGCGGGGCAACGGTTGATTCAGCTTGCGCTGGACGGCGGCGGCCGCGACAACGTGACGGTGTTGCTGCTGCAGGTGGTCGAGGCGGATCCGCCTGAGACGTGGGAACTTGAGGCGGCGATGGCCGACACGCCGCAAGACCTGCCGGCGTTGCGCCCGCGCGACTCGCTGGCGAGCCTGTTCGACGACGATACCGCTGTCAACCTGCGGGTTCCCGTGGTGCCGCCCCCGCCCGAGAATGAGATTACCCAGCCCGTGGGGCCGCTGCCCTCGATCGTCGACGAGCGGACGCAACCGGTGCAACCTCTGCGCCCACAGGACTTTACCGGTCGCACCGCCGCACACCTGGGCTTGGCTCCGCCCGACGAGCATACGGACCGGATCCCGCCCGTGACCGCGCGCGAAGCCGTCAAGGCCGCCATCGAGGCTGCGCGTTCTGCCAAGGCGGCTCAAGCGACCTCAAAGCCACTCGTCGCGCAACCCAGCGTAGACGTCACAGCCGAGACTGAGCGAGAAGTACCGATCCCTGCGGATGATTTCAACGTAGACAGTCTGACTGCGCCCAGCGGCCCGCCCAGGGCCGAGCCAGCGCCAGCGGTGATCCCTCCCGCTGCGACTCCCGGTCGTCCCAAGCAAAAGAAATAGCCTTTGTGTCGATGGGCCTGCGGGCGGACCGCGCCTTGACTTTCCCCACAGGATTGCAAGACTTGGCTGGTCGGGCCTGCCTACGGCCGTTGGGGAGCATGGATCCGATGGTGGAGACGAAGCAACGGCGGCGCGGACTGGCGACTCGACCAATTACGGGACATTCGTTCAGCAATTCGCTCGGGCGGTCGCGTCTCCAGCCCCAAGTGGGGCGCAAACGGGGGCCTGCGGCGACTCGCCGCGCCGATTTCGACGGCCCGGATGCGCGGAGAAAGTCCAAATGGATCCACCTTCTTGGCGCCTGGGCCGTGGTCTTGGTGGGTTGGGCTGCACTTGTCGGCACGGCCGCGTGTTCAAGCGACACGACCGGCACCACCACGGCCAGCCAAGACCAGGGCACGACCTTTGATACGGGCAACGTCGACACCGTGGAACCCAGCGACTTGGGCGGTGCGGATTTTGGCACGAGCGACGCGTCGGCCTTGCACTGCCCGGGCGGCCCGTTGTGCGCCTGCAACAGCGACAGCGAGTGCGACACGGGCATCTGCCTAGACGCCCCCAAAGGCCGCATCTGCGCAGCGCTTTGCGAGTCGAGCGGCTGCCCGTACGAGTACTCGTGCGTCAAGACCAACAGCTCGACCGGCGACATCATCAGCCTGTGCGTGCCCAAGTGGGGGTTCTTGTGCGAGCCGTGCACCACCAGCAAGGCCTGCGAGGCGGCGCTTGGGGTATCCGGCGTGGCGTGCGTCGACTACGGCAAGGACGTGGGCGCATTTTGCGGCTCGCCGTGCAGTCAAGACGGCGACTGCCCCGGCGACTACACCTGCAACGACGCCACCACGGCCGAAGGCAAGCCCGGCAAAATGTGCGTGCGCAAAGCCGAAGTGGGCCAAGCTGCCATCTGTCCGTGCGACGAGCGGTCGGTCAACCTGAAGCTGGCCACGACCTGCACGGCCAAAAGCGACCTGGGCACCTGCAGCGGCTACCGCATCTGCCAAAGTGGCGGACTGGGCGCGTGCACGGCCCCCAAAGCCAGCACCGAGACGTGCGACAACATCGACAACGACTGCAATGGCATCACCGACGACGGCCTGTGCGACGACAAGAACGTGTGCACCGACGACCAGTGCCTGGGCGCTAGCAAGTCGTGCCAGAACACCGTGAACACCGCGGCGTGCAGCGATGGCTCGGCCTGCACGGAAAAGGACGTGTGCGCGGGCGGCAAGTGCGCGGGCACCAGCATCGACTGCGACGACAAAAACGTCTGCACCACCGACGTTTGCGACAGTGAGAAGGGCTGCGTGCACAACCCCATCTCGGGCGAGTGCAACGACGGCGACGACTGCACCGTGGGCGACGCGTGCAAAGACGGCGCGTGCGGCGCGGGCAAACCCAAGGACTGCGACGACGGCAACCCGTGTACCCAAGACACCTGCGACGTGGCCAACGGCAAGTGCGCGCCCAAGATCCTGGACGGGGCGCCGTGCTCGGACGGCAACGCCTGCACCTCGCCCGACAACTGCGTGGGCGACGTCTGCAAGGGCGGGCCCGTCAACTGCGACGACAAGAACCCGTGCACCGACGACCTGTGTGACC
>JBBISH010000111.1:0-20997 GCA_037441385.1 Myxococcales bacterium
GTGCAGCGACGGCAATGCCTGCACCTTGGGCGATGTCTGCGCGGCCGGCGCGTGCAAGGCCGGCACCGCCAAGACCTGCAACGACGGCAACCAGTGCACCGACGACGCGTGCGACGCCGGCACGGGCAACTGCCTGAACTCGAACAACAGCGCCGCCTGCGACGACGGCAGCGCCTGCACGTTGTCCGACACGTGCGCCGGCGGCACCTGCAAACCCGGCGCGGCCAAAAACTGCGCTGATACCGACACCTGCACCACCGACACCTGCAACGCCGCCGACGGAACGTGCCTGCACGCCCCCATCGTCGGCTGCGGCGGCAACTGCAAAGCCGCGGCCGACTGCAACGACGGCAACCCCTGCACAGACAACCAGTGCACCACCGGCAAGTGCGCGTTCCCCGCCAACACCGCCGCCTGTGACGACAACAATGCTTGTACGATCAGTGATTTGTGCTCGGGCGGCACCTGCAAGTCTGGCGCAGCCAAGGCGTGCGACGACGGCAATCCGTGCACCAACGATGCTTGCGATTCGTCTACCGGCAACTGTACAAACGTCAACAACACCGCCAGCTGCAGCGACAACAACGCCTGCACGGTGGGCGACGTCTGTGCCAGCGGCGCCTGCAAGGCCGGCAGCGCCAAGACCTGCAGCGACGGCAACCCCTGCACCGACGACAGCTGCGCCACCGCCACCGGCGCGTGCACCAACCTGGCCAACACCGCCACCTGCACCGACAACAACGCCTGCACGGTGGGCGATGTCTGCGCCAGCGGCACCTGCAAGCCCGGCAGCGCGCTGGGTTGCGACGACGGCAACATCTGCACCGTAGACGCCTGCAACCCCGCCAGCGGCTGCACCCACGGCGCCGCCACCGGCAGCTGCGACGACGGCAACAAGTGCACCAGCGGCGACGTCTGCTCGGCCAGCGCCTGCAAGCCCGGCACCGCGGTGGTCTGCGACGACAATAACCCTTGTACCACCGATACTTGCGATCCAGCGGCCGGCTGCAAGTTCGCCAACAACACCGTGGCCTGCAGCGACGGCAACGCCTGCACGCTGAACGACCTCTGCGCGGCCGGAGCCTGCACCGCGGGCGCCGCCAAGGTCTGCAACGACAGCGACACCTGCACCAGCGACGCTTGCGACCCGGCCACCGGCACTTGCGTGTTCAAGGCCATCATCGGCTGCGGCGGCAACTGCGCCGTGGCGGCCGACTGCGCCGACGGCAACATCTGCACCGACGACCTGTGCAGCGCCGGCAAGTGTAAAACCATTTACAACAACGCCACTTGCAGTGACAGCAACGCCTGCACCAGCGGCGACGTCTGCACCAGCGGCACCTGCAAGGGCGCCGGCAGCGTGCTCTGCGACGACGGCAACCCATGCACGACGGACAGCTGTAACCCGGCCAGCGGCTGCGCCTTTGCCAACAACAGCGCCACCTGCAACGACAACAACCCCTGCACCGCCAGCGACGTCTGCGCGGCCGGCAAGTGCGCCGGCACGGCATACAGCTGCGACGACGGCAAGGCCTGCACCACCGACACCTGCATGGGCAATGGCAGCTGCACCAACGCGGTCAATTCAGGTACTTGCTTGATAGGTGGCGTGTGCTTCAACGCTGGACAGCTCAACACGGCCAACGACTGCCAAGCTTGCCTGGCTGCCAGCAACGCCGCCTGGTCGCCGCAGCCCGCCGGCACCGCGTGCAACGACAGCAACCCCTGCACGGTGGGCGAAACCTGCAACGGCGCCAGCACGTGCAAGGGCGTGGTCAACCTGGATGCCGACAAAGACGGCGTCATCGCCGCCACCGCCGTGGGCAGCGACGGCAAGACCGTGCAATGCGGCGGCCTGGACTGCAACGACGGCAACGCGGCCATCAAGCCCGGCGTCGCCGACCCGCACGACGGCTTTGCGACCACCATCGACGTGGTCGACGCGGGCGGCAACGTGGGCGCGTGGCTGGCGATGGCGGTCGATCTCACCGGCCGCTCGCACATGGTCTGGTACAACGAGCTGTCGAAAGACTGGGAGTACGGCAGCAACAGCGGCGGCATCTGGCAAAGCGTTGTGCTAGAAAGTGCAGGCGACATCGGCAAGTACGCGGCCATCGCCCTGGACAAGGCCGGCAAGGTCCACACCGTGGCGTACTCGGTCACGGACAAGGATCTCCACTACGTCAGCAACGCCAGCGGCACGTGGGTCAGCGAGAACGTCAGCAGCGACACGACCAACGACGTGGGCCAGTGGGCGCAAGTGGCCGTGACCAGCGACGGCAGCGTACACGTGTTGTACCTGGACGCCACCGCCAAAGTCATCCAGTACCGCAAGCGCAGCGGCGGCCAATGGGGCACCCCGGTGGCGTTGACCGCCGCCAGTACGTGGGAGGCAATCTCGCTCATCGCCGACAGCAAGGACAACCTGCATGCCGCCTGGCACGACAACGTCAAGTACGACCTGATCTACGCGATGGCGCCCGCGGGAGCCGCCTTTACCACCCCGGTCACCGTGGACAGCGCGGGCAGTACCGGCGACCACCCGGCTTTGACGATCGACAACAACGGCCAGCCCCACATCGTCTACAGCGACGCCACCAACCAGGACCTGAAGCACGCCTGGTTCAACGGCAGTGTGTGGACCAGCGGCAAAGCCTGGGCCGGCAGCTCGGCCTCGTACCCCGGCGACTACCGCTACGGCGCGGCCATCGACAGCAACGGCGCCCTGCACGCCTGCATGGTCAACGTCGTCTTTGACGGCATCTCGTATTCCTGGACCATTCGCCGCATCTTGGGCGCCGCCTTGCCCTTTGGCGTCAACACCAACTACCACAGCGAGCTGGTGGGCCCGAAGATGGCGCGCGCCAGCTGGTGCGCCATGGCCCGCGGCAACGACGGCAAGATCTACATGGCCACTTCGCAAATCGGCGGCGGCACCAGCACCGGCAACATCGCCCAGGCGGTCACCACCAGCGGACCCGGCTGGCGTCTCATCGACTCGCTCAACAACCAAGGGCAGTACGCTACCACGGCGGTCGGCAGCGACGGCACCACCTATGTCGCCTGGTACGACGCCACCGCCACCTCGCTGCGGTATGCCTGGCGCCCGGCCGGCGGGTTGTGGCAGCCCAGCTTGACCCTAGACGCCGCCAATAGCGTCGGCACCTTCCCTTCGCTGGTCGTGGCCGCCGACGGCACGGTCACCATTGCCTACTACGACGCCAGCAACACCAACTTGAAGGTCGTCAGCGGCAGCAAGAGCAGTTTTGGCGCGCCGGAAGTCGTTGATGGCGCCACACCCGCGACGGTGGCGGGCAAGTACGCGTCGCTCGCCTTGGATCCGGTCAAGGGCACCTTGGCGATCGCCTACTACGACGACAGCGCCAACGATCTGAAATTGGCTATCAAAGTCGGCTCGACCTGGTCGCTGCAGACCGTGGCCGGCGCGTCGCCCAGCAACGACACCGGCATGTACGCCGCCGCGGCCTTTGGTCCAGACAGCTTGCTTCACGTCGCCGCGCTCAACAACACCAACAATATCCTGGTGTACAACGTGGGCACGGTGGGCGCCACCGGCGTTTGGAGCGGCGGCGCCTGGCAGAACCTGGACACGCTGAACAGCCCAGGCCGCTACACCGAATTGGCGGTGGATGCCAAGGGCAATCCGGTGTTGGCGCACGTCGCCACTGGCAAGAACGAGCTGCGCGTCCTGACCAACAGCAGCAAGGGCAGCGGCACCTGGACCAGCACCGTGGTGGCCGCCAGCACGCCCAACCAGCGCCTGGGTCTGGCGATCGACGCCACCGGCAATCGCATGGTGGCGTGGCGGTCCACGGCCACCGACGCGGTGATGCTGGCTACTCAGTCACCCGGCGGCACATGGAGCAGCCAAGTCGTGGATCCGATTGCCTCGACCGACGTTGCGTTGGCCACCGCGGGCAGCGGCGACTGGCACATCCTCTACGTCGACCCCAGCCTGTCGGCCCTGCGCGAGGCGTCGAACACATGGACCGCCTACGGCACCAACGACACCGTGCTGCTCGACACGGCGGTCGGCGCGTCGCAGACCGGCGCGGCGGTCGACGCGAGCGGCGTGGTGCACGTGGTCTACTACGACAAGAACAACGCCTCGCTCAAACTGGCCCGGCGCATCGGCGGGGCCTGGTACCGCGCCCATTTGGACCCGGGCAGCGGCGACACCACGGGCGACTACGCCTCGATTGCGCTTGGCGTGGACGGCACCGCCCACATCTCGTTCCACGACACGGCCAACAACGACCTGAAATACGGGCGCTTGCTCCCCTCGGGCGCCTGGCAAAGCGAGACCGTGGACAGCGCCGGCAGCATCGGCCGCTACAGCAGCATCGCGGTCGCGGCCGACGGCACGGTCCACATCGCCTACCGCGACGACAGCAACAGCGACCTGAAGTACGCCGTGGGCAGCTACAAGTTGTGGACCGTGCAAAAAGCCGTAGACAGCTACGGCAACGTGGGCGTGTTCGCGTCGATCGCGCTGGACGGCCAGGGCCAGCCGCACATCGCCTGTGCCTACGCGTCGAGCTGGGATCTGCACTACATCTTCAAGTCCGGCGGCACGTGGCAGGCGGTGCAGGCGCCCGAAACGGTCGATTCGGTGGGCTACTACGCCTCGCTCGCGCTCGACGCCAACGGCAAAGCCCACATCGCCCACAAAGACGAAACGACCAACAAGGTCCACTACACCACGAACAAGAGCGGCAGCTGGGTGACGACGGTGATGGCGTCGACCAGCAACGACGGCAATTACGCGTCGCTGGTCCTCAACCCCGCCGGCGGCGCCTACATCGCGTACAAGAACATCTCGACCAACGACGTGTGGATGGTCACCAACGTCTCGGGCGCGTGGGACGTGCCGTGGCTCATCGAGGCGACCAACAACGTAGGCGACTGGCTCAGCATGGCCCAGGGCCCCGACAAGAAGCTGTACGCTTCGTACCGCGACGCCAACCTCAACGTGCTCAAGGTCGCGCGCGTCACGATCAACAACAACGTCGACGACAACTGCGACGGCTACTGACCGTCGACTTCGTACGCACCCGACTCGCGCAACTTGGCCACGCGGTAGCGCATCTGGTCGCGGGTCATGCCCAGCAGCTCGGCCGCCATCGCCTGGTTGCCGTGGGTGCGCTGGATCGCTTGCACCACCAGGTCCTGTTCCAGCGCAGCGATATCCAGCCCGTGCGGCGGCAGTTCGAGCAGGTGGTCTGGCCGGTGGTCCACGGCATAGAGCGGCCGGTCCGGGTGCTCGTGGTCGCAGCAGCGCGCCAGAGCCACTTGGGTGGTGGTCGCCCGCGCCGCCACGCGCGCGCCGGTCCCGGCCACGGTCAGGCTCCGGTGGCTGGACTCGGTCAGGTCAAAGTCCGACGGCCCCAGTACTGCGCCCTCGCTGAGCAATACCGCGCGCTCCACCGCATTGCGCAGCTCGCGGACGTTGCCGGGCCACGAGTGCGCTTCCAGAAACATCCGGGCCGCCTGGCTCAACGGCCGCACCGGGCGGTGCTCCTCGCAGGCAAAGATGCGCTGGAAGTGGTCCGTGAGCAGCGCCACATCGCCCAGCCGGTCGCGCAGTGGCGGGACCTCGATGGGGACGGCCCGCAGGCGGAAATACAAGTCTTCGCGGAAGGTTCCGGCCTGCACCGCCGCGTGAAGGTCGCGGTGCGTCGCTGCCACCACTCGCACGTCGACGCGGACGTCTTGGCCGCCGCCCACGCGCATGAAGGTGTGGTCCTCTAAAAAGCGTAGCAATTTGGCCTGCAGGGCCGGCGACATTTCGCCCACCTCGTCCAAGAAGACCGTGCCGCCGTCGGCCAACTCGAGCAGGCCGCGCTTTTGCATCTTGGCGTCGGTGAACGAGCCCTTCTCGTGACCGAACAGCTCGCTGTCCAGCAACGACTCTTGCAGTGCGGTGCACGTAATCGTCAAGAACGACCGCGTCCGCCGCTCGCTTTGCTGGTGCAGCATCTTGGCGGCCAGGTCCTTGCCAGTCCCGCTCTCGCCGATGAGTAGCACGGTCGTTGCGTGCGACTGAGCTACTTTCAACAGCAGACTTCGCAAGTTGCGAATGGCTGCCGACTCGCCGATCATCTCGCGTACTGGGTGAATCGGATGGAGCTGGGCAATTGCGCTCATCGATCCCTCCCTGCGTGGGTGCTTGCCGCCGACGCAGATCTCTTGTGCGAAACACCTATTGAACCCGCACGTGCCCCGTCCGACGAAGAACACCCCCGGTCGCGAACCAGCCGCGCTGTCGTTGGGGAGTCGTGCACTCGGCAAGCTAGCCCGCCAGCCCAGAACTTCAAGGCGCAGTGAAATTTGGTATGACAAACTTGTGATATTTCGCGGCGGCGGAGGCGAGGCCGAAGTCTGAGCTTGAGTGGGAATTTCCTTATGAATATGCCTTCGCGTGCAATTACATGGGCCGCTTCGAACCGCGAACCATCGCGGGACCACGCGGTGGGCGAGGCGTCCGTGCTGAGCGGCGCGGCCGGGAAGTTTTCCGCGGATCGCGCAAAAATCCCCACGCACCCTGGGCCCCGGCGCACCAAGCGCGTGGTAAACTGCCAGGCAATGCAAGGTGTTTTGGGGGCTCGGTCCGGGTTTGGGGGCTTGGCCCAAGTCTTGCACCCCAGCGCATCGAACTCGCGCAGGCGTCGCAAGGCCCAGGAGCTGGAGGCGCCACCGGTGCGGGGCAGCTGGGAGTGCGGACTTGCCGTCACCCTTGGTCGGCACGCCGCCCCCAAACAGCCATCGGAGGGTACCATGTCCGAAGAAAATCCTATCATCAAGCCAGAACGGCAAGGTCTTTGGACGGCTGCGGCCTTTACGCTCGCCTTGCTCGGCTTGGTGGCGGCGATGGCCGGCGTGTTCCGCGTGTACGAGCTCACCTACCTGACCCAGGCGGAATTCGTCCTGCTGAACCAGAAGATTGCCGATCTGCAGGCCCAGCACCCGGTGGCGCCGGGCGGGCCGGCTGCGCCGACGGCGCCCGTCAAGTAGCCCCCTCTGCCGCACTCATGGAGCGCCCAGGCACGCTGGCCGGCCTGTGGGCCCGAACTGTGGACCCGGCCTGACCTGCGCGCCCGCGCCGCCGCTAGGCCCGGCTGCAATACCGGCTGATACGAACCCCGTCTGATTCACGCCTGTACGGCTTCTCTGACCCGGTCTGCAACCGGCGAGAATCAGGCGGGGACCCCGGTTCGGGCCCGAAGAATTGCCCGAGTCTTCGATCCGATTCGGACGGAACTGGTATGAAGTGTCGGCTGCAGCACCGGCCCGCCGGTTTGGTCCACGGATCGGCTGCAATTGACTGCAGCGCCGGCTGCGGTGTACACCCAAACCGCCGCGATAGGTCGCGCAACGGGCCTCGCAATGCGGTGGAGCGGGCATGACCGACGGGCATTCGCAGCACAAGCCGCGCCGCACGGGCACCGGCGGCCTAGAGATTCGCGAGATGGAGATCGGCGATCTGGCGGCCGTATACGAGTTGGGCGAGCAACTGTTCACGGCCGAGCGATGGCCTGCGCTCTACCGCACTTGGGACGCCTACGAACTGGCGGTCCACTTTGCGTCGGATAGCGAGATGTGCCTGGTGGCCGAATACCAGGACAAGGTGGTGGGCTTTGCCGTGGGCACGATGCTGGAAAAGCGCGGCTCGGCTTGGACCTATGGCCACCTGCTGTGGCTGGGCGTGGACCCCAACGCGGGCCGCAAGGGCATCGGCGGCAAGCTGACCGCCCACCTGCAAGAGATCTTCATCGAAATGGGCGCGCGCATGATCCTGGTCGACACCGACGCGGACAATGCGACGGCGATTGGCTTTTTCAAGCGCGCCGGGTTCGACGACGACAGCGCCCATGTGTACTTGTCCAAAAACCTGACCTATGACCCGCAGTACATCGAGTTCCACAAGAAGGGCCGGGTGGCCGATCGCCCAGGCGGGGTGCGGCGGGCCATCCGCCGGGCGGCCGAGCTGCGCCTGGCCGAGCAACGGCAAGCCGACGTGAAGGCTGCGGAATTGCGCGCTGCCGACCAGAAAGCCGCGGAACGCAAGGGCGCCGACAAGCACGGTCGCGCGAGCACGCCCGCACCCGCCAAACCGGGCAAGCCCAGCGCGGATGGGGAATCCGTCTGAATCGGCTAGAAACATCCGGCAATTCTTCTTGCCCGAACCGGGGTATCCGGTTAATTCTCGCCAGTTGCGCAACAGGTCAGAGAAGGCGTACCGGCGCGAATCAGGTGGGGTGGGTATGAACAGTCGCAACGTCCAGGCGGTCTTGACGGCCCTGCGGCCGCGCAGGCTGGTCGAATTGCTGGCCGAGGCGGTGGATGCCTACAGCCCCACCTACGCCGAGGCGCCCGCCACCGAGGTCTTCGAGCGCGCCCTGCTGCGCGGTGGTCTGACCGTGGTGCGCCAGCCGGTGGCGAATCCCAGCGGCAACGGTGCGCGCCACAATTTGCTGATTCGCCTGGGGCCCGAGCCGCTGGCGCTGCTCTTTGTCGGCCACGTTGACACAATTCCTGCAGGGAGTGGGGCGATGCGGTTTGCGCCCGCGCGCATCGACGACGACCGGCTCATCGGTCTGGGGGCGGCGGACATGAAGTCCGGATGCGCCGCGATGGTCGAGGCCGTGCTGGCCGTGGCCGAATCGGGCTTGGCGCTGCGGCACGGCGTGGGACTGGCGCTGGTGGTGGGCGAAGAAGAGTACGGCGACGGCTCCGCGGCATTGCCCGACGCGTTTTGCGCGCCGCTGACGGTGGTGGGCGAGCCGACCAATTTGTCGCCGTGCATCGAGCACTACGGCTACTTGGAATGCCAACTGCTCAGTCGCGGCATTCGCTCGCACGCGGCGCTGGCCGGGCAGGGCGGCGGCGCCATCCACGCGCTGCTCACCTGGCTGCTGGGCATCTTGGACGGTGCCGAGCCGACGCGAGCGGGCATTGCCATCAACCCGCGGCTGGTGCAGGGCGGCGGGGAGCTGTTCGTGGTGGCGGACCGGTGCGAGGCGACGTTGGACGTGCACTGGCGGCCGGGCGTCGAGGTCGACGAGGTCGTGGCGGCGATCGAGCGCGGTCGCGGCGAGGCCCAGCGCAGCCACACCACCTGCCAACTGGAGTACCGAGAGCTGTTCCGCGCCCAAGGGTACAGCAATCGCCCCAGCGAGCCGCGGCTGCAGCCTCTGGCTCACGCGTTCGACGTTGCTGAACTGCCTTGGAGTCCTGGAGTTTTTCGCTCGCACTCGGACGCGGATCTGTTCCAGCAGCGCGGCAGCGTGGCGGTGGTGTGCGGTCCGGGAGCGCTGGAAGTGGCGCACGCACCGGGCGAGTTCGTCTCGCTTGCCGAGACCGAGCGTGCCGCGCGGCTGTATGCCTGCCTGGCGACGCTGCTTTGTACCGGGGCGTGATCCGCAGCGCCCGTGCCGCCACGTTCCGCTTGACCGCCAGTGGCCGCGCGGTCAAGGTGCCGGCCGCAGCGCGCACAGCGACGCACCGGATTCCCCGGACCCCGCGCAGAGTACAACCCGGCGCCGAATACGACTTCGCCCAGAACACAACCTCGCAACGCGGCAGGTGCAGAAACGCATGAAAATAGTTGGACTACTTCGCGGAATCAATGTCGGCAAGTCGATCCAGGTGCCCATGAAGGAGCTCACGCGGCTGCTCGACGCCGCCGGCCTGGCGCAGGTCGCCACCTACCTGAATTCGGGCAACGTGGTGTTCGACTCGGACGAGCCGATCGCTCAACTGGGGCCCCGCCTGGACGCGTTGATCGAGGCCCGGTTCGGCGTACCGATCCCCATGCTGCTGCTGGGCGGGCCGCAGATTCGGGCGATCCGCGACGCCATCCCGATCGAGTGGGAAAACAACGAAACCGAGCAGACTTATGTGGCGTACCTGTTCCCGGATGTGGATCGCCCCAGCCTGGTCCAGGAACTGCCGGTGCGCCGCGAATGGATGGACCTGCGCTACCTACCGGGTGCGCTGATCTGGAACATCCAGCGTGTACACGTCAATCGCAGTCAAATCACCAAGATCGTCAGCCACAAGGCCTATGCCCGCATGACCACGCGCAACGTCAACACGGCCCGCAAACTGGCCGAGCTGTGCGAGGCTGGGCTGTCGACCGGGCCATCGCCACAGGGCTCGCCACAGGGTTCCCTGTAGCGTTAGCAGGTCGCGCGACCGGCGCCGCGCCCAAGGCGGCCAGGGGCCAACACGGGAACCCAATTCCGCCTGATTCGGCTGAAAGTTCCGGGAATTCTCCGGGCCCGAACCGGGGTCCGTAGGTCGCTATGCGACGCCCGTCATACCAGTTCCGTCCGAATCGGATCGAAAACTCGGGCAATTCTCCGGGCCCGAACCGGGGTCCCCGCCTGATTCTCGCCAGTTGCGCAACGAGTCAGAAAAAGCGTATAGGCGTGAATCAGGTGGGGTGCGTATTAGCGGCCCATTTGCCGACCGATCTCGCGCACCGCGCGCAGGATGTCAAAGCGCGTAATTGCGCCGACCAGCTTGCCATTTTCGACCACCGGGTAGCGGCGGACGTAGTCGCCCAAGAACATGCCGGCACAGAAGAAGATGTTCATGTTGGCGCTGACCGTGCGCGGGTTCTTGGTCATGAAATCGGCCACCGTGCCCTTGGGCAGCTCGTTGTCCACGCCAGCCGCCAGCAAGCGCAGCAGGTCCTTTTCCGAAATAATGCCCACCACCTCGCCCGCCTCGTTTACGACCGGCGCGCCCGTGACATGGTGTTCCAACAAGAAGTCGACGGCCGCCAGGATGTCGGTGTCGGGCTTCAGGGTCTGCAGGTCCTTGTCCATGTATTGGCTGACGCGAGGCATGTTCATGACGTACTCCTTTTCGCAACAAGCAAGCGGGGTGCTTGCCACAGCGTAGGTGGCCAGCCCGTGCTGGTCAACACGCCGGTGCCCATCCGGACCGGTGTGGCTCGGAAAACGTCTATGCCGATCACCTAGTTGCCGACTTGAACAAGCTGGACCTTGCCGCGCGCCGCGCCTGCCCGTAGGCTCCACAACCTTTCCACCTGGAGCCTCTTGCCCATGCAATTCGAATTCAAGTCGGACTTCCCCGTCCAGGACGACGCCTGCAAGCAGGCCACCGGCAAGGCCTTGGCCGACTGGTTTCAAATCATCGAGGCCAACGGTCTTTCGACCAAGCGGCGCGACGCCATCCAGCACATCTACAACGAGACGGGCCGCGGCAAAGACGTCTGGTGGCCCACCACGATTTGGGTCGAATTCGAGAGAGCCCGCGGCATCGTCCAGCGCGACGGGCGGGCCGAGGGCTACAACATCTGCTGCACCAAAGGGTTCAAGCAGACGCCGGCCGAGATTTTTGCCCACCTGCGCCACGAAGCGGCGTTTGCCCAGTGGGTCCAGGGCTGGTCCGGCGCGCTCGTCGAAGGGGCGCCCTTCACGTGCGGCGTGTGCTCGGGCGCGGTCGGCCGGATTCGCGACGGCAAGGACTTGCGCTTGCTGTGGCAGAGCCCCGGTTGTGGCGTCACCGACGTCGAGATGATGTTCGTCGTCGCCGCCGGCAAAACCACGCTCAACATCTACCACAAGCGCATCGCCAGCCGCGACGAGGCCGACGGCCTGCGGCGGGCTTGGGGGCAGGCCCTCGATCGGCTCAAGGCATTGGTCGGCTAGGGGTTGCGGCCGGCTGACGAACCTTGGCTGGCCATGGACGCAATGGGCTCGCGGAGGCTCGGCGTGGTTGACTTGCGCATGCTTTACGGATCGGCTTTGGCGCTGCTTCTGTCGGCCACCAGCCACGCCGCGCTGGCGATGGAACCGCACGCGCCGCCCACGGGATGGGGGCTGGCGTGGGCGCCCCTGCGGCTGATCGATCAGCAATTCGAGCTGCGCGGCGAGTGGCGGCAGTCGCATTATGGCGTGGCCGTGCTCGCGTCTGCGGGTGGGCAGACCACCCTGCAACCGCTGGAGCAGGTGCAGCGGGGCGTGGGCGGCGGGACCCAAGCCCTGCTGGCCGCGCTGGGCGACATGCGGCGCGGATTGCTGGTTGGTGCCGAATTTCGCTATAGTTATCAGTGGGTAGATGCCGCCGCCAACCTCGTGCCGATCCCGGTAACGACGCAGCGATGGGCCGGCGGGGTGGTGCTGGCGGCGCGCTGGTCGTCCGCGCAGGGGAGGCTGTTTGGCGAGGTGCAGGCGGTCGCCCGATGGCAGCGGACCACGGCTGAGATCGTTTGCTGCACGACGATCCGCCAGGAGCAAACGTCAAGTGAATTCAGGGTGGTGCCCACCTTGTTGGTGGGGTTCCAATGGTAGCACCGCAACGACCGCCCGCAGCAGCTTCCAGGCGCTGGCCGCGATGGGTCGCACTTGGCGCGCTCTTGGCGCAGCTGCTGGCCGGCGAGGCAGCTGCGTATTCGCCCAATTGGCTCTACGAAAACCCCGTTGGTCTTCCAACGGCGGCGACGGCGCCCGGCGACAGCGAATGGCCCGGTTCCGGCAGCGTCGAGCTTTCGGTCGGGCAGGCGCTCCACGGCGGCCTACTTGGCTTTGAGATCTGCTCGCTGACCCACTGCCGGCAGGCGGCGCTGCACTTCGTGGCCATCGGCGACGGCGCTGGGCTGCTCTTGGGCGGCCTGGTCGGGTCGCGCTTGCGTCCGCATCAGGCTATGCTCATCAACTCGGGCACCGCGCTGGGCTTTTTCAACTCCCTGGCATTGGACTGGGACCAACCCAAGGCCCAACCTGGCCGATGGCTCGGCTTCCAGGTCGGGGGAGCGCTGGCGGGTGCGATCGCGGGCCAATTCGCCCACCCCGAGACCGGGCGGCTGGCCATGGCCAATTCGGCCGCGCTGTGGCTGGCCACCGCCACGTACTTCGGCCGGCACGCGGCGAATCGCGAGAACTTTGGCCTGTGGACCGCCGCGGCCGCCGACCTGGGCTACGTCTTTGGTCTTTTTGCGTGGGACGGACTGCCGTTGTCGCGAGCTAGGGTGGCCCAGATCGACGCGGCTGCGGGACTTGGGCTCACCCTGGGCGTGCTCGGCGCACACGCGGCCGTGGATCGCAACGACGACCATGCCATGTGGGTTGGTGGCACGGTTGGCGTGCTGGCGGGCGTTGCACTGGGCACGTTGTGGGCCGATTGGCGCAGCGCCGCCGCCGTCCAGATCGTTCCGCAGGGCAACGGGGTGGCGCTGATGGGCACGTTCTAGCTCGCGGCCAGTCCACAGCTCGCCCCCTGGCCGCAAGACACGAAGTCGCTGCACTTCGGCGCCAACGGCCAGGTATTGACGCCGCCCGTCGATCTCGCGGCTGAGTGGAAGATTCCCGTTTCGATGGCGGCGCCCGGCCTTGCCTATGCGCACGGCCAGTTCATCTTGGCCTATATGCTGTTGCCCAAGGAATATGGCACCAAAAGCACCAACTTGTCGCTGCGTCTGCGCGCCTGGGACGAGGGCTTGGGCGGCTGGACCGGCGGCGAGCAAATCCTTGGGGTCGATTCGTTGGGATGGAAGTCGCCAGAATTGCTCGCGACTTCGTATGGCGTGCTGGCCGCCAAGGACTGGTGGAGCTCGGGCGCAGACCCCAACGGCGCGGCGCTCATGGCGCTCATCGGTCCGGACGCCAAGCCGGTGGCTCCGCTGTGGATTGGCACTGGTGGCAACAAGACGCTGCTGCGCATTCAGCCGCTGCAGGTGGGCGACCAACTGGTGGGGATTGCGACGTCCGGCAGTGGCCAGCAGGTCGACTTGGCATGGGTGCCCATTTCGTGCCCGAGTACCGGCAAGTGCGCCAGCCCGGCCCAGTGCGACGACAACAACCCCTGCACCAGCGATGCGTGCGACTTTGTCAGTGGCTGTCTGCACTTGCCTACTGCCGCCACTTGCACGGACGGCAACCCGTGCACCTTGGCCGAGACGTGCTTGGACGGGGCCTGCACCACCCCCGCGCTCTGCGACGATGGCGACCCGTGCACCACCGATGTCTGCGACGCCGGGGGCACGTGCAGCCACCAGGCCCAAGATTTGGCCTGCAACGACGGCTTGCCCTGCACCAAGGACGACCAATGCAAGAACGGCAAATGCGCCGGCAGCACCGACGACTGCAACGACGGCAACGCGTGCACGAACGACTTGTGCAGCCCCACGACCGGTTGCGTCCACACCGACAAGTCTGCCGAATGCGACGACAGCAACCCGTGCACGGTGGACTCGTGCAAGGCCACGGGCGCCAGTGCGGGTTGCCAGCATACCCCTGCGCCTGCCAACGCGGTCTGTGTGGCGGACTGCACGCTGGGCTATTGCGCCGGGGCCAAGTGCCAGGCGGGCAGCGATTCGGCTTGGTGGCGCGTCGGGGCCGGCGAGGATGGCAACGGCGACGCCGTGGCTGCGACGCCCGACGGCGGCATGGTCTACGGCGGCTATTTCTGGAAAGAACTGAAGCAGTATGCCTTGGTCAGTCGAGTCTCGCCGGGCGGCGTCGTGCTGTGGTCGTCCGTGTCGGCCACCCAAGACAGCGTGGTCAAGGCCATTGTGGCGACTCAAGACGGCGGTGCGCTGGCCGTTGGCGCGACCAATGCGGGGGGACTGGCGTCGTCGGCGTGGCTGCAGGGTTTTGATCCTGCTGGAAAAATCCAGTGGACGACTCAGGTGCCGCCGGCCGCCTCCTATCTTGCCGGGGCCGCGCCTGATGGCAGCGGTGGCCTGGTGGCGGTGGGCAGTTTGGAGAAGCCGGACGGGAGCCTCACAGGGTATGTCGTGCGTGTTGCGGGTTCGGGCAAGCTGCAGTGGCAGTTGCAGGCGCCGGCCGCGCCCATTGCGGGCCACCTGCGGGCCGTGGTCGCGGTGTCAGACGGGGGCTTTGTCAGCTGTGGCACCGCCACAAGCTCGCCTTCCAAGTTGGTGCTGGTGCGGTTTGGCGCTGACGGGACCTTGGCCTGGCAAAAGGTCGTGCAAGGCGGTGCCATGGGCTGCTCGGCGCTCGCCGCCGTGCCGGGCGGTTTTGCCGTGGCCGACTACTTGGACATCGTGCGCTTGGACATGGCCGGCAACGTGCTTTGGGCGGCGCCTTTGCCCCCGGCTCCATACGGCGCCGAATACAACCTGTTCGCCCTGGCCGCCGAACGCGATGGCGCGCTCATCCTGGTCGGCGATCGGTACGAACCCGATTATTACAAGCATCTATCTTGGTTTGCGCGCCTCGATTCGGGCGGCCATTTTGCGCAAGAGACCCTGTTTGGCGGCGACGCCTACGACCAATGGCACGCCGTCACGGCCGCGCCAGGAGGTGGCTATCTGCTGGTGGGCGAGGGCACGTCTGCCAAGCAGAGCAGTGGCGCCGTGGTGGCCCGATTGGACCCGTGGGGCCAAGCCGAGTGCGCCGCCTCGGGCAACTGTGCCAATCTTGCGGGCAACAGCTGCAGCGATGGTAACCCGTGCACCGTAGACAGTTGTTCGCCCAAGGGCGGTTGCCAACACGTCAATCTGGACTGGCTCCCATGCGGCACGGGGCAGGTTTGCGACGGCGGCTGGTGTGTGCCGTTGCCGTGAGTCCTTGCGTAGTGAGAAGCGAATCTGGCAGGCTTTCCGGCAGAGCGACCCTGCCCAATTGTTCCGGGGTCCCAACAACGCGGAGGATTCTATGCGCACGTATCGCCCGATCGCCTGTGCCCTCTTCGCCGCCGTGGGCTTGTTGGCTGCCGGCTGCCACACCACCGACACCAGCGCCAGCGACGGATCCGGTTCCGAAATCGCAGCCAGTGTGGTCAGCGGAGCCCTGAACAACAGCGCGGGCTCGTCCGTCGCCGACAGCCGCCAGTTGCCACGGCCCGAGCGCGAGTTCTGGCGGCCGCTCCTAGACGCTTTGCGCCCCGTGTCCGAGGCGTTTGCCGCCAAGTGGTCGTGCCAGGGCGGCAACCTGCAGCCAAAATTTGCCGGCGACAAGGGCAATCCCTACACGTACACGCCGATCAGTTGCACGGTGACTTGGGGCAACGGCAAGACCTCGTCGGTCACCTGGAGCGGCACTTTCAGCTTGAACTACAGCAAGGAGTGCGACGCACTCCACCCGTGGATCGGCAACCAGATCGCCGGTTGCGGCGTGACGCGCACCACCGCCGCGGGCGGCAACACGCGCACCCTGACCGGACCAGCGGGCAACAGCTACGCGGTCGTGCACGACACCCACGGCGCCACCAGCGGCTGGGACAGCAGCGTCACGCCCGCGCCCAGCGACTCGGGCGTGGTCGCCACGTGCGGCGCCAGCGGCTGCAAAGAGGGCGGAACCTTGGTCATTTCGGGCAGCCACCTGACCGGCAACGTCACCAGCGGCGGCAAGACCTCCAAGCTGTGGGATCACACAGTGTCGACGAGCGCCGGCGGCTTGACCATCGCCAGCAGCGGCGCCAATCGCGAGGTGTCGGGCACGGTGATCGTTCAGCATAACCTTGCCAAATTCACGACCAAGACCACATTCAACCAGGTCAAGTACAGTGATCCGTCGTGCTGCTTCCCAACCAGCGGCTCGATCACCACGGCCTTTACGGGCGGACCCCATGTCGGCAAGACCGAGAGCTTGGCGTTCAACGGCGCGTGCGGCGATGCGACGCTCACGGCCAGCGATGGCACGACCAGCACGCTGGTCCTGCAACACTGTCTGTAGCCGTCTGCTCCAGAGCGTTGGGCGGCTGCCGTGGAACTCATCGGAGATTGCTTCCCCGTTCATGGCCCGCTGATCGTTGGCCCCCGCACGCTCGCGGCCCGCTTGGTCGCGGAATTCGAGTCGGCCATGCTGGTGTTCTAGGAGCCTGTCGGCAAAATGGGCGACACTGCATGTCCATTTAGTTATACATTATGATCTTATTGGGTGCCGCCAGTCTCCTAGCCTTTTTCGTTTGTCCAACTGGCCGAAAATCGCCCGAAGTGAATTCGTGCGATTTCAGCCAGTTGCCGCCGCGCAAGACGCGGCGCTAGGATTGTGCCGGGATTATCCCGACACGCTCCTAGGGGACGGCGCCTGCCTTACCGGATGGCCACTGGTGCCGTAAGTGCAGTGGAAACCTGTGCGATCCTTGGCACTTGGCCCTCACCCCGCCGCCTTCGGCGTCTGCCCCGCTCTCCCGGCGCCGCTGGCGCCACTCGCTCGCTTCGCTCACCGCGGGGACCCCTCCTCTCCCAACGCTTTGGGCGAGGGGCAATGCAATTTCCCTTTATCCCTCGCCCACTTCAGTGGGAGAGGGGTCGGCAGCAGGCCGGGGGTGAGGGCTTTCGGCGCTGCGTCAGAGTAGGCAAGCGGTAAGGCAGGGGACGGCGGGCCTTCCCAGCGCAGCCGACATCTTCCGCGCTGGCCGAACCGGCGGACGGAGGCGCACGCCAACCGTCGCGGCATCGGTGCCCCGCCGCCCTTTGTCGTGGTCTTGCCGCGGGAGGCAACGCGAGGTTCGGCCGACGAACGAGAACAGCACGTGTATCATGCGGTTCCTCTCGCCTTTGCCGGGCTGAAGGTGGCACGCCGATTCGGGGGGACGCGCGGCGACGGCAACTTGCGATCCTCGCATTCGGTCTGTTTGTGTCCCGAGACGGCGAGATGGAGTTGTGGCCAGGAGAATATTCCGTATAAGGGAAATAGATTGTCGTTCACGCGACATGAACCAAACGGTGCCCTGGTGCACCCAAATCTCGTGCAGCCGAACAGGCTCCCCCCTTAGCAGCGGCCGCACGGAGTTGCCATGCGCATAGGTACCAAAATGGCTCTGCTTGGGGGCGCGGCCACGCTGCTGGCGGGCGGTGCGGGCGTGTTGGCCGTGTGGTTGGCAAGCTTGGTGGTCGAGCGCCAAGTCGTCGAGAAGTTCGAAGCTGTGTCGACCTACACCATGGACAAGGTTCATCGGCTGTTTGCCCGCCGGTCCGACGACATGGCGGCGCTGGCGGCCGACCCGGCCCTGGAAGCTACGCCGCTCCCACTCGACGCGGTGGCGGCCAAGCTGGGCGATTACCTGCGTCGCTACCCGAACTACGCCCCCTACACGTCGCTGTCGTTGTTTGACCTGCAGCGGCGGCGCCTTGCGGACACAACCGGGCGCGGTATTGGCGAAACCCACACGCTCTCCGAGTACTGGCCCGAAGTGATGGCAGGCCACGATCGCGTATTGCAGGTGTCGACGTCCGAATCGCTTGGTCAGCCGGTGTTCCATGTGGCGCAAGTCGTGCGGGATCCACAACGCCGGGCTGCGGGGGTGCTGGTGGCCCGCATCGCCGTCGCAAGCCTGCGCGACGTGATTGGGCGGCCCCTGCGGCTGTTTGCCGTCGATGGCCCATTCGAGGTCGATCTGCTTGACCGCACGGGGCTGGTGCTCTACGCGAACCACGACCAAGAGCGCACGTTGCGGCAGCGCCACCCGTTGCACACAACCATCGCCAACCTGGTCGCGAGCGGTCCGCGCACGGGCGCGCTGGTCGTGCCGCAAGCGGCGGCCGAGGGCGACCGCCTGGTCATCTACGCCCGCGAACCCAGCGAAGGCACTGAACCGAGTGGGGATTGGACTCTCGTCATCAGCATACCTGAAGCGGTGGCCCTGGCTGATATCAACGCGCTTCGTCGGCAGTTGCTCGCCCTGGTGGCCGCCGTTGGGCTGTTGGCCATCGCCCTGGCCTGGCTGCTGGCGCGCAATCTCCTGCGGCCGATCGATGCGCTGGGTGCGGCGACCGCGGCCGTAGCTGCCGGCGACTTGAGCGTGCAAGTTGCCGTCAACGGCAAAGGCGATTTCGCCCTGTTGGCGCAGCGTTTCAACGCCATGGTCGCCGATCTGCGCGAGTTGCACGGCGGACTGGAGCGCGCCGCCACCACGGATCGCCTGACTGGGTTGTTGAATCGCCACGGGTTCGACGACATGTTGACCCGCGAGCTAGACCGCGCCAAGCGCTACGGATCGCAGCTGTCGCTCATCTTCATCGATATCGACCACTTCAAGTCCATCAACGACCGCTTCGGCCACGCGGCGGGCGACCAAGTCCTAGCCGAAGTTGCCCGACTTCTGCAAGGCAGCGTACGCAGCACCGACGGTCTGGGGCGCTGGGGCGGCGAAGAATTCGTGATCTTGACACCAGAGACCAGCTTGCGCGACGCCGCGGCGTTGGCCGAGCGTATCTGCCAAACCTGCAGATCGGCGGACTTTGCCAACGTGGGCCGGACCACCCTGAGCGCCGGCGTGGTGTCGCTCGCGCCGGGCGAGGCTGGCGACGCGCTCCTGCGCCGAGCCGATGCCGCCGTCTATGCCGCCAAAGCCAACGGGCGCGACCGGGTGGAGATCGACGCCGAGCCGGGTTGCCGCAGCTGACACGAAGCCCACCTATTCGAGCCTGTGCGGTTTTGCGGGTCTGTCTGTAACCAGCGAGACGCAAGTGGGGATCCGCTCAGAAAATGCCCCCAGACCAAGGTACTATACCAGTTCCGTCCGAATCGGCTCGAAAACACGGGCAATTTTTCGGGCCCGAACCGGGGTCCCCGCCTGATTCTCGCCAGTTGCAGAACGGGTCAGAAAAGCCGTACAGGCGCGAATCAGGTGGGGTGCGTATTACTCGGGCGCTTGCCAGCCGCGCCGCCCGTGTGTAGGTTGTCGATGCGATCTGGGTTCGCGCAACAGGTCTTGGGGGGCGCGATGAAAGTCCGAGGCTGGGCCCGCCTGAGGCTCGTGGTGGTCGAATTGTCGTTGCTGCTGGGCGCGTGCGCCGGGTTGCCGGACGGCGGCGGTCAAGGCGACGGCGCGGGCTCCACCGTTGCCGATGGCGCCGGGCTGAACGACGCCAGCACTAGTCAGGCCGATTCTGGCTTCGAAATCGGTTCGCTGGGCGATACCGGCGGACCCGGCGACGTCCCTGGCGAAACGACCACCAACAAGCCGCCGGTGGTGGTTTTTTTGGCCCCGGACGCGTCGACCGTGGTGGCCCTTGGCAAGCCTTTGCACATCGCGGTCCAGGTGGCTGATGCCGAAAGTGCTGCGGGGGGCCTCCAACTGGTCGTGGCCAGCTCGGCGATGCCTCAGCCCATCAAGGCGGTGTCGGCTAAAAGTGCTGAGTTAATTGCCTTTGACGTGGCCAACCTGCCCGCCGGCCCCCAGATTCTGAGCGCAACCGTCACCGATGCGGGCGGTCTGGCTACAACGGCCCAGCGCAGCGTAGTGGTGGACCCCGGTCCCGGAGCGCCCAAAGTCGCCATCGTTCCGGCGCAACCGACCACGGTCGATGCGCTGCACGCGGTGGTGCTGCCCCTGCAACCAACGCCCGAGACGCCGATCACCTTGTCGTATGCCTGGACGCGCAACGGACAAGTCATGAGTTTTTCCGGCGACACCGTTCCAAGCGGCAAGGCCAAGAAGGGCGAGACCTGGAAGGTCGAGGTGGCGGCGAGCGATGGAATTGCCGTCGGACCGGCGGGATCGGCGCAAGTCGCAATCGTCAATGCGGCGCCGAGTGCGCCGGCCGTCGGCCTTGCGCCGCAGGCGGTGGACCTCATGTCCGTGGTGACGTGCACCATCGCGGTTGCCGCTAGCGACCCAGATGGCGAGCCGCTCTCCTACACTTTTGCCTGGTGGCTCGACAACGTCGAGGTGGCTGGAGCGACCAACGCGGCCGTTGCCATCCAAGAGTTGACGCACGTGGACGGCAGCCCGGCCCATGCCGGCTCGCTCGTGGCCTGCCGCGCGGTGGCCAGCGACGGCAGCGCCACCGGACCGGCCGGCTGGTCCACGGCGGTCGCGGTGGCCGGTTTCGACGTCTGCGGCAGTCCGGCAAACCCTTGTGCACCAGACGCGATCTGCGTGGGCAGCGACACCTTGGCCGTGACGTGCACCTGCAAACCCGGCTACAGCGGCGACGGCAAGACTTGCCAGGACTTCGACGAATGCGCCCTTGGCACTGCGGGCTGCGACTTGGCCGCGACCTGCACCAACACCGCTGGCAGCTTCGCC
>JBBISH010000112.1:0-20939 GCA_037441385.1 Myxococcales bacterium
CCGATCACCTCCAGCAAATCAAGAAACCGCGGCATGGCGCCAGGGCCCGAAAGGGGATCCCCCGAGGGTGTCCAGAGGGCCGATGGCCCTTTGGCGCGGGCCGCGCAGGCCGCAGGGGATCGGGGGCTAGGCCCCCGAGTGTCGTCTGAGGCTGCTGGCCTTTTTCCCTCGGCCGCGGTGGCCGGGTGTTCATAGGATCTATGCGTTGCTGCTTGGCGAGGGTGACTAGGCAAAGGTGTCAGGCATTACCTGCGAACAGCATTCCAAGCAAGTTGTTGACTTTACGCAATTGATCCGGCCAGATGCCTGGACGTGGTGACACCACTGCCGGCAAGACGCATTTCCGCCGCAGACGCTTGACGCCGACTTGCCGCCTGGCGCATCTTGAAGCTGCGGCCCACCGAACCCAGGCGTGAGCCCGGGAGCCTCTGATGGCCAAGGCAGCACAAGTTCTCGCCATCGCGCTCGTTTTGACCCTATTGGCTGCAGCTGGGCTTGCCGGGTGTGGCGCTCAGGCAGCGTCGGCAACGGGCGCGACAGGCACAGCCGCCGATGTTGCCCCCAGCGACGTCCCTGACACAAACGCAAGCCCAATGCCAACCGAGACGGCCGACCGTGGTGCCGGAGAAACTTCGGATGGCACGGTGGCAGCCGAGACTGGCATAGGCACGGGGACAGGCGCCAATGGCGACGCCGAGCCCTATTGCCATCACGACTGCGTGTCAATGCGCGTGTGCCAAGACGGCGTCGTCAAGACCTACTCCAACGTGCCCGTGCCCTGCAAGTTCTGGACAGGTGAGTGCACGCTCGACGGTCCAGCCTTGCCATGCCAGAAAGGCTGCCGCACCGACATGGGCGCCAATCCCAGTTTCTACGACATTTCGCTGCCGGCCCAAAATCTGTGCGCCGAAGCAGTAGCCAAGGCCGTGGGCAGCCCGTGCCAGGGCGACGCGGACTGTCTAGGCGCAGCCCAGTGGGGCAAGTACGGTCCAGTCAACATGTATTTAGCCTGCGACACGAGCGCTACCGGGCTGTGCGTCGCGGCACCGCCACCTGTCGTTGCCGACTGGGGCGAGACGTGCGGCCTCAAGGGTCTTGCGAAGTACGTCTCGTACACGCCCGCCAACATCTTGCCCGCTCCCGGTTGTCAATCGGGCCTTTGCTTTGTGCAAGGTGGCTACACGTGTTCGGTCGGCGTCCGCGCCGGCTGCACCAAGGCCTGTGCGCACGACTGGGAGTGCCCGCAAGGCGCCCTGTGCAAGTCGGTGGCTACCGTCCTGCAGTCCGGCAATGTCGAAGAGCTTTTGCATTGCGTGCCTGTGGCATCGACGCCCGGACTAGCGCCGTGGTACTGCCGCACCGATGTGCTGTGATGGCGTCCGTGTGTGGTTTGATTTGGTGTGTGGTGTCCATGGGCCGGGCCGCACGTCCGGGGCAGTGGCGCTAGGTCTCAGGTTTTGCGGACAATTTGCCCGGTTCCCCACCTGGCATTACCAACCCGAAATTCGCGATGGGTCAAGCCGGGGTACAAAATGCCCCCCAACTTCCACGCGCCGCCGCAATCACGCTCGGAAGTGTGGCTCCAACCTTGGCGCTGGCGAAACCATTGCCTTTTGGCGCGCCACAGCCAACGAACCCTTAGCCACCGCAAGCGGAGCACTCAAACTCTGCCACGACAGCCTGCCTCCCACGGCGCGCGAGCAGCTCAAGTGGTCGGCATTGCTGGCGATTAGCTCGATTGGCGAGGTGAACCTGCGCGCGCGGGTGGCGATGGCGGCGGTCAGCGAGGGCTGGCCGCTGGGCAAGGTGCGCGAGGTGGTGGCGCAGGCCCAGGGCGGCCGGGTGTGGGATACGGAGTCCGAGACGCCCGGCCTGCAGCTGCCCGAGCCCAAGCCCGCCGCCGCGCCGCAGCCCGGCCGCCTGGTGACCCGCACCGAGAAGTGGACCGAGGAAGTCGGCCAGTGGCAGCAGGAATTCGACCGCATCGACGCCAGCAAGCTGAGCAAGGTCCAGGTCGAGCGGGTGCGCGCGGCGGTGGCGACCCTGCGCGGGCAGCTGGATGCGGTGGAGAAGAGGCTGGGGTGATGGGGGCCGCCCGCCTGTTCAAGCCGCGTGCTTTGCCGCATGGCCCGCCGGCACCCAAAATCCACCACCGAAATTCCCCCCGGCCGTCGATTTGGGATGCAAATCAAGGCGCAAGGAACGGAGCGACTGAGGCGACCTAGGGGTCGCCGCAGGGAGAGAAGTGACGCAGCAACGCCGAGTTGCGCCCAAAGCGGCGGATCGGGGGCACCGTTCGCCCTGGCCCCGGCAACCCCTTGTGGCTATACTGGAAGGGGCGCGCACGGACATGCGTGCCCGCTTGGTACCGGATGAAGCCGCTCTTGGACCCACAACGCGCCGCCAAGCTTGCCACCCTCTGCGCAAGTTGGGGGATTGCGCGCCTGGAGGTGTTCGGCTCGGCCGTGCGCGGCGAACTGCGGCCCGACTCCGACGTGGACTTGCTGGCGAGTTTTGCAGGTGACCGGCACTACGATGCCTTTGCCCTGATGGACTTGCAGGACGAACTGGCCGCGTTGTTCGGCCGGCCGGTGGACCTGCTGACCCGCCGCGCCGTCGAGCGCAGTCGAAACTCGCTGCGCCGCCAACAGATTCTCTCCGAGGCGGAGGTGCTGGTTGGACCGTGACCTGGCCATCCTGGTCGACATGCTGCGCTTTGCTGGCGAAATGCTGACGATGCGCGAGCGCTTCACCTTGGTGCAGGTCGAGGCCGACGACGTGCTCACTTCGGCCATCCTGCACAAGGCCATCATGCTGGGCGAGGCCGCCAACCGCGTATCGGCAGCGGGCCGCGAACGGTGGGCTTTGCCATGGCGCCACATGGTCGGCCTCCGCAACGTAGTAGTGCACGACTACGACGCCGTAGATCTCGAGGTCATTTGGGCGCTGGGCGAGGTCGAGTTACCGCGACTGGTCGCCCAGCTGCAGACCATCTTGCGTGACGCGGAGGACAAGAGCTGAGCAGTTTCTCGGCTTCGGGGGCAGATTCTGGCGGTGCCGCAGCCCGGCCGCCTGGTGACCCGCACCGAGAAGTGGACCGAGGAAGTCGGCCAGTGGCAGCAGGAATTCGAGCGCATCGACGCCGGCAAGCTGAGCAAGGTCCAGGTCGAGCGGGTGCGCGCGGCGCTGGCGACCCTGCGCGGGCAGCTGGATGCGGTGGAGAAGAGGCTGGGGTGATGGGGAGGCAGGTCCGGGGCCTGCCGGATGGCGACCGCCCCGCTCGGCGACGCCGCTCGACGCAGCCGGCCGCAAACGCCACGCTTTGCGACCGCGACCTGACTGAGCTAGAACACCAACCAGAAACCTCCCTGATCCGGAGCAACGAAGGGACTTGCGGTCGAAAACCCGTGGATGCTTGGTGGGTCGCAAGCGGGCGCTTGCGCGACCCGCCGCGACGTGGGAGCGGGGATTCGGGGTGGTGATCGGTGCTCTAGGGCACCACGCACGTCGAGTTTTTGGCCTTGCACTTGGCTTCGTCTTTGCACGCGAGCGAGCCGGCGCAGTCGGCGTCCGATAGGGCCGCGCAGCCCCAACCTTTCAACTTGCACCGCCCCAATTCCGCGCATGCCTTCGAGGCCGCGCAGTCCGCGTTGGCGGTGGGGCGGCATTGGCCCGACATCGCGTGGCACTTGCCATCGTTCTTGCACAGAGCCAGCGCGGCACACACGGCATCGCTGGTGGCCTGGCAAGTGCCTCCGACCGCGCTGCAGCGCCCGAGCTCGGTACACATCGTAGTACCGGCGCAATCTGAGCTCGAAACTGCGACACACTTGCCAGACACCGCATGGCACAGCCCTTGGGTGGCACAGGCCAGAGTCCGGGCGCAGTCGGCGTCGGCCACCGCCACGCACTGGCCCTCTTTGGCTCCACACAGGCCCAGGACTTGGCACCACTGCGACGGCAGGCAATCGGAGTTGCTGGCAGCCACGCACCGCGAGCCAGCGGCAGTACAGTATCCGGCCTGCGCGCACCACGCCGAGGCGGCGCAGTCCGAAGAGTTCGCGGCCACGCAAGCGCAGTCGCTTGCCGTGCAAAGCCCGTGATCGGCGCATACCTTGGCCGACTTGCAGTGACCATCGCTGGTCGCACCGCAGCGCTTGCCGCAAACCGCGCATGCGCCCTCGATGGCGCAATTGATGGACTTTTGGCAGGCCGCGTCGCTTGTGGCGGTGCATGCGCCAGCCACCGCGCTGCACAACCCGTGGTAGACACACGCCGACCAGGTACCCGTGCAGTCCGCATCGCTCAGGGCCAAACACAGGCCGTCGCTTGCGCTGCATGCCCCCTCGTTCTGGCACACCGTGGCCTTGAGGCACGCCTCCGAGCTGAACGCCCAGCAGCGCCCTCCCTGGACCTGGCAATTGCCAAGCGACCGGCAGTCTGAGCTGGCGGCACAGTCCGCGTCGGTAGTGGCCAGGCAGCCGCCGAGATTCTGGGTACACTGGCCGTGGGCGGTGCACGACGCCGTCTCGCGGCAGGGCACCTCGTCACTCCCGGTCGCGCCGTTGCAGCCAGACACGAGGGCGGCCCCGGCGCTGGCCACCAGAGTCACAAGCCAGACCGCTGCGATCCTCCAGAAACGCAGTATCTTTGTGGGCATAGCATCCTCACGTTCGGGAACCTGCGCACAAACCTGCCACGCATACGTCGCGCTCCCCCCGTCGCCGGCAGTCCCCGCCGCTGACCCGCCAAGATCGCGACCGCCAAACCGGACCTTCCAGCCTTCGCCCGCCAGCCTACGCCGCAGCCCGACCCGCGTCAACGCCGCACACTGGTCACCGGACAACCGAATTATTCTGTAAGATCGAACTCTTGACTCAGCCGTCCTTGGAGATGGACGGCGTCATGCTAGCCCGCTGCTTCAGCGGCTGGTCCCCTCAAAACAGCCGACATTGCTACTGTTCCGGGCCCCGCCGCTCCGCAAGAATCAACAGGTTCCGCGGCGTCACCTCGCGCGCACAGAACGTGCCCACCTGCACCCGATAGCCCGCCTCGGCCAGCGCCTGCGCCCGGTCCAGCACCAGCCACGCCTCCAGCGGCGCCCGGAACAGGCCGCGCACCAATTCGCGCCGCTGCACTTGGGCCAGCCGCCGCCAGCCCGCCGCCTCGTGGTGCGACCAGGTGCAGTCGCGGGGCAGCTCCAAGCCGTCCAGGGCCGCGAACTGCTGACAAAACTGGGCAAACGGCAGTCGCAGCCAGGGGCGCGGAAACGGCGGCATGGTGCGGTAGGTGCCACTGCCAGTCACGGTGCGCTGCAGCTCGTCGAAACCGAGCCGCCACGCCTGTTCTTGCTGCGCACGCACCAGGTCGCTGCCAGCGGCCACCAGCGGCTCGCGGTGGAGCAGATCCAGGTCAGTCTGCGTCAATTCAAGCTGTTGCAGACGGCCCCGGGTCGAGCGCGCCAGCTCGCCGCGGGTCAGGTTGTAGCAGCACGGCGCCAGCGCCACCCCGGCCACGCCGCGCGCCACCGCCGCCGCCAGCAGCGCCGCGTGCAGGTCGCCGCAGGCGTGCAGGGCCACCAACCACTGATCGTGGCTCAATATCTCTGCCGTCGTCGGCCCCAGCACATTGGCCTGCACAAAGCGGGCGCGCAGCCCCAGGTGGTCGCACTCGGCCTGCCCGGCCTGCACCAGCACCGCGTCCCGCTCCAGCGCCAGCAATGTTCCGCCGCTGAGCCGGGCCAACTGCCGCCCCAAGTGGCTTTTGCCGGCGCACCAATCGACCAGCGCCGGCTCGCGGGGCAGGCGCGGCTGCACGGCGCGACAGAATCCCTCGATCTGCCTGACTTTCCGCCCAGGGATCCGCCGGCTCGCATCGGCGCCCAGCGGTCGGGGCGGACCCAGAGCCAGGTCAGGCAGCGCCGCGAGATCCCGTGCCCTTTGCGCCACCTGCTGCAGCCACAGGGGCGCCCGATCCAGCCACGGCAGCGCGAGGTCGCCCACCTCGGCGTCGCTCAGCCCGTCGAGCCAGGTTGCCAGCTCGGGATGGGTCGCCTGCCAGCCGAGCACAGGTTCCACAAAGGGCTGCGGACGCCATAGATACCCGTACTGCTGCAGCAATTCCGTCAGCGCCGGCAGGCGCTCGCGGAGATTCAATGGCTCGGAGGTGGACACGTTCAGCGCCGGGGCGCCTGCGGCAGCTTGTCCAACGTCAGCGGGCGGCCGGTGGCCTTTTCAAAGGCGGCCAAGAACTTGGCCAGCGCTGCGGTCAGCTGCGTCCGCGCCGGCGACGGGCCGGGAGCAAGCACCAGCGCCCCTCGCGCCACGCTCACGCGCAAAACGCCCTCCGGCGAAGCGTGCAGGGACGCGCCGTCCGGCAGCGGCTGCAGGCCCGAGCCCTTCCGATTGGCCAGCTGCTGGGCCAGCGCCAACAACTGCCGGCCCGCCGCACCCGAGGGCCAGGTCACCGCGTCGTTGTGGTTGAACTCCAGCGGCACGCCGCCAAAGTACCCCGAGTAGCGCAGCAGGCCATCGCCGTCCAGGGCGTACGACTCGATGAGTTGGTTGGGGTATTTCTTGCCGTCCTGGGGGTGCTCGACCTCGTACCCCAGCGACAGCACGGTCGTCGCAGGCGTCGCCTTGGGCGTGGCGTGGGCGACCTGAGGCAGCGCGCCGATCGTGACGCTCGCCAGACCAGAAACCAGAAGCCGCCGTGGCATGGACTCCCCCTTGCATGGACCCGGCGCCGGCGTCGCCACCCGCAAAAACACGAACGCCGGTGCGACTCTGCAGCCCCACCGGCGTTCGCCATTTCTGCGGACCCTTGGCTAACGCGCGGGTCCGTCAGGCACGGATCAACCGCGCTCCAGCTTCTCGACGGCCAGCTCGAGCTCTTCGACGTTGACGTCGGTGCCCTTGCCGTCCAGGGTGAAGCCCTTCCACTTGGTCGGCCAGCCCTCGAAGAAGTTGTAGCGCATGATCTCGCTGCCGTCGTCGGCGCAGAGGATCACGGAGCCCGACTTGCGCTGCACCTTGCCCTCGACGACGGCCTTGCGCCATTCCCAGAGCTCAGTGTTGTTGATGTAGCCGCGCTTGAAGGTGATGTTGCTGTACTTGGTGCGGCCCGGGCGCTTACGCAGCACCATGTCGTCGCCGTCCTGGTACTCGATGATCTCGGTCTCGCTGTCCAGGCCTTCCACGTTGCGGAAAGCACCCTGGGTGACGCCTTCGATCTCGATCTTGAAGTTGAAGTTACCGATGTGGTCAAACGCACGACGGTTCGGCATCTGCAGTCTCCGGCCCCCTTCGAGGGCCTAGGCAAGTTGGCCAGGCAGCCCATGCTGCGCAGGCATTCGACGGTATCGCCTGGTCTGCCGCGTAGCGCGTGCCAAACCCCGAGGAACGTCTGCACCCTACGCTGCGCGGGCCGGACATGCAAGCGAAATTGGTGGACGTGCGTGCGGCCGGGGTCGCCAGGCTCCAGCCTGCGGCGTGGCTTGCCCCGGTCGACCCCAGCAAGACCGACGACGACCGACAGGCAGCTGATTTTCCTAGTCGTCCGCCGCCTGGACCACCGTGTTCACCGCCTTCTCGAAGGCGCCCAGGTCCAGGTTGCCGTTGCCGCTGGGCTGAAAATACATGATCGGCGAGCCGTTCTTGGCAAACCCGTAGCCGCTGTTGCGGATCTCGGAGCCCTTGAATTTGCTGGCATGCCCCTCGTTCATCTTGGTCCAGGCATCGACTTGGGCGGTGTCTTGGAGCACCGGGATCGTCTTGACCATCTTGATGAGGTCGGCGGGGTTCGACGACTGCTTGTCGGCGATGAGCACCATCACCGTGTCGCTGTGGCCGGTGTTGTTGGCCTGATCCTGCAGCTTTTGCATCAATTGGGCCTGCGAGCGGCACGACGCGCACCAGTCCGAGACCAGCGCCACGACGATCTTCTTGCCTTTGAAAGCCTCGAGGCCATAGCTGGTGTTGTAGAACGGGCTGCCGGGGTTGATGTCTTGCAGCTGGAAGGCCGGCAGGTCGTGGAAGGTCTTGACGCACTGCGCCTTTTCGTCGCCGATGCTGGTGATGTCGCCCTTGAAGGCAATCTGCGCCAGGTCCACGTTGAAGTGGCGGCCCAGGTACTTCATGTTGACGATGCCGCCGAACTGCGGCTGCAGGGTCCGGTTGCGCAGGATCGCTTTGGCCATTCCGGCTTCGGGCTGACCCAGGGCTTCCAGCGGGAGGCTGCCGGCGGCGCCGACCGACGCGTAGATCACTTCGCTGCTGCTGGGTTCCTTGCTGCTCCAGCCTGGGCACAGGGCCAATTCGCTGCTGCCGTCGGCCTTGGCGACCTTGGCGCGCGCCCAGAATTTCACACCTTTGAGCTGCAGGCCCTCGCCCTGAAAACCGGCCTGGTACTCCAGTTCGAGCTTGCAGGTGCCGTCGGGCTGGGCGACCGAGACCGTCAGCGCCGGCACACAGGCCAACCCACCTGGATCCTTGTTGATTTGGTGCGTCATCGTCGCGACGGCCTTGAGGCCCTTGTACGAAACGGTGACGTCGGTATTGTCGATGCTGGCAGCGAATCCACCGGTGGCGGTCAGGGGCGTATCCACGGGCGCGACTTGGGTTACGCCCGCGCTGTCGCACCCCAGCCAGAAGGCGCCCATCGCCAACCCAAGCAACACGGTCCCAACCTTGCCGCGCATCCAGACCTCCCGCGCAGGCCATACCGGCTTCGGCGACCGCGCTGAGACACGCTAACATGGGCCGCGGACTGGCGAAAGTGCCAGGTGGCGCTCAACGTGCCGCAGGTGTGGCGAATTCGGGCAAAGCCAGTGCATAATCAAAGGCTTCGGACCCCACGCGCCGCTGCCGCAACCGCCCATCGGCGCCGTAGACGTCGACCACCGGCAGCCCGGCCACCGCCGGCAGCAGGCGCAGCATCTGCGCGGCGTCCCAGTCGCTGGCGTCGACCCGCACCACCAGCAACTCGGGGTGTGCTTTGGCGAATTCCTCAAGCTGGACCGAGAGCTTCTGGCACGGCGCACACCAGGTAGCCCAGTAATCCACCAGCGCCACCTGTCCCGGCGGCAGCAGGGCGGCGATCTCGGGCTGGGGCAGGTCGCCGGGCCGGGCGGGCACGGGCTCGGCCTTGGCCGGATCGCCCAGCGGCTGACTCCACGACAGGCCCACAAAGACCCAGTAAGCGGGCGGGGTTTGCAGCCCCAACACATCCCGCCACAGGGGCTTGCGGCCGGTCAGGTCCAGCGCGATCTGGTCGGTCAGCTGCCCGCGCAGCGAGGCGGTCAGGTCCACGTATTCGCCGCCCACGCTGGCCGAGTCGACGCGCACGCCCTGCCAATCGAGTTCACTGGGCATTTTGCGCTGCAGCCAGTCGACCGACAGGCTCGCCTGCAGCCGCTTGGGCCAGAGCTGCCCCGAAAGCCCGCCGCTGACCGCGGTCTCGCGCTCCCAGCGGAACCCGTCGTTGCAGTCGGCCAGCGGCGTGCGGGTGCGCAGCGCGGCAAACCAGCCCAGCTGCTCGACAAAGCGGCCGTAGAGCTCGGCGTCGGCCAATAGCCACCACGTGCCGCGGCCCAGCGACAGGGTCTTGTCCAGCTGCTGCCCCGGTTGCAGTTGCGTCACCTGCAGTTTGGAGACGTAGGGCCCGGTCGGCGCCGCCAGGCCCGCCGTCAGCTGCAGGCGCGGCAGCCAGCGGCCGTCCAGGCCCAGGAGTCGAAAAACGTCTGAACGCGCCCGAAGTTCCAAGTCCCCCAAGCCGTAGTCGTCTGTGTGGCGACTGTCCGAATCGCTGCGGATGCGCCCGCTGGGCAGCAGCAGGCTGGCGCCCAGGCCGCTGGCGTGGTCGATCGCGGCGCTCAACGTAACCAGTTGAAGCGAAATCGAAAAGTGATCATAGCTGGGCAGCGCCCGCTTGCCGCCGTAGGGCTGGTCGCCGTAGGCGTAGGCATAGGTAAGCCCAGCGCGCACGCGGGTTTGTGGGGCGGCGGCGCTGCCGTCCAAGGCGCGCGCCATGTCGGTGTCTCCCACCGGGAGAGCGGGGTTGCCTCAGGCCGAGCACTGGGCCTGGGCCGGTGCGCTCCAGCCCGCCAGCACGGTCAGCGCCAGCGCGACAAGGGCAGCCAAATTCCAAGGTTTCATGGGGTGCTCCGCGGGCAGCTGCGCCGACGGGAGTCTGGCATTGCCGGTCCAGTGCGGCAAGGAGGGCAGGCGTGCGCGTTGGGGGGCAATTTCTACCCCGCAATCCGCAAAGCATTTTGGGCGTCCCGGCCCGGCGCACGCCAGGTTGGGGGGCATTTTCTAAGAGTAGGGGGCAATTTCTGAACGCCACGCCGGGCCGTCGCGCTGCGGCCGCCGGTCGTCGCAAGTGCCGGCGGCGCACTGGCCTCGTCCTCCCGGCGGTGGCGACGCGGCACCGCGCCGCCACCCCTTCGGGGCCAGCATCGCTGACGCGGGATGCGTGTTTTCCAGCAATTCCGGAGGGTAGAAAATGCCCCCCAACCTGCGGCTTAAGGTGCGGTGGACCAAGATGGGCAGAACGGTCTACGACTGGACACCCATGCGCCAAGACAGGCTGTGCAGGCAGCCGCATGGGGGTGCGCAAAGGGAAGTGTCTGATTCCCGTCAAAAAAACCCAGCCAATGAATTGGCGGGCTATCATTGCGCCGTCGGCCTACGCCGACGTCCCGGTTCACTTCATCGCGGGTACGTATGAGCGGGGAAGCACTGAATTGTCCGGCACTATCGCGTCCTCGACCTAGCCGTCCTTGGCGAAGGACAGCGTCATGGTGGCCCGCTGCTCCAGTGGCTGGGCCACCCTAACCAGCCGACACTCCATAATTTTTTGACCCAATCAGCGCCTATTAAGGGCAAACAACTCCCGGTAGCTGGGATGCGACTTCTAGGCCAAGCACGCCAACGGTATGGCACGGAACGGCCTACACCGCCGCCGCCAGCTCGCGCAGCGCCTCGACGTCGGCGTAGATCTCGGCCACCGTCAGCTCCACCTCGGCCCCGGTCAGGCGCAGGGTCTCGCCATCCCCGCAAGCGCGGAAGGTCCAGCTGCCGTCGGCGTTGCGGGCAAAGTGCTCGACCAGGTTGCGATCTTGGTTGACCAGCAGGTAGTCGCACAGGCTGGGCAGGCGGCGGTACAGCTCGAACTTGCCGCCGCGATCGTACATTTCCGTTGTGGGCGACAGCACTTCCACCAGCACCGCCGGGTTGATCACGCCGTTGGGGTCGCGCGGGTCGGTCTGGAGCGGCCCGCACACCACACTGGCGTCTGGGTAGCAGGCGTCGCCCAGCAGAGGGATGACGATGCGCAGCTCGGAGTTGAACGGCCGACAGGGCTTGCCTGCCAGGACCCGGCGCAGGGCGGCATAGGCGTTGCCGGCCAGGTGGGCGTGGACGATGGATCCCCCCGTCATCGCAAAGATTTCCCCGCTGTGGAACTCCAGCTTGACCGGGCTACGGGCGCAGGCGTCCAGGTAGTCGGCGTAGGTGGTGGGCAGGGTTTTGCCGGCTTGGGCCATGGGCGCCTCGGCGGGCCGGCGGGGGCCGGTGTAGGTAGGAGTGTAGGGACGGCGGGGGCTTCCAGCAAGCAGAAGCGAGGCTTGCCCCAAGGCCACGCCTGGCCCATCATCGCCCGGCGCGCGGCCGACCGCGGCGACCGGACCGCCAGGACCGAGACCATGCAACCCCATACGAATACGCAGACTTTTGCAGGACGGGCCACGCACGTCGCGGAGTTGGGCCACGGCCCGGCGGTGGTGCTGATCCACGGCTCGGCCGACAAGCCGACCACCTGGCTGCCGGTGATGCAGACACTGGCCGGGCAGTTCCACTTGTTTGCGCCGGGGTTGCCGCCCATCGCCCCCGAAGAGGTGGCCGCGGGCAAGCTGGCGCTGGACCTGGACCTGCCCTGGCTGGACGACGTGCTGACGTCCACGGGCGCGCGAATTTTGGCGGCGCATTCGTACGGAGCGCTTCTGGCGTTGAGGTGGGCGCTGGCGCATCCCGGCCGCCTGGACCGCTTGGTGCTGATCGAGCCCATCTGTTGGGGCATGGTGGCCGACGCCGGCACAGCCCACCAAAGGCTGGGCGAGCTCAGGGATTTTTGCCTACACGCCTTTGCCCGCGGCGAGGTGGAGCCGGCGATGCACTGGCTGGTGGACTACTGGAACGGCCAGGGCTTCTTTGCCGGCCTGCCCGAGCGGGTCCGCGCTGGCCTGCTGAGCCTGTACGGGCGCACCTGGGCCGAGGTGGCGAGCGGCGGCGGCGACCAGACCCATGCCGCAGAGGTTTGCACGTTGACCACGGATGTGCGCCTATTGGCTGGGGAACACACTACCGCCGAGTCGCTGGCGGTCATGCGCGCCCTGGCCGCCGCCCTGCCCCGCGCGCCCCTGCAGGTGCTGCAAGGCGCGACCCACCAGTGCCTGAAAAGCCACGCGGCGCAGGTGGCCGCGGCGATCGCCGGCACTCCAGAACCCTAGATCGAGAAAGGTGAAATCATGGGCGATCACGTCCAAGTTCTGCGCGAAGGCGACCTGGCCGAAGTGCGCCTGACCCGGCCCGACAAGCGCAATGCGCTCAGCTTCGCCATGCTGGGCGACCTGATCGACGCGGCCGATACCCTGAGTAAGGACAAGGCGTTGCGCGCCGTGCTGCTGACCGGGGCCGGCGACTGCTTCAGCGCGGGCATCGACCTGGGCGACCTGCGCGACAAGAAACAAGCCCTGCGGGCCGCGTGGGAGCTGGCGCAGCCGACCGCCAACCTCTTTCAGCGCGCTTTCCTATGTTTTCGCGATTTGCCAGTGCCGGTGCTGGCGGCCATCCACGGCCACTGCCTGGGCGCCGGGCTGCAGCTAGCCCTGGCGGCGGACTTCCGCATCGCCACGCCCGACGCGCAACTGGCGATCATGGAAGCGAAATGGGGCCTGATCCCGGACATGGGCGCCAGCGTGACCCTGCGCGGCCTGCTTGGCGCCGACAAGGCGCGCGAGCTGATGATGACGGCGCGGATCGTGACGGGAGAGACCGCGGGCGCACTGGGCCTGGTTAGTCACGTCGACGCGGATCCCCGCGGCCGGGCGTTGGCGCTGGTCGACGAACTGCGCACCCGCTCGCCCGACGCGATCGCCGCCGCCAAACGCCTGTGCAATGCCATGGAAACTCAAGGTGCTTCGGCCACGTTGGGCCTGGAACGCCGCTTGCAGACGCGCCTGCTGCTGGGCAAGAACTTTGGCATCGCCGCCAAGCGCGCCAAGCAACCCGAGCTGAGCTGGAAGCCGCGCAGCTTGGGCTGACGCAAGCGTGGCAATCGGCCAACGCATTGGGGCGGGGCCCTGGTCGATTTCGGGCGACTTGCCCGCCAAGAACGGGTATCCTGTTCGGCGTTTGCGGTTCGCCCATGAACCCGCTGGCGCCGACCTACCCGATGAACACCCGCCCTGCCCGCCGCCCCCTCGCGTTCCGTGTACCCATTCGCACCAGCGGCTTGGCCCTGGCGGCAATGACCAGTCTGTGGCTGGCGACCGCCTGCTCCGACGGAGCGGGGAGTTCTGGCGCGGCCAGCGACACCAGCGCCGACAGCGGCCACTTGGACTCCACCGCCCTCACCGACGGCAGCGGCGGCGGCGTCACGGCCAACGCGAATGGCCCCAGCGTGGTCACCTGCCCCAAGGCCCTGCCCGCGCCCAAAGCGGCCGGCAGCTGCGACGTAAGCAAGGGCTCGACCACCCGCGTGATCCGCGGCACCGTCCTGGCCACCGACCACGTGTTCGTCGGCGGCGAAGTGGTCATCGACAGCAAGGGCAACATCACCTGCGCCGCTTGCGATTGCTCGGCGACCGACGGCTACAGCGGCGCCACCACGCTGCAATGCGGCGACGCCGTGATCTCGCCGGCGCTCATCAACAGCCACGATCACATCACCTTTGCTCAAAACGCGCCCAAGGCCCACAGCCAGAAGTACGACCACCGCCACGAATGGCGCAAGGGCGCCAACGGCAAACAGAAGATTACTGTCCCCGGCGCCCCCAACGGCACCACCGACGAAGTGACCAGTTGGGGCGAGCTGCGCTTTGTCATCGGCGGCGCGACTTCGACGGTCGGCTCGGGCGGCGTCAACGGCATGCTGCGTAACCTGGACAAGTCCGGAACGATGCAGGGCAATTTGGGCAAGACGCCCGTCGATTTCGAGACGTTCCCCCTGGGCGACTCAAGCCCAGACATCAGCAAACCACTGCCGACCACCTGCACCTACAAGATCGCGGTCACCGACCCGGAAGTCGCCAAAATGACCTCGTTCTTCCCACACATGAGCGAGGGCGTCGACCAGTCGGCCCACAACGAATTCGACTGCACCGACGGCGTCAACGCCCAGGCCAACTATGAGCGGCCGCAGACCGCGCTCATCCACGCCGTGGGTCTGCGCGCCGCCGACGTCTACCTGGCTGCCAAGACTGGGGTTTCACTGATCTGGTCGCCGCGCTCGAACATTGACCTGTACGGCTTCACCGCCAACGTTTCGCTCTTTGCCAACTTGGGCGTGCCGATCGCGCTCGGCACCGACTGGAGCGCCTCGGGCAGTATGAACATGCTCCGCGAACTGGCCTGCGCCGACAGCTTCAATCAGAAGAACCTGGGCGGATTCTTTACGGATTACCAGCTGTTCATGATGGTCACCGGCACCGCGGCCGACGCCGCCAAGATGGGCGACGTCTTGGGCCGCATCGGTGTGGGGCGTCCAGCGGACATCACCGTCTTTGCCAGCCACGGCAAGGCGCCCTACGCGGCGGTAGTGCGCGCCGCCGTTGAGGATGTGGCGCTGGTCTTGCGTGGCGGCGTGGTCCTGCACGGCGACGCGGCCCTGGTCGACGCCCTCTCCAGCGACGGCGGCGCCGGCTGCGAGGCCCTGAAGAACTGCCTGTCCGGCAAAAAGCTCTGCGCCAAGCGCGAGTTTGGTCAAGACACGGCGGCCCTGGCCAAGACCATTGGCACCCCGTACGACCTGTACTTCTGTGGTGTTCCGCAAGGCGAACCGTCGTGCGTTCCGTCGCGCAGCGGCGTGTTCACCGGCGAGCCCAGCGCGACTGACAAAGACGGCGACGGCATCGAAGACAGCAAAGACCTGTGCCCCACGGTGTTTTCGGCGATTCGGCCCATGGACGGCGGCCAGCAGATCGACAGCGACGGCGACGGCAAGGGCGACAGCTGCGACGTGTGCCCGCTGACGGCCAACAGCACGGATTGCAGCAAGGTGACGGTCCCCGTCGACGTGCCAGACACCACCTCGGGCGGCGACACTTCAGGCGGCGGCGCAGACGCGGGCAGCAGCGACGTCCAGCCCACCGCGGCAACGATCCCCGAGCTGAAGAAGATGGCCGCGGGCACGGTAGTCGAGCTCAAGGGCCTGTGTGTCACCGCCATCCGCACGGTGACCAGTGGCAGCACGGTGTGGGTGCAGCAGCCCGGCCTGACCAGCGACGGCGGCTACGTGGTGTACAGCAAGACCGCGGTGAGCAACAAGGTCGGCGACCAAATCGACGTGATCGGCGCGGTGGGCGACTTCAAAGGCCTGCCCGAGCTGCTGACCCCGGCCATCACCACCAAGGGCACCTGCAGCGAGGTCATCCTGCCCGTCGCGGTCTCGCCCTCGGACATCGCCACCGACGGCGCCAAGGTCAAGACGCTGATGAGCATGCTCGTAGAAGTGAGCGATGTGACCGTGACCGCCGCCGCCGCGACCGCCAAGGACGACTTCTACGTCACCGGCGACCTGCGCATCTCGCCGTTTGTGTACGCCTTTGACGGCACCAAGTACCCGGTGGGGACGCAGTGGAAGAGCATCCGCGGCGTGCTGGACTGGTACACGGACCACAGCAAGATCAATCCGCTGTCGGCGGCTGATCTGGTCGAGCCATAGTGACGCCGGATCGCCCTGAGCCAACCCCGTCGCGCCTGCGCTTTGACCGCCACGAACTGGCGGGCGCCTTTGGGGATATCGGCACGGACCTGCCGCTGCTGATGGCGCTGATCGCGACGTGCGGCTTGGATGCCGCCAGCGTGTCGATTGCCTTTGGCGCCCTGCAGATCGCCACTGGGGTGGTGTACGGCTTGCCGATGCCCGTGCAACCGCTCAAGGCGATGGCGGCCATCATGTTGGCGCAGCGTCTGTCGGCCGGTACGCTGGCGGGCGGCGGCCTGGTCATCGGCGTCACGATGCTCGTGCTGGCGGTCACCGGTACGCTGGATTGGCTGGCGCGGGCGGTGCCCAAGGCGGTGGTGCGCGGCATGCAGTTGGGCCTGGGCATCACGCTGGCGACGTTGGCCCTGAAGCAATACGCGGGATCAGACGGCGGTGTGGGTTATGCCGTGGCCGGGTTGGCCACGGTGGTTCTGCTGTTGTTCCGCCGGCAAAAGCGCGTGCCAGCGCCGCTGCTGGTGATGGGGCTGGGCGCACTGTATGCCGTTGCCGTCAAGCTGGATTGGGCGGCCTTTGGCGGAGCGCACCTGCAGTTGCACCTGCCGACCCTGCACGTGCCCAGCCGCGAAGAACTGGTCCAAGGCGCGCTGTTGCTGGCGCTGCCGCAAATCCCTCTGTCGCTGGGCAATTCGGTGATCGCCACCAGCCAGACGTCGTACGACCTGTTCCCGGACCGCGGCGTGCCGGTGCGCAAGATCGGTCTGACCTACGGGCTGCTCAACGTGATTGCCCCGTGGTTCGGCGGCGTTCCGGTGTGTCACGGCTGCGGCGGGCTGGTGGGGTTCTACGGCTTTGGCGCCCGAACGGGTGGCGCGGCGGTGCTCTACGGCAGCATGTATCTGGTCTTGGGCCTGCTGCTGGCACCGTGGTTCTCGATCCTGACGCAGGCGTTCCCGATGCCGGTGCTGGGGGTGGTGCTGCTGTTCGAGGCGGTGGCGCTGATGACCCTGGTCCGCGACGTGGCCAACCATCCGACCGGCCTATGGATTGCCCTGCTGGTCGCCGCGGCGGTGGTGGGCCTGCCCTACGGCTACGTAGTGGGTATGGTCGGCGGGTCGGCGGTGGCTTTTGCGGCCCAGCGGGGTTGGATTGGCGTGCCGGCGCTTGAGCACCGATGAGCCACGCGAGCACGCAATGGAGCTCGCTAAGTTCAGGCTAGATTTCCGATTTCAGCTCGGGGCAATGCGCGGGATGCCTAGCCGAAGAGAACGGAAGCGGCATCAAGGAGCGCTGGCCCCGACCAGGCCCTGCACAATCCGCGCGCGCATGGTGTCGCGGGCGGTGCGGAAGCGCGCCAAGAGCTCGTCGCGGCTCAGGTTGGGATCGCGGCTGGCCGGGTCGGGAACAGAGTAGGCGTAAGCCGAAAAGAAGATCACCTGAAACAACGAGTTGAAGGCCACGAGCCCGGCGCAGTACTCGCAGTCGCCTTGGGCCAGGTCGTTCCACACAATCACCATGGCGATGCAGCGCGCCAAGCCGATCAGGATGAGGCCGACCATGTATTCGGGCTGGTCGCGCAAGAACAGCACCGCCAGACCGAACATGAGGACGGGGCCGATGACCCAGTTCTGCAGCAGCGACAGCCCCAAAAGGCGCTTGTTGGCAAAGGCTTTGCCCATCTCCTCGTAGCGGACCTTGGCGAGCGGCGGGTGCATCATCGCCACCAAGCCCACGGCAATCGGGATCGAGGTGGTGCCTACGCTCAGGCTTTGGAGCGATCGCGTCACCCCAGGAACCTGCAGCCCCAAGAAGATGCCAAGCGCCATTGCCGCAAAGATCCACAGGGTCAAGTAGCGATCCAAGAAGCTCAATTGCCTGAGCAACGTGGGGGAGGAGGCGGAAGAGGGCAGGCGACACCGCGAGCGCCATCGGCGACTTATCGTATTTTTACGATAGGCCTGAGCGAAGACGCTGTCAAGCCGCGGTCCGTGCCGTTCGCACATGACGCCGCGCAAGAGAATCGCTATCCTGGCCGCTGTGCACGACACCCAAGCGCATTGGCCCAGCGCGCCCGCGCGATGTCCAAGGAGACCCATGCACTCCCCCACCCTTCGAGTCCGCTGGACGGCGCTTGTGGCAAGCCTAGTTCTTGGCGCTTGTGGCAGCGACCCGGCCAGCCAGCCCAACGGCGACGTGACGGCCGGCGTCGACGCGGCCGACAGCGCCACCAGCGACACCGCGGCAGCCGACGCGGCCGATGACGCGGCAGTCCCAGACACACAACCCCAGGACACGGCCCAAGATAGCGGCCCCGAGGTGGCCGACGACGCAGGAGCGGTGGCCGGCACAGATGCCGACGCAGATGCCGACATAGATGCCGACACAGATGCCGACACAGATGCCGACACAGTAGCCGACGCAAGTGCCGACGCAAGTGCCGACGGCGGCGCCGATGTGCCCGTGGGTTGCGGCAGCGACAGCGACTGCCCTCCGGCCGGCGCCTGCTTGGTCGCCACCTGCGGTCCCGCCGGCAAATGCCTTTCGCTCCCCGCCAACGAGGGAGGCGGGTGCGACGACGGCAACGCCTGTACGACCAAGGATGTGTGTGCCTCTGGCGTGTGCAGCGGCGCCGGCAGCCTGGCGTGCGACGATCAAAACGCTTGCACCGTGGATAGTTGCAACCCCATCTCGGGCTGCATCAACCTGGCCGCCGCCGCCAGCAGCGCCTGCGACGACGGCGACCCGTGCACGGCCGGCGATCTTTGCCAAGCCGGCAAGTGCCAGCCCGGGACCCTGATTTGCCAGTGCCAGAACAGCGCAGACTGCGGCAAGTTCGAGGACGGCAACCAGTGCAACGGCACGCTGTACTGCGACAAATCGGCCGGCGCGCCCTACACCTGCAAGCTGAACCCGGCCAGCGTGGTGGTGTGCAACAGCAGCCAGGATTCGCCTTGCCAGAAGAACACTTGCGTGCCCGCTACGGGCGAGTGCAAGCTCGTCGTCGCCCCCGGCAACACCCCCTGCGACGACGGCGACAGCTGCACGCTGGGCGATTTCTGCGAGCAAGGCCTGTGCCAGGGCGGCAGCAACACCTGCTACTGCAAAAAGGACACGGATTGCGCGCCGTTCGAGGACGGCAACCTGTGCAACGGCGTGCTGTTCTGCAACAAGGCCACCAGCCAGTGCCAGGTCAACCCCGTCAGCATGGTCAACTGCCAGACCGTGGACGACACGTTCTGCCAGCAGAACCTGTGCAACCCCAAAGACGGCAAGTGCTATTTGATGCCCGTCCACCAAGGAAAGGGCTGCGACGATGGCAACGCCTGCACCCCGAACGAAACTTGCCAAGACGGCACCTGCAGCACGTCGACCAACACTTGCGAGTGCCAAAACGACGCCGACTGCCTGAAAAAAGATGACGGCAACCTGTGCAACGGCACGCTGTACTGCGATGTGGCCAGCAATCACTGCAAGGTGAACCCCGCGAGCGTGGTCGTTTGCGACACCACCGCCGATCCCGTTTGCCAGCAGACCACTTGCGACCCCAAGACCGGCCAGTGCGCCCCCAGCAACCTGCCCAAAGACGGCACAGCGTGCGACGACGGCAACCCGTGCACGCCCAGTTCGTTCTGCAAAGCGGGCAGTTGCCAGGCCCAGTCCAACCTGTGCGAGTGCCAAAAGGACAGCGACTGCGCGCCCAAGGAAGACGGCGACTTGTGCAACGGCACCCTGTACTGCGACCAAGACAGCCATGTCTGCCTGGTCAACCCGGCCAGCGTGGTCAGCTGCACGAGCGCTTTTGACGAGCCGTGCCTGACCAACCAATGCAACAAGAAGTCAGGCACTTGCGGGATGCAACCGGCGCATCAGGGCAACCAGTGCGACGACGGCAGCTCGTGCAGCGGGGGCGGCTGGTGCAGCTACGGCGGCTGCCAGGTGACGGTCAAACAGGCCTGCGAGTGCGTGCAGGACAGCGACTGCAAAGCCTTGGAAGACGGCGACTTGTGCAATGGAACGCTGTACTGCGACAAGTCGGGGTCGGGCAAACCGGCCTGCAAGCTGAACCCCGCGACGGTGGTGACGTGCCCCAGCGTGGACGACACGGCGTGCAGCAAGAACCAGTGCCATCCCAAGACCGGCCTGTGCGAGCCCACGGCCGTGCCGGGCAGCTGCGACGACGGCAAAGCCTGCACGACCCAGGACACGTGCGACCAAGGGAGCTGCGCGGGCGTAACCAAGGACTGCGCCGACGGCAACGCCTGCACCGTCGATCTGTGCAAAGAACCGCAGGGCTGCATCCACCCCCTGCAACCCGCGAGCACGTGTGACGACAACAACCCTTGCACTACAGATGGTTGCGACCCTGCCGTCGGCTGCAGCCACGGCTACACGACCGCGGCCTGCGACGACGGCGACCTGTGCACCGACACCGACCAATGCAAGGGCGGCAAGTGCCAGGGCAGCCCCATCGACTGCAGCGACGGCAACCCGTGCAGCGACGACGTCTGCGACGCCGCGGTCGGCTGCAGCCACCCGCCCAACAGTGCCAGCTGCGACGACGGCAACGCGTGCACCAGCGGCGACCAGTGTCAGGGCGGCGGCTGCCAGGGAAGCGCTCAGAACTGCGGCGACAACAATCCTTGCACTACGGATAGTTGCAGCGCCAAGACCGGCTGCAGCAACGTGGCGAACACCGCCAAGTGCGACGATGGCAGCGCCTGCACCAGCGGCGACGTGTGTGGGGGCGGTGTCTGCGGCGGCGCAGCCATCGACTGCGACGACGGCAACGTGTGCACGGACGACAGCTGCGACCCCAAGTCCGGCTGCGCCCACGCCGCCAACGCGGTCGCCTGCAGCGACGGCAACGCCTGCACCAGCAAGGACACGTGCAACAACAGCAAGTGCGTGGGCACCGCCGCCGTGTGCAACGACGGGAACCCGTGCACCGACGACGGCTGCGACCCCAAGACTGGCTGCAGCGCCGCGGCCAACAGCGC
>JBBISH010000113.1:0-20894 GCA_037441385.1 Myxococcales bacterium
CCGGTGGTGTGGGAGGGGCGTCGGGCAACCGGCGCCCCTACCCGATAGGGCTAAGTGCCGCGGTTCGCACAGGTTTCCAATAGAACTAGGGTGCTAGTAGCTATCCGGTAAGGCAGGCAGCATCGACCCACAACTTTGGCTACGGGCACGGCCCCAGCAGATCCACCAACGTCTGCTGGCGCTTCTTGATGTAGCTGTCCAGGGCTCCGTAGGCGGCCTCGACCTGACCCGGCGATTGCTTGGCCACGGGGTCGCTGGTCAGCATCGGTTTCAGCACGGCCTTGTACGACGCAACAAGGGGCAGCAGCTTGTCTTGGTGGAACAGGCCGCACTGCAGATTGCGGAACTTGGTCAGCAGCTTGCTCTTCAAGTCTGGGACCTGCCAAATGCGCGAATACACCTGATCGACGCGCGCGGGGCACCAGACGTTGGGGCTGCCCCAGGGGGTCTGTAGGTCGTACCAGGCGCCAAAGCCGCCAAAGGTCAGGTCGGTGCCGGTGGCGATGATGTGAATACGCTTGGTCTTTTCGTCTGCATAGGCGGTGAAGTTCTGGCCCGCCGAGGCGAGGCCGTCCACGTTCGACAGCAGCGCGTCGACGGCATAATCAGCCAGCAATTCGCCCAGGTAGAAGTGGTCGCCCAGCACTTGCTTGAGGTCGGCGTCGGCCGCGGCCGTGATCGCCTTGGCCAGGTCGACGATGGACTGCGGATCGCCCGGACTGCCGGACCAAGCTTTGCCCAACTCGTCGCAGCCCGCAGCCGGGCAGTCAAAGCCCAAGCACCCGTAGACTTGGCTGAATTTGTCGCCGTCGTTGTTGCCAAACGCGATCTTGAAGTAGCGCTTGTCCACCGACTCTTGCAGTTGGTAGAGGCCAAAGTCCTTGCCGTTGACCCACAACCGCGCCCAACCCATGCGCGGGGCATTGCCGCCCACCTCGCGGACCAAGGCGCCGGCCAGCACCTCGCGGATGAACGTGTCGTCTTGGCCCGAGGCCTTGAGGCGGAATGCCTTCTCGCCTTCGGGGCCTACGCTGGTATTCGTGAAGTAGTCGAACTTAATGCGAACGTTGGGCTTTTGCGGATTGTCCAGCTGGCTGCCGTTGCCAAAACCGTGGATGCCGGCCTGGCCAAAGGCGGTGCCGTCGACCTCGACCGAAGCGGGGTGCCACTCGTAGACCTTCTTGCCGTCGGGCTGTTTGACGCCGTCCATGTAGGCCGCCCACTCGGTGGCGTCGACGCTGAGCTTGACCACATGGATGCCGGTGACGTCGAACAAGCTGGTTGGCGTGCCGATCTTGCTGATCTCAGAGGGCAGTCCGCCGCCAACGTCCGCCGAGAACGGCCCCGTGGTGTCGCTTGGGCTAGTGGTGGCGTCGATCGTCGCGGCCACGTCCTCTGCCGCCGCGTCCGTCACTGTGCCCGGTGCGGTGTCCGGTGCGGTGTCCGTACTTGCCGTGTCTTGAGGTGTGGCGACATCTTGGCCCGCGATGTCTTTGGGCGCGGGCTTCCAATCGGCCTCGTCCACGTCGAAGTAGCTCACGACCGGGCCGGGTTCGCTGCCACACGCCGCCAGCGAGACCGTCCACGCGCCAGCGGCGATCAGCCACCAGCCAAGTTGTGCGGGCCGCGCCGCTGCCAAAGTTATCCGTGGTTTCACGAGGTGCGCTCTCTGCGCCGATGTCGGCTGCATGCCTTTTGCTTGTACCGATCCTTGCGGTCTTGCGCAACCGCCGCCGCGGGTTCCGCAAGGGAATTGGCGGCAGTGCAGCGGCTGCGCTATCGTGGCTGCGAGGCGAGGTGCGATGTCTTGGATGCGGGGCAAAGGGGAGCTGCTGGCGACGCTGCTGACCTTTGCAGCGCTGGCGCTGTGGGCCGCAGCGTGCAACGACCAGACCACCTACGTGGGCCCGCGACCGCCGCAGCAGCCACCGATCCCCCAATTCCGTACCCATGGCGATTACTTCGAGATTGACCGCCGCCAGGGAAAGGGGTGGGAACCCTTTGTGGTCAAGGGCGTGAACCTGGCTGTGGCGACGCCGGGCCGCTACCCCGGCGAACTGGCTGCGACCCGCGCCGACTATCTCCGCTGGCTGGACGGCATCTCGGCCGTGGGCGCCAATGTCGTCCGCATCTACACGCTGCATTACCCAGTGTTCTATCAGGCGTTTCGCGACTGGAATCTGGCGCACCCCACCAAGCCGCTCTACATGCTGCACGGGATTTGGCTGGACGAACGCGAGGAGGGCGACTTCATCACCGACTCGACCAAGAACTTCGAGGCGGAGATTCGTTTGGACATCGACGCCTTGCATGGCAATGCCAACATCGCCGAGCGCTTTGGCAAGGCCTCTGGCCACTACACGGCCGACGCGTCGCCCTGGCTCATGTGCTGGCTGCCCGGCGACGAAATGGACGGGCACATCGTCGCCAATTCCGACGACGAGTGGGCGGGTTACAATGTCTACAATGGCCGCTTCTTGCACATGGCCAAGGGCGGCAAACCCATGGAGGGTTGGATCGCCCACCAGATGGACAACGTGCTGTCGTACGAATACGACCGCTACGGGGTGCTGCGGCCGATCGGCTGGTCCAGCTGGCCCGCGCTGGATCCCATCCACCACCCCACCGAGACGCCGAACTTTGCCCAAGATGTGGTGGACTGCAACTTTGCCAAATTCGATATGATTCCTCCGTTTGATCGGGGCCTCTTCGCGAGCTACCACATCTACCCGTTCAACCCCGAGTTCATCATTTACGACCCGGTGTACCAGACCACCAAGACCGCGGCTGGGGTGGTGAGCAGCTACGTGGGCTACATGAAGGACCTGAAGGCCCACCACCCGGGCGTGCCCGTGTTGGTGGCCGAGTACGGCATCCCGTCGAGCCAGGGCAACGCCCACAAGAACCCGTGGGCCTACGATCACGGCGGCTACAACGAGACTGAACAGGCTGATATTATTTATGAACTATACCACAATTGCCGCGAAGCCGGCATGGCCGGCACGATCGTGTTCGAGTGGATCGACGAGTGGTTCAAACGCACCTGGGTGACCACGCCGACGATGCTCCCCGGCGACCGCGGCGCGCTGTGGCTGGACGTGATGAGCCCCGAGGAAAACTTTGGCGTCATGAGCTACTACCCGCTCCCCGGCTGGTCCAAGATTCTGGATGGCAAGGTAGCGGATTGGAACGACAAGGATTTTTGGGCCGCCAAGCAGCCGGCCGCGCCGGTGAGCGGCGTGGGCGATGGTGGAGACGCGGCGCGTACGCTGGTGGGCGTGCAGGTCGCCTCGGACCCGGCCTACGTCTACCTGCGGCTGCAGTTTGCCACGGACGCGGTGCCGAACCTGGACCAACTAACCGTGATGATAGGGCTTTCTACGGTCGAGGGCGCGCTGGGCAATCGCGTCTTGGGGGCGCTGCATTCGCCGCAAGATACCACGTTGACCACGGTGGGCGACTTGGGGTTCGAGTCGATGGTCTTGCTGGACGGCGCCACGCGCGAACTTCGCGTCGACGGCACGTACAGCCCGATGGCCAAGATCAACGGCGCGTCAAAGTTGGGTGGTATTCCGCAGCTGACCACGGACGGCAACTTCGTCCTGGAAAAGCAATTGGTGAACAACAACGCCCAGTACGAACAGGCCGGCATCCTCATCAACGGCGAACCCTGGCCGATTCCGGCCAAGCAGTACCACACGTGGGGCAAACTGCGGACCGGCGACTGGCAGAACGACAGCTTGGCGCACGTGCAGGTGGGCGAGGGGGGCCAACTGGAAATTCGCTTGCCGTGGCACGCCTTGTGGTTTACCGACCCGTCGAGCCGCAGCATCTTGTGGGACGACCCAGCCACGCCAGCGTGGGACATCAAGACGACCAAGGGGATTCGCGTGTTCGCGGCGACGGCGGTCAAGTCGCCGAGCGGCTACCGGCTGGTCGATGCGGCGCCGCGCAATGCACTGACGGCCAAGGGGATTGTTGCCTCCGAGGTGCCGCTGTACTCCTGGCCGGTTTGGGACAGTGTCGACCACTTTGTCGAGCGAAAGAAGTTGATGTTCTACGCGCTGCGCAGCGCCTTTGCGGAGGATCCGTAGATGGCGCCCACGCTCCGAACGCTGGCCGTGCTGGCTTTTGCCTGGCTGCTCGCGGGGTTGTCGGCCCGCCCTGCCTACGCGGCGAAGGTGCCCAACGGCGACTTCGAGACGCCGAACGCGGACGGCACGGGCCCCGAGGACTGGAAGCCGAGTTTCTGGGGGCTGGTCACGGCCGAATTCGAGTGGACCACCACCGGCCATGCCGGTCGCGGCGCGCGCCTGCAAGTCGTCAGCAGTCAAGGCGAAGGCGACGCGCGCTGGTTCGGCACCGATTTTGAGGCCGACGGGACCGACATCCACTACCGTGTGTCGGACTGGTACCGCAGCGACGTGCCCAGCGAGCTCATCTTGTGGGTCGGCTTTGCCGAGGGAGAGTACGCCTACCTGCCCGTGGCCAGTTTGCCGGCCGCCGCGACGTGGACGCTGGCCCAGGCCGACCTGACCATCCCGCCAGGAGCGCTCAGCTTGCAGGTTCTTCACACCGTTCATGATATTGGCTACTTGGAGATCGATGACGTAGCTTGTGAGGGGCTGGATGGCAGTGCCCTGGGGCCGGGCGCCTACCAGGCTACGGTCAGCTTCACCTTTGACGATGGCTGGCTGTCGACCTACAACATGCTGACGCCGCAGCTGGATCAGCGGGGTTGGAAGGCGACCCACTTCCTCATCACCGACTACCCCGAGAAGCCGGGCTACCAGTCGGATTTCATCACGGTCAAGCAGATCCACTCGCTGCTGGACCGTTGCCACGAGGTCGCGAGCCACACGGTCACGCACCCGGACCTAGCGACCCTGACGCCGGATCAGGTGCAGGTGGAATTGGCCAAGTCGCTCGACTCGCTGAAAAGCTGGGGTGTTACGCCCTATGGGTTGGCGCTGCCGTTTGGCTCGACGACGCCGGCCATCACGGAGCAAGCCGGCAAGCTGTACGCCTACGTGCGGACCATGAATCCGGACCTGAACAAGCCGCCGTACCAGCCCCTGGCGCTCAATGGCCACGTGATGGGCCGCGACTCGACCGCGTACGAGTTGGAGCTGCTGTTGCGGCGGGCCGAGCACGTCGACGGCGGCTGGGTGATCCTGGTACTGCACCGCGCCTCGAACACTCCACCGGGCGAAGACTATGTGACGATGAAACAATTCAAGAGTTTCCTAGAGGTCGTCGCCAGTCACAACGCCAAAGTCGAGACGATTGCCCAGCATTTGGGCTTGGCCGCCACCTGTACCGAGGTGGTGGCGCCGCCGCCGATCATCGGCGACAAGTCGCTGGACCCTCCCGAGCCCGCCACCAAGGCCACCGCGGCGATAATTCCTGGCGCGGACGCGGGCTGTCAATCGCTGCCGCGATCCGGTAGTGGTGGGGCCTGGTGGTTCGGGTGGCTCGCGGCCGCTGGGCTGGCGGTCTTGGGTCACCGGCGCCGGACAAGCTAGGAGCGTGTCGGGATAATCCCGGCACAATCCCAGCGCCGCGTCTTGCGCGGCGGCAACTGGCTGAAATCGCGCGAATTCACTTCGGGCGATTTTCGGCCAGTTGGACAAACGAAAAAGGCTAGGAGACTGGCGGCACCCAATAAGATCATAATGTATAACTAAATAGACATGTAGTGTCGCCCATCTTGCCGACAGGCTCCTAGAACAGCAATCATACGAACCCGTCTGATTCACGCCTGCACGGCCTCTCTGACCAGGTCTGCAACCGGCGAGGATCACGCGGGGTTCGAATCATTGGGTTGGCGGGGGCGGCGGCAGCGGGCGCAGGCTTGCCCAGTCGCCATCTTGCCGTCCCCACACTTGCACGGTATCGCCGCCGCTGATGACCAGGATGTGCTGCTGCGGACCAAGCGTTGCGAGGGCCTGCTCTGGCCAACCCCTGCCGGGCAACACCTTGACCGTCTTGCCGTGCTCTTGAAGCGCCCAGTCGCCGTTGTGCGGCCGCAGCGCCAGGGTGGCGGTGGGCAGGGCCTCGCCCTTGGCAGCTTGGTATGGGCGTACTTGCACGACCGCTCCGCGCTGGCCGCTGCAGTTTTGCGGCACGACCTGGACGCCTGGGAAGTCCTTGACCAGTCCGGCAAGCCGCTTGGCGCGCTCTTCGCACTGGGCCAGCGGCACCTGCTGCGGGCGCGACCCGTCGCCTGGGCTGAAATCGGACGACAGCAAGAAGCTTTGCGCCGCGCCCGCGGTGGTGTAGACCGTGTAGCTGAGCGACCCGCCGCCCTCGGGTCCGGACTGGCTGTTGCTGACCAGAACGCTCCGACCGTCGCTGGCGAAGGCCTGAACGGACGCGACACCCTGCATGCACATGGCGTGGGCTTGGCCGGCGCCCCCCAGGCCCAGCGCCAACAGCAGCGCCCGCCGGATTCGGTTTCCCGTCGCTCTGCCCAGCATGATGCCTCCTTGGTGATGGTCGTCTTGCAGCGTACGAGCGCGGCGGCCGGCCGTCAACGCGGTCGTCACAATGGGGGGCAATTTCTACCCCGTGATCTCAAATGGCTTTTGGGCGTCCCGGCCCGGCGCAGAGAAAGTTGGGGAGCAATTTCTGCACCCGCTCCGCCGGGCCGTCGCGCTGCGGCCGCCGGTCGAACCGAGCGCGTGCGGGACCGCGGCTTTGCGCTCCCGGCGGTGGCGTCGCCCGCTCGGCGCCGCCACCCCTGGCGGGGCCAGCATCGCTGACGCGGACCCAGGACTGCAGCAATTTCAGCTAGTAGAAAATGCCCCCCAACCGCTAGAGCAGCGGGTCGCGCCAGTGTAGGGCTCTGGGGGGCCCGCTTGCGACCCACTGAGCATCCACGAGTTTTCGTCAGCGAGTGGTCTCGTTGCTCTGAACCTCGGAGATTCGCGATTGGTGTTCTAGAGCCGATACTCGTAGCCCAGGGTGATCTGCAGGGCAAGGTTGTCGCGGCTGACAACGCCCTCTTCTTTGACGGCGGAGTAGGCGCGAATACCGGTCAGGAACGTGACGATGCCGGTGTCGCTCCCCCCATTGCCCGTGGCATAGACCTGCACGCCGGCCGTGGCGGCAAGCCCCGCCGGGTCGAACTGCAGGCGACCGTGCAGGTTGGTGTAGCGGCCCACGGGCACCGCGGCCGTTGCCCGAAGGAACGAGGGGAAACTCCGGTCGTCTGTCACCGGACCGGGCAAGAAGGCCGCCTGCAGCGTTGCGTGCACGCCGTCGCGCGACCCGGCGCGCGCATCCAGCCCCAACTGCGGCACCCATCGGCCGCACGGACTGGAACCCTCGACTTCGCCCAGGTAGAAAGCTCCCGCGCCGCCTACGCAATAGCCAGTCTTCCGCGCCGCGCCCGCGCCCAAACCCACTGCAACCTTGTCCAGGTCGTAGCGCAACGTGGCCAGCACGACGGCGCGCCGTTGGGTCGAATCGCCCAGCTGCGCTCCATCCAGCATTAGCTCGACGTCCAAGTTCTCGCTCATCGTCTTGGCCGCAGCGGCGCGGAAGAGCCAGGGCGAGTCGCTGGTACCGTCGGCGCTCAGGTAGGTGATCTCGCCCTGGAACCACGCGCGCCGCGGCAACTTGTCCGGCTGACCGATGACCTTCTCAGCGTCCACCAGGGTGCCGTACGCCAGATAGCCGGGCGCGACGTCGACGCCGCGCGGCAGGTCCGTCACCCACACGTCGTCTTGCCGCGGGCCCAGCTCGAGCAGAAGGTCTTTTGCGTTCCAGACGTTGCGGAGCCGGACCACCTTTGGCGGGGCCGCATCCCAACTGGGCGGACTGGCAATGCCCACGCGACCACTCCGGCTCCAGGCCACCTTGGCGGGCTCGGCGTGAGTCGGCGTCTCCACTTCGCTCAGGTCCGCCGGCGCCTCGCGGTCCGTAGGCACAACGAGCCGCTCGTCCGTCGCGAGGATGAGCACGACCCCATCGGACTCGAAGACCACCCGCGCAACGCGAGCAGGCGGCCGAACTTCGCGGATCAGCACGGGCCCTGCGTCGGCGCCTAGGCGGTACACCCCGACCGTGCCGTCGGTCCGCTCCACGACCCGGAGCGAGGGCGAGTCCCACGTGCCCGGCACGGGCGCCGTCTGGGCCTGAGCCGCCGGGACCTCCGCGAGCTCCACGAACAGACAGGTGCTCCCAAGCAGGGCCCATACCGGCACCCAGGCCCGCAGGCTTCGTTGCATCCGCTACCCCCTCATGGAATCCGCTCCGAGCGGATCCGCGTTGAACCTGCAAATTCGATGGGGCCGGTCACCGCCAGGGCGCGCTTGCCCGACCTCCGCGCGGCGCCCGACCCTGAACTCGCTACTGCAAGGTGACGACCGTCTTGGGCCCCGGCGTGCCCGTGGGCTGCGGCCGATCGGCAAAGATGTCCTCGACCTTCATCTTGTTCTTGGTCGGGTCTTTGGTGATGTCCAGGCCGCGCTCGGTCAGCGGGAATTCCTCGGTGCAGCCCCATTGGCCTTCGTTGCTGGGCAGACCCACGGTGTACTTGTACTTCAGGGCCGTGCCTTTGCTGAACGGCACCACGATCGACCACTTGCCGTCGCCGGCTTTCTCGTCGCCCTCTTTGCCGTCGTCGCGCAGCGCGATCTTGTTGGGCACCCACTTGGCCTTCATGCCCAGCTTGGGGTCGTTGCCGGCGATGTAGACGATACCTTGGCCCTTGGGCGGCGGGAGCGAGCACAAATCGCCATAGGCGTTCAGGGCGATGCCCGATTTCTCGCTGACATCGCAGACAAAAGTCACGTAGACCGCCAGCGTCGGGTCGTCGACGAGCGGCTTGCTGTCGACCGACGGCGCCAAGTCCGCCGACTTGCTGCCGCTGCCAAAGGCGAGTTGCATCTCGAGCGGATCGCCGGCGACGATGCCCAAGTCTTCGTACGGAATGAAGATCTCGATCAGTTTGCCGCCCTTGACCGGGCCCGCCACCGCGCCGCCAAACGTGCTCTTGGCGATGGATGGCCAGTCGGTGGATGTGCTACCCCACTTGCGCAGTTCGCTGGTGGCTTTGCCAGCGTTCAGCGCGATCCACAGCTCGCGCGAGGCGCCCTTGCCTTTGAAGCCCAAGGTGTCGCCAAAGCGGCTCTTGAGCGTCGCCGGATCCTCGGTGACTTGGCCTGTGGCGGCGTTGACGATGTGTTTGTTGGACAAGTACACCGCCAGGCCCTGGCCGCTGACGTTCGACAAATCGAAATTGTGCTGGACGGCCAGGTACAAGCCTTGCTTGCTGCCAAACGCGCCAAAGCCGTAGTAGATGGTCGCCATCCAGTCGTCGGGGTTGGCAAGCGCGCCAGAAGTATCCGAATCAAAGAAGAAACCGCCCTTGGCCGACCACTCGCTCTCGTTGGGCACGAACGAGCCGTCCAGCACCGGCGGCGGATCCAGCGGGCCCTGCGGCGCCTGCGGGTTGGCCTGGATGATCGGCTTGAAGGTGGGCATGGCGATCTCGGCCTTGCCCTGCAGCTTCAGCGCCGCGTTCATGTGCTTGTACATGCCCGCCAAGTGCAGCCGGAAGCTGTTGTCAAACGGCGAGTCGTCGTTCGACGGCGAGGTCATGTCGCTGCCATACCACCAGAACCAGTCCGAGCCCTCGGCCGCGTAAACCTCGTCGAACGCGTACCACGTCTCGTACTCGACCGTGCCGCCGACCTTGGGCGCGAGCTTGCTGGCATCGGGCTGGACGAGCCCAGACTTCTCCAGATCTTTGCGGGCCTGGTACAGGTACTGCCAGCCCAGGTTCTCTTCGCTCTCGCCGATCCAGATGCCAAAGTTGCCGCCGATCCACGAACCGGGGAACAGTGGCTCCAACTCGGGCAGGGTGTTCAACGGGTGCGCCGGCACACCGCGCTTGGGGTTGCCCAGGATGTACTCCGAGCCGGAAACGGGAATGATTTCGCCAGCTACGCTCAGTGTCTGCAGCTTGCTGTACAGGGCCTTGAAGAAGCCTTTGCCGTCGTGCTCCTTGCTGAAGGTTTCCCACGCGTTCTCGCCGTCGAGTACCAGCGTGATGACCCGATCGGGCGCGCCGAATTTGGGCGCCTGGGCCTGGATGTTGGCGACCAGGTCCGCCGCGGCGTCCGTGCCGATCATGCCCTGGTACTTGAAGCCGATGTCGTTGCTCATGTTGGTGTTGCGGAAGAACACGCCCAGCCGGCCTTGGCCGTCGCCGCTGCCGCCTGGGGCCACGGCGTCCGTGTCGACCACGTAGGGTCCCACCGGTGCGCCGTCGCTCATTGGCGTGGTGTAATAGCCAGACTTTTGCGCGACTTGCTGGTCGGTGGCCACCCACAGCAGCCCGCCGCCCACAAAGTGCTGGACCACGTCCTCGGCCACCGAGCCCTCGCCCGGCCACATGCCGCGCGGCTTGAAACCGAGCACCGATTCCATGAACGTCACGCCCCGCTTGACCTGAGCCGCGGCGTCGCTGGGGAACGAATAGGCCGGACTTGGTTTAGGATCAAATGGTTGTCCCTGGCTCATCAGGTCGGTGTTGTGCACCAGCGGCAGGATCGGGTGGTAGAAGGGCGTGGTCGTGACCTCGACCTGACCCGCGAACGTGTCCGGGTCGTAGTGCAGCTTTTGGTGAATCGGAATCACCGCTTTCATGATCTTGTACTCGACCGCCACCAGCCGATTGGCCAGTTTTTCGTAGAACGCGATCCGCCCCGCCTCGTCCAGGCCGGCCGGCATCTTCAGGGTAAACGTGGCGTTCTCGGGCGCCGAGGCCTGCAGTACGTCGGTCAGGTCGACCACGTCGCCGGTGCACAGAGTCACCTTGCCGTGCAGGAAGTCTGGATCCAACCATGCAAATTCAAACCAGATTTTCAGCGCTGCCAAGTCCTCGCGCGTCAGCGTCGCCGGGTTCTTGTTGCGCAGCGCCGAGTAGGCCGGGAAGCGGTTCATCAGCACCGGCGCCGTAGACACGCATGACCACGGATCGGCATAGAGCAGGCCAATCTGCTTCTCGGTCGCAGCCTTGGGCTCGGGCGTGTCCTCTAGCAGCAGATCGATCCACGCGTCGGTCTTGCCCTTCCACTTGGCCAGGAACTTGGCCTCGTCCACCGTGTCGTTCTTCAGGTCGATGTACAGTTCCTTGCCATTAGGTCCCTTTTCGCCCAAGCGATCCATGTAGTACGGGATCATCTGGTTCAGCAGCACGGGCGTGATGTTGATCGACAGGTGTACGTCGGGATAGGCCTGCAGAATCGCCGCCATATCGTAGTAGTCCTTGGTCGCGTGCTTGCGCACCCACGGCGAAGTCAGCTGGTCGGCGATCGGGTCCAAGTAGGTGGGCTGGTGCTGGTGCCACAGCAGGTGCATGTACACGGTCCGCTTGACGGTTTTCTTGTTCTGGAACGCCGCGGCTGGCAACCCGTTGCCGTCGGCGGCCTTCAGGCCCTTGACCTGCACCTCGTAGGTGTAGGCGGCGTTGGGCGCAAAGCCGCTGCTCAGGGTCAGGTTGATGAATTGCGGGTCGTCGCCTGGGGTTGCGCCGGTGACCACCGGCTTGGCCTGGCTGTTTTCCAGCAGCGTGTAGTTGCTCGCCGTCGTCACGCTGGCGGGGTCGACCGGCTTGTTGAAGCGGAGCTTGATGGCCTTGCCGTCGGGCGAAAACGCGCTGACCAGCAACAGGTTTCCCTCTGGCCAAACCGGGACATCGGCGGGCGCGGTGTCTTGGATGGCCGTGTCGGGCTGGCTGTCCGGAATCGGCTGGGTGGTATCGACCGGCTCGACGGTGTCCGTCACGCCCGGCTGGCTGTCGTCTACGGTCGTGTCGCTCTCTTCCACTTCGGGCAAGCCGGCCAGATCGACCATGCCGCCATCCAGCTGCAAGCCCGCGCCGTCCAAGCCCTTGTTGTAGCCGGCGGCGGTGCTTTGCCAAGTGTCGCCCGCGCTCGACCAGCGCGCCACGGTGTCCGGCGAGCCTTCGCAGGCAGTTAAGGCAAACAAGATCAACAGGGTACTGGGCACAATGAACTTGGTGTGCAGCACGGCGACTCTCCCGGGGCGGCCGACCTGGGCGATCGGCAGCGGTCGCCGTAGTTTAGACCAATCCGGCCGGAGCGGCCATGGCGGTGTGTCATCTGGGCGTGTGGCCAGCCACGCCCGCCCGTGCCAGGCGACCGCTTCGCGCGTCCAGGGTTGCCTTTCCCCCACCGGTTCCGCAAGATGAACTCGACGGCGAATGCCGACCCAGGACCGACGACCATGCGGCGCAGTCTTCCGATTTCTCCAACTCTGCTCCTGACTTCTGCGCTATTGCTGGCGGCCGCCTGCGGCGAGACCAAGGTCGTGTGCCCGGCCGGCTCGCACTACAGCGGCAGCGGCACCATCTGCCTGGCGGACCAACCCTTGGACACCGGCGGCGGCGGCAGCGACGAGGCCGACACCAGCGAGGCGACCGACAGCGGCGGAGCCACCGACGCGGGCGGCATCAAGGACAGTGGCGACGTCGCGCAAGTGCCCGATACGGTGCAGGATATTCAGGCAACAGACGACGCCACCGCCAAGCCCGACACCAAGCCAGACACCAAGGTCGACGCCGGGCCCAAGGCCAGCGTGGGCGCAGCGTGCAGCGACGACTACGACTGCCTGTCGGGCCTGCAGTGCTTTGGCAGTTGGCCCAAGGGCTATTGCACGGTGGTCAGCTGCGACGCGCCGGGCAATAATTGCCCAGGGTCCTCGGTCTGTTACGGCGAGGCGACCCTGAAGCTGTGCCATGTGGCATGTGAGCTGGAGAGCGACTGCCGCCTCAGCGACGGCTACGCCTGCAAGCGCCTGTCGGCCAATTTCGGCGGCATCGACGCGCAGCTGTGCTCGCCTTCGGGCAAGAATCCCGCGGGCTTGGGCTGTGCCAAGGCCTCAGACTGTGCCGGCAGCGCCACCTGCCTGACCGACATGCCCGGCGGCTACTGCGCCCGCTTGGGCTGCGGCGCGAGCGACCCCTGCGACAGCGGCCAAGCCTGCGTGCTGCGCAACGGCAAGCCCGTGTGCCTCAAGACTTGCGTGGCCGACGTGGAGTGTCAGATCGGCGGCAACAACCCGCGCAAGTGCGTAGACAAGACGGATCTGGGCAAGCAGCCGGTCAAAGTCTGTTTGGACTCGACCACTTCGGCGCCGGTCGGCTCGGCCTGCTTGGCCGACTTGGATTGCGAGACCAAGCTGTGCTCGATCTTCGCCAAGGGCACTTGCACAGTGGGCGGCCAACCCTGCATGACGGATACGCAATGCGGCGCGGCCGGCCCGTGCAAGCTGGATCCGGCGGCCGAAAAGGGCGTGTGCTCGGCGCCATGCAACAAGGACAAGCCCTGTCCAATCAACTCGGTCTGCGTGCCCGGCAGCGACAACACCAGCGGCAGTTGCCAGCCGACCTGCAAGGGGCCCGGCGACGACGCCAGCTGCGGCGGGGTGCCCGGGCTGCTCTGCGTCTACGGCAAACCGTTGGCCACGGTCGCTGGCGGCGCTCCTCCGGCCCAATACGCCTGTGCGCCGCAGCCGGCCGGCAGCGCGGGCGCGATGTGCAGCAAGACCACGGATTGCACCAAGGCGCTCTGCCTACAGAACCAAGGAAAGACGGGCGGTTACTGTACGCCGGACTGCGGCGCGCTGCAGTACTGCCCGTTCGGCACCGCCTGCGACAACAGCGGCATGGCCCAGTGCATGCGCCTTTGCACCAGCACCTACGACTGCCCCGGTGGGTTTGCCTGCTCCAAACTTAGCGGCATGACCAGTAGCGTGTGCCTGCCGCCGTAGCCCGCCCGGGCTTCAACTAGCGCGGGGGCCGGCGAGAAGTGTCTTCAATTCGCCAGAATCGATGAGCTTTTGCAGATCTTCCGCGCCGCCCACAAACAGCCCCCGCACGAAGATCTGCGGAAAGGTCGGCCAGCCGGTCCACATCTTCAGCGCCAGGCGGTCGCGCCACCGACCCAAATAGCTGCCGTATTCCAAGTAGGTGTAGGGCACGCCGGCCTTGTCCAGCGCCTTGCGTGCGCGCCTGGGGAACGGGTTTTGTGCCATGCCCACCACGACCACATCTTGAGCGGCGACGGCGGCTTGCACTTCGGCCAGGGTGCTCTTGTCGGGCGTGCCGATCTGAGCGGCGATGGCAGGGTGGATAGCAGACTCGGGTAGGAGCGGACGTGACATGGTGGCCTCCGGTTGGCCGCGTCAGCTTGCGCCGCCGTCTGCGCTTTGGCAATCCGGCCGCGGCTCATTCGGAATCCGCCTGAATCGGCTGGAAATCTCCGGCAATTCTCCGGGCTCGAACCGGGGTCCCCGCCTGATTCTCGCCGGTTGCACAACAGGTCAAAGAAGCCAAACAGGCGCGAATCAGGTGGGGTTCGTATCAGGTGGCTTTTTTTGCTTGACAGCCGTTCTGCCGGCCGCCAAGGTCTCCCACTGGTGGGCAGACTAGAAGCTGGAAGTTGGTCGACAGCGGCGAATTGCTGACGAATCCGGGCGTGGACGCGCCGGTTCAACGGCTGGGCCGCCGTGGGCGTGCCGGGCGGGCGAGGGGGCACTTGCGGACCCTGACCTGCAGGGGCCGCCGCAAGGGTGGGGGGCAAATGGCGCTAGGTATGGCGAACGGATGGGCGGCCACCACCAAGTGCGGGGTGCACGTCCTGGCATTGCTCGCCCTGTTGGCAGCGCCCGCTTGGGCCGGCGAGTGCCCGCTTCCCGCTGGCGAGGTCACCATTGCTAGCAAGGCTATGCCCAACACTGGGATTCCGCAGCTGTTGTTGCACACGGTCTTGGCCGCGCCCCCGGCCAAAATATGGGCAGTGGTCGACGACTGCGCGGGCTATCGCCGCACCATGCCGCGGATCAAGGAAGCGCGCGAACTGAGCCGCACGCCGACGGCCATCCTCTGCGAGATGACGGTGGACATGCCGTTTCCTTTTGACGATTTGGTTTCGGTCACCGAGTCCGTCCCCACGCTGCAGCCGGGCCGCTGGTACCGCGCCTTTCGCCAACTGCGCGGCGACTACCTCAAGAACGAAGGCTATTGGCTGCTGACTCCCTGCGGAACCGAAAGCACGTTGGTCGAGTACCAACTCCACGCCGTGCTGCCGGGTGCCATCCCCGATGTGCTGGTCCGGCGGGGTCAGCCCAACGCGCTGCGCGACATGGTCCGGCGCATCAGCGACGCCTTGGGGCTGCCGCCCGCGAAGTAGCCGCGCCGACTTGGCAAGCGCCCCCGGCTGCGCTAGCGTGCGGCCGCCATGCCTACCGACGAACTGCAGCCCAATCCAGACGAAATCCCCACTGACCGCATCGTGGAAGACGGCCGGCGGATCCGCGCCCGTCAGCGCAAGGCCGAGACCCATCGCCAGTTGGTGGCCGCCGCGTCGCGCGCTTTTGGCGAGGCAGGCTACTTGGCCACTACCCTGGACCAAATCATCGGCTACGCCGGGGTGACGCGCGGGACCTTCTACGAGCACTTCCAGAGCAAAGCCGAGGCGTTTGGTGCCGTGCTCGACGACTTGGTGGCGCGGCTGACCCAGGCGGTGGTGGGCGTGGACCTGGAGCCCGAGGCGCCGCCGCCGCAGATTCAGCTGGCAGGCAACTTGTTGCGCGTGCTGGATATTCTGCTGTCGGACCGGGCCGTGGCGCGGCTGCTGCTGGTCGAGGCCGGGCAGGAGCCGGCGGTGGGCAGTCGAGTTACGGCGTTGCACACCTTTGCCCGGGGCATGATCCGCCAGGCGCTGCTGGATGGCGCGCCGGTGGGGTTGGTGCGGCCGTTGCAGGCCGAAGTGGCCGCCCACGCCTTGTTGGGGGCCGTGCTGGCGGTGATGGCGGCGCGGCTCGATGGCGAGGCCGGCCTGGACGACCTGCCGGAGCAGACGCTGGCGCGCGAGCTGCTCACGACCTGCTTGTGCGGCGTGGCCGGCGAGGAATTGCGTTTTGCAATTCTAGAGATGGACGCCGCCGGGCGCCGCGTGTAAATTAGACTAGACTCACAGTCTAATCAACTATGGACAGGCGGAGACCGATAGACTAGACTTCCAGTCTAATCAAAATCGGGCGTGCGCATGTCTCCGGCCACCACTTCGCAACCACTTGAACTGCTGTCTGAACGCCGCGAGCCGGTGGTCATCGGCCTGGATGTGGGCTCGACCACGGTCAAGGCCGTGGTGGTCTGCCCGCAATCGGGCGAGGTCTTGTGGCGCGACTACACGCGGCATCACACGCAACAGCCAGAGACGGTGCTGGAATTCCTGGAGCGCATCGAGGCGGCGCTGCCGAACGTGCCGCGCGAGCAGTGGCGGATCTTTGCCACCGGCTCGGGCTCCGGGCCGCTGTGCGAGCCGCTGGGCGCGAAATTCGTCCAGGAAGTCAACGCGGTGTCGATGGCGGTCGAAAAGCTGCACCCGGACGTGGCGTCGATCGTCGAGCTGGGCGGCCAGGACGCCAAGATCATCTTCGTGCGGCGCAACCCGCAGACCGGTCAAGTGCAATTCGACGCGTCGATGAACGACAAGTGCGCCTCGGGCACCGGCGCCACCATCGACAAGTGCCTGATCAAGGCCGGCGTGCCGATGGAGGTTGCCACCAAGATCGTTTTCGATCCCAACAAGTTGCACCACGTGGCCGCCAAGTGTGGTGTATTTGCCGAGACGGACATCGTCAACCTGGTCAAGACCGGCGTGCCGGGCGACGAGATCCTGAACTCGCTGGCCGACGCCATCGTCAACCAGAATCTGGCTGTGCTGACTCGCGGCAATACCTTGAAGCCCAAGGTGCTTTTGCTGGGCGGGCCCAACACCTACCTGCCGATGCTGGTGCAGTGCTGGCGGCTGCGCATCGCCGAGGTATGGCGCGAGCGTGGCATCCAAGTGCCGGATCTGCCTATCGAAGAGCTGGTGGCGGTGCCGCCATCGGCCGAGCTGTATGCGGCGCTGGGGGCCGTCTACTACGGGCTGCACGAGCCCGAGGGCGAGGGGCACTACCGCGGGCGCGAGGCGCTGCGCCACTACGCCGAACAGGGCCGCAAGGCGCGGCTGCGCGAGCTGGCGGGGCCGCCGCTGGTGGGCAACCAGCAGGAAGCGCTCGATTTTAGCCAGGTGTTTCGCCCGCAGGGCAAGCTGGGTGGTATGCCTGTTGCGGGGCAGACGCTCAAGCTGGCGCTGGGTTTGGACGGCGGGTCGACCTCGAGCAAGTGCGTGGCGGTGGCGCAAGACGGCACGGTGGTCCTGAAGGAATACCAGCTGAGCAAGGGCAATCCGATCCTGGACATGCGCGAGATGTTCGGGCGGATGCGCGACACCATCCGGGCGCGCGGTTGGCAGGTGGAGTGGACCGGTTTTGGCGTGACCGGCTACGCGGGGACGGTGCTGGAGAAGGCGCTGCACGCCGAAGTGCATGTGGTGGAAACGGTTGCGCATATGCTGAGCGCGCGCCACTACTGCGGCGACGTGGACGTGATCTGCGACATCGGCGGTCAGGACATCAAGGTGCTGTTCCTGCGGGGTGGGGATATCGACAATTTCCGCTTGTCGAATCAGTGCTCAGCCGGCAACGGGATGCTCCTGCAGGCGATGGCGGACCAGTTCGGCGTGCCGGTGACCGAGTACGCCAACACGGCGTTCTCGGCCGAGCTCAGCCCGGAATTTTCGTATGGCTGCGCGGTGTTTCTGGACGCCGACCGGGTGAACTTCCAAAAAGAGGGCTACAGCAAGGAAGAGATGCTGGCCGGCCTCGCGCTCGTGCTGCCCAAGAACGTGTGGCAGTACGTGGTGCAGATCCCGCGGATGGCCGAGCTGGGGAAAACCTTTGTGCTGCAAGGGGGTACGCAGTACAACCTGGCGGCGGTCAAGGCCCAGGTCGACTACATCCGCCAGCGGGTGCCGGGCGCAGACGTCAAGGTTCACCCCTACCCGGGCGAAGCCGGGGCGATCGGTGCGGCGCTGGAGGTGTGGCGTAAGTCCGCCCGCGCGCAAGAGAAGGGCGAGGTGTTCGGCAGCTGGATCGGCCTGGACGCCGCCATCGACCTGACCTACACCACCCGCACCGACGAGAGCACCCGCTGCCACTTCTGCCCCAACCTGTGCAGCCGCACCTTTGTCGACACCAGCACGCCCGGTGGCGAAACCGTGCGCTACATCGCGGGGTTCAGCTGCGAGAAGGGCACCGTGGAGAGCGAGGCGGCCCTGCGCGACCTGACCCGCGAGCGTGCGCGCCTGCGGCGGGCCTACCCCAACCTGGTGGAGTGGGAGGCGCGCGAGCTTTTCCGCCACCGCTTTGCGCCCAAGTCGCTGCCAGAGGATGGGGGGCAATTTCTAGTTGCTGAAACTACAGTGGATTCGTGGCTGCGCACGGAAACCCGCCAGGTGGAACGAACGTTCGCTCGCTCGGACGCCGCGGCCCGCGAGCGGCGCACGCACCTGCGCATCGGCATCCCCAAGGTGCTGAACATCTGGAGCGTGGCGCCGTGGCTGCGCACCTACCTGGAAACGTTGGGGATCGAGCAGCAGAACGTGGTGTTTTCGGACGACACCAGCGAGGAGATGTGGGCCGAGGGCGGGCGCTACGGCTCCATCGACCCGTGCTTCCCCAGCAAGGTGGCGCAGGCGCACGTACACAACCTGCTGATGCACAAGCATAAAGAACGGCCGCTGCAGGCGATTTTCCTGCCGGCGCTGACCCACGTGCCGTCGCCGCTGACCGGGACGATGGACCACGCCAGCTGCCCGATCGTGCAAGGGGTGAGCGACGTGATGAAGGCCGCGTTCACCAAAGAGAAAGACTGGTTCGCCGAGCGCAACATCCAATTCGTGGGCCCGGCGCTGACGTTCAACGAGCCGCACCTGCAGCGCGACCAGATGTTTCAGGCCTTTGGCGAACTTCTGGGCGTGACCCGCGACGAGAGCGACTTTGCCTGCGAACAAGCGTGGTTGGCGTTCGAAGATTTTCAGACCGAGCGCGAGCGGCGCGGTAGGCTCCTGCTCGAAGACGTGGCGGCGCGCGACGGCATCGCCCTGTTGATGCTGGGCCGACCCTACCACAGCGATCCGGGGCTGAACCACGAGGTCATGCAGGAATTTCAGGCGCTTGGTTATCCGATCCTGTCGATGGGGGCGATCCCGCGCGACCGCGAGTGGCTGGGCCACTACTTCCGCGAGGATCTGGCGCAGGGGCTGCCGGATGTGTTCGACATCAACGACGTCTGGCCAGAAAACTACAGCGCCAACAGCGCCTTCAAGGTGTGGTGCGCCAAGTTTGCCGCCCGTCATCCCAACGTGGCCGTCTTTGACTTGTCCAGCTTCAAGTGCGGCCACGACGCGCCGGTCTACGCCACCATCGACAAGATATTGGCCGCCAGCCGCACGCCCACCTCGTCGCTGCACGACATCGACGCCAATAAACCTGGCGGATCGATTGGTATTCGCGTGCGGACCTACGGCTACACGCTGGAGCGCCACAAAGAGCGCCTGCAGGACCTGGCCCACAAGAAGGCCGAGCTGGAGAAGCGCATCGAGTGCAAGCGCCAGGAATTGCTCAAGTTGTATGCGAACGAGCCGGCCAAGCCGCCGCGCAGCGAGCCGCTGCTGAGCGAGCAACCGGCGCCCAAGTCCCTGTCGCCGCTGGGTAAAGTCGCCCAGAGTGCGCGAATGAGTGTCGCGATGCTGGCGGACAAGGCGCTGCGACGGTTGCCAGGCAGTCACACGATCAGGAGTTAAGCCATGGATTTCTACAACGAAGTATCGTCGTCGTCGATCCCGGTGGACGTGCCGGCGCCGCAGGTGTCGCTGGAGCGCCTGGCGCAACGGGCCAAGAAGCTGGACGTGACGGAGGTGCCCGCAGCGCCTTCGAAAAAGCCGAGCAAGCCAGCCGAGCCGGCGCTGGATCCAGTGATCCAGGCGCGCATCGACGCCGAGCTGCGCGAATTCATTACCCAGCAGCAGGCCGAGCTGGGGATGGCCAAGACCGAGCACTGGCGCGACGTGGTCCACGACCGCTTTACCGCGGACCAGCGCGGCACCACCACCATCTTGGTGTCGGGCCTGACCATGGCGCACGACACCTTTGTGACCGCGGGCTTGCGCGGCCTGGGCTACAAGGTGTTGGCGCTGGACTGCCCGGACAACGAGGCGCTGCAGGTCGGCAAAGAGTTCGGCAACCGCGGCCAGTGCAACCCGACCTATTTCACGGTGGGCAACCTGGTCAAGACCCTGCAGCAGATGCGCGATGGCGGAATGCCGACCGAGCACATCCTGGACAAGTACCTGTTCCTGACCGCCGGGGCGTGTGGGCCGTGCCGTTTTGGCAGCTACACCACCGAGTACCGCAAGGCCCTGCGCGACGCGGGCTTTGACGGCTTCCGTGTGGCGCTGTTCCAGCAAAAGGGCGGCCTGGACCAATCGGGGGCGAGCGAGGCCGGCCTGCAGATGAACCTGCCGTTCTTTGTGCGGATTCTGCTGGCGCTGATGGTCGGCGACGCCATGAACGCGCTGATGTACCGCATCCGCCCCTACGAGGTGGTGCCCGGCGCGACGGACCAGGCGGTGGCGCGCGCGCGCGAGCTGGTGGTCAAGACCCTGGAAACTCCGGGCGAGCTCTGGAAAATGCCCTACACCCTGCTGCAGGTGCGGCGCGAGCTGGCGGCGGTGCAGGTCGACCGGCTGGTGGCCAAGCCCAAGGTCGGTATCATCGGCGAGTTCTGGGCGATGACCACCGAGGGCGACGGCAACTACAAGATGCCGCAGTTCTTGGAGAAAGAGGGCGCCGAGGTCGACGTGCAGCTGGTCACCGCCTGGCTGCTCTACAACCTGTGGGAGGTGCGCTGGGACACCCAGCGGCGCATGGGCCTGGCGGGCAAGGACGGCGGGCGCTGGGGCCTC